>NZ_JBDGHY010000002.1:0-565899 GCF_039615155.1 Sphingomonas epibiotica | reverse complement strand
CCGCCTGTCCCGAAGCCCTGACGCGTCTGCGCGACGTGATGGGCTCCGTGCGCGATGGCGAGGGTGAGGTCCTGCCCTTCGGCATCGCAGCGATGGATGCCCGATTGACGAGTGGCGGACTAGCGGTGGGCGGCCTGCATGAACTAACCTCGGCAACGCCGACGCTCACCGACGATGCGGCCGCCACGCTGTTCGCGGTCGGTATCGCGGCACGTGCGGCGGCGCGGAGCGGCCGCCGTGTGCTGTGGGCGCTGACCCGGTTCGATCTCTACGCGCCAGGTCTCGAACAGGCGGGATTGAACCCGGCGACGCTGCTCTTCGTCGAGGTGCGCGAGGACAAGGACGTCCTTGCCGTCATGGAGGATGGTCTGCGCCATGGTGGCCTCGCGGCGGTGGTCGGCGAGGTGAAGCGGGCCAACATGGTGGCAACGCGGCGGCTGCAACTGGCGGCGATGACGGGCAACACGCCCGCCCTGCTGTCCCGCCGCTGGCGGCGACAGGGTGTCTGCCCGCTGACCGAATTATCGGCGGCGATGACCCGGTGGCGGATCGCCTGCGCGCCCTCTGCGCCGATATCCCCGCAGATCGTCGGGCGAGGACGCTGGATGGTCGAACTGGCGCGCCAGCGCGGCGGCCCGGGTTTCACGATGGAATTGGAGGCATGCGATGACACGGGTCGCCTCGCTCTACCTGCCGCATCTCGCGATCGAGCGACTGCGGCGGCTGGAGCGGCCGCGCGCGCTGCCTGAGCCGAGGCCCGCGCCCCTCCTGCCGGTCGACGACGACCCCGGCGCCTGTTCGGTGCCGCGGGGCGGCGGCTGGCGTCCCGGCGCCCGCTGGGCGCGGCAGGGGGCCGCGCGCGCGGCGGTCGAGGAGCAGGTGGCGGCACTTCCGCTCCACCAGCGCCCCCAGATGCGTGAATTGGGTCGCCGGTCCGAGGCGGCGGATCACCCCTTCAAGCAACCGATCGCACCGGATCAGCGTCAGCCCGCGCCGCCGCCACTGACGCACCATGTGCCGATGATCCTGGCCGAAGCGATCGGCCAGCGACAGGTCATCGCTGCTGCCTGCCCCGCCGCCATGGCGCTGGGCCTGACCCCCGGCATGGCGGTGACGCAGGCGCGCGCGCTGATCCCGGATCTCGACATCCGTCCCGCCGATCGGGCGGCGGATGCGGCGTTGCTGGACGATCTGGCGCTGCACGCCGTGCGCCACTGGACCCCGACCGCCGCCGTCAGCGGCGAGGACGGCCTCTGGCTGGACCTGACCGGTGTCGCGCACCTGCACGGCGGCGAGGCCCGCTTCTGCCACCGGCTGATCCGCTTCTGCCGGCGCTTTGGACTGACCGCGCGCGTGGCGGTGGCGGGCACACCGGGCACGGCCCATGCGCTGGCCCGCTTCGGCCGCGACGCCATGCGGCTCGTGCCCGACGGGCAGGAAGCGCAGGCGCTAGCGCCCCTGCCCCCTGCCGCGCTCCGCCTGACACCCGAGGCGATCGCCGCCGCCACCCGCTTCGGGCTCGACCGGATCGCCGACTTCTTGCCACTGCCGCGTGGACCGCTCGCCCGGCGGCTCGGCATGGCAAGCGTCCGCCGTCTCGACGAGGCACTGGGGCGCGTGGCCGAACCCATCGTGCCCGTCGTCCCGCAAGAGGTGCCCATCGCCCGGCTCCGCCTGCTCGAACCGATCGGCACGGCGGAGGCGATCGAGCAGGTGATCGGTGACCTGCTCGCCGCGCTGATCCGGCAACTGGTGGAGCGCGGACGCGGCGTGCGGGCGTTGGTGCTGACGCTGGAGCGGATCGACGGCAGCATACAGCATCTGTCGGTCGGCACCGCGCGCGCGACCCGCGATGCCGGCCATCTCGCCCGGCTGTTCCATCTGTGCATCGAACGGATCGACCCCGGCGACGGGATCGAGGCGATGCGACTGGCCGCCCCCCGCACCGAGCCGCTTGGCGCGACCGCACTCGCCGCCAGTCTGGCCGGGGACGATGCGCCGCCGGACGTCGCGCTGCTGGTCGACCAGATCGCCGGCCGGGTCGGCGAGGAAGCACTGTTCACGACCGCGCCGGTCGAAAGCGACGTGCCCGAGCGCGCCGTGCGACGCGCATCGCCGCTCGTCACGCCGACGGGCTGGCCGTCCTGGAAGCGGCCCGTCCGCCTGCTGCGCCGGCCCGAGCCGCTGGTCGGCGTGCTGGCTCTTCTCCCCGATGCGCCGCCGCGCCGCTTCACCTGGCGGGGGCAGGTCCATGCGGTGGTCGCGGGCGACGGCCCCGAGCGCATCCATGGTGAATGGTGGCGGCGCGACGGCGAGGTCTGGGCGGTGCGTGACTATTTCCGGGTCGAGGACGACACCGGCGCGCGCTTCTGGCTGTTCCGCCGCGGCGACGGGGTCGAGCCTGCGACCGGCGATCTCAGCTGGTACCTCCACGGGCTATTCGGCTGATGACCACCTATGTCGAGCTGCAGGTGACGAGCCATTTCTCGTTCCTTCGCGGTGCTTCGTCGCCCGACGAACTGTTCGCCGCCGCCGCGCTGCAGGGCCATGGCGCGCTCGGCATCGTCGACCGCGGCAGCGTCGCGGGGCTTGTGCGGGCGTGGGAGGCGCAGAAAGCGACCGGCGTGCGTATGATCGCGGGGGCGCGGGTCGACCTGGACGACGGCCGCGCGCTGCTCCTCTACCCGACCGACAAGCCCGCCTGGTCGCGGCTGACCCGGCTGCTGACGCTGGGCAAGGCGCGCGCCGGCAAGGGCGGTTGCACGCTCGGCTGGAGCGACGTCGTCGCGTGGCGCGAGGGACTGGTCGCGATCCTGCTGCCGGGCGAAGCAGATGCGGTGACCGCAGCGCAGCTCGCCGAGCTGCGCACGACCTTCGGCGCACGCGGCTATTGCGGACTCGCCTTCCGCCGCCGGCCCGACGATGCGCTGCGGCTGCACGATCTCGCCGCGCTCGCCGGAGCAGCTGGCATCCGTGCGGTGGCGCTCGGCGACATCCTCTACCATGCCCCCGAGGCGCGGCTGTTGCAGGACGTCGTCACCGCGATCCGCGAGAAATGCACGGTCGACACGCTCGGCTTTCGGCGCGAGCGCCATGCCGACCGTCACCTCAAATCCCCGGCCGAGATGGAGCGGCGCTTCGCCGCCTTCCCCGACGCCATCGCCGCCACCGCTGCGATCGCGCGCGCCTGCAGCTTCGACCTCGGCGAACTCAGTTACCAATATCCGCACGAGCGGGTGGTCGAGGGGCTGACCGCGCAGGGCGCGCTCGAACACCTGACCGAAATCGCCGCGGCGCGGATGTTCCCCAACGGACTTCCGAAAGCCTATCGCGACCAGATCGCGCACGAGCTCAGGCTGATCGGAGAGCTGGGTTACGCGCCCTACTTCCTCACCGTGAACAGCATCGTCGCGGAAAGCCGGCGGCGCGGCATCCTGTGTCAGGGGCGCGGATCGGCCGCCAACAGCTGCGTCTGCTTCGTGCTCGGCATCACCAGCATCGACCCCATAAAGCACGAGCTGCTGTTCGAGCGCTTCGTCTCCGGCGAGCGCCGCGAGCCGCCCGACATCGACGTCGATTTCGAGCATGAGCGGCGCGAGGAGATCATCCAGTGGATCTATGACACCTACGGTCGCAACCATGCCGCGCTGACCGCCGTCGTCACCCGCTATCGCGCGCGAGGCGCGGTGCGCGAGGTCGGCAAGGCCTTGGGCCTGCCCGAGGATCTGACCAAGGCGCTCGCCGGCCTCATCTGGGGCTGGAGCCAGGAGGGCGTCGGCGAGAAGCAGGTCACTCAGCTTGGCCTCAACATGGATGACCGGCGCCTGCGCCTCGCGCTGGAACTGTCACGCCAGCTCATCGGCGTGCCGCGCCACCTGTCTCAGCATCCTGGTGGCTTTGTGCTGACCCAGACCCGCCTCGACGATCTCGTCCCCATCGAGCCCGCCGCGATGGTCGACCGGCAGGTGATCGAATGGGACAAGGACGATATCGACGCACTGAAGTTCATGAAGGTCGATGTGCTGGGGTTGGGCATGCTCGGCTGCATGAACCGTGCCTTCAACCTACTGGAGGAGGCCAAGGGCGTGGCGGTCGGCATGGCCGACCTGCAGGACGACGATCCGCACGTCTATGCGATGATCCAGAAGGCCGACACGCTCGGCACTTTCCAGATTGAAAGCCGCGCGCAGATGTCGATGTTGCCACGCATGAAGCCGGCGCGCTTCTACGACCTCGTCATCGAAGTCGCGATCGTGCGGCCGGGACCGATCCAGGGCGACATGGTCCACCCGTACCTCCGCCGTCGCGAAGGACGCGAAAAGCCGGACTATCCGCGCCCCGAGCTGCGCGCGGTGCTCGAGAAGACGCTGGGCGTGCCGCTGTTCCAGGAACAGGCGATGAAGGTCGCGATCGTCGGTGCAGGCTTCACCGCGGTCGAGGCCGACCAGCTCCGCCGCGCCATGGCGACGTTCAAGTTCACCGGCGGGGTCAGCCACTTCTACGACAAGCTGGTCGAGGGCATGGTGTCGCGCGGCTACCCCCGCGACTTCGCCGAACGGACCTTCAAGCAGATCGAGGGCTTCGGCTCCTACGGCTTTCCCGAGAGCCACGCCGCCAGCTTCGCCAAGATCGCCTATGCCAGTTGCTGGATGAAGCACCATCATCCCGACGTCTTTTGCGCGGCGCTGCTCAACGCGCAGCCGATGGGCTTCTACGCGCCGGCCCAGGTCGTCCGCGACGCGCGCGAACACGGCGTCGAGGTGCGGCCGGCCTGCATCAACGCCAGCCGCTGGGACTGTACGCTAGAACAAACACCCGGCCGCTATCTCGCCGTGCGGCTCGGACTGCGCCAGGTGCGCGGCCTTGCCAATGCGCATGGTGCGGCGATCGTCGCGGCGCGGGGGGACGCACCTTTCCAGTCGGTCGAAGAGGTGTGGCGGCGTGCGGGCGTGCCCCGTGCAGCGATCGAGCGACTGGCCGAAGCAGATGCCTTCCATGCGCTGGGCGAGGATCGCCGTCAGGGGTTATGGAAGGTGAAGGGCTTGGGCGAGGCCCCCCTCCCCCTGTTCGCCGCTGCCGATGCGCGCGAAGCCTCGTTCAGCCCGGAGGGGCTAGAGCCGGACGTACCCTTACGCCCACTGACCGAGGGCCGCGAGGTGGTGGAGGATTACCGCGCGCTGCAATTATCGCTGCGCGCCCACCCCCTTGCCTTCCTGCGGCAGGATCTCACTCGGCGCGGCATCGTCCGCTGCGCCGACCTCGCCCACATCAAGGACGGCCGCTATGTCGAGGTCGCCGGCATCATCCTTGTCCGCCAGAAGCCCGGCAGCGCCAAGGGCGTGCTGTTCATCACGATCGAGGACGAGACTGGGATCGCCAACGGCATCCTCTGGCCCGATCGGTTCGAGGCGCAGCGCCGCACTGTCATGTCGGCGGCGATGATCGGAATGAAGGGCCGGGTCCAGCGCGAGGGGCTTATCATCCATGTCATCTGCGACCGGATCATCGACTATGGCGGGCTGCTCGCCCAAGTCGGACAGATGGACTTCCCCCATGCCACCGGCCGGGGAGACGGTGCGCGCCATGCCGGGTCACCCGACCGGGGCGATGCCGGCTGGCGACCGGGCCCGCGCGACAGCTACTGGCCACCGCACGCCAATGGCCAAGACCCCGAACAGGTGGTGCGGATCAAGTCGCGCGACTTTCATTGATTGGCCATGTCGCGCCATCAGCGGATCATCATAGACTTGTCGCTCCACATCCTGCGCGGGGCCGCCGCGCGGTCGGGCAAGGGCAAGGTCAACACCATCGAGGTGCGGCTCGCGCTTCGCTGCCTGATCGCGCATTGCCCAGAGCGCTGGCCGCTCGACATGTTCTGGAACTCCGCCGGTACCGATCACGACATCGGACGCGCCCAGGGCTGCACGGCAGCGCTGAATGGTATCGTCCGGCAGCTGGAGGCCGATCCGAGATAGCCTTGCTGTCGCCGGGCGGGACTTCACCGCAAGGCAAAAAGGTCCATATTCGCGTCGCCCCAAGCCTTCAGCGCCGCGATGATCGGCGACAGCGATCGGCCACGATCGGACAGGCTGTATTCGACACGCGGCGGCACCTGGGCGAAGACCTCGCGCTTGATCAGGCCATCGGCTTCCAACTCGCGCAGCTGGTTGGTCAGCATGCGCGGCGTCACATCACCAGCACGGCGGCGCAGTTCGTTGAAGCGCGTGGTTCCGTCCTGCAAATGGTAGAGGATCACCGCCTTCCACTTGCCGTCGATCAGGCTCACCGCTGCCTCGACGGCACAACCCGGGGTACAATCGAGGCGAGAGTGACGGGCTTTCGCCATCGGGACGGTATCCTTTTCGACACTATGAGCGTTTTTTGTGCCTACGACAAAAGCTGACACCGTCTCTATCTCGCGTACGTCAGCAGAAGGAGCAAGACCCATGCGCGCCATAGCCTATCGCCAGGCCGGCCCAATCGATCGAGCCGATGCCCTGATCGACGTAGAACTGCCACGGCCCATTCCGACCGGGCGCGATATTTTGGTCGCGGTCCGGGCTATCTCGGTGAACCCGGTCGACGCGAAGGTCCGCGCCGGCGCCGCACCGTTCGACGGGCGTGACGAACGCATCCTCGGTTGGGATGCGGCGGGTGTCGTCGAAGCGGTCGGCCCGGAAGCCACCCGCTTCAAGGTGGGTGACGAGGTTTTCTATGCGGGCGACCTGATGCGCGACGGCAGCAATGCGGAATATCAGCTGGTCGACGAGCGGATCGTAGGCCATCGGCCACGCAGCATCGGCTTCGCCGAGGCGGCAGCGCTGCCGCTGACGGCGATCACGGCCTGGGAAACCCTGTTCGACCGGTTGAAGGTCGACGATCAGCCGGCCAGCGGCGCCCGCGTCATTCTGATCATCGGCGGCGCGGGCGGCGTCGGTTCCGCTGCAATACAGATCGCGCGCGCCCGGACCGACCTGACCGTGATCGCCACCGCCTCGCGCGCCGAGACGGAAGGCTGGGTGCGTGACCTAGGCGCGCATCATGTCATCGATCATTCCCAACCGATGGCACCGCAGATCGCTGCCTTGGGGTTAGGCGCGCCTGCCTTCGTCTTCTCGACCACCCATACCGATCGCCATCTGGCAGATATCGCCGAGTTGATCGCGCCGCAGGGTCGCTTCGCGCTGATCGACGATCCCGCCAGCCTCGACATCGTCGGCTTCAAGCGCAAGGCGGTGTCGGTTCATTGGGAACTGATGTTCACCCGCTCACTGTTCGGCACGCCCGACCTTGCCGAGCAGGGCCGGTTACTCGACACGGTCGCCGAACTGGTCGATGCTGGCCGCATCCGCACCACGGCTACCGAGACGCTGTCGCCGATCAGCGCCGCCACGCTCACCGAAGCGCATCGTCGCATCGAAAGCGCCACCACGCGTGGCAAGATCGTTCTGGAAGGATGGGAGCCCCGGCATGACTGACCGAATCGTCCACGTCGTCGCCCGCCTTGTTCCGCGGCCCGGCAAGGCCGAGGAACTGGCCACCGCGTTACTCGACATGCTGGACGAGGTCCGCGCGGAGCCGGGCTGCCTGCTCTACGACGCGCATGAGAGCCGCGACATGCCCGGCGTGATCGTGATGGTGGAAAGCTGGACCGATCAGGCGGCCCTCGATGCCCATGGTCACGCCCCTGCCCTCACCCGCCTCGCCACCCGCTTCGACGCGTTGCTGGCCGAGCCGCCATCCGTCGAACGACTCCGCCGGATCGGATGATCTTCCCGTCACTTGCGGCGCGAGAGCACTCCATTCGTTGTCGTGCTCGAACGGACAAGCGAGACCATCCATGGACTATATCAAGCTCGGCCACACCGGCCTCGACGTGTCGCGCCTTTGCCTCGGCTGCATGACCTATGGCATCCCGGATCGTGGCAATCACGCCTGGACGCTGGGCGAGGAAGCGAGCCGGCCGCTCCTGCGGCAGGCGGTGGAGGCCGGGATCAACTTCTTCGACACCGCCAACGTCTATTCCGACGGCACGTCGGAGGAGATCGTCGGCCGCGCGCTGAAGGACTTCACCCGCCGCGACGAGGTGGTGATCGCGACCAAGGTCCATGGCCGGATGCGCCCCGACCCGAACGGCGCAGCCCTCAGGGGACAAAGACGGCACGCAGGCAGCCATCCTCCCTATGCTTGAACATGTGGTAGCCCTTCGGACTGTCCTCCAGCGAGAAGCGGTGGATGGCCAGCGCGGCTGGCGTCAGTTCGCCGCGTTGGACGTGCTCCAGAAGACGGGGAACATAAGCCTGGCCATGCTGTTGCGCGGTCCGCACCGTCACGCCCTTGTTCATCAGCAACCCAAGCGGAAACTTGTCCATGACCCCATAGACCCCTAGGATCGACAGGGTGCCACCCTTGCGGACAGCCAGCATCGCCTGACGCAGCGCCTCGCCGCGATCCATCTCCATGTAGAGCGCCTGCTTCACTCGGTCATATACCTGCTGAAGCCCCGTGCCGCCCTCCTCCATCCCCACCGCGTCGATACAAGCGTCAGGACCACGGCCCCAGTCAGTTCCTTCAGTGCCTCGACGACGTCGACCTTGGTGTAATCGAGTGCGATCGCGCCCAATGCCTCTGCCTGGGCGAGCCGTTCGAGGTAGCGATCGATCGCGATCACGCGCTCGGCACCGAGGATCATCGCGCCCTGCTGCGTCATCAGCCCGACCCCGCCGCAGCCCCATACTGCAATGACATCGCCGCGCTGGATATTGCAAAAGTCCGCAACCATGAAACCGGTGGGTGCAGCGTCGGAGATGAACAGCGCGGCCTCGTCCGACACGCCGTCGGGAACGACGAAGCAGTCGGTGTTGGCGAAGGGCACGCGCACATATTCCGGATGCGCACCCGCATAGCCACCGAATGTATGCGAATAGGCATAGATGCCGGCGGTCGGATAGCCGAGCAACGGCTCCTGCATTTCCGGCTTCGGATGGGTTGTGTCGCAGAGGGAATACAGGTCGTGCCGGCAATACCAGCAGCTTCCGCACGATATGAACGACGCGATGACGACCCGGTCGCCCTTCTTGACCTTCGTGACCTCGCGGCCGACGTCGACGATCTAATCCATGAACTCATGACCGAGCACGTCGCCCGCCCCCCCATCGTCGGGATAAGGCCGTCGATCAGGTGCAGGTCAGAGCCGCAGGTGGTCGAAAGCCTTACCTTCAGGATCACATCGTTCGGGTTCAGGATATCGAGGTCGGCGACGGTCTCGACGCGCAGGTCGTTGATGCCGTTCCAGCACAGTGAACGCATCGAGTTTCTCCTAACGGTCGCTGCCGCCATGACGGGAGGCGGGTTGGGGATCGGTTGTGGGGATCTCGCCGGTCAGCGCGAGCGCGCGGAACCGGTAAAGCGCTTTCAGGACGATTTCGCAGGGCACGATATGAAACAGCTTTTCGACTGCCTTGCCAATGGCGCCGCCCGGCGGATCGAACCGTAGGTCGAGGTGCAATTCGGTTCCGCGATTGCCGGGGGCGGTCCGGAAGGTCAGCACGCCCGTATTCGCCACGTCGGCGTCGTCGAGCGTTGATCAGCGCACTTCGTCGCCTGTATCCTCCACGGTCGTGCGCCAGCGATATGTTCCTCCGGCCGGACCATAAGCGGTCCATTCGGCGGTGCGATCATCGAGGGCGGAGATGTCGGCGAAATGCGCCCAGATGCAGGATTGCACATCCGGACGCAGCCAGAGTCTGCGCAGTTCGTCGGCGGGCCGGCCGATCGTGACGGCGGCCCGCGCCTCCGATTCCAACGGCTTGTCCGGTGCATCAACCGTCATGAAGAAGCCCTTTCTACTGCCACTGGTGGTCATAGCGGTGGCGCGGGAGGGTTGCCGCGGCACCGATTGAGCGCATGTCGGGGACGGTGGCGTGGTGCGATGATCCGACGCTAGGCGGGCACTCTTGGCAGCGCCTTCGCAACACTGCCCTCCGCGTGGTAGTCAGGCGGGATCTTGAAGTCCTTGCGGGCGAGACCACGGGAAGCCGTCAGACCACGTGGCCAACCGCTGCGATCCGAATAGTCGCGGTCGCTGTCCGGTTCACGACGATGCACTGCTTTCACGCCGTTGTAGGCGACGATGTCAAGCAAGGTGATGCCTAGCACCAGCGCGGTCGCGACCGCTGCGGTGCGGCGCTTGGGATTATCCCCGTGCAACGCGGTTGCGAGCGTCGCAAGGTCGAGCACGTCGCCTCCGATCCGGGCCGCGAGCCCGACAGGCTTGTCTATCGACAGCGTCGGCACGGCGCTTGCCAACTCGCGCGCGCCATAGCCGCGGATCAGACCCTCCTTGCCGTCGAGCCCGAGGCTGCGGGCGAGCTTGCCCGGCGCCACCAGTTCGGCGACGCCAAGTCCGATCGAGAACCATCCGAGCGCCCGTGCGAGCCGGTCGGCGCCAGTCATCGAACTTGGGCCTTTACGCTCGATACGCGGATCGCCGGGCGACCGGGCAATGCCAGTGAGATTGATGAGTGACATGAAAGCCTCCGTCAGGGCTGAAGCACGACCTTGATGCAGCCGTCCGCCTTGTCGCGGAACGTGGCGTACATCTCAGGCCCTTGGGACAGATCGACCTTGTGGGTAATGACGAACGAAGGGTCGATCTGGCCATCCTCGATCCGGCGCAGCAGATCGCCGGTCCAGCGCGGCACATGCGCCTGCGCCATGCGGAACGTCAGGCCCTTGTTCATCGCCTGCCCCATCGGAATTTTGTCCACCAGTCCAAGATATACGCCGATGATCGAGATGACCCCGGCCGGTCGACAGACGTAGATCATCTCGCGCAAAACATGCGGTCGGTCGTTCTCCGCCATCAGCATCTGTTTGGCACGATCCAGCACAGTGTCGGGCTGACCGAAGCTGACGTGACTTTCGGTGCCGACCGCATCGATGCATTTGTGCGGGCCAAGACCGCCGGTCAGCTCGTTCAGCCGCTCGACGACGCTTTCCTTTTCGAAGTTGATCGTAATCGCACCCGCCGCGGCGGCCATCGACAGCCGTTCGGGCAGATGGTCGATGGCAACGACCTGTTCGGCGCCAAGCAGAAACGCGGAGCGGATCGCCATTTGTCCGACCGGGCCGCAGCCCCAGATCGCCACCGTATCACCAGGCTGGATATCCGCCTGTACCGCCGCCTGCCATCCCGTCGGCAGGATGTCGGAGAGGAACAGCAGTTTCTCGTCGTCGATACCGTCGGGCACCTTGATATGCGTGGTGTCCGCAAACGGCACCCGCAGATATTCGGCCTGTCCACCCGGATAGCCGCCGGTCAGATGGGTATAGCCGAACAACCCGGCCGTGCGGTGGCCGAACGCCTTGTCGCCCAGCTCGCCCTTGCGGTTGGTCCGCTGACAGACCGAAAAATTACCGCGCCGGCACTGCTCGCACTCGCCGCACTGGATGGTGAAGGGAATGACGACGCGGTCCCCTTTTTTCAGCTTGCCTTTCGACCCGCTGCCGACCTCGACCACCTCTCCCATCGTCTCATGGCCCATGACGTCGCCGGGTAGCATCGCGGGAACGAGATTGTGAAAAAGGTGCAGGTCCGATCCGCAGATCGCGCAGCTCGTCACCTTGATGATAGCGTCGCGCGGATCTTCGATCGAAGGATCGGACACCGTGTCGTATCGGATGTCCTCCTTGCCGTGCCAGACTAGGGCTTTCATGCCGGTCTCCTTGATTAAGCAAGGCGACCTAAGCCTTTATGGAAGCAGCAGAATATGCGGGCGATCCCTTAGGGATATTCCGCAAACCCCGCGGCCGGGCTGCTCCGGTGACCCAGCAGGGAGAACGGGGCTCTGACCAGGGAAGCTTCGAGACCCACTGCCTCGAGGCGCTTCGCGAACAACGGGTGGATAGCGAACTGGCGCGTTGGTCAGGCGTCGACGCTGAGATCCCGATCCGGTCGAGCGCAGCAAGCCAGAATATACCCCTCCGCAATCTCGTCGTCGAGGATGCCGCCATTGTGCTCCATGCGGACCTCGCCGGAATGCTTCATGACCTTGCAGGTGCCGCAAAGGCCCGATTCGCAGGCGGCCGGGATACGGACGCCGGCGTGGCGCGCGGTTTCGAGCACGGTCCGGCCGGGTTCGCAGGTCGCGCTGACGCCGGAGGTGGCGAAGGTGATCGTCACCGCCGCATCGGAGGTGCCCTCGGCCAAGGGCACCTGCTCGCTCGGTGCGTTTGCCGGCGCCTCGCCGAAGCTTTCCTGATGATAGCGGGCCATGTCCGCCCCCGCATCGCGGACGATGCCGCCGACCAGCGTCATGAACGCGTCCGGCCCGCAACAGAATATCTCGCGCGTCGTCAGGTCCGGCACGAGCATCGCCAGGCGCGCCGCGTCGAGGCGCCCGCGAAGCCCGCTCCAGGTCTCGCCGGGCGGATTGTCGCGGACAATCATCGCCAGCGATAGGTTCGGCATCTGCCGGTCGAGCAATTCGAGTTCGCGGCGGAAGATGATATCCTCCGGCCGTCGTGCGACCGTGACGAAGGCGACGTCGCTGTCGGGCGCGCAATCAGCCATCCAGCGCAGCATCGACATCATCGGCGTGACGCCCGATCCGGCCGATACGAACAGGTAGCGCGGTGCCGGATGCGCGACATGGGTGAACTGCCCGGACGGGCCATAGGCACGGATGCGCGCGCCGGGTCGCAGATGGTCGAACATCCACCGCGTGCCGATGCTGTCGGCCTGCGCCTTCACCGTCACCGCGATCGATAAAGGCCGGGAGGGCGAGGACGACAGCGTGTAGGTCCGCAGCAACGGGCCACCCTCCGCCGGCAGTTCCAGCGTCACGAACTGTCCGGGACGATAGCGGAACCAGCGATCGCGTTCGGAACGGAAGGTGAAGGTCTTCACCCCCGGCGCTTCGTCGACGATGCCGATCACTTCCAGATGGTGCAGCCGGTCACTCCACGGCGACATCTCGTCGAGATGGAGATAGCGGCCCGTCATCGCCCGCTCCGCGCGCAAAGGATCACGCGACCCGCCGAATGCGATCTAAACCCGCGCCGTCCAGCCGGGACTCGATCGCGCGCGCATACCAGTCGACGAACTGGATCACCCCGCCCTCGTGAAGCTGCGAATAGGGTCCGGGTTCGTAGGCGGGGGAGCGGATGCCGAGCGCATTCTCCTCGACGATGCGGCGATCCTGGTCGTTGGTCTGGGTCCAGACATGCGTCAGCGTGTCGAGATCATAGTCGACGCCCTCGACCGCATCCTTGTGGACCAGCCACTTCGTCGTCACCGCGGTTTCGTTCGGGCCGATCGGCATCACGCGGAACGTCACCGCGTGGTCGATCAGGACGTGGTTCCAGGTCGTCGGATAGTTGAACAGCATCAGCGCGCCGATCCGCTCGGCCGTCACCCCGTCGGACAGGCCGCGGGCGACGGCGCGCTTGCCGTTCATCGTATAGCTTTCCGCCTCGCGCAGCAGCGGCGCGCGGATCGCGCGGAACTGGCCGCTGTCGTGGATGCGGAACTGCGCCGGCAGCCCGGCCGCCTCGCACCGCGCCCAATGCGCCGCCATTTCTGGATCTTCCTCGCCGCCGGCGACGCCGGTGACGTTGGGCGACTCGTCATAGGTCTTGCACAATTCGGGATGGCTGCCCGCGCAATGATAGCATTCGCGGTTATTTTCCCAGACCAGCTTCCAATTGCCCTTCTCGACGATCGTCGACTGGAAGGCGATCTTGGCATCGGTCAGGTTATGCGGCGCGAAATAGGGGCGCATCAGGTCGCTGAACGGTGCGAAGGCCGGCGGCTTGTCGGCCAGGCAGATGAAGATATAGCCTGCGACGCTCTCGCACGCGACCGGCTTCAGCGAATGCTGGGTCGGATCGAACCCCTCCCCCATCTGCCGCGCGAAGGCGAGCGAGCCGTCGAGATTATAGGTCCATTGGTGATAGGGACAGACCAGCTTGGCGACGACGCCGCGATCCGCACTACACACCCGGCTGCCGCGATGGCGGCAGCTATTGTGAAAGGCGCGGATGGAGCCGTCGCGATCGCGCAGCACGACGATCGGATAGGCCCCGACCTGTAGCGTGAAATAGCTGCCGGGCTTCAGCAGTTCGCAGTCGTGGCCCGCGAACAGCCAGTCGCGATACCAGATCAGGTCTAGATCAACGTCGAAGAACGCCTGATCGACGTAAAAGGGCTGGGGCAAGGAATAACCGTCCTTACGATGACGGATCAGGTTCAGCATCTCGCTACGGACGTTCATTTCTTATCCTTCCCAATGCAGCCGCGGCTCCGCCGGACACGCGCCCGGCGGAAATCACACCTGTTCCTCTCGCACCGCTATTCTGCGCCCATTCAACTGCGCCGATGACCATGGAGGCTATTCAGACTCGGCCGGGCGTCAATAGGACGATCGCGTCATCCCCAACCGCGGATCGCGACACAACAGCCGCCGCATTGGCCGTCCCACTCGCCATTGGCCACGTCACCTCGACCTCGACGTGATCCAGTATGCCGTGGATCGGTACGCTCGGCTTACGCAGCGTGATGCGGGCGTGGGCGATCGCGGCGAAGCGGTCGCACAGCTCGCGCGCGATCTCCAGTGCGAGCGATTCGATCAGCAGCCGTCGCCGGCCCCGCACCACCCGTTCGATCTCGGCGAAGATCTCGCCATAATCGACTGTCCCGACGATCGTCTGGCCATCGCGCGCCATCGTCGCATCGACCTGCACTTCCGCATCGATATGGAAGCGCTGACCAAGTGTCCCCTCTTCGTCGAACACGCCATGATGCGCGAAGAAGGAACAGTTCTTAAGACGGATGACATAGCGCACGATGCGGGACCGGCGACCGATCAACTCTTCGGCTTGCGGTTTTCGGGGTCGTAGAGCGGTCGGTAGCCGACCGACGCGACCTCAACCGGATATCGCTCTCCGAAATATTCGACCTCGAGTCTCCGGCCCTCCTGACATAAGGCCCAGGGCAAATAGGCCAGCGCGATATTCTTGCCAATCGACGGGCCATAGGCGATCGAGGCGGTGTAAGAGCGCCGCCCCAGTTCATCGACCGGCACCTCGCCCGTTTCCGGGTCGATCACCGGCAGGATACCGACCGGATACCGCTTCACGCCCTTGGCATCGACATTGTCGGTCATGACGAGCGTACACAACTTGGCAGGCTGATGCTCCCGCGCGCGATGCTCCAGATGCTTCGCCTTGCCGCGGAAGTCGGCCGCCTTGGCCTTGGGCCGCGCCAGATCGGCCTCCAGCAGGTTGTAATGGGTCAGCAGGTCCGCGTTCTGGAGGCGAAGGCTCTTCTCCATACGTCGCGAATTGGCATAGGTTTCGATGCCGACCGCGATCACGCCGGTCGCGCGTAGTGCGTCCCACACCGCCAGCCCGTCTTCATAGGCCATGTGCAGTTCCCAGCCCTGTTCGCCGACATAGGAAATGCGGAACGCCATGACGTCCTTGCCCGCGATACGAACCATGCGGATCGCGGCGAAGGGGAAATTTTCGAGCGACAGCGCCTCGGGATCCTCGACAACCTTCTGCAGATTGACGCGCGCGTTCGGACCCCAGATGCCGATGGTGACATTTTTCTCGGTCACGTCGGTGACGGTCACGCCCAGCCCGCGATCCTGCGCCACCCGCCGCATGTAGTGCACGTCGCGCGGGCCCGCATCGGCGCCGTTCACCAGCCGACAGCGATCGGCGAGGCGGAAGACGGTGAAGTCAGCGCGGACGTTGCCTTCGTCATCAAGGAAATGGGTATAGATGCCCTTGCCGACGCTCTCGTCGCCGCCGACCTTGGCCGCGCACAGCCACTCCATCAGCGCGACATGGTCCGGCCCCTCGATATCGGTGATGTGGAAGTGCGACAGGTTGATAAGCCCGCAATCGGCGCTGAGTTCGAGCTGTTCGGCGTTCGACACGCGCCAGAAATGGCGGTTGTCCCATTCATTCTCGCGCACCGGCACCTGATCGGCGTACTTGTCGAGCAGATGCTCGTTGGCGGCATAGCCGTGCGCGCGTTCCCACCCGCCGAGTTCCATGAAATAGCCGCCCAGCTCCTTCTCGCGCTCCCAGAAGGGCGAGCGGCGGATGCCGCGCCCGCCCGCAAACGGCTCGCGCGGGTGGACCGGCGGATTGTAGATCTTGGCGGCGGTTTCGAGGCAGCGTTCCTCGATGAACGTCGCTTCCAGCTGGAACGGGTTAAACCGCGCATAGTCGATGCTGGCATGGTCGATCGCGGTGCGCCCGTCGGTCATCCAGTCGGCGACCAGCTTGCCCATGCCCGGGCCGTCCTTCACCCAGATGCCGACCGCATACCACAGGCCGCGCACCTTCTGGCTCTCCCCGATCGACGGACCGCCATCGGTGGTCGTCTGAAGCAGGCCGTTGAAGGAATGCCCCTCATTATAGCCCAGCTCGCCCAAGATCGGCGTCAGTTCGATCGCGCGCTCCAGCGGTTCGAGCACCTGCTCCATCTCCAGATCGCGCTGCGACGGCGACAATCGCGCCTGATCCTTTTCCAGCAGCTCGCGCGGATGGACGAGGCGCGGGGCATGTTCCTCGTAATAGCCCCATTCGATCTGGCCGCCCTCGGTCGTCTTCGGGTCGCCCGTGTCGCGCATATAGGCCGAATTGCCCTGATCGCGGAGCAGCGGATAGCCGATGTCCTTCCCCGTACCCTCGAACTCGGTGTACGGCCCGAAGAAGGTCAGCGGGTGGTCGACCGGAAACACCGGCAGGTCCTCGCCCGCCATCTCGGCGATCAACCGTCCCCACAGGCCGGTGCAGACGACGACATAGTCGGCCATGATGGTGCCGCGCGTCGTGACGACACCTTTGATCCGGCCATCCTCGATGACGAGCGATTCCGCCTGGTTGTTGGCGAAGACGGTCAGCTTGCCCGCATCGACCGCCTGGTCGATCAGCTTGCCCGCCACCGTCTGCGACCGCGGCACGACCAGACCGGCGTCCGGGTCCCACAACCCGCCCTGCACCAGGCTTTCCTCGATCAACGGGAACTTCGCCTTGATCCCGGCGGGATCGATCAGCTCCGCGCGGGTGCCGAACGCCTTGCCAGAGGCAACCTTACGCCGGATCTCGTCCATCCGCTGGTCGTCGCCGACCCGCGCGACCTCCAGCCCGCCGATCCGCGAATAGTGACCCATCTTCTCGAAGAAATCCATCGAGTAAAGCGTCGTCCACGTCGTCAGATAATCGTGGCTGGTCGCGTAGCAGAAGTCGGAGGCGTGCGCGGTCGAGCCGATGTCGGTCGGCACGCCCGACTTGTCGATGCCGACGATATCGGTCCAGCCGCGCTCGACCAGATGATGGACCACCGATGCGCCGACGATGCCGCCGACGCCGACGATCACGACACGGGCCTTTTCGGGAAGCGCAGCCATCTTCAATCCTTTGCGTCAGAGATAGGGGCCAGAAGCAGTACGGCGGCGCGCGCAATCACGGTGCGAACACCACGGTGCGGTGGCGGTTGAGCATCACCCGTCCTTCGAGATGATATTTGACCGCGCGCGCCAGGACCCGCGATTCGATGTCGCGTCCGGCCGCGACGAAATCCTCACTGGTCAGGCTGTGGCTGACCCGCTCGGTCTCCTGCTCGATGATCGGCCCCTCGTCGAGGTCGGGCGTGACATAATGGGCGGTCGCCCCGATCAGCTTCACGCCGCGCTCATGCGCTTGGTGATAGGGCTTGGCCCCCTTGAAGCTCGGCAGGAACGAGTGGTGGATGTTGATGACGCGGCCGTACAGCCGCTCGGACAGATCGTTGGACAAGACCTGCATGTACCGCGCCAGCACCACCAGTTCGGCGCCCGTCTCCTCGACCAGATCGAGCAGCTTCGCCTCCTGCTCCGCCTTGTTCTCCTTCGTCACCGGCCAGTGGTGGAAGGGGATGCCGTCGATCTCGGCAGCGGCACGCGCCACGTCGTGGTTGGACACGATCGCCACCACATCGGCGTTCAGCCAGCGCACCTTGATCTGGTAAAGCAGGTGATGCATCGCATGGTCGAATTTCGACACCATCACGATGATCTTCGGCCGTTGCGCCATGTCCGTAACGGACAGGTCGAGACCGAATTGCTCCTCGGCGGGCTGGAGCGCGTGTTCGATCGCCTCGCGGGTGATGTCGGGCGCGACCGTCACCGCGATCCGCAGGAAGAAATGATCGGCCTGACGATCCCAGAACTGGTTCGACTCCAGGATATTGGCGCCCAGCCCCGCCAGCGCGGTGGTGACGCCGGCGACGATGCCGGGCTGATCCGGGCAGCCGAGCCGGATGACGTAGGACTTCTCGCTCATGGACGGGCCTCGTTCGGGAATTGCGTTCGATCGGCTCAGAGTTGGCGCTCGAGTTCGGGGACGAGGTCGAACAGGTCGCCGACCAGGCCATAGTCGGCGACCTGGAAGATCGGCGCATCCTCGTCCTTGTTGATCGCGACGATGACCTTGGCGTCCTTCATCCCGGCCAGATGCTGGATCGCGCCGGAAATGCCGCAGGCGACATACAGGTCGGGCGCGACGACCTTGCCGGTCTGTCCTACCTGCCAATCGTTCGGAGCATAGCCGGCATCGACCGCCGCGCGCGATGCGCCGACCGCCGCACCCAGCCGGTCGGCGAGCGGCAGGATCGTTTCGCGGAATTTCTCCGCCGAACCGAGCGCCCGTCCGCCCGAGACGACGATACGGGCCGCCGCGAGATCGGGCCGGTCCGTGGCGGCAAACTGGTTCTCCACGAAGCGCGACAGGCCGGGATCGACGGGATCGCCGACCGCGACGATCTCCGCCACCGCCTCACCTGTTGCCGTCGGCGCGAAAGACGCGGTGCGGACGGTCACGACCTTCACGGGATCGCCCGAACGCACCGTCTGCACCGCGTTACCGGCATAGATCGGACGCTTGAAGGTGTCGGGCGCGATCACCTCGACAACCTCCGACACCTGCATCACGTCGAGCAGGGCGGCGACGCGCGGCAGCACGTTCTTGCCGGTGCTGGTCGCCGGTGCGACGATGGCGTCATAGTTCGCGGCCAGCGCGACGAGCAGCGCCGCAGTCGGTTCGGCCAGCCGCTGTTCCAGCGCCGCCGCTTCCGCCAGCAGCACCCGGCGCACGCCGGTAAGCCGCGCCGCGGCCTGGGCGACGCCCGCAGCGCCCTGCCCGGCCACCAGGATGTCGACCGCATCGCCCATCTGCGATGCCGCGGTCAGCGCCCGCGCGGTCGATTCGGAAAGATCGTCATTGTTGTGCTCGGCGAGCAGCAGGATCGTCATGTCTGGTCTCCCGATCGCGATTACAGGACGCAGGCCTCGGCCCTGAGCTTGTGGGCGAGCTCGGCGACGGAGGCGACGCGGACGCCCGGCCCGCGCAGCTTCGGCTCCTCGGTCGCAAGGACGGTCAGGCGCGGGCCGACATCGACCCCGAACTCCTCCACGCTCGCCTCGTCCAGCGGCTTCTTCTTGGCCTTCATGATATTGGGCAGCGTCGCATAGCGCGGCTCGTTGAGGCGAAGATCGACCGACACGACCGCGGGCAGCGCCACGTCGATCACCTGCAACCCGCCATCGACCTCGCGCGTCACGGTCGCGCGGTCACCAGCAATCGCGATCCGCGAGGCGAACGTCGCCTGCGACCACCCCAGCAACGCCGACAGCATTTGCCCGGTCTGGTTGGCATCGTCGTCGATCGCCTGCTTGCCCAGCAGGATCAGGCCCGGCTGCTCCTTACCGACGACCGCCGCCAACAGCTTCGCGACAGCCAGCGGTTCCGGCATCGCCTCTGCGCGGATCAGGATCGCGCGGTCCGCACCAACCGCCAGCGCGGTGCGCAGCACGTCCTGCGCTTGGGCGGGGCCGACGGAGACGACGACGATCTCGGTCGCGACGCCGGCCTCTTTCAACCGCACCGCTTCTTCGACCGCGATCTCGTCGAACGGATTGATCGACGTCTTTACATTGGCGAGGTCGACGCCCGACCCGTCGCCCTTGACACGAATCTTGACGTTATGATCGACGACGCGTTTTACCGGCACCAGAACTTTCATGCTGCTGCTCCCCACCACGATCATGTCGTGGACGTGCAAGAATTGCCTTGAACATCAGTAGGTTTGCGACAGGCATTACAGAGCCGGAAAGGATAATTGCGTCAGAACGCCACAAACTCTACGACATGTGACAGAAATTGGTCGAGATGACGGAGGCGCGATTGAACATGGTGACATCGGCACTGGACGCCGCGCAGCGCCGTCGTGCTGCAGGACTTCGTTTGTCGGTGGGCTTTATCCTTGCCCGCAAGTTCACCCTGTGTGCGTTCGCCAATTTCGTCGACGTGTTGCGCCTCGCCGCAGACGAGGGCGACCGCAGCCGCCACATCGCCTGCGACTGGAAGGTCATATCGGACACCAGCGCCCGGATCCCGTCCAGTTCGGGGATCAGCATCCAGCCCGACGAACAACTCGGCGATCCCAGCCGGTTCGACTATATCGTGGTGATCGGCGGCCTTATCGACGAGATCGAGGGGTTCGGCTCGGAATATACCGCCTATCTTCGCAAGGCAGCGGCGCTCGGCATTCCGCTGGTGGGCGTCTGCACCGGCGCCTTCCTGCTGCACGGCGCGGGACTGCTCGACGGGTATAAATGCTGCGTCAGCTGGTTTCACCACCGCGATTTCCTCGAACAATTCGACGGGCTGGACCCTGTTTCCGACCGCATCTTTATCGTCGACCGCGATCGGCTGACGTGTTCGGGCGGTGCGAGTTCGGCGCACCTCGCCGCTTATCTGGTCGACCGGCATGTGGGCCGGGCGCAGGCGAGCAAGAGCCTCCACATCATGATCATCGACGAGGCGTTGGGCGGCGAGAAGGCGCAGCCGGGCGCGATGCTGAACTATCGCACCGACGATCCGATCGTACTGCGTGCGTTGATGATTACGCAGCAGAATATCGAGATGCCGCTGTCCGTCGCCGACATCGCGGAGCGCATGGGGAAAAGCAAAAGGCAGCTCGAACGCCGGTTCAAGACCGCGCTGGGCGTATCGCCGCAGGTCGCGTTCATGGACGTGCGCCTGTCGCTTGCGCATCACATGCTGCAGACCACCGACAAATCGATCACCACGATCGCGGTCGAATGCGGTTTTTGCGATTCCTCGCATATGAGCCGCATGTTCCGCCGCCGCTTCGGCCGGTCGCCGCTGGAGGCACGCGCCTCGCTGTCCGGCGCGTGCCGCGCTCCGACGAGCGACGCGGCGATGACCGCTCAGCCGGGCGCAGCCTGACCCATTCCGGACGGGTCGGGCGGCATCATCCCCAGCGCCCGTTTCAACGGGTCGAGCCATGGCTCGAACGGCCGCCACTGCGCCATGCCCGTGCGATAGATGGGCTGACGGACCTGCTCCGAACTCGCGGTACGGACCGACCGCCGGGTCTTGTGGAAGTCGAGGCACGCCGGCTCGAACGCCAGAGCGCAATGGTCGAGGATGCGGCGGACCTGCCCTTCCAGATCGTCGATCATGTCCTCATATTGCACGCGAAGCACCTTGTCCGGCAGCACCGCGTCCCAATGCGCCATCAGCCGTTCGTAGCCGCGATAATAGCGGCCGACTTCTTCGAGGCCGTAGGTGAACTCCTGCCCCTCGGCGAACAATTGCTTGAAGCCGGAGAAGCAGCAATCCATCGGATCGCGCCGGGCATCGATGATCCGGGCGTTGGGCAGGATCAGGTGGATCAGTCCGATATGCCGGAAATTGTTCGGCATCTTGTCGGTAAAATGCGGTCGTCCGGTGCGATGGATCAGCGTCTCTTCCAGAAACTCCCGCCCGAAGCGCGCCAAGTGGTCGCGTGACAGCCCGGCCAGGCAATCGGGATAGATCTCTTCCTGGTCGGCGCGGCGACGGCCGTTCAGCCGGTGCGCCAGCGCCATGATATTGGGCAGTTCCAGCGTCCCCTCGACCCGGCTGTGCGAGGCGAGAATCTGTTCGACCAGCGTCGATCCCGCACGCGGCAGGCCGACGATGAAGATCGGCGCATCGCTGGGGTCGCCCGATCCGGCCAACCGGGCGATCAGCTCGGGCGTGAAGAAGCGGATCTGCGCCGCCATCTCCCGGTCCATCGCATCGGCGTCATAGCGCGACTGTTCGCGGCGCAACCGATTGCCGGTATCGTAATGCGCGAAGGCGGCGGCGTGGTCGCGCCGGTCCTCATACGCCTTCCCCAGCGCGAAATGCAGATGGGCACGATCGTCGATCGAGGTACCGGGTGCAATGGCGGCAGCGTTCATGGCGTCCATCTCGGCATCGGTGAAGCGATAGGTCTTGAGGTTGGCGAGGCTCCAATAGGCGTCGCCGAAATCGGGCTGCGCGCCATAGGCCGCGCGATAGGCGGCGACGGCCTCGTCCTGCCGCCCGATCGTCTTCAGCGCATGGCCGCGCGCCAGATGCGTGCTTGCCGCCGCCGCGCCCGACGCCACCAGACGGTCGTAGATCGCCAGCGCCTCGTCATAGCGACCAATCGCCGTGCTTTCGTTCGCAAGCGTGTTCTGGAACAGCGGATTTTGGGGATCGATCGCATGCAGCCGCTCAGCCTGCGCATGGGCGGCGGCGAATTTTTGGCGCTTGTGCAGCACCCCGACATAATCGAGCCGCGCGAGCGCATAATCCGGTTCGAACTCCAGCGCGCTTTCGAGCAGATATTCGGCATCGTCATAGACGTGAAGCCGCTTGCCGATATCGGCAAGCAGCCGCATCGCCTCGACATCGGCCGGATGCGCCCGCAGATAGCGACGGCACAGTTCCTCGGCCGGTTGCAGCCGCCCTTCGTAGATCATGCTGGCGACCGCCAGCAGTTCCTTGGGCAAAGCGCTAAGATAGGAAACTTCTTCTCGCGCCCGCTCCGCCGCGCGTCGATCGTCGGCGTTGAGCGCGATCAACGCGCGCCAACTGGCGACCAGCGTCGGATTGCCGGCGATGGCCCGATCATAGGCGGCGCGCGCTTGGTCCGGACGGTCGAGCGCGACCAGTACGTGCCCGCGCTCCTGCTCCGCCCGCGCGTAATCCGGATGCGCGGCCGTCAGCCTCTCCAGCGTCGCGAGAGCGTCGTCCAGCTTGCCCTGATAGCGCTGCGCGACCGCCATGACGTACAACAGGTCGCGATCATCGGGCACGGCGGCCAGGCCGTTCCGAGCCAGTGTCTCTGCATCGGCCAGCCGTCCGGCCTGAAGAGCGATCTTCGCCTGATCCGCCGCCATCGCGCTCATTCGATCTCCATGGAATTGGCGCTCCCTGGCATCCTTGCGGATGCCGGGGAGCGCCGCCATCGTTACATGTCTACCGTGACCTTCAACCCGATGGTCCGCGGCCGGTTGGTCGTGATCCGCGGAATCTGGTCCTGGTTGTTGTAGAATAGTTGCGCCCGCGTATCGGTCAGGTTCTCGCCATAGATTTCGAAGCGATACTTGCCGACGACGAAGCCGCCGCTGGCGTCGAACGTGCTGTACCCGTCTTGCCGGACCCGCAGCGCCGAAGCGAGCGAGTTGTAGCTGTGCGCGGCCAGTTGCGTTCCGACCTGGGCAAACCAGCTTCGGTCCCCCTCCAGCAAGCCGTCATAGCGCAAGCGGACATTGCCCTGGATCTTCGGCGTCAGCGGCAACTGGCTGCCGACCGGGGCCAGTTCGATCACAGTCGACTGCGTACCGGTCAGCTTCGCGTCATTGTATGATACCGCGCTGAACAGCGTCAGCGGCGGCGCGAGCTTGACCGTCAGATCGCCTTCGAAGCCGTTGATGCGTGCATTCGCCGCATTGTCGATGAAAGTCAGGTTAGACACGTTGACGGTATCGAGGCGCGACACCTGGATATTCCTCCAGTCGACCCGATAGAAGCTGCCGTTGAAGCGGACCTTGCGATCGAACAGGTCCGTCTTGAACCCGAGTTCATAGTTCTTGACGCTGTCGGAGACATAGTTGACCGGAACCGTCGGATAGGCCGGATTGAACGATGGTGCCCCGCCGCCACGATTGAACCCGCCCGGGCGGAATCCTTCGGAATAAGTAGCGTAGAAGAGCAGCCGCGCCGTGGGCTTGAACGTCAACGTCGCCTTGGGAACGAAGCCCTTTTCCCGCAGCTTCGGGCGGTTGTAGATGCGGCCACCGGCACCGGGAACCGTGGAATCGGTGCCGAGATTGGCGAAGTTCGACGAACCGTAGAATTCCGTCGTCTGCCAATAATACCGCCCGCCGCCGCTGAGGATCAGCTTCCCGGGAACGATATCGAACGCGGCCTCGCCATAAATCGCCTTCTGCTCACCGATACGGGTGATGTCGTTGAAGAAGGCGACACCGGCAGGCCGCGTGCCGGGATCGATGTTGCGTGCAGCCGTAATCGGCGCGTTGCGCGCGAAACCGAGTTGCGGGGTCGCCTCATACACATAGTCGTCGAGCGCCTCGAGCTTCGTGCGGTCGTAGAACAGGCCGGCCGTCAAGCGAACACGCAGGTCCTGCGGCGTCGAAAGGCGCGCCTCCTGCGTGAAACGCCGGATGCGCTGGTTGCCGTTATACCCCTTGACCGGATCGAGACAGCGACGCGGCGTCGTATAGGTGCAAGTGTAGTAGGCGGCGAATGCACCGGTATTGGTGTAACCAGTATAGTCGACCGCCTGCGCGATCTTTCTATCGAGGAATGCGCCGGTATAGACGAGATCGAGACCCTTCAGCCGGCCGTTGACGGTCCAGGCGGTCTGACTGAACTTGTCGCGCAGGAAGTCGGGGAAGAAGCGCGTCACCTCCAGATCGCCGACCTTCGGATCATAGTCGAACACGCCGTCTGTATCGAGAACCTGCCGCGCATGTGTGACGAGGATGTCGAGATCGGAAGACACCTTGTACGCCGCGCTGAGGCGCACGCCGCGATAGCTGGCATCGTTGAAGTTCTTCTGGACGAGGTTGCTGTTGTTGGCGGTCTCGTAGGTCGTCCCCGGTGCCGAGGGCAGCGCACTGTTGACGGCTGGGCTTGGCGTATAGGTGCCGGGAACGTTGTCGATATAGCCGCCCCGGTGCGCCGAATAGAACACGCCGCGCACTGCCAGATTGTCCGCCAGCGGCACGTTGACGAAGCCCTCGACGGCGTTGCTCATGTCGCCGCTCTTGGTGAACTCGGCGGTGCCGGTCACGCTGGCGCTCAACCCGCTCATGTCGGGCTTGTTCGTGATTAGCCGCACTGTGCCGGCCATCGAACTGGCACCGAACAGCGAACCTTGCGGTCCGGGCAGCACCTCGATCCGCGCCATGTCGGTCACATAGACATCGAGGTTCCGGCCCGGTGACGTCACGGGCTGCTCGTCGAGATACATCGCGACGTTCGGTTCGGAACCCTGCGCCCCCGACAGCAGCACCGTGACCGCGTCGGTGGCCTGGCCACGAATATACACGTCGTTCTGACCGGGGCCTCGGCCGCCGGAACGGACGCTCGGCAGATACTTCACATAATCGTCGAAGCTGGTGATGTTCAGATTGCTCAAAGCCTTCGTATCGAGCGCCTGAACCGACACCGGCACGCGCTGGATGCTTTCGTTGCGCTTGGTTGCGGTGACGACGATCTCTTCGATGCCGTCCTGCGAACCCGCCGTCGCGGCGGTGGTTTGCTTGCCGACCTCATCGCCTGTGGACGCAGCGGGCGTTGCCGCCCCGCCCTCTACCGCCAGCGCGGCGGAGCCGTCCGCGGCGACCTGCGCCCATGCCGGCTGCCCACCCAGCACGACTATCGTCAATGCAGATGTCGCGTAAAGGCTACGCATACACGATAGATTACGATCCCTCTTCATTCCCGCCTCCCTCAATGAAACCAGACGGCTAGGTTACCTGGCCATCCCATCTTTCCTCCGGCGCGATTGTCTATTGTTATATTTATCGGTGTTACGCTCGGCCCGAACATTGGCGGCGCCGTTACATTAACCAGCTTATGGACTGGCTATCCTTGGCAATAGTGCGACCTGCCCGTTCCGGCGCCGCTCACTGCTGCCGGACGTCCGGGGCATGATCGGGCGCTTGCGACACCAGCAGCGCGTCGGGGGATCGCGACAGGGCAAGGTGACGCTCGAACTGTACGAGCACGTCGGCGATGACCTGATCCTGGCAGAGCCCGAGAATGTCGTAGCCCTGACCGCCACAGGCGAAGAAGGTGCGCGCCTCGAACCGGTCCTCGATCGCGATCGCATCTGCTGCCGATAATGTCGCACGCGGACGGGCCGTTACCCGGACGCCGTAAACGAAACAGCGCTGACCCGGGGTCGGCGACTCCAGCCAGGCGCTGTCCTCGTCCTGGCGAACGCCGGCCGGCCGGCCACGGGCGCTCAGTTCGTCCGCGACCGCCTGCAATGCCGGCAACGCGGTATCGGCGAGGAAGCCGCGTACTTCTCCGGCGGTCGGCGTTTGCAGCGCGAAGCTCAGCCGCGCCTGCCACGACCGGCCGGCGGCCGGTCGGGCATGCCCCGCTACCGCCCGGCCGTTCAAGGCATATTGCGCCATGTCGGCGCGCATCCCGCGGAACAGGCCGTAGACCAGGGTCAGCATCACGATCGCGAAGGGTAGCGCGGCGATGATCGTCGCCGCCTTCAACGCAGCAAGGCCCCCTGCCAACAGCAGAATGATCGTGACCAGCGCTTCCAGCACGCACCAGAACAGCCGCTGCGCGGAGGTCGTCACCGTCTTTCCGCCCGACGCGATAATGTCCATCACCAGCGATCCGGAGCTTTGCGAGGAGATGAAGAAGATGCCGATCATGAACACGGCGAGCGCGGTGGTGGCGCTGGAAAAGGGCAGATAGTCGAAGAACTTGAACAACGCGATCGAGACATTATCGCGGACCGCCGCCGACAGCGCGCCGTCGGCGACGCCGTGATCGAGGTACAGTGCCGTGTTGCCGAAAACCGTCATCCATACGAAGGTGAAGATCGTCGGCAGCAGCAGCACCGCGAGAATGAACTCCCGCACCTTCCGCCCGCGCGAGATGCGCGCGATGAACATGCCGACGAACGGCGCCCACGACATCCACCATGCCCAGTAGAACAGCGTCCACGCGTTGATCCAGGCGTTGGGCGCATAGGCATAGACGTTGAAGGTGCGGGGTACGAACGTCGTGAGATACAGGCCGATATTTTCGACGAGATCGCGCATCAGCACGATCGTCGGTCCGGCGACCAGCACGAACAGCATGAGCCCGATGGCGAGCAGGATGTTGAGCTCGCTGAGCCGCTTGATCCCCTTGCCCAACCCCGACAGCACCGACAGCGTCGCGATCGTCGAGATGACGACGATCAGCAACACCTGCACCCCGACGTTCATCGGCACGCCGACCAGATAGTTGAGCCCGCCATTGACCTGCTGCACGCCGAGACCGAGCGACGTCGCAAGGCCGAAGACGGTGCAGCAGATCGCGAAGATGTCGACTGCATCCCCGATCCGGCCGTGGATGCGCTGCTTCAGGATCGGGTACAGGCCCGACCGGATCGTCAGCGGCAGATTGTAGCGATAGCCGAAATAGCCGAGCGACAGGCCCACGACCGAGTAGATCGACCAGGCATGGATGCCCCAGTGGAAGAAGGTGATGCTCATCGCATCCTGCTGCGCCGCGATCGACCGCGCCACGGCATCGGGCGGCAGCACGTCATGCATGATCGGCTCGGCGACGCCGTAATACATTAGCCCGATGCCCTTGCCCGCGGCGAACAGCATCGCGACCCACGAGGCAAAGCGGAAATCGGGGACGCAATCGTCGGGACCGAGCTTCAGGTCGCCGAACCGGCTGAAGGCAAGGATGGTCACCGACAAGAGAAAGACGCCGACGGCAAGCAGGTAGAACCAGCCGAGCTCGGCCAGGATGCTCGCCTCTACCCTCGACAGGATCGCTTCAGCTTGGTGCGGCAGCAACGCCCCTACACCCAGCAGGACCGCGATGACGCCAACCGAACCGTAGAATACCGGTGGATTGATGACGAACCTGTTCACCCCGTTCGGTCCCCTGTTTATCGATACATTACTGCCGTTGCCCGCATGGCCCGGCCGAAAGGTGCATGTTTCCCCTGCTTGTGATCTTTGGTTGCCCGGCTCTGATCGATCGTCAGGCACTCGGCTTGGCATGAAGAAGAGCATGGCGGCTGCCGCCCGGACCATCAGGACTGCGACATGGGGCCGTCACGAATGCGTCATCACCGACATATTTCGGATGCAGAACGAACGCTGTGATAAAATTGTCATCGTTGCGATGCAGCAGGGCCGAATCTTTGCGCTCCGGACGAATCGGTTTCCCCGGCGGCAGTCCGTCAGGGCAGCGCGACGACACGCACCGCATGCCCGCGTTCTTCCAGCCACGCTACCAGAGCAGCAAAGGACAATGCGACCGTCGCGCTGTTGCGCAGCGGATGCACCGCGATCCGCTCGCTCCGCTCGAACGCGGCATCGAACACCAGCGATACCGCGCCCGGCGCGGTGTTCGCGATGGCCAGCGGCGTGACCGCACCGGGCGTCACCCCCAGCACCGCCGCCATCTCTTCCGCCTTGCCGAACGAAAATTTGCCTGCACCCAGCAGTTCCGCATAGGCCTTCAGATCGGCGCGGCGGTCGCTTGGCAAGACGATCAGCCATAACTTCCGGTACTTGTCCTTCAGGAACAGGTTCTTGGTATGCGCGGCCGGTAGCGCGGCGTGGATCGCGGCGCTTTCGTCGACGGTAAAGACCGGCGGATGCTCGAGTTTCTCGACAACGATCCCGGCCCTGTCGAGTTCGGCAAAGAGTTCGTCTTCGGTCATGATCCGCCCTTCAACATTCCGGAAAGCTGACGGCCAGCCCGCCTTGCGACGTTTCCTTATACTTGGCGTGCATGTCGGTGCCGGTGCGCATCATCGTTTCGATGACCTGATCGAGCGATACGATATGCGTCCCGTCGCCGCGCAGGGCCAGCGAGGCGGCGTTGATCGCCTTCACCGCGCCGAACGCATTGCGCTCGATACAGGGCACCTGCACCAGCCCGGCGATCGGATCGCAGGTCATGCCGAGATGATGTTCCATCGCGATCTCGGCGGCGTTCTCCACCTGAGGATCGGTCGCGCCCATCGCCGCGGCGAGGCCGGCGGCGGCCATCGCGCTGGCGGTGCCGACCTCGCCCTGGCACCCGACCTCCGCGCCGGAAATGGAGGCGTTGAGCTTGGTCAGCACGCCGATCGCGCTGGCGGTCAGCAGGAAGTCGTGCATCCCCGCCCGGTCCGCGCCCGGCCAAAAATCCCGGTAATAGCGCAGCACCGCCGGAATGACCCCCGCCGCGCCGTTGGTCGGGGCAGTCACGACGCGACCGCCCGCCGCATTCTCCTCATTCACCGCGATCGCGAACAGGCTGACATGGTCCATGATGCTATGCGGCGCCTGCCGATTGCGGAAGCGATCGCCCTCCAGCTTCTGACGCAGCGCGTGGGCCCGGCGCGGCACCTTTAGCCGGCCGGGCAGGATGCCCTCGGTGTGCATCCCCCGATCGATGCAAGTCATCATCACCTCGATCACGCGGTCGAGATACGCCTCCATCTCGACAGCCGACGTACGCGACAGTTCGTTCGCGCGCATCACTTCGGCGATGGTCAGGCCATGACAGCGACAGATCGCCAGCAACTCGGCCGCCCGGCGGAACGGAAAGGGCGGGTGCGCCTCGTCCTCGGTCAACGCCGTGTCGCCGACCATATCCTCCGGCACGATGAATCCGCCGCCGATCGAGCACCAGCGTTCGCTGAACGCGACGTCGCCATCGGGGCCGAACGCCGACAATCGCAAGGTATTGGGATGGACCGGCGTCGCGCCGACGCGGTCGAATACGATATTGACGTCGGGATCGAAGTCGATGGTGCACCCGGCGACCACCAGCCGCCGCTCGCGCCGAGCCTGTTCGACGATCCCGTCGATCTGTTCGGGCGCGATCGCATCGGGGAGGTAGCCGGCAAGGCCGAGTACCACCGCCTTGTCGGTCGCGTGGCCCGCCCCGGTCCATGCCAGCGACCCCAGCAGATCGACCCGGACTCCCGCAAAGACGACGCCGTGCAGGTTGCGCGCAAAGCTGTACGCAGCCTTCATCGGCCCGACCGTATGCGACGAGGACGGTCCGATGCCGACGCGGAATAGGTCGCGGACGCCCAGCATCGCGCTTACGCCTCGGTCTCCGCGATGCGCAGCAGCCCCTCGACATAGCGTGCGAACGACCGCCACACCTCGATATGGAAGCGGTCCGCCGCGCGCCGCCACAGGACGATCTCCGCCTTGTCATACATCGTCCGGGTACACATCCCGACGGGAAACGCGGCAAGCGACAGGTCGAGCGCGCAGCCGCTCGCCAGCAGCGTCTCTGCGGTCGCCCCGCCGTCGACGATCTCCAATGCGACCTGCCGGTGGCTGACATCGACCAGCGAGCACAGGACGTCGCCCAGTTGCGTCTGAAGCGTCGCCACCCAGCTATCGGGGGCATTCGCGGACAACAGCAACCATTCGTCGGGTCCCAGCCACAACGCGCTGATCCCGGCATCGACGACAGAGCGACAGGCTTCGCGCGGCAGGGCAATACCCAGCCGATCGGACACGCTATCGACCATTGCGGCCCGACAGCGAAGCACGGCGCGGCCGAAATGGCCCAAGGGGCGGATCGATACCGTGCCGGGCGTAACGGATGATGCGGGAGAGCGATCAGACATCGATACGGGTCCCTTCCGGATCGTAGAAGACAGGCGCGACGACTTCGACCGGGACCGGTCCGCCGGGCATCGGGACGTGCAACGTCTCGCCCTGCCGGCCCCTGCCGCCGCGTACCAGCGCCAGCGCGATCGGTGCGTCGATCGCCGGGCTGTGATAGGCTGAGGTGACGTGGCCGATCGGCGTCTTCGCTGCGGACGGCGTCACGATCTGCGCGCCTTCCTCCAGCACCGTCCGGCCGTCCAGCGTCCTGAGGCCGACCAGCTGCTTGCGATCGGGTGCTGACATGGCCGGACGCGCCAGCGAGCGCTTGCCGACGAAGTCGGGCTTGGCCTTTCCGATCGCCCAGGAGAGGCCGACATCGTCGGGCGTGACCGTGCCGTCGGTTTCCTGACCGACGATGATATATCCCTTCTCGGCGCGCAGTACGTGCATCGTCTCGGTGCCATAGGGGACCATGTCGAAGGTCTTGCCGCGTTCCCAGATCGCTTCCCAGACCTGCCGGCCATAGCCGCTCGGCACGTTCACCTCGAAGCCAAGCTCGCCCGTGAAGCTGACGCGCATCAATCGCATAGGCACGCCGCAGATGCGCGCGTCGGCGATGCTCATATGGGGGAAGGCCGCCGCCGACACGTCGAGCCCCTCGATCAGCGGTGCCAGGACGTCGCGCGCGCGTGGCCCCTGCACCGCGATGACGGACCATTGTTCGGTCGTCGAGGTCAGCCAGACGTTCAGGTCCGGCCATTCGGTCTGGAGATAATCCTCCATCATGTTGAGGACGCGCGCCGCGCCGCCGGTGGTGGTGGTGACGTGGAAGCGATCCGCCGCCAGTCGACCGACCACGCCGTCGTCGAGGACGAAGCCGTCCTCGCGCAGCAAGACGCCGTAGCGGCACTTGCCGACGCCCAGCTTAGTCCAGGCGTTGACGAAGAAGCGGTTCATGAACTCGGCCGCATCCGGCCCCACCACCTCGATCTTGCCGAGCGTCGAGGCGTCGAAGATGCCGACGCCGCTACGCACGGCGGCGCATTCGCGCGCCACCGCCGCGTGCATGTCCTCGCCGGCACGCGGGAAGTAATGCGCACGTCGCCAGTTGCCAACATCCTCGAACGCCGCGCCCTGTTCCTTGGCCCAGTCGTTGATGGCGGTAATCCGCGCCGGGTCGAACAGGTCGCCGCGCGCATGGCCGGCCAGCGCACCGAACGTCACCGGCGTATAGGGTGAGCGGAAGGTCGTCAGCCCGATCTCCGGGATCGACCGACCGGTCGCCTCCGACACAATGCCCAGTGCATTGATGTTCGACAGCTTGCCCTGATCGGTTGCCATGCCCGTCGTGGTGTAGCGTTTGACGTGCTCGATCGACAGGAACCCTTCGCGCGTGGCGAGTAGGATATCCTTGGCGGTGACGTCGTTCTGCCAGTCGACGAACGCCTTCGCCTTGGTCAGGTCGCTCGACGTCGGGGCGGCGCCCATATAGCCGCCCGTCCCCAACGTGTGTCGGACCTTCACCGCGGGAGCCGCCGCCGAACCGGTCGGCGCGATCCCTGCCGCCGACACCGCGTCGCGACCGGCCGCGATGCCATCCGCCAGCGCATCGGCAAGCGCGAAGCGGCCGCGACAGGCACCCGCCGACCGCTCCGCTTCCGCCGATACGTCGGGCAGATAGGCCTGCATTGCCTCGTCCCACGCGAGTTTCCCGCGCGATTGCGAGAAGAGGTGGACGCTGGGGGTGAAACCCCCCGCCATCAGCACCGCGTCGCAGCGGTGGCGGCGGGTCGCACCATCCGCCGTGATGGTAACGGATTCCACGCGCAGCCCGCCGGTCGTGCCGTCGATCTTCGCATCGGTCACCACCGGCAGACCCGCCTGCAATGCCGCGTCCGACGCCGCCGAGCGCGGACGGATGTCAGCGACTGCCGCGACCGTCACGCCCGCCGCCGCCATCTCGTGCGCGACGCGATAGGCATTGTCGTGCGCGCCGACGATGACGATCGTCCGCCCTACCGCAACGCCATATTGCTGAAGATAGGTCCGCGCCGCATCCGCCAGCATGATCCCGGGCCGGTCGTTGTCGGGGAAGACCAGCGGACGCTCGATCGCGCCGGTCGCCAGCACCACCTGCTTCGCGCGGACCTGCCACAGCCGCTCGCGCGGGGCGCCCCTGGCCGGCGCTGGCAGATGATCGGTCAGCTTCTCGGTCAGCCCGATCCAGTTGTGCGGATAATAGCCGAACGCGATCGTGCGGGGCAGCAGCGTGACGTTGGGCAGCGCGGCGAGCGCCGCCAGTTCCCCGTGCAGCCAGTCCGCCGCCGCCCGACCGTCGATCACGGTATCGACCGCCGCCAGCAGCGACCCGCCGAACCGCGCGCGATCGTCGCACAGGATCACCCGAGCGCCCGCCTCCGCCGCCTGCCGGGCCGCCACGATTCCCGCCGGGCCGCCGCCGATCACCAGCACGTCGCAATGCGCATAACGCTGGGTATAATGGTCGGGATCGGGCACGCTGGGGGCAATGCCCAGCCCGGCGGCCTCGCGAATGCGCGGCTCGTACAGCCGGTCCCAGGCCTTTTTCGGCCACATGAACGTCTTGTAGTAGAAGCCCGCCGGAATGAAGCGGCTCAACAGCTTGTCGTTGACCGCCATGCGGTCGTTCTCGAGGCTGGGGTGCCGGTTCTGGCTGACCGCATCCAGCCCGTCGTACAGCTCGACCTGCGTCGCCAGCAGATTGGGGGTATAGCGCGCCGCGTCGCGACGGATGCCGACCAGCGCATTGGGTTCGTCCGCCCCCGCGCCCAGGATGCCGCGCGGCCGGTGATATTTGAACGACCGCCCGACCAGATGCACGCCATTGGCCAGCAGCGCGGAAGCGAGCGTGTCGCCCTCCTGCCCCGCATAGCGTTTGCCATCGAAGGTGAAGTGGATCGTCGCGTCGCGGACCACGGTGCTGCGGGCGATACGGTGATGCGGGGGCTTCATGCGCGCTCCACCTCCGGGGGCTGTTCGCCGACCTGGTACGTCGCGAGGAACGTGTCGCTGCGCGTGTCGCGAAGGGCGTTGAAGAAACGGGCGCAGCCGTGCAGGTGCCGCCACCGCTCGGCATGGGTGCCCTTCGGGTTGGAGCGCGTGTAGAGATAGGCGGTCCACTCGGCGTCGTTCAGGTCGGCCGGCCGGACCGGGCGGTCGATATGCGCCTCGCCGGCATAGCTGAACTCCAGCTCGGGCCGCTCGCCGCAATAGGGACAGGGGATCAGCAGCATCGCTACGCCTCTTTAGTGGGCGACGGCGGCAGCCGCCGCCTCGTCGATCATGAACCCGTCGCGAAAGCGCTCGATCGTATAGGGCGCGTTGATCGGGTGGGGCTCGTCCTTCGCCATGGTATGCGCCAGCAGGTGCGCCGCGCCCGGCGTCGCCTTGAACCCGCCGGTGCCCCAGCCGCAATTGACGTAGAGGCCTGGCACCGGAGTCTTGGCGATAATCGGCGAGCGATCGGGGGTGACGTCGACGATCCCGCCCCAGCTGCGCAGCATCCGCATCCGGCGGAACTGCGGGAACAGCTCGCAGATCGCCTCCAGCGTGTGGGTCGCGATGTGCAGCCCGCCGCGCTGCGTATAGCTGGTATAGGCGTCGGTCCCCGCGCCGATCACCAGCTCGCCCTTGTCCGACTGGCTCATATAGGCGTGGATGGTGTTCGACATGACGACACAGGGGAAGACCGGTTTAACCGGCTCCGATACCAGCGCCTGGAGGGGATAGCTTTCCAGCGGCAGGCGGACATCGGCCATCCCCAGCACCACGCTGGTATGCCCCGCCGCCGACACGCCGACGCGCGTCGATCCGATGAAGCCGCGCGTCGTCTCCACGCCCGACACCGCACCCGATGCGTCGCGCCGGATACCGGTGACTTCGCAATTCTCTATGATGTCGACGCCGAGCGCATCGGCCGCGCGCGCATAGCCCCAGGCGACGGCATCGTGCCGCGCGGTGCCGCCGCGCCGCTGCAATGCCGCGCCCAGAACGGGATAGCGCATGTTGCGTTCGATGTTCAGCGGCGGACAGAAGGCCTTCGCCTCCTCCGGCGTCAGCCATTCATTGTCGACGCCGTTGATCCGGTTGGCGTGGACGTGGCGCTTGAAAACTTGCACGTCGTGGATGTTGTGCGCCAGCATCATCACGCCGCGTTGCGAGAACATGACGTTGTAGTTGAGCTCCTGGCTAAGCCCTTCCCACATCTTCAACGCATGGTCGTACAGCGCCGCGCTTTCGTCGAAGAGATAGTTGGAGCGGATGATCGTCGTGTTGCGGCCGGTATTGCCGCCGCCGATCCAGCCCTTCTCCACCACCGCGACGTTGCGGATGCCGAACTGGCTGGCGAGATAATAGGCCGCGCCTAGCCCGTGCCCGCCGCCACCAACGATGATCGCATCATAGGCCGCCTTGGGGCTGGCGTTGCGCCATTGCGGCTTCCACCCCTTGTGACCGCCCAGTCCCTGCCGGAACAGCGAGAATGCGGAATAACGCTGCATCAGCCGCGCGCCGTATCGTAGATCGGATAGCGGGCGCACAGCGCGAGAACATCGGCGCGCACCGCGTCGATCAGCGCCTCCGGCACCTCCCCCTCCGACGCAGCGTCGAGGATGCGGTTGATCAGGCGACCGACTTCCTGAAAAGCCGGAACATCGAAGCCGCGGCTGGTCAGGGCCGCACTTCCCAGACGAATGCCAGACGTCACGAAGGGTTTCTCCGGATCGAACGGGATGCCGTTCTTGTTGCAGGTGATGCCGGCCGCATCGAGCAGGTGCTCGGCGCGCTTTCCGGTCAGCTTCTTGGGCCTTAAGTCGACCAGCACGATGTGCGTGTCCGTGCCGCCCGACACGATCATATGGCCGTTCGCCTCCAGTACCGCGGCCAGCGCCCGCGCATTCTCGACCACGCGGCGGGCATAGTCGCCGAATTCGGGTTGCAGCGCCTCGCCGAACGCGACCGCCTTGGCCGCGATGACATGTTCCAGAGGCCCGCCCTGGATGCCGGGGAAGATCGCGGCGTTGAACTTCTTGGCCAGCGCCTCGTCATTGGTCAGGATCATCCCGCCGCGCGGGCCGCGCAGCGTCTTGTGCGTGGTCGTCGTGACGACATGCGCATGGTCGAGCGGATTGGGATGCGCGCCCCCCGCCACCAGCCCGGCGAAATGCGCCATGTCGACCATCAGCAGCGCATCGACGGCGTCGGCAATCTCACGGAACCGGGCAAAATCGATCTGTCGCGGATAGGCCGAGCCACCGGCGATGATCAGCCGAGGATGATATTCCCGCGCCAGCTCGGCCACCGCGTCATAATCGATGCGCTGATCGTCCTGGCGCACGGCGTAAGGGATCGCGTTCAACCACTTGCCCGAAAAGGTCGGCGCCGCGCCATGGGTCAGGTGCCCGCCATGCGCGAGGCTCATCCCCATCAGCGTGTCGCCCGGTTTCATCAGCGCGAACTGCACCGCCATGTTCGCCTGCGCGCCCGAATGCGGCTGGACGTTGGCGAACCTGGCGCCGAACAGGCGGCAGGCGCGGTCGATCGCAAGCTGCTCGGTGACGTCGACATGCTCGCACCCGCCGTAGTAGCGACGGCCGGGATAGCCTTCGGCATATTTGTTGGTCAGCACCGACCCCTGCGCCTGCAGCACCGCGGTCGACACGATATTCTCCGACGCGATCAGTTCGAGCTTGTCGCGCTGCCGCCCCAGTTCGGCGTCGATCGCAGCGGCAACCTCGGGATCGGTCAGGGCCAGCGCCCCGCCGAAGAACGCGTGGCCGACGTCGCCGCCGCGATTGCGCGTATCCGCCATGTTGGTCCTCCCTCGTCTCTATCGGGGAGGATGCGGACTGACCGGGCTGACCGCTGGGACAAGCGCGCCGCCAATCGTGAAGATTTGCGACAGCCGTCAAAGTGCGGAACATGAGAAGCAGCGGGTCAGCGAGCGCGATGACGCCCCGCGAAGTGGACGGACGAAACGGATCGCAAGCAGTTCCGGGAAAAGCGCGACCGCATCTGACAGACTCGTGCGGGAACGCCACTCATTATTAACCATGTGTCATGCGGACGTCATGACACGGTAATCGCCATGCCACGCAGTCCCTGCACTCCAACATCTCTTCGCGGCGACAGGCCGCAACGGGACGCGCAGGGAGTGGGTGATGGATCTTTCGAACTATGTCCGGGTCGGCCGCTACGACCTGCCGGAACCCACCCGCACTGCGGCCCCCGCCGGCAATGTGCTGGGACAGGAAGCGTCGGGCGTCGCCTATAACTGGGATACCGACACGCTGTTCATCGTCGGCGACGGCGGCCGGTCGATCACCGAAGTCGACAAGACCGGCAAGCTGGTCAGCACCATGACGCTGGGCGCGGGCAACAGTCCGCAAGGCACCGCCTTCTTCGATCCCGAAGGCATTACCTATGTCGGCAACGGCCAATTCGTCTTCACTGAAGAACGCGACCGCAACGCCGTGCTTATCACCTATGAAGCAGGCGCGACGAAGACCCGCGCCGATGCGCAGGTCGTCAACCTCGGCACCTTCGTCAACAATATCGGGTTGGAAGGGTTGAGCTACGATCCGCTGACCAAGGGTTTCATCTTCGTCAAGGAAGCCGGTCCGATCGGCGTGTTCCAGACGACGCTGGACTTCGCCAACAACATCGCCAGCAACGGGTCGGCGACGACCGAAAATTCGGCGAACCTGTTCGACCCGGCCCTGCTCGGCCTGTCCGACGTCGCCGACGTGTTCGCGCTATCGAACATTCCGTCGCTGGCCGGCACCAGCGAAGCCGATAATCTCCTCATCATCAGTCAGGAGGAAGGCAAGATCGTCAAGGTCGATCGCGCCGGCAACATCCTGAGCGAGCTGGTCATCAAGACCGATGCCGGCAACCCGCTGGGCGTCGCCGACCAGCAGCATGAAGGGATTACCGTCGATCGCAACGGCTTCATCTACGTCGTCAACGAAAATGGCGGCGGCGACGCCGATCATCCGCAACTCTGGGTCTATGCCCCCGCCGACTTCCCCAATGCCGCGCCGACAGCGGTCACGCTGGCCAACGCGCTGTCGGAGATCGAGGAGAATAGCGGCACCGCCCGCCGGACGAAGGTCGCCGACGTGCTGGTCACCGACGACGGCATCGGCGTGAACCAGCTGGCGGTCACCGGCGCCGACGCCACCTTCTTCGAAGTCGATTCGACCGGCCTGTATCTGAAGGCCGGAACGAAACTCGATTACGAGACCAAGACCAGCTACGCCGTTACCGTCACCGTCGACGATCCCAATGTCGGCGGCGCGGTCGATGCCAGCGTCGATTACGTGCTGAACGTTACCGACATCACGAACGAAGTCGCGAAGCCGACGCTGTTCATCTCCGAAATCGCGCCATGGTCGAGCAGCAACAGCCCGGTCGCCGCGGATTGGTTCGAAGTCACCAACAATGGGGATGTCGCAATCGACATCACCGGATGGAAGATGGACGACAATTCGGCGCAGTTCAGCAACGCGCGTGCATTGACCGGTATCGACAGAATCGGCGCGGGCGAGTCGGTGATCTTCTTCGAAACCGCCGATCTGGCCGCGACCAAGGCGGCGTTCATCGACGCATGGTTCGGGGGGAAGGCACCGGCGGGACTTCAATTCGGAGCCTATACCGGGGCGGGCGTCGGCCTCAGCAGCAATGGCGATCAGGTCAATCTGTACGACACCGCGGGCGAGGTGCGTGCCAGCGTCAGCTTCGGCGCGTCGCCCGCCGCCAGCCCATTCGCGACCTTCAACAACGCAGGCGCGATCAACAACGGTGAAGTCACCACCTTGAGCGAAGCCGGCCGGAACGGCGCGGTCGCGGTTGGCGACGGCGCGACCGCAGCGATCGGTTCGCCCGGTACCGTCGGCAAGCTGTTCGTGTCCGAGGTCGCTCCCTGGGCAAGCGGCGACAGCCCGGTCGGTGCCGACTGGTTCGAGGTCACCAACTCGACCGGTCTCGCCATCGACCTGACCGGGTGGAAGGTCGACGATAATTCGCAATCGCCGATCGCCGCCGTCGCCCTGGCCGGCGTCGAGGAGATCGCGGCCGGGGAATCGGTCATCTTCGTCAATGGCGGCGCCGCCGAGGTTCAGGCGTTCATCGCCACCTGGTTCGGCGGCAAGCTGCCCGACGGGGTCCAGATCGGCACCTATACGGGATCGGGGATCGGCCTCAGCACCGGTGGCGATCAGGTCAACCTTTACGATGCCGTCAATACGCTGCGGACCAGCGTCAGCTTCGGCCAGTCGACCGCGCTGCCCTCGCTAGCGACGTTCGACAATGGCGCCGGCTTGACCGGCGCGATCACGCAGATCAGCACCATCGGCAGCAACGGCGCCTATCAGGTGACGACCGCAAACGGCACCGAGACGGGATCGCCGGGGTCGATCCGCACGATCGTCGACGACAGCAATGTCGCGCCGAGCGCCGTCACCCTCGCCAATGCGCTGGGCAGCATCGATGAGAACAGCACTACGCTGAACCGGATCAAGGTGGCCGATATCGCCATCGTCGATGACGGACGCGGCACCAACGCACTGGGCCTGACCGGCTCGGACGCGGCCTTTTTCGAAGTCGATGCGAACGGCCTGTATCTCAGGGCCGGCACCAATCTCGATTACGAGAGCAAGACCAGCTACGCCGTCACCGTCACCGTCGACGACCAGACCGTGGGCGCGACGCCCGACGCCACCACCGATTATGTGCTGAACGTCCGCGACATCGCGAACGAAGGCATCGGCCCGGCGATCCGCATTACCGAAGTTGCGCCCTGGGCCAGCGGCGACAGCCCGGTCCGCGCCGACTGGTTCGAGTTGACCAACTTTTCCGATGCAGCGGTCGATATCGCCGGGTGGCGCGTCGACGACGATTCGAACAGCTTCGCCGCATCGGTCGCACTGGGCGGCGTGACCAGCATCGCCGCCGGGCAATCGGTGATCTTCCTGCAGACCAGCGACCTTGCCTCGACCGCCAGGACCTTCGTCGAGACCTGGTTCGGTGGACAGGCACCGGCCGGGCTGACCTTCGGCAGCTATACCGGTTCGGGCATCGGGTTGAGCGGAAGCGGCGACGCGGTCGTCTTGTTCGATGCCGCCGGCGCCGTTGCGGCCAACGTCACCTTCGGCGCGTCGACCGGCGTCCCGGCGCTGGCAACCTTCGACAATGCCGCCGGGCTGAACAATGCCCGTCTGACGACGATCGCCACCGCCGGCGTCGACGGCGCCTTCACCGTCCCGGGCAGCACCGGGAACAGCGAGACCGGATCGCCCGGCTACATCGCGCGATCGCGTATCGTCGGCGGGGCCGACAATGACGTGCTCGACGGTACGGTCCTCGCCGACCTGATCGAGGGTGGCGCGGGCAACGATACGCTGTCCGGCAATGCCGGCAACGACCGGTTGGTCGGCGGAGCGGGATCGGACACCATGCGCGGCGGTGCGGGCGCCGACGCGTTCTTCTTCTCGATCGGCGACAACGGCCTGTCGCGTGCCCGGGCGCAGACGCTCGACCGCATTCTCGACTTCTCTTCGGAGGATGTGCTGGTCACCGACGTCGCGCTGTTCGACAGCGACGGCAACGGTGTCGTCACCTTCGGCCGCAACAAGCTGCTCGACCTGACCGGCGGCGGGCAGGTCAGCATCATGGGTGCCGCCGGCAAGCGCGTCGTCGCGCTCGAATATGACGGCATCTGGCGCGACGAGGCGACCGGCATCGACCATTATGTCTATAGCCTGGTCGGATCGGCCGCGGGCGTCGCTACACTCGATCTATCCGCCTGACCGGTCCCGGCACATCCTCGGCATCGTATCTGCCGCTTCCGCCGCAACGATGCTCGCGGATGCTGTCGGTCGCCCGTTGGGTCGCCCGCCCGGACCGCGGCGGAAGCGCATGACGTCGATCGGGTCGTCCTGCGCTTCCGCGGCCGCAGCGTTCCGCCCTTTGCGTCCAGCGGCGTATGCTCGTGACGCCATAGGCGGCCGCCCGAGGACTAGACGAACGCGCAGGCGTGCAGTTCACAATTCACGCGCGGCCTGTCGCGAACTTGTCAATTCCGCAGATTAGATCGCCTCCGGAACGACAACGGAGATCAGACCGGCCGCCATGGCGTCGCACTGTTCGATCGATGCACCGGACGACGTGACGGACTGGCACGGCGTGCAGGACGCGGTGTTGCGCTATTTGCGTCATCGCACGGCCGATCGCGAGGGTGCGAACGATGTCGCGCAGGAAGTGGTGCTGCGCCTGATCGACCTTCGCCGCTGTCAGCAGATCGGCAGCGTCCATGCACTCGCCTTCCGGATTGCGGACAATTTGCTGATCGATCGGGCCCGCCAGCAATCGCGCATGACGGATTTGCCGGACGAGGAGATTGCGTGCGCCGCGCCCTGTGCGGAGCGTATCGTGGGATCTCGGCAGATGGTGGACATTCTGTCGCGGGCGTTGCGGCGCATGCCGCCGCTGCGCCGTGAGGTGATTGTCCGTCGCCGTCTCAATGGACAGAGTTGTGCTGCGATTGCCGCCGATCTGTCGCTTTCCTCGGCCGCCGTGGAGAAGCATATCGCGCGGGGGCTGACCGATCTGCGCGCGGCGCTGGAGCGTAACGGGCTGGGCCTGGAGGATCTGAGCGCATGAGCCTGTCGACGGACGCAGTGGATCTGGCGGCGGCGGCGTGGGTCGAGCGGCTGGCGCGACCGGTACAGGATGCCGAACTGCTGGCCCGGTTCGATGCCTGGATCATGGCCGATCCGCGCCATGCCGAACGCTATGGCGCGGTGCAGGCGCTATGGGTCGGTCCCGCGCTGGCGGAAGCGCTGGGCGCGACCGACACCGCCGGTCATCGTCGGCAACCGCGCATGATGCTCGCCGGTGCCCTCGCCGCCTGTCTGGCGGCCGGACTATGGTTCATGCCCGGTTTCGCGCATCGGCATGTCGTCGTACCGGCGGGGACGACGCGAACGACGGTGCTGGAAGACGGCTCGCGGGTGGTGCTCGCCGGCGACAGCGAACTCGATGTGCGAATGACGCCTTGGAACCGCAGCGCGGAGCTGGTCCGCGGAGAGGCTTTCTTCGATGTCGCGCATCGCCGCTTCCGGCCGTTCTCGGTCGCGGTCGGCGACGCGGAGGCGCGCGTGTTGGGCACCGCTTTCGACGTGGAACGGCAGGGCGGAGGCGCCGCCGCGCTGCGCGTTTATCGCGGTGCCGTGTCGTTCGGCGGGGCGGACCGCGTGAACTGGGTCGTCCGCGCCGGCCAGGGCGCGCGCTGGGCACCCGGCGGCATGAAGCGACTGGCGCCCTCGAGCGGCAGCGCGCCGGAATGGATCGGTGGGTGGCTGGAGGTCGACGATTGGCCGCTGGCAGAGGTCGTGACGCGGCTCAACCGTTTCTCGGCCAAGCCGATTATGCTCGCCACGCCCGGCATCGGCGCGATGCGCACCAGCGGCCGGTTCGATCTGCGTCACCCGGCACGCGCGCTCGACGGGCTGGCGCTGGGCATGGGGCTGGCATGGCGCGACACCGGCAAACGCTACGTCGTCACCGCCGCCGTAGAACAGCGGTAATTGTCACCAAATTGCCATAACATTTTTTTGTCGGGTTCATCGATCCTCGACCGTCTTACCCGCGAAGGCCGATGATCGACCTGCGGGGGAGTTCCGATGACGATGAAGAAGGCGCTGGCCATGGGGCCGGCGATGATTGCGCTTGTCTACGCTACGGGCGCCGAAGCACGGCAAGGCAATGCCACGAGCGCAACGCGAGATTTCCATATCGCGACACAGGATCTTGGCAACGCGCTGAAAGAATTCGCCCGGACGACCGGGCTGCAACTCGCGGCACGGCCCGATCTGTTGCAGGGCCGCCGCAGTCGCGCCGTCGATGGCCGGATCAATGCCAGCCGCGCGCTGGCGCAGATCACCGCGGGTACCGATGTCGAGGCGCGCATTGTCGGGAGCACCATTGTCCTGCGCCTGCGCACGGCGAAGCCGGTCTCGCGTCCGAACGCTGCCGCCCGTGCCATCAGAAGCGCCGCCGTTCCCGTCGCGGACCGATCCGCCCCGGCGGTGGCCGCCGCCAGCGACGAAATCGTTGTCACCGGCTATGCCGCCGCATTCAAGCAGTCGACCGACCTCAAGCGCCGCAACCGCGTCATATCGGACTCGATCAGCGCGGATGATATGGGCGAACTGCCGGTGAACAACGTCGCCGAATCCATGGCGCGGATGCCCGGCGTCAATGCGGTCCGCAACCCGACCACCGGCGAAGGCGACCGCATCACGATCCGCGGCCTTTCCACCGAACTGAACAGCTATGCGGTCAACGGCGTGCGGATGGGCGGTGCAGGCTCGCGCGACGACAATTTCTTTCGCGGCGTCCGCCTCAGCGTGCTGCCGCCCGACGGGATCGACACGATCACCGTCTACAAGTCGTTGACGCCCGATCGCGACGGCGATGCGCTGGGCGGCGGGATCGACATCCGTACGCCGACCGCTTTCGACCGCAAGCCGGAATATTATCTGGTCAACGCGCAGGCCGGCTGGCTCCGCAAGTTCGATCGTCGCGGCTCGGGGCAGATATCGGCATCGGTCGGTCGCCGCATCACCGACGACTTCGGCGTCTTCCTGACCGGAAGCTGGAGCCGCCGCCGGTCGCAATATGAATCGAACGGCGGCGACGGCGATAACCAGCCGCGCCGCTGGTATGCGGACAGTGAGACGCTTGGCTGGGACCCGGCCGACTTCGTCATGCGCGGCATGAGCCTGGCGATGGGTGAGACGGACGTGAAACGCTGGGGCGTAAACGGCAGTATCGACTGGCGCCCCGAAGACCACCAGTTCCATCTGCGCGGTCAGTACAACCGCTACAGCAACACCCAATTCGACAACGAACTGAATTTCCGCAGCGACACCGGCCGGAACTCGACGCGACTGGTGCAGCGCGATGCCGGCGCCCTGGACCTCCAGCAGCCGGGCAATGCGGTCATCGGCTATGATACGAAGAAGGGGCGCATCTACGGCTACACGACCGCGCAGATCATCGATCAGGACAAGGACGGTCGCATCACCGATGCGGATCGCAAGACCAAATCGCTCTATTCGCTGTATGGCGGCTCGGGCCAATGGGATCCGCAGGGTTTCCGCCTGCGCCGCTTCTGGAGCGGTGCGCGCAACACCGGTACGTTGGCGTCGGTCAATATCGGCGGCGTCAGCGACTTCGCTGCGGTCAAGCTCGACTATGACCTGTCCTTCTCGCGTTCCGAAGACAATCTGGACGACAGCTACGACCTTCAGTTCCGCGGCGACAAATATGGCTGGCTCGGCAACACCGGCGTCGCGATCAGCAGCATGCAGGATCCCCGCTTCCCGAAATGGATTCTGAACCCGGCCGGGCTGGCGGCGGTGCAGGACCCGTCCCAATATCCCTTCAACGGTTTGTCAGGCGAGGTCGGCGGCAGCGGCGAAAGCCTGTGGCAGTCGCAGATGAATTTGTCGTGGACGCCGGGGTCGGTATGGCTCGATTCGATCAAGCTGGGGGCTAAGGTCTTCCGCTCGCGCCGCAGCGTCTACAACGGCACCTTCCTCGATCTGAGTGCCGAGGGCACGATGGCCGACTTCGCCGCCTTCTTCGGCAAGCCGGTGACGTCGATGTTCGGTGGTGCCTATACGGGCGACTATCGCCTCGGCACGGTGATCGACAACCGCAAGATGCTCGCCGAACTGCAACGCGCCGAACAGGGGACAAGCACGATCTTCAGCGGTTTGGCCGTTTCGCCCGACGCGGCGCAACTGACCGGTGAGGACAGCTTCCGGTTCGACGAGCGCGTGCTGGCCGGCTATGCGATGGCGACGGCGCATTGGGGTCCGGCACAGTTGATCGGCGGGGTCCGCGTCGAACATACCGCCAACGATATCGATGCCTATGCGCTCGATCCGGTTCGCGGCGAACGCTACACGACCGACTATAGCAGCTTCGTCAACGTGCTGCCGTCGCTCCACCTCAATTACGACGTCGCGTCGCGGACGCTGGCGCGCGCCGCGATATGGACCAGCTTTTCACGCCCCGATATCGCGCGGATGAGTTCGTCGCGCGAATATAGCTACGACTCCGATCCCGATGGCGACGGCGTCGAAAACCCGACCGCGCAATGGGTTCTGATGGCCATCCGTCAGGGCAATCCGCGGCTGAAGCCGATGCGCGCGGTCAATATCGATCTGTCGCTGGAACATTATGCCGGCAAGTTCGGTGCCTATAGCGCGGCACTGTTCTACAAGGATATCCGCAACTTCCTCTTCCGCTCCTCTTCCAGCAACGTGCGCAACGGGACGCTCGGCGAACTGGTGTCGCCGGAGGGCGTGACGATCGCCATGCCCAATAACGGGCGTCAGGCGCAGGTCTATGGCGCGGAGTTCAGCGCACAGCAGATGCTGCACTGGCTCCCCGGAGCGTTCGCGGACCTCGGCTTCAACGTCAACCTGACCCTGCAAAAGTCGCGCGCGATTACCGGGATCAGCTGGCATCCCGATGGCTACACCCTGCCGCTGGTCGAAACGCCGGAGCGGATCGCCAACATCCAGCTGTTCTGGAACCACAAAAGGGCGGAGATCTATGCGTCGTGGACGCACCAGTCGAAGTTCCTGGGCGGCATTCAGGATTTCGGCAACGATCCGTACGACCACGGTTACTCGTTCGTCGACCTGACGGCGCGCTACAAGGTGGTGGGCGACGTCGCGCTGTCGGTGCAGGTGCAGAACCTGCTCGACAACTACACCTATTGGGAGACCTTCGGACCCGGCATCGGGTCGAGCCGCGCCTATACCAAGAACGGCCGCAGCGTCTCGTTCGGCATCAACGCCGTCTTCTGAGGACCAGCACCATGACCTTTCGTCCCATGCTCCTGCTGGGTGCCCTGCTGTTCGCCGCGCCGATCGCCGCGCAGGAGGCACCCGAGCCGCCGCTCGCCGCGCCTACTGCCTCGCCCGAACGCATCGTCCTAAACCTCGCTGCCGATCCGGCCCATGCCATGGCGGTGACATGGCGCTCGGCGGCGGGGCTGCCCGGGCTGGTCGAACTGGCCGAGGCGGGCGATGGCCCGGACTTCGTCAAGACCGCGACGCGCCTGCCCGCGCAGACCGACGACGCGACGATCGCGGTGCGCGAGACACCAACGCTCCATGCCGCCTATCACAGCCTGACCATGACCGGGCTGAAACCCGACACCGTCTATGCCTATCGCGTCGGCGACGGCGCGCACTGGTCCGAATGGCTACAGTTCCGCACCGCCGCCGCGACCGCGCGCCCTTTCCGCTTCCTCTATATCGGCGACATGCAGAACCAGATCCTGTCGGAGGCGTCGCGGACGCTGCGCATGGGGCTGCGGATGGCGGGCGACGCCGCGTTCGTCGTGCAGGGCGGCGACCTGATCAACCGCCACGACAGCGATGCCGAATGGGGCGAATGGTTCGCCGCGGGCGGCTATGCCTATGGCCAGACGCCGCAGATGCCGACGCCGGGCAATCACGAATATGGCCGTGGCCCGGTGCTGAACCCGCAATGGCAGCGTCAATTCACCTTGCCCGCCAATGGCCCCGCCGGGTTCGACCGGCTGCGCGATACTTGCTGGAGCACCGATTATCAGGGGCTGCGGCTAATCTCGATCGACGCGCCGCAGCTTCACGGCGTGCCGGAATCGCGCATGGCGATCGTGAAATGGCTGGAACCGCTGCTGGCGCACAACCCCAATCGCTGGACGGTGTTGGTGCTGCACTTCCCGCTCTATTCGCTGGAGCCGCAGCGCGACAACGAACGGGTGCGCGATGCGCTGAAGCCGTTGATCGACAAATATAAGGTCGACCTCGTCCTGCAAGGCCACGACCATGGCTATGGTCGCGGCACCGTCGGTCCGGACGGGCCGGGCACGCCAGGCAAGGGCGCGACCTATGTCGTCGCGGTCGCGGGACCCAAGATGTACGATGGCGGCGTCCGGCAATGGGCAGAAAAAAGCGCGACCGACACCCAGACCTTTCAGTTGATCGACGTTTCCGACCGCGAGATGGTCATTCGCGCCTATACGGCGGCGGGCCGATTGTTCGATGAAACCGTGCTGCGCAAGTGACCGCAGGCGGGGCGACCGCATTAGCCCCGCCGAACGGGCGTGGTGCCGCACCTTTTTACGGAAGAAGCGTATCGATGCGCCGCTTGGCTTTCCTTGTCGCACGCTGCCTGATCGCCACCGCGACCATGGCTGCCGCCTCGGCCGCTACCGCCCCGGCGGACCCGTGGCGCATCGTGGAACGGCGCTTCTTTCACGGTCCGGCAGCCAGCGACGCCCGCGGCCAAGGCGTCACCACGGACGGCGTCCACTGGATATTCTCCGGCACACGGTCGCTGGAGCGGGTCGATAGCGACTTCCGCACGCTTCGTATCGACCGTAGCGCCATCCCCGCCCGGCTATGGCGACCTTCGCGGCTCTCGCCGATCGGCCTCAACCATATCGGCGACATCGATTACGCCGATGGCCTGCTCTATGTGCCGCTCGATTCGAGCCATATCGACCCGACCGTCGGCAAGGCCTATGCGCATCCGACGGTGGCGCTCTACGACGCGCGCACGTTCCGCTATACCGGACGCGCCTACCCGCTCCGCCCGCCGCATGGGACCGACGACATCGCCAGCTGGATCGCGGTCGATGCGGCGAACGGCGTGGCCTATGGCATCGCCTATCATCAGGCGAGCGAACTGGCCGTCTACAGCCTGCTCGACTTTACCTTCCGCCGCTACCTCCCGCTATCCCGACCGATCGATCGGGCGCAGGGGGGCAAGGTGCGCGACGGGTGGATCTATCTTGCCACCGATGGCGACGACAAAACGGTCCTGCGCGCCAACTTGACGACGGGTACGGTGGAGAAATTAGCTTCCCTCAAGCTTGCCGGCGACCAGGAGATCGAGGGCCTTGGCTTCCACGCGGACGCAAACGGCAGGCTGTCGCTCAACGTCCTCAGCCGCGAAGACGACCGTCCGGGAAGTGGCCAAGGGGGCATCGCTCTGTATCGACTCGAACCCCGGGAAGTGGGGGGCACTCAACCGAGCCATAGGATTGCGGCGGACAGTGTGACCATGGCGAGGCAGTTACGGGCACCCCTGGCGCTGCCGTTGTCACGATAGGGATTAGATTACGTCGAACCGACCTGCAGTGCTGCGCGACAGATCGTGTCGCACAGTCCTGCAAATCCGGCATATGCGACGGTTCGGGCAATAAACGCGGGGTATATTGCTTCGCTACCGCCATCATCCTGCGACAGGGACGGCCCATCCCGTCGAGCCGGGGAATGACAGATGGCATCGTTTGCTTCGATTGGCTCCGCGACGGTCGCGCAACGCGCGGATAGCTTAGCGACACCTGCAGCCCGGACCCGGCTGCGGGATATCGATGGCTTGCGTGGGCTGATCGTGCTTCTCATGCTGCGTATCGACACCTTGCGGCTGACGGCCGCGCTCGCGGTGTTCGGCGGTGCGCCGATGTTCTTCTTCCTGTTCCACCTGACGATATTGCACATCGTCTATCATAGTGCGGCTGCCCTTTGGGACCCGGGCCATAGCTTCGACAATTATCGCGGCGTCATCCTTTGGCACTTCGCACTACTGGTGCCGCTTTACCTGCCAACCGCCTGGTTTCTGCGATTGAAGTGGTGGCGTCGTGATATCCCATCGCGCAAATATTTCTGACGGCGACCCGGTGATGTGTCTGCAAAGATCCTTCTCGGCAAAATGCCCCATGTTCCGACTGTTTTGGCAGCTTATGCCGAACGCTGGATCGATAAGGCCATTCGATACCGCGAAGCCATATTAGCATCACTTTCGATCAGCAAAGGGGAATGACGTGACGAAGATAAGAATGTTGTTGTCCACGGCAGCCGTTTCGGCCGGCATTCTCGCGCCTGCATTGGCGAATGCCCATGGAATCTGGTTCGCGCAGCGTGCCAAGCAGATCGCAATCATCTACGGCATCGGTGCCGACGACCTTGAGGCCGTGAAGCGGCAGCCCAACATGGAGAATGTGCAGGCCTGGGATGCGGACCTGAATCCGATCGGCGCGCAACTGCGCACCAACGGGTCGCTGGTCGTTGTCGATACCGACGCCCCGCCGGCACTGGTGAGCGCGGTGCTCCAGAACGGCACCTGGTCGAAGCTGCCGGACGGCGAGTTCGTGAAGAAACCGAAGGACGAGGTCCCGAATGCGGTCAAGAGCGAAACCACGGTAAAATACGCGACCACCATCCAGGGCACGCTGACCAAGCCGGTCCCGCTGATCCCGTCGCAATTGCTGCAGATCGTGCCGGTCGGCGCGCTGCCGGCGAAGCTCGGCACGCCGATGACCTACAAGGTCTATTTCAAGGGCAAGCCGGTGTCCGGCGCAACGGTCATCAACGACATGGTGAACGATCCCGACGCGGCGGAAATCGCGACCAAGGCCGACGGTACGGTCACCTTCCCGGTCCGCAATCAGGGACTGAACGTGCTGCGCGCCGTCTATGTCTCGCCGACCGACCAGCCGACCAAGATCGACCATTACGAGCATACCGCGACGCTGTCGTTCACGCTGCCGCACGCACCCGAGAAATAATCGTTCGAGGAGATCACCCATGAAGATCAAGACCCTGTCGATCGCACTCGCGTTGATCGCTGCACCCGCCCTCGCCCATGGCGACGACAAGCCGCGTCATGGCGGACAGGTCGTCGAAGTCGGCGAAACCGTGTTCGAACTGGTCCGCGCGCCCGCCGGCGTGTCGCTCTATGTCATGGAGGATGGCGACGAGGTTCCCGCCGCCGGCATGATGGGCAAGCTGTTCGTCACCACCGGAGCACAACGCAGCGAGGTCATGCTGACGCCGGCTGCCAACAACCAGTTCGTCGCCAAGGGCGCCAAGATCCCCGCCGGATCGAAGGTCGGCGTCCTGCTGATCGATCGAAAGACGCAGGCGCGGCAGACCGCGACCTTCGCCGTCAAATGAGGGGGCTGCGTCGCGCGTGGCCGCTGCTCGGCGCGGCATTGGCGCTCGGCCTGCATGGCGTCGCCGCGGCGCATGGCGTCGCCGAGGGGGACAAGGCGTTCATCCAGAACAATCCCGGCATCAACATCGTGCCCTATATGTATCTGGGGGCGAAACACATGGTGACCGGGTACGATCACCTGCTGTTCCTGTTCGGCGTCATCTTCTTCCTCTATCGGCTGAAGGACGTCGGCACCTATGTAACGTTGTTCGCGATCGGGCACAGCACGACGCTGATGGCGGGCGTGTTCTTCAATATTCACGCCAACCCCTTTCTGGTCGATGCGATCATCGGGCTGTCGGTCGTCTACAAGGCGCTGGATAATCTGGGTGCATTTCCGACGCTGATCGGGTTTCAGCCGAACCAGAAGGCCGCGGTGCTGATCTTCGGCTTCTTTCACGGCTTTGGCTTGGCGACCAAGCTGCAGGACCTGATCGCGTCGCGCGATGGGCTGATCCCGAACCTGCTGAGCTTCAACATCGGGGTGGAAATGGGGCAGTTCCTCGCGCTCAGCATCATCCTGATCCTGATGACGCTGTGGCGCCGCTCGCCGAGTTTCACCCGGAGCGTCGTCGTCGCCAACGCCGCGCTGATGTGCGCGGGGATCGTTCTCACCGGCTACCAGCTTGCCGGTTTCATGACGGAGAAGGTCGCATGACTGCTGCAACCACTACGCCGTATCAGGCAACGCCACGGACGCTGGGCCGGGCTTCTGTCGCTGCGCTGGCAGCGGGTGCCGCTATCCTCGTGCTGTTCGTTCTCCCGGCGGAATATGCCGTCGACCCGACCGGAGTAGGAAAGGCGTTGGGCCTTACCCGGATGGCGGCCGGCGACGATGCGGTGGAAGACGCACCCGTTTCGCCGGTTGCCGCGTCCGCCCCGACGGTCGCTGCCGTCCCTGCGCAAACGCAGGCGAACATCGCACGTGCCACCCCGTTCCGGAGCGATGCGAAGACGGTCATCCTCGAACCCGGCAAGGGGATCGAGGTGAAGGCACGGATGAAGGCTGGCGACAGCTTCAACTTCCGCTGGACGGCGACCGGTCCCGTTCGTGCCGACATGCACGGCGAACCTACCGGGGGCAAGGAGGACGAGTTCACGGACTATTGGAAGCAGAAGGACGTCGCGTCCTCGCAGGGCAGCTTCACCGCGCCCTTTGCCGGCACGCATGGCTGGTACTGGAAGAACCGCGAGGACAAACCGATCACGGTTACCGTCAGGCTCGACGGCTTTTACGAAAGCGTTTTCGTGCGAAATTAGAGTTGGATGACATGAAATTGACTCGTTCGTCCTGAGTAGCCATTGAGCTTGTCGAAATGGCGTATCGAAGGACCGTCTGCGGCCGCTGCTTCGATACGGGTCTTCGACAAGCTCAGCCCCTACTCAGCACGAACGGTTCTGCCTGTTGTCATCACGCTGTAGAACGTTGCCGGACCATCACGGCCCACTGGCGGAGCATGCCGTTCCGCCAGTGCGCACGGACGTCGCCAGTCACCGCAAACGGGTGCGACCGGTCACGTCGTTGCCACCCAGTCGAGGCGAAGCGCGCCTCCGGCGCTGCCGGCGACCGCTGTGCCGCCCCGGGCGACGATCCCCTCCGCGACCGCGCGGCGCTGGCTGGCGGTGCCACCGTCGATCGAGATCTGACGCCCCAGCCGCGCCGATCCCCACGCCGCGGCGTCGAGCGCGCCGCTATCGATCACGCCAGCGTCAATGGCCACGATCGGCAACGGTGCATCGGCAGGCGGGGCTAGCCGGACTTGCCATGCGTTTAGCGCCTGTTGCGCGCGGACCTCCAGCGCCCGATACCCCACCATGCCGAGCCCTGGCAGCGGCGCAGCGGTGGCCTGCAACGTCCGGGTCGTCGGGTCGGCCTGTGCAGGCGCGGCCTCGCTCCCGGCAATGAGCGCGAGGTCGGCGAGTGCGCGTCGCTGTTCTTGGTCGGGATCGGGAGTCGCGACCGCGGCCCGTGCGATCTGCGCCGCCTCGACACCGCCGGCAGCAGGATCGACGCGTAGCTGGTCGACATGGAGGTCGATCCGGCGACCGAGCCGGTTTTGCAGATCGGCAGCGAGGACGCGGTCCGCCTGCGGGTCGAGCTTCGGAGTCAGCACGACCGCGCGGACGCGGATCGGCGTCGCGGCATAGTCGATATCGAGTTGTCCCAGCCGCGAGGCGTCGGGAAAGCGGTCGCGGATCGTATCGCGCACCTGCCGCTGAGCCACTGCCTCGAACGCGATCTGGCGCAGACCGGTGCCGAGCGGTACCGACAGCACACCGAGCGCGACGACGAACAGCATCAGCTGCCATCCGGTATGCTGCGGCGACAAATGGCTGCCGAAACCATAGACGCGCGCGACCAGCGCGGCTGTCAGCGCGATGGTGATCGCGTTGGTCAGGAACAACAGCACCGATCCCGAAAAGACGGTCCAGTTCAGGGTGGCGATACCGAAGCCGACCACCGCCAATGGCGGCATCAGCGCGATGGCGATGGCGACGCCGACCACCGTGCCGCCCCGACCGCGGATCAGCGCATAGGCACCGGCGACCGCCGACAGCAGCGCGACGAGCAGATCGAACAGCGTCGGGCGGGTGCGGCCGGCAATCTCGCTGGTAATTGTCTGGATCGGCGACAGGCTGACCAGCACGACCGACAGCGCCACCGCGATCGCCGCACCGGCGACCAACGCGATCGCCGCTCGCCGGATTTCGCGCGTATCAAGCGTCGCGATCCCGAAGCCCAGCCCGATGATCGGCATCATCAGCGGCGACAGCAACATCGCCCCGATCAGCACCGCGACCGACGGCATTAACAGCCCCAGCAGCGAGATCGCCGCCGACACCACGATCAGAAACGCATAGCGCCCCGACCAGCCTGAATCCTCGGCAATCTGCCGCAGAACTGCGTCATGATCGACCCCTCCGACTACCCACATCGACCACCAGCGGCTTGCCTTTGTCCGGCCGTCTGCCGTCGTTGCCGTCATTCCGTCCATGCTCCCGCCCGTTCGACACGTCACGCTCAACGTGCGATGCGGCATAACGTCGCACGACCGGATTTGGCGAGACTGCCGCGTCAGCGCTCGTCGAGCGTAAGCAGCGCGACCCCCTGCCGCGGCAGATCAATGGCGAAGGACCGGCCGCTGGTGACGACGACCGTATCTTGCTGCATTGCCGACGCCGCCTCCAATTCGGCATATTGCTTCTCGTTCGGCGATTGCGGCGATCCCATACGCTGCCATGCGGTAAAGGCGTTGGCGTGGTCGCGATCGACTCGCCACAGCTTGCCCGACCTCGCCTTCGCCCCGGCGATGTCGAGCTTCACCCGCGCGACCGGCCCGGCGACGTCATCGTCGTGATAATGCCACAACAGCACGGCGACCCGCCCGTCGGGCGTGCGCGTCGCCAGCGCACCGATATCGGCATCGCCGCGCACCCCGTCAGTCACGACCGTATCGAGCGGCACCTGCGCGCTGCTGGTCGCGGCGATACGTTCGGGACCCATTTTCGCGAACATGCGGAAGACGTTGAGCACCGGCAGGTCGACGCCGTTGGTCGACAGCTGGCGATAGCCCGCGAACCACGGCTGGTCCTCGAACTCGAACGACCAGGACAGGATGCCGTCGAGATTGACCTTCCGCCGTGCCGCTAGGTCCCAGATTCGCGCGAAGCTGGCGGCGGTGTAGCTCGAATACATCGTACCGTTGCGATAGGCGTTTTGCGGTCCCGGACAGGCGGCACAGCCCTCGGGATCGCTCTCGCCGATCACGATCGGCTTGGCGGCGAGCGCGGGGAAACCGGCGACCCGGGTGAACCCCCGGTCGACATTGCGCAGATGCGTCGACAGCCCCATGCGGACATGACCATCGACGAAGCTCGGCGCGCCCTTGGCATGGAAGGACAGGAAATCGGTCGGCGTGCCGGTCCGGCCGGTCACGTAATTCCGGCCCGAAGCGACATGGCGCATGAAGCCTTCCATGAACTCCCCGGCCACGGCGACATCGGGGCCGCCGACCTTCGCCGTCGGCAGCGCCCGGCGCACCGCGTCGATCGCAAAATCGTGCAGCTTGTTGAAATCCTCGGGCGACGCCTGCCAATAGAATTTCGAATCCGGCTCGTTCCAGACTTCGAAATACCAACGGTTCACCTCGTCCGCGCCATAGCGTTCGACATTGTGCCGGGTCCATTGATAGACCAGTTCGGCCCATTTTTCGTAACTGCTCGGCGGATAGGTCCAGCCGGTCGCGATCAGCCGGTAATCGAAGCCGGGCCGCCAGCTATGCTGGTACGGCGTACCCTTCGGCGCGGTCGACAGTGCCTGGGGCATGAAGCCGATCTGCAGATACGGGCGGACGCCGCGAGCGAGGTAGGTATCGATGATATTGTCGACGATCGTCCAGTCATAGACCGGCTTGCCGTCCGGTCCCTCGGTATAGGCGTTGGTGCTCCCCCATTTGAACGCGGCCGTGCCGTCGCCGGTGCTGAGCAGATTGTGCGCACGGAAAAACACCTCGCCCGGTTTCAGTTCGCCCAGTTCGACCAGCAGCTTCCGCCCGTCCTTCATCGTCGCGTAATTGGGTTCGTCGGCGCCGAAGAAGCGCCATGCGGGCGGCAACGGTCCCAGCGACGTGCGTGCATCGACCGAGACCGACACGTCGCGGACCGATGCGGGTGCCGTGTTTGGGGCTGGCACCGTCTGCGCCACCGCGGCTGCTCCCTGCAGCAAAGCAGCGGCCAGCGCCGCCAGTTCGGGAAAACGGATCATGCGCCTCTCCTCCGTTGGTTGTCACTCGATCCACGGGCCGCTTCGCGCGAACCTCTTGCCGAACCGATTGTTTACTCCTACAAAAAAGCCGCAGGCCGCAAGCGGTAATTGCGGACGGCGATAATTTGGACCACGACCCAGGCTATTGACTTCGAAGGGATCGTATCGCCCTTCTGACGTGGTCGCGGTCTGTAGCGACCCCCTGTCCGAAAGGCGATCTGTGTTGCGATTTCCCCTGCTAAGCCTCGGCACCCTGCTGTTGCTGCCCGGTTGCGGCACGTCCCAGCCGGCACAGAACGCGACCGCGCCGGAGGCAGCGGCGCCCGTCAATTACGGTGCGGCGACGCCGGCCAAGAGCAAGCCGTTCAAGACCGAGACCGTTGCGACCTTCGACAATCCATGGGCGCTGGCGTTCCTGCCCGACCAGCGGATGCTCGTGACTGAAAAGCCGGGCGGGCTGTGGCTGGTGACCGCATCGGGCAACAAGACGCCGGTCACCGGCGTACCGAAGGTCCATTTCGAGGGGCAAGGTGGGCTGTTGTTCGTCGCGACATCCCCCGATTACGCGCAGACCCAGCACGTCTATCTGACCTATTCCGAACCGGGCGAAGGGGGCGATGGGCTGGCGCTGGCGCGCGGCACGCTCGACCTCAACGCTTCGCAGCCAACGCTTCGCGACGTGCAGGTATTGTGGCGGCAATTGCCGCGCGGTGCGGGCGGGCAGTTCGGCGGCTATATCGCCTTCTCGCCCGACGGCCGCTACCTGTTCCTGACGTCGGGCGAGCGGCAGCGCTTCACGCCGGCGCAGGACCCCGATCAGGCGTTGGGCAAAATCCTGCGCCTGACGCTCGATGGCAAGCCCGCTCCCGGCAATCCGCAGGCGGGCAAGACCGGCGCGACCGTGATCGGCCTCATCGATCCGCCGGAAAATACCGGTGCGGCGGCCAAGGCGGCGGTGCGTAAGGCGGAGATGCCGGCGCCCAATCTGACGCCGGCCGAAACCTGGTCGACCGGGCATCGCAATCCCTATGGCCTCGCCTTCGACGCGCAGGGGCGGTTGTGGGAAACCGAGATGGGACCGCAGGGCGGTGATGAGCTGAACCTGATCGAGGCAGGCGGCAATTATGGCTGGCCGGTCGTTTCCTATGGCAAGAATTACGACGACACCCCGATCGCATCGCCTGCCGGGAACGCGAAATTCCGCGAGCCGGCGCTCTACTGGACGCCGGTGATCGCACCGGCGGGTCTGGCCTTCTACAACGGTAACATGTTTCCTGACTGGCGCGACTCGGCATTCGTCGGCGGACTGGCAGCGACGGCGCTGGTGCGGATAGCGTTCGACGGCACGACCGCGCGCGAAGCGGAACGCTGGGACATGGGCGCACGCATCCGGGCGGTCATGGCCGGTCCGGATGGTGCGCTGTGGCTGCTGGAGGACGGCAGCGATGGACGGCTGCTAAGGCTCACCTCGCCGCGCGCGGGTTGATCCCGTCAGCTGCTGGTCCAGCTGCCGCCGAGGCTGCGGAACAGGTCGATCTGCGCATCGGCGATCTGCGTGTCGGCCAGCGCCAGTGCCGCTTCGGTATCGGCGAAGGTGCGTTCGGCATCGAGCTGGGCGAGGCTGTCAATTTGTCCCTCACGCTGCTGGGCACGGGTGATCCGCGCGGCAATCGCCGCCTGGTCGCGTGCGGCCTGTAGCGCGGTGCGGCGGTCCAGCGCGCGGGCATAGTTAGACAGGGCCGTCTCGGTCTCGCGGAGCGCGGTGAGCACCACGCCATCGAAGGTCGCAAGGGCCGCCTGGCTGTTCGCCTCCGCCCCGGCGATCCGGGCGCGCGCCTTGGCAGGATTGACGTTCCAGCTGAGCAGCGGACCGAGCAGCCAGTTGAGCGGCCCCGCGCCGAACACATTGCCGAGGCCGGTACCCGTCGATCCGATCGATCCCCCCAGGCTGATCCGCGGATAGAGATCGGCGGTCGCCACCCCGATCCGCGCGGTCGCCGCCGCCAGGCGGCGTTCGGCGGCGCGGACATCGGGGCGCCGTGCCAGCAGCGCCGCGCCATCGCCGACCGGGATCGGTTGCGAAAGGCGAAGCGTCGCGCTGCGTTCCGCCGCGATCGCGGGAAGCTCGGCCGGGGTCCGCCCGGTCATTGTGGCGAGACGGAACAGCGCCGCCTGCCGCTCGGCAGCGATGGCGGGGATATCCGCCTGTCGCTGGCTGCGCAGCGCGGCGATCCGCGCGGTGTCGAGCCCGGTGGTCAGCCCGACCCGCGCCCGCCCCTGCGTTACCTTCAGTGACCGGTCGATCAGCGCGACGATCCGTTCCGCCACCGCAAGCCGCTCGGCGGCAGCGGCGGCATCTGCATAGGCGCGGGTGGTATCGGCGACGACGGCGACGCGGACGCTATCGGCATCTGCCTGCGCCGCGCCGACCTCTCCACGCGCCGCCTCGACATTTCGACCGATGCGGCCGAACAGGTCGACCTCATAGGCGACGTCCAATCCAGTATCGATCGTCCAGTTTTCGCGCTCTAGGCCGGGGGGGCGCTGGATCGCGGACAGCCGGCCGTAGGTAGCGCTTGCCCCAGCCGCCCCCTGTGGTTGGCGGTCGCCGCGCACCTCGCGCAGCGATGCGCGGGCGGCGGCGAGGCGCGCGACGGCGACGCGGATATCGGTATTGGCGGCCAGCGCGTCGGCGATCAGCCCGTCGAGCACCGGGTCGCGATACAGTTGCCACCATCGATCGTCGGCAGCGACGGTCGTGTTGACTGCCGGGCCGGCGGCGACGAACCGGCCGGCGGCGGCGGATGGCGCGACCGGCGGGTGATAGTCGGGACCGACCGTGCAGGCGGCAAGCGCCAGCGTGGCAGCGGAAGCGAGGAGAATGCGGACCATGATCTGGCTCCCTTATTCGGCGGGCTGGAGCGATGCGTCGGGCTGCGGCCGGCGGAACCGCAGCCGATCGCCCAGCGCGCGGCAAACGACATAGAAGGTCGGAGTGAAGACAAGCCCGAAGCCGGTGACGCCAAGCATGCCGAAGAACACCGCGGTCCCTAGCGCCTGCCGCAGTTCGGCCCCTGCCCCGGTCGCCACCAGCAGCGGTACGGCGCCGAGCACGAAGGCGAAGCTGGTCATCAGGATCGGGCGCAACCGGTCGCCCGCCGCACGCACCGCGGCTTCGATCGGCGACAGCCCGTCCTCCGCCTCTGCCTGCCGTGCGAATTCGACCACGAGGATCGCGTTCTTGGCGGCCAGCGCGATCAGCACGACCAGACCGATCTGGGTCAGGACGTTGTTGTCCATGCCCCGCAGGTTGACCCCGATCATCGCCGCCAACAGGCACATCGGCACGATCATGATGATCGACAGCGGCAGCACGAGGCTCTCATATTGCGCCGCCAGCACGAGGAAGACGAACACCACGGCCAGCGCAAAGACGATCGCAGCCGTATTGCCGGCCAGCTGCTGTTGGAAGGCGATATCGGTCCATTCCGTGCTGTAGCCGGCGGGCAGCGTCTCATCCGCCAGCTTCTCCATCGTCAGGAGCGACTGGCCCGAGGAGAAGCCGGGCGCGGTGTTGCCGTCCAATTCGACCGCCGGGAACATGTTGTAGCGCACGACGCGATACGGGCCGGTCTTGTCCTCGAACGTCGCCAGCGATCCGATCGGCACCATGCCGCCGGCGTTCGAGCGCGTCTTGAGATTGGCGATATCGCTTTCGGTCGCGCGGAACGGCGCGTCGGCCTGCGCCGTCACGCGATAGGTGCGGCCGAGCAGGTTGAAATCGTTGACGAAGGCCGAGCCGAGATAGACGTTCAGCGCCTCGAACACCCGTTCCGGCGGCACGCCGAGCAGGTCGGATTTCGCCCGATCGATATCGGCGAAGACGCGCGGCGTGGCGGTGTCGAAGAAGGTATAGGCGCCGGCAAGGCCGGGTGCCTGATTGGCCTTGGCGATCAGGGCATAGGCTTCCTTGCCCAGCGCCTGATAGCCGTGGCCGCCCTTGTCCTGCACCATCATCCGGAAACCACCGGCGGCGCCGATACCCTGGATGACCGGCGGGGGCACGATCATCAGCCGGGCTTCGGTGATGTCGGCGGTCGCCTTCTGCGCCTCGGCCATGATCTGGCTGACGTGCAGGCCCTTCCGATCCTTGAAGTCCTTGAGCGGGATATAGGCGGCGGCGGCATTGGGGGCGAGCGTCTGCGACGGGCCGTCGAAGCCGGCGAGCATCACCGCGCCCTTCACCCCGTCGATCGGCAGGATGCGGCTGGCGACCTTGCGCATCACCGCATCGGTGCGTTCGACCGACGAGCCGGAGGGCAACTGGATGACGGTCAGGAAATAGCCCTGATCCTGTTGCGGGATGAAGCCGGTCGGCGTCGTCCACAGCATCGCCACGGTCGCAGCGATCAATCCGGCATAGGCGACCATCACCCGCTTCGGCCGGGTCACCAGCGCATGCGTCATCCGGCTGTAGCGTTCGCTCATCGCCTCGAACCCGCGATTAAAGCCGTCGCCCGCACGCCGCAGCGTCCGCATGAAGCGCGAATTTACCGGCGCGTCCTCGGCATGGCCCTTCAGCAGCAGCGCGGCGAGCGCCGGGGACAGGGTCAGCGACACGATCAGCGAGATGATCGTCGCGGTCGAAATGGTCGCGGCGAACTGCTGATAGAAGGCGCCCGAAATGCCGTTCATGAACAGCGTCGGGATGAACACCGCGCACAGCACCGCGACGATCGCGACCAGCGCGCCCGCCACCTCGTCCATCGAGGTGAAGGCTGCCTGTAGCGGGGTCATACCGCGCGCCAGATTGCGTTCGACATTCTCGACCACCACGATCGCGTCGTCGACGACGATCCCGATCGCCAGCACCAGCCCGAACAGCGACAGGTTGTTCAGCGAATAACCGACCAGCAGCAGCACCGCGAAGGTGCCGATCAGCGATACCGGAATCGCCACGACCGGGATGATCGCCGCGCGCCAGCGTTGCAGGAACACGATGATGACCAGCACGACCAGTACGATCGCCTCGCCCAGCGTCTTCATCACTTCGTCGATCGACTGGGCGATGAATTCGGTCGGGTTGTAGATGACGCGATATTCCAGACCCTTGGGGAAGGTCTTTTGCAGCGTGTCCATCTCGGCGGTGATCGCTTCCGCCGCCGCCAACGCGTTCGATCCAGGGCGCTGGAACACGCCGAGCAGCACGGTCGGTTCGCCTGACAGATAGGTGTTGGTCGAATAATCGGCTGCGCCGAGTTCGACGCGTGCCACGTCGCGCACGCGGACCTGCCGGCCATCGGCATCGGTGCGGATCACGACATCGGCAAATTGCTGCGGCTCGGTCAGGCGACCCTGCGTCTCGACGTTCAGCTGGAAGGCATTGCCCTGATTATAGGGCGGCTGGCCGAGCGTTCCGGCGGCGACCTGTACGTTCTGCGCCCGCAGCGCCTGCACGATATCGCCCGCAGTCAGGTTCAGCGCGGCGGCGCGGCCCGGATCGATCCACACCCGCATCGCATAGTCGCGTGCGCCGAAGAGCTGGACATCGCCCACCCCCTCGATGCGGGCGAGCCGGTCCTTGACCTGCGTCAGCGCGTAGTTGGAGAGATATTGCGTGTCGAGCGAACGGTCGGGCGACACCAGATTGACGACCATCAGAAAGTCCGGGGTCGTCTTCTTGGTGACGATGCCGAGGCGCTGCACCTCCTGCGGCAGGCGCGGGGTCGCGATCGCGACGCGGTTCTGGACCAGCACCTGCGCGGCGTCGAGGTCGGTGCCGGGCTTGAAGGTGACGGTGATCGTCACCCGCCCGTCGCCGGTCGATTGCGACGACTGGTACAGCATCCCGTCGACGCCATTGATCTCCTGCTCGATCGGGGCGGCGACGGTTTCGGCGACCGTCTCCGCCGCGGCGCCGGGATAGGTTGCGGCGACGGTGACCGTTGGCGGCACGATGTTGGGATATTGCGAGATGGGCAGCCCGAAATAAGCGAGGCCGCCGACGATCGTGATGACGACCGCGATGACGCCGGCAAAGATCGGGCGCGTGATGAAGAAGCGCGACAGGCGCATGGGTGGCCTCCTCGCCCGGCGGGCGTGGTCAGAGGGATCCGGAATTTGGAGCGGCGGACGAACGGGCTTTCCCGTTCGCCGCGGTCAGTTACCGGCGAAAGTCGCCTCGCCGATCGTCGCCGCCGGTTTTGGGGCGGCACTGGCGCGAGTGGCGGTGATGGTCGCGGGGCGGACCTGCACCTTGGCGCCAGGCATCGCCATCTGCGTGCCGCTGATGATGATCCGGTCGCGGTCCGACAGGCCCGACTTGACGATCCGCAGCCCGTCGACGACCGGGCCGAGCGTTACCGGCTTGGCCGCGACGGTGCCGTCGCTGGCGACGGTCAGCACGGTCTTGCGCGCCTGATCGGTCTGGATCGCGGCATCGGGAACCAGCAGCGCGCGCATCGCGCCTGCATTGGCGAGGCGCATGTTGCCGAACATGCCGGGCGTCAGGAACAGGTCGGGATTGGCGAGCACCGCCCGCCCCCGCACCGTCCCCGATCTTGGGTCGAGACCGTTGTCGGTAAAGTCGAGCCGGCCGGTGCGGCTATACGCCGCTTCGTCCTGCAACCGGACCTCGACCGCCGCCCCTTCCGCCCCGGCACGCTTCGATTTCAGGAACAATCCTTCCGAGGCATCGAAGGCGAAATAAATCGGGTCGAGCGCGTTGATCGTGGTCAGCAGCGTGCCGTTGGGCTCGCCCGCCGCGACCAGATTCCCGGCGTCGATCCGCCGGTCGGAGATGCGGCCGGCGATCGGTGCACGGACCCGGGTGAATTCCATGTCGAACGCGCGCGCCTGCACCCGCGCCTGTGCCGCGACCAGTGCCGATTGCGCCGCGCGGACGCGGGCGGCAAGCTGGTCGAGATCGCTTTTCGAAACCGCATCCTCGGTTGCCAGCCGGTTGGCGCGGTCGAGATTGGCGCGGGCGAGCGCCAGATCACTTGCCGCACCCGTGACAGTGGCGCGCGCTTCGGCAAGCGCGGCGGCGAAGGGGCGCGGGTCGATGGTGAAGAGCAACTGCCCCTCGCGCACGATCGTCCCGTCGGTGAAATGGACGCCGGTGATCGCGCCCGAGACGCGGGGGCGGACCTCGACCGATTTCGACGCTTCGAACCGGCCGATGAAATCATCCCATTCGGTGACGTTGCGGATCAGCGGCGCGGCGACCTCGACCGTCGGAGTCGGCATTGCCGCGACGGCCGGCGTGTCCTGCTGCAACAGGGCCCAGGCGGCGCCCAGCGCCACGACCGGCACCGCGACCCAGCCGGCGCGTCGCCAGCGCGAGCGGTGCGGCGTGGCCGGCGCGTCGACCGCGTCGGGCTTGTGGATGGCGGAGAGCATGTTCATGCGCGGGCCTTTCGCGACGCCTGCGCCGCGCCGATGCTGGCAAGCATCGTTTCATACTGATCGGTGTTGAAGCCGGCGGCGAAGAAGGCGGCCAGTTCATGGACCGGGACCGCGTAGCCGCGATGCCAGCTGAGCACCGCCATGCGCCGCAGCGCCTCCAGCTTCGGGTCGGCCAGATTGGGGTCGCGGCGGCGGGTGCCGAACACGCGGCCGAGCGCGATCGACAGCGCGGAGGGTTCGCGCAGCGACGCCATCCGGTCGCGCTGGGCAAGCGCCACGACCGACCATTCGAGTGCGGTAAGGCCGGTCGGGGCGGGTTCGGCGGCCTCGACGACGGGGGCGGCGGCGGGGGTGGCGAACAGCGTGTCGCCGGAGAAATCGACATAAGCCATGAGAAATCCTCCCAAACAGGCAGAGGCACGCAGCAGCGGACGCGCGGGGGCGACCGCCAAAGCCCCCCCTTTCGGAGCCAAGGCGCTGGTGCGGGGACGCAGGTCGCCGGCGCCCGAACCATCATGGTCCAGGCGAAGCGCGTTCTGCGGCAAAGGTTACGAAGGTTGCACGTACCGCCGAATTACAGGGCGATGACCGTGCGACAGTCAGGTTCGAGCATAGCGGCGTCCTTGCGAGAGCCGGGGCACCGTTGCGATGCCCTCTTCTATACTGACTGGTATATTAACGGCGATTCGGTTCGTCAACGCCTTTTGTACCGGTCGGTAGAAATTTCTACCGGCCCGGCCACATCATCAGGCTGGTCTCGACGACGCGCTCGAGTTCGGCGCGGGTCGCACCCGATCCGGCCTGCACCGCCATCCCCTGAAGAATGGCGTATAAATAGCTGGTAAGGCCCGGAATATCGACGTGATCAGGCAGGTCGCCGTCGCGCTTCGCCTGTTCGAACCGCTCGACCAACGCCGCCTGCGACGAGGCGCGCCGCTGGATGACATCGGCCTTGATCGATGCCGCCTCCGCGCCGCACGCGGTCGCGCTGATGACGCCGAGACACCCCTTCGGATCGCAGCTGCTCATCTGCGCATCGATTGCGCCGCGCATGAAATGTTCGGCAACGGCCCGCGCGGTCGGCTGCTTGAGCGCTTCGCGGGTATATTCGAGCTTTTCGTTTTCGTAGAGGTCGAGCGCCTTGTGGAACAGGGCTTCCTTGTTGCCGAAGGCGGCGTAGAGGCTGGGCTTGGTGATACCCATCGCCTCGGTCAGGTCGCTCATCGAAGCGCCTTCATAGCCCTTCGACCAGAATACGCCGAGCGCCGCCGCCAACGCATTGTCGACGCAGAATTCCCTTGGTCTACCCTTGGCGGCTACAGTCGACGTCTTTTCCATAACGTCCGGTACATATTCTATTCGCACGGTTGTGCAAGGGGGCCGGACCGCCCAAGCGGCTATCGTATCCGATCATTCCTGCCGTGCGAGCCAGCGGTCGAGCGCCGCTGCATGATCGCGACGGGCCTGTTCCACCGCCGCTTCCGCCGCGGCAAGATCGCGCTGGTGCGACCGGTCGAGGTCGCGCCGCTCGCGTTCGATCGCCTTTTCCCGCTCCCGCAGATCGGCTTCCTCGCGTTCCTGCTGCGACCGAAGTTGATCCAGCGCCTCCTCGGCAGCGGTCAGGTCGGCGCGCGACGGGCGTGGACCGGGATCGGGGCGCCGCCGCTTTGCCGGCGGTTTGGCCTTCGTTTTGCCGGCCGGCTTCTTCCGCTTGGACGTGTCACCTTCGGCAAGAGCGTCGGCATCGCCCTCGCGCAGGCGCCGCACGATCTTGCCCGGCGATGCCAGCGGTTCGCGCATCAACGCTTCGTCGGTCACCCGTTCGGCAACGCCGCGCGCGAACAGGTCGGCGCTGCTGCCCCATGCCGCCAGCGCCGCCTTCTGGCTGGGGGCGGCGACATAGGCGTCGTGGAACCCGATCGGGGTACGGAACACCTTCAGCGCTTGCTTGCGGGCCACGGCTTCTCGAACGGCTGATGAACGGACCGCGCCAGCGTAGGCGAGCAGGGCGACGAAGACGAGGGGTAGCAGCGCTGGATCAGGCGGGCTGCGGTGCGTGCTCCCGATAGCCGAAATAGCGGAAGTCGGCAGGCGTCCCCCGCCCAGACATGTCCTGACACGCCATGCCGACGAAGGTGCCGGTGAAATTGGGCAGGCCGGTAATGGTCGCTTCGTCGGACAGGAGGCTGGCGTCGTATTCGCCGTCGAGCCATTGCCAGTCGCCCGCCCCCTTCGCACGCCAGGCGAAGCGCAGCCGTTCGCGATCGACCTCGGCACGCAGTTCGATCGGGCCGGCGGGCATGGCGATCGGGGCGGACGCGCTGCTGCGGCCCTCCCCGACCGGTTCGACCGACAGCAGCTGCAACTGGCGCCGTCCGGCGTCGTCGGCGGTCAAGTGCAGGAAATGATATTTGGTCGAATTGTAGTAGCAGATCAGCCCGGCCGCCTGTTGGAAGTCGTGGGGGGTGAAGTCGACTTCGGTCGTCGCGGTGTAGCACCATGATTGCTGCCGGCGGGCAACCAGCGCCTGTTCGAAATGGCTGCCGATCGTCTCGCGCCCGAACAGGCGGAGATGCCCGGGCCGTGCGGTCAGGCTGAACAGCCGGTCGAAATATGGGGTGCGCAGCCACTGGAACGCTTCGGGCAGATCGGGGCCATCGAAGGTGTCGATCGTATCGGTCGCGGGGGTTGCGGTCGCGGGACCCGGCACCTCGGCCTGCGGCAATGCGCGTCGCAGCCAGCCGTCCTGCCCCCAGATCATCGGCTGGATCGCAGTCTCGCGACCCAGCACGCAGCGGTCGCTGTCGGGTAGTGGGCGACCGCACAGATAGGCGAGCCATGTCTCCCCGTTCGGCGTGTCGACCAGATCGCCATGGCCGGCGCGTTGCAGCGGCAGGTCGGGCCGCCCGCGCGCGGTCAGCACCGGGCCGTCGGGATGGACTTCATACGGACCGAAAAGGTCGCGCGAGCGGGCCATTACCACCGCGTGATTGCGTTCGGTGCCCCCTTCGGCGACGAGCAGGTGATACCAGCCGTCGCGCTTGTAGAGGTGCGGGCCCTCGGTGAAGCCGAGCGGCGTCCCTTCGAAGATGGTGCGGCGGTCGCCCAGCAACCGGCCGGTGGCGAGGTCCATCTGCTGCACGACGATGCCGGCGAAGCGTTTGCGATCGGGGCGATGGTCCCACAGCATGTTGAGCAGCCAGCTGCGCCCGTCATCGTCATGGAACAGTGCAGGGTCGAAGCCGCTGCTGTTGAGGTGCACCGGATCGGACCAGTCGCCGTCGATCCGGTCGCTCGATACCCAGTAATTGTGGAAATCGCGCAGCGACGCGCCGCGCGCTCCTTCGACGGTGGTGCGGCCATAGCGTTTTACGTCGGTATAGATCAGGTGGAACCGGCCGCCGGCATAGCTCAGGTCCGGGGCCCACACGCCACAGGAATCGGGATTGCCGCGCAGGTCGAGTTGGGTCGGACGGCGGAGCGGCCGCGAAACCAGCCGCCAGTTGGCAAGATCGCGCGAATGATGGATCTGGACCCCCGGAAACCATTCGAAGGTCGAGGTGGCGATGTAATAATCCGCGCCGACGCGAACGATCGACGGATCGGGATTGAAGCCGCGCAGGATGGGATTGCCGATGGTCATACGGACTTTCGTATCAGGGTCCAGAGCAGCGCCGCACCGACCAGATCGAGCAGCCCGAGCAGGATGAAGAAGGGCCGATAGCCGACGCTGTCGACCAGCGAGCCGAGCACCAGCGTGAAGATCAGCACGCCAAGGTTCGCGGCGGTCCCCGACACGCCGGTCGCGGTCGCCACCTGATCCTGCGGGAACAGGTCCGACGTCATGGTGATGACGGTGACCGACAATGTCTGGTGCGCAAAGCCGCCGAGGCACAGCAGCGCGACGGCGGCGAGCGGGCTGCCGACCGTGCCGACGAACATCATGCCGGTCATCAGCAACGCGCCGATGGTGAACGCCCAACGGCGCGCGTCGATCAGGTCGACACCGCGCCGTTGCAACCCTGCGACCACCGCCGGCCCGAACAGGCAGCCGAGATCGGCGGCGAGGAAGGGCAGCCATGCGAACATCGCGATCTGGGTCAGGTCGAACTGGCGGACCTGGACCAGATAGAGCGGCATCCACAGTGACAGCATTCCCCACACCGGATCGGCGAGGAAGCGTGCGGCGGCGATGGTCCACAGATTGCGCCGGCGCAGCAACTGGCCGAGCGGCGGGCGGCGGCGCTGCTGCGCCAGTTCCGGTTCCTGCCCGTCGAGGATCAGGTCGCGTTCCTCGGCCGACAGCGCGCGGTGGCGGCGCGGCGGCGCATACCAGGCGAGCCACGCCACGACCCAGACCAGGCCGAGGCCGCCGGCGACGAAGAAGGCCGCCCGCCAGCTATAGTTGAACACCGCCCATGCGACGAGGACCGGCGCCAGCACCGCGCCGAACGATGCACCGATCTGATAGATGCCGCCGGCCACCCCGCGTTCGCGCGCAGGAAACCATTCGGCGACGACCTTCATCCCCGCCGGTTGCGCCGACCCCTCGACCAGTCCCAGCGCGCCGCGCAGGGCGGCGAAGCCGAACCAGCCGGTCACCAGCCCATGCCCCATGGTGATGAGCGACCAGACCGCAACGAACAGGGTAAAGCCGACCTTCAGCCCGATCAGGTCGAGCAGATAGCCGGCGACCGGCTGGAACATGATCCCGAACTGGAACGCGCCGGTGATCCACGAATATTGCTGCGACGAAATGCCCTGTTCGGTCATGATCGCGGGTGCCGCGACGCCGAGGATGCTGCGGGTCAGGTAATTGATGACCATCGCCCCGACGAACAGCGCGATGATGGTCCAGCGCACCGATTTGAATCGCGCCAACTTACCCCTCCCGGTAACGTTACCATCGGGTGGTAGGCGCTACCGGTCGGGGAATGCAAGCCTGATATCCGCGCTTGCTCGACGGCGCTCGGCACCGATACGATGGCGCGACGGGTGATCGCGCATCGGGCCGGGCATGTTCGGAACCGGCAATCGCCCCGCGCACTGCACGATAGAGAGACGCTTGACCCAACCCACCCGCCGACGTCGCAGCGTCACCATCGTCGATGTCGCGAAATATGCCGGGGTCTCGCCTATGTCGGTGTCGCGGGTCATCAACGGCGATAGCGGCGTGCGCGAGGCAACCCGTACGATCGTCAACGATGCGATCCGTGAGCTGAATTATACGCCCAACCTGATGGCGCGCAGTCTGGTGACGTTGAGGGAGATCCGCATCGGCGTGGTCTATTCCAACCCCAGCGCGGCGTTCATGGGCGATTTCCTGGCCGGTGTGTTCGAGGAAGCGTCGAACCGCGCGGCGCAGTTGATCCTGCTGAAGGGACAGGCGGGCGGCGCGCCGTCGGCCGATGCGGTCCGGCGGTTGCTGGCTTCGGGGATCGGCGGCGTGATCCTCGCCCCGCCGCTGGGCGAGGCGCAGAGGCTGCGCCGGATGCTGCACGATGCGGCGGTGCCGGTGGCGCTGGTCGGCGCGGTCGCGACGGACGCAATTGCGGTCGGGATCGACGATCGCGGCGCGGCGCGCGACATGACCCGGCATCTGATTGCCATGGGACATCGCCGGATCGGCTTCGTCGTCGGCAATCCCGATCAGCAGGCGAGCATCGCCCGGCTCGACGGGTTCCGGTCGGCGGTCGCCGAAGCGGGCGACGTCACGCCGACGATCGTGCAGGGCGATTTCAGCTATGCCTCCGGTCTGATCGCGGGCGAGGCGTTGCTTGGGGCGGACGATCGCCCGACCGCAGTGTTCGCCAGCAACGACGACATGGCGGCGGCGGTGGTCTCGGTCGCGCATCGCCGGCATCTCGACGTTCCCGCCGACCTGACCGTCACCGGCTTCGACGACAGTACGGCGGCGGTGACGTTATGGCCGCCGCTGACGACGATCCGCCAGCCGGTGCAGCAGCTTGCCGCAGAGGCGTTGCAGTTGCTGATCCGCGAGATGCGGACCGCCGAGCCGTTGCCGGCCGCGGAACGGCTGCGCCTGCTCGACCATGCTTTGATCGAGCGTCAGTCGACGGCACCGCCAAGCGCCTGACATTGCGCGGCTTCGCCCGCCGTGACAGGCTGTCGGCAACGACAAGGGGGAGCGAGGATGCAGGCGATTCGGCGGGCGGGTGCGGCGATGATGGCGGGCGTGGCATTGGCGGCGATGACCGCCGATGCGCCCGAAGAACGCGGTTCTGGCCCCTACCCTGCGCTGTTCGAGGAACGCGCCGACCTGCCCGATCATGTCGTCTATCGTCCGGCCGATCTAAGCAAGGTCCGGCGCGGCGCGCTGCCCATCTATGTCTTCGGCAACGGTGCGTGCAGTGCCGATGGCACCAGTTCGCGCAACCACCTGCTCGAAATCGCGTCGCACGGCTATCTGGTGATCGCATCGGGCACGATCCCGAAGCCGGCAGCGCCCAAGGCAACGGCGCCCGCCGGCCGGATGGCCGCACCGACCGAAACCAAGGCGCTGACCGACGCGATCGACTGGGCACAGCGGGAGAATGGCCGTGTCGCCAGCCCGTTCGCCGGGCGGATCGCGACCGACCGGATCGCGGTGTCGGGCTTCAGCTGCGGCGGGTTGCAGGCGCTGTCGGCGGCGCAGGACCCGCGGGTCACGACCGCGGTCGTCATGAACAGCGGCTTCTTTCCAGAGGGCGCCAACCCGATTGCGGGGGTGGTGTCGGACAAGAAGCTGCTCAAGACGCTGCACGGATCGGTGCTGTATGTGCTGGGTGGCACGACCGACATCGCGTACGGCAACGGCACCGACGATTATCGCCGGATCGATCATATCCCGGCCGCGCTGGTCAACGTGCCGGTCGGACATGGCGGCACCTATATGCAACCGCATGGCGGCGTCGCCGCGACCGTCGTCACCAAATGGCTCGACTGGAAACTGAAGGGCGATGGCAAGGCGGCCGGTTATTTTACCGGCCCCGCCTGCGGCTTCTGCAAGGACGATCGGCTGACGATCGAGAGCAAGTTGAGCGGTTAAATTGCAGTGCCGCGGAAGCGTTCGACGAGGGCGGAGGGCGCTGCGCAGCACGCAGCCCTGGCTATCGTCGCCGATCAGCTTTGCGGGCGCGTACCTAACAGCGCATCGAGCCGGATCGGCGCGAAATCATGGACGTCGACGCCGACGTCGAACTGGCGGGGCATCGGTTTGAGCCGCCCATGGCTATGGCCATGGAGGTTGATCGCGCGCTTGTGCTGCCCGTTCCAGCTCCGAAACGGATAGTGGCACAGGACGAGGCGATGACCGTCGAGATCGATCTCGGCATAATCGCCCGTGCTGGCCCAACCTGCCGCTGCGAGGGTCGCGTCGGGATCATTGTTGCCGCGCAGCAGATGCTTGGTGCCATGCAGGCGGGCGAGCAAGGAAGGAACGTCTGCCGGGCGGCGCGCGACGTCGCCCAGATGCCAGACGATGTCGTCCGGCCCGACGATCGCGTTCCAGCGCTCGATCAGCAGCGCGTCCATCTCCGCCACCGTCGCAAAGGGACGTTTATGGATATTGATCGTGCGATGGTCACCAAAATGCGTGTCGCCGGTGAAGAATATGGTCATGTCCAGTAAAGCACCCGCGCCTGCGGCATCAGCGCCGCAATCCGTTCGGCGAAGAAGTCGCGCAGCATCCGCATCGTCGCCGCGTCATAGACCTGTTTTTCGCTGCCGAACTTGGTGCGTTTGGTCGTTCGGTTCGCCGGCCCCATGTCGAGCGACGATCCGGGATACCAGTTGTCCAGCACAGCCTTCGACCCAGCAGTGAAGCGGTGGGTAATAAGTTCGATCGTCAAATCGATCCCCGGCACGGTCGCGAGCGCCGCCGCTGCATCGGCGATAAGCGATCCATAGGCTTCGCGCCAGCCCGCCGCCGCGATGATCGGCGCGATAGTCAGGCCGACCGGATAGCCCGCCGCGGCCATCCGCGCCAACGCCGACAGTCGCGCGGCGACACGATCGGTGCCCCCTTCGAACCGGGCGAAGGCGCTCGGGTTGATCGACGCGCGCATCCGGGTGCGGCGCTGATGGTCGAGGCCGAGCAGCGGGTCGACCCCGGCGAACTTGGTCGTGAAACGCAGTTGTACTGGCGCGTCCCACCGGCCGAACCATGCAATCGTCGCCGACAGCGCACCAGTGATCGGTTCGAGTGCGAGCGGATCGGTGTAGCAGGAAGCTTCGAACGTCGTCCCCTCCTGCGCGCGATCGCGATTGCGCGACGTGACGCTGCCTTGCCCGAGATAGGCGGGCAACCCGTCCAGTATCTCATCTAGATTGGCGTAGACACGGGTGATCGGCGGCCCCTTGAGCGAACCGGCGAGATAGCAATAGCCGCAATGCGCCGGGCAGCCCTCCGCCAGATCGACGCGCCAGTCGGCACTGGGCGCGATCGGTTGCAGCTTGCGCTTCGAGGGCGGCGCGACGACCACCGCCAGCGTCGATTTCGCCTGTGCATAGGCGCGCCGGGGATCGTCGGGCAGGTCGAGCGCGAGCCGGTCGCCGGGCAGTAGCACGATCTCCACCCCCAGGGCGGCGGCGCGTTCGGCGATGGCGCGACCATGCGCGAACCCCATCGACGCCCGGGTAACGAGCAACCGGTGCGGACGCCAAAGGACCGGTCGAAGCTTCAGGGCGGTGGCCATGACGGCCCAACGTTTCGCACCGCCGGTCGCTCCCACCCGCAGCCGGACGCGCGGCAGATGCATCCCGGTCCGAGTCGCCCCGCCGCATTGTCGTCCGCACGACGAAGCCCGCTGCGCACCGGCAACAATGGCGTACAGCGATTTCAGTATTTCGCGAATATTCTACGTAATTTGCCGGGCTGATCTTGCGCCGATCTGCGCGACCAGCGGGAGATGGCGCCGTATACTGTCACTTAACCCATTCCGTGCGACCTGTAACGTAACGCAACTATGGCGGTCGGGATCCTCGACGAATGTACCATATCTTCGACTGCATCGTGACGCATCACGACCAACGAGTGCTCTTCCTCGCCATCCTCGTTTGTATCGTCAGCGCAATGTCAGCATTCGCGCAGTTGCGGCGGTCGTTCGAATGCATGGTAGCGCGTCGGCGACTATGGTTGGTGTCGGCCGCGGTGACCGCCGGCGTCGGTGTATGGTCGACACACTTTATTTCGATGATCGGGTTTCGCAGCGCGGCGCATCTGGAATTCGAACGGGTGCTCACCGCGCTGTCGGCGATGATCGCAATCATCTGCTTCGGTGCGGCGTTCCTGTTGCTGCGGCGTGCCCCGCGCCGGTCGGGCGTCGCGGTCGGTGCCGCGATCGCGACCGTCGGTATCATCGGCATGCACCTGACCGGCATGGCAGCAATCGCCGAGCCGGTCAGGATCGAAACCGACTATCGCCCGATCGCGGTTGCGGCGATGTTCGGCTGGCTGCTGCTGGCAAGCGCCTTTGCCGGCCTTTGCCGGGGCAAGGGGAGCATGCGTCGTATCCTGCCCGCACTCGCCATGGTCGTTGCGACGGGAACGATCCACTTCGTCGCAATGGCTTCGGTGACGGTCCGCGCCCCGATGACGGCAATGCCCGGTATGGACCACAGCCATATGGAGTTGTCGGAATGGGTCGCGGCGGTGACGTTCCTGCTGATCGGGCTGACGGCGGCGGCGACGGTGGTCGACCGGTTCCTCACCGACCTGCGCGGCCTTGCCGATGCGACGTCGGAGGGTCTGTTGATCGTCCGCGACGGAACGATATTGGAAGCCAATGAGCGGGCTTGCGCATTGCTCGACATCGATCGCGGGCGGCTGATCGGGACCGATCCGGCGACGTGGTTCGAACCGCCGGCCGGTCGGGCGCTCGCGTTCGAACCGGGGGAACGCCTGTGCGTCGGCATCCGGAATAGCGCGGTGGAGGATCAGCGGATCGAACTCGCGTCGCGCGAGATCGAATATCAGGCGCGGGCGGCAACGGTGATCGCGATCCGGGACCTGACCGAAACGGCACGGGCGCAGCGGGCGATCGAGCATCTCGCGTCGCACGATCCGCTGACCGGGCTGGTCAACCGTGCCGCCTTCGACATCGCGCTGCTGGAGGCGGTAAGGTCGGACGCGCCGTTCGGGCTGATCGCGGTCGATCTCGACCGGTTCAAGGCGGTCAACGACCTGTTCGGCCATGCCGCGGGCGACGATATCCTGATCCGGGTCGCACGCATCCTCGACCAGGCAGTCAGCGCGCGCGACCTCGTCGCGCGGGTCGGTGGCGACGAATTCGTCGTCCTGCAACGCGACATCGATTCAGCCGACGATAGCCGCCGGCTGACGGGACGAATCCTTGCCGGCTTTGCCGCCGAGATGGATTCGGCGCGCGACCCGATGGCGGTCGGGTGCAGCCTCGGCGTCGTCACCTATCCGCAGGACGGCAGCGATCCCGAAACGCTGCGCCACAATGCCGATGTCGCGCTGTACCGGGCGAAGCAGGACGGGCGCGGCACCGCCTCCTTCTTCGACGCGGCCATGGACCGCGAAGCGCGCGAGCGCCGCAGCCTCGAACATGATCTGCGTCACGCGATCTGCCGCAACCAGTTGCGGCTGGTGTACCAGCCGCTGGTCGCGACCGCGAATGGCGCGATCGTCGGCTATGAGGCGCTGCTGCGCTGGCAACATCCCGAACGCGGCCCGATCCCGCCATCGCTGTTCATCCCGGTCGCCGAGGAAGCCGGCACGATCATGGCGATCGGCGAATGGGTGTTGTTCGAGGCGTGCCGCGACGCTGCGAGCTGGGCGCCGCACCTGACGGTCGCTGTCAACGTGTCGCCGGTGCAGCTGCGCGTGCCGACGCTGCCCGAACTGGTACGCACCGCGCTGCACGACAGCGGGCTGGACCCGACACGGCTCGAATTGGAAATCACCGAATCGGCACTGCTGCGCGACCGGGAGGTATCGCTCGGCATCCTGCGCGACATTCGTTCGCTGGGCGTGCGCATCGCGATGGACGATTTCGGGACCGGATATTCGTCGCTCAGCAACCTGCGCACCTTTCCCTTCGACAAGATCAAGATCGACCGCAGCTTCGTGTCCGCAATGCACGAGGACGAGGCGGCGCGCTCGATCGTCCGCGCCATCGCCGGGCTGGGCAAGGGGCTGAATCTGCCGGTGGTGGGCGAAGGCGTCGAGAACGAGGCGCAACGCGCGATGTTGCAGGAAGAGGGATGCACACTGGCGCAAGGTTACCTGTTCGGGCGGCCGGGCGCCGTGATCGACGCCCGCCCGGCCCGTCTTGAGGCGCGCCGCGCCTGACCGCTACCGCGCGCTGCGGAAGCGGACGATGCAACTGTCCCATGGCGCCAGCGTCATGCCGCCCTGCCCCGCCCCCGACGCGCAGCTGCGTTCGCCGAATTGCGGGGCGGCACCGGTCCAGCCGACCGGCGCGGCGGTGCGGGCCGTCGCGCTGATATTGGTCAGCACCAGCGCGCCGCTGCCATCGGGATTGGCGCGGGCGAAGGCGAAGACTGCGGGGTCGCCGCTGTCGAGCGGGATATAGCTGCCGGTGCGGAAGGTCGGATCGGTCCGGCGCAGCTTCGTCAGGCTGCGATACCAGTTGAGCAGCGACACGGGATCGCGTTCCTCTGCCGCGACATTGTGCGTGCGATAGCCTTGCGCGACCGGGAGCCAGGGGGTGCCGGTGGTAAAGCCCGCCTGCGGACCGGCGCTCCATTGCATCGGGGTCCGCGCGCGGTCGCGATCGTCGGTGCGCGGGCGTTTCGGACCGATCGGCGTCTGCGCCAGCGTCGCCTTGTCGGCATCGCCCATGCCGATCTCCTCGCCGTAATAAAGCAGCGCGACGCCGGGGTTGAGCAGGGTCAGCGCCGCCGACAGCTTGGCGATGCGGTCGTTGTTCACGCCGTCGCCGAACTCGCTCCACTGGCGCGACTGGTCGTGGTTGCTGAAGAATTCTACCGGGGTCAGCCCGTCGAGCTTGGTCGCAGCCTCGTCGTACCGCCGCTTCAGTTCGGCCGCGTCCAGTTTGGTGATGTTGCCGACGAGGAAGTTCATCGGCAGATGGATCTCGTCCTTGTCCTTGCCATAGACCGCGCGGAGCTGTTCGATCGAGCGGGTCGAGGATTCGCCGAGCAGGATCGGGTTGCCGGGATAGGAATCGACGACCTTGCGCATCTCGCGCAGCACCTGGTTGGTGCCGGGTAGCTGGGAATTATAGGGCTTGAGCCAGACCGGATCGGCATCGGGGTTCGGATCCTGCGGCCAGTTGCTGTCCTCGAAAAGATAGGGCGTCGCATCGAGGCGGAAGCCCGATGCGCCATGATCCAGCCAGAAGCGGACGACGTCGAACATCGCCTGCTTCAACTGCGGATTGGCCCAGTTGAGATCGGGCTGCTGCGACAGGAAGATGTGGTAATACCATTGTTTGCGGGTCGGATCCCATGTCCAGCTTGGCCCGCCGAAGATCGATTTCCAGTTAGTCGGCGGCTTGTCCGGCGTGCCGTCGCGCCAGACATACCAGTCGGCCTTCGCATTGGTGCGCGAACTGCGCGATTCCTTGAACCACGCATGTTCGGCCGAGCTGTGGTTGACGACGAGATCGACCAGCACGCGAATGCCGCACTTGCGCGCCTCGGCGACCAGATTGTCCCAGTCGGCCATCGTGCCATATTGCGGGTCGATCGCGGTGTAATCCGACACGTCATAGCCGAAATCGGCATTGGGCGATTTGAAGAACGGCGTGATCCAGATCGCATCGAGCCCCAGCGACTGGAGGTAATCGAGCCGAGACGTGATGCCGCGCAGGTCGCCGATCCCGTCCCCGTCGCTGTCCTGGAAACTGCGCGGATAGATTTCGTAGATCGTCGCATGCTGCCACCATGGCGCAGCCGTCGATGCAGTCGTCGCGGTCGAACGGGACGCGACGGGGTGGTCCTGCGCCGATGCGCCCGTGCTCGGAAGAATGGTCGCGGCAAGCAACATCGCACTATAGATGCTATTACGCATAGCAGATCCTCTCCCAATCCCGATCACTATCGCGGTGCAATCGATTTCTATCGCCAAGGCTACCGGTGCGATGCGATGGCGACAACGGCGTAGCTTACGAATACGTATGCGTAAACAATCATTTGCAAACGATTGTGGTATTGCATATCCAGCGTGGAACGCGGGAAGTCGCCACGGCACAAGACCGCATAAAAAAGACTTCAGGAGGGGATACACCATGACTTCACGGCACAAGCTCGCTTGCTCGACCGCGGCGCTCGCGCTGCTGGCGGCGGCGTCGGCATCGGCGCAGACCGCCGGCACTACGGTCGTCCCGCCAGTCGATCCGGCAGCACCGGTGACGCAGCCGCCGGTCGGTGACCAGAGCGACACGGCCCCCGCCACTGACGAAGCGCCGTCCGAAGACATCGTCGTCACCGGCCTGCGCGCCAGCCTCGAGCGCGCGCAGTCGCTGAAGCGCAACAACAGCTCGGTGGTCGAAGCGGTCTCGGCCGAGGATATCGGCAAGCTGCCCCAGTCGAGCGTGGCGGACTCGCTCGGTCGTCTCGCGGGTCTGGCGGGCGAGCGTCGTTCGGGCCGTATCAGCGGCATCTCGGTCCGTGGTTTCCGTGAGGATTTCGTCGGCACGACGCTGAACGGTCGCGAGCTGATCGGCATCGGCGACAATCGCGGCGTCGAATATGACCTCTACCCCGCCGAAATCGTCAGCGCCGCCGTCGTCTACAAGACGCCCGATGCCGCGCTGACCGCGATGGGCGTCGGCGGCACCGTCGACATCCGCACCGTCCGCCCATTGGAGCGCAAGCGCGCGCTGATCGCGAACGGCAGCTTCGAACAAAATGGCCAGCCGTCGCGCAACCCCGATTTCTCCAATCGCGGTTATCGCTTCGCCTTGTCGTACAGCGACAAGTTCGCCAACGACACGATCGGCGTCGCACTGACCGCCGCCACGACGTCGTCGCCGGTCCAGAACGAATTTTCCAGCGTGTGGGGCTATGACGACGGCGCCATCGCGTCCGGGCCAAATGCCGGCAAACAGGTCGTATCCGGCTATGAAGCGGCGGCCCGCTCGCGAGTCCTGAAGCGCAATACGCTGGCCGGCGTGGTGCAGTGGCGGCCCGACGACAAGTTCACCGCCACGGTCGATGCCCTGTATATCGACTTTGCCGACACCGGCATCTCGCGCGGCTTCATCGAACAGTTGGCGGTCGCATCCGACGGCAGCGGCGTGCTGAGTGCCGATGGCGATCTGGTCACTTCGGCCCGCACCACCGGCTTCAATTCGGTGCTGCGCAGCGATCCGCTCGACAAGCAGGGCGAGTTGTTCGTGATCGGCGGCAATTTCGAATATGCCGCGACCGACAATCTCGACCTGAAGCTCGATCTGTCGCGCTCCACCAGCAGCAAGAACGATACCCGGGGCGAAAGCTATTCGGGTCTCGGCCGCGCCGGTCTGAGCACCCAAGGGCCGAACACGATCCGCGAATGGACCTATACCGATCGCGGGTTGATGTTCGCGAACAACAGCCAGTCGTTCGACAATTACGCCGCGGTGAAGCTGGCCGGGCCGCAGTCATGGGGCGGCAGCCTCGCGCCGATCACCGAACTCGACACCCCGGCCGCACGTGCCGCCGGCATCGGCTTTGCACAGGCGCAGGACGGCTTCGTCAACTCGGCCTTGTTCGACGAATATCTGAACTCGGCGCGGATCGAGGCGACCTATCGCTTCGACGACAGCTTCCTGAAATCGATCAACGTAGCGCTGCGCTATTCCGATCATGAAAAGTCGAAGACGAATCAAGGCTTCTTCCTGACCGCCGAAACCTATCCTTCGGACGGCCCGGTCCCCGAAGACGCCCGTCGCGGCGTCGCCGATCTGAGCTGGGCGGGGCTCGGCAACGTCGTCGCCTATGATGCGCTGGGCCTCATCAACAGCAGCTTCTATCGCCGCTGGGATGCAGGTTCGCTCGAACCCGATCGTCTGGGCGACACCTACTCGATCCGGGAAAAGGTCTGGCAACCCTCGATCAAGGCCGATTTCGAAGTCCAGACCGACTTCGCCCGCATCTTCGGCAATGTCGGCGTGCAGGGCCTGATTACCGATCAGCGCGGCACCGGCTTCACCTCGCTGGTCGCGTCCAACCTGCGGGTACAGGCGACGCCGATCTCCGACGGGGCGAAATATACCCGCATCTTGCCGAGCATGAACGTCAACTTCGACCTCGGTAACGGCCACACGCTTCGCTTCGCCGCGTCGAAGGTCGTCAGCCGGCCGCGCATCGACTTCCTGAACCCCGGTTCCTCGGTCAAATTCCGCAACAACGTCGCCGAAGTGACCAGCACCGATCCCGAACGCGGGCCGTGGCTGTCGACGGGCGGCAATGCGCGGCTGCGTCCGTACGAGGCCAATCAGGCCGATCTGAGCTACGAATATTACTTCGCCAGCGACGGCTTTGTGTCGGCATCGACCTTCTACAAGAAGCTGACCAACTGGAACGTGCAGAACAGCACGATCCGCGACTACACCGAATTCTACATCCCGGGTTATCACCGCGCGGTCAGCAGTGATGGTCAGACGGTCTTCACCCCCGCCACCTTCCTCGGCGTGGATACGACCTATACCGGCGGGCTGAAGGGTGACGTGAAGGGCGTCGAGCTACAGGCATCGGTCCCGTTGCGGCTGCTGACCGGCGCGCTCGACGGGTTCGGCATCACCGGTTCGGCAGCGCTGACCGATGGGCAGCTCGACAATGGCAGCGACATTCCCGGCCTGTCGGCACGGGTGTTCCAGGGCACGGCCTATTTCGAGAAATACGGCTTCTCGGCGCGTGTCTCGGCGAACAACCGGTCGAGTTGGCTGTCGGAAGATCGCGGCGGCAGCAACACCATCGCCCCGCTCAACCGCGCTGGACAGACGCTGATCGATGCGCAGATCGGCTATGACTTCGCCGGGTCGGGTATCCGCTATCTCGAAGGGCTGCGCATTTCGTTGCAGGCGATGAACCTGACCAACGAACGCGACACCTATCGCGACTCGCAGACCGGCCTGTTCCTGCGCAACGAACAGTTCGGCCGCAACTTCATGGCGAACCTGACCTACGCCATCTTTTGAAGACCTGATGTGAACCCTGCCCGTTCGTGCTGAGTAGGGGTTGAGCTTGTCGAAAGCCCGTATCGAAGCACCTGGCACCAACGGTCCTTCGATACGCCGCTTCGACAAGCTCAGCGGCTACTCAGGACGAACGGGTAGCTCGGATTCCGATAGACGTCAGCGCTGGCCGAAATATCCTCGCCGGCAGCGTCCGGCGGGGATAGGTCGTGCCGGCACGAAAGGGAGAGGCGCATGACCGCTGCGATCAACAGGGTCGTCATCGTCGGCGGCGGGACGGCGGGCTGGATGGCGGCGGCGCTGATCGCGAAGGTTATCGGCCCGCAGGTCCGCATCGCGCTGATCGAGTCGGACGAGATCGGCATTATCGGCGTCGGCGAGGCGACCATCCCGCCGATCCAGCACGTCAACGCCGTGTTGGGTATCGACGAAGCCGAGTTCCTGCGCAAAACGCGCGGCAGCATCAAACTCGCCATCCGCTTCGACGATTGGGGGGCGATCGGCCAATCCTATTATCACACGTTCGGTGCGGCGGGTCGCAACACCGCCTTCTGCTCGTTCCACCATTATTGGAACCGGGCGAAGCGCGCCGGCATCGCTGCCGATTATTGGGACTATGACCTCAATTATCTGTGCGCGCGCGAGGGCAAGTTCGCCAAGATCAAGGTCGACGATCCGCTCTGGCATCTGCCCTATGCCTATCATTTCGATTCCGCGCTCTATGGCCAGTATCTGCGCCGTTACAGCGAGGCACGCGGTGTCGAGCGGATCGAGGGGCTGGTCGAACACGTCGCACGCGATGGCGAGACCGGCAACGTCACCTCGCTGACCTTGCGTGGCGGGCGCGAGGTTAAGGGCGACCTGTTCATCGATTGCTCGGGCGCACGCGGTCTGCTGATCCAGCGGCAATTAAATGTCGGCTATGAGGATTGGGGTCATTGGCTGCCCTGCGACCGCGCAATGGCGGTGCCGACCGCGCGCCACGACGACACCCCGCCCTATACCCGATCGACCGCGCGCAGCGCCGGCTGGCAATGGCGTATCCCGTTGCAGCACCGGGTCGGCAACGGACTGGTCTATAGCAGCCGCCACCTGAGCGACGATCAGGCCGCCGACATGCTGCTCGGCAACCTCGACGGTGAAGTACTTGCCGATCCCCGCATCATCCCTTTCCGCACCGGCCGCACGCGGCGGCAATGGGATCACAATGTCGTCGCGATCGGCCTGTCGAGCGGGTTTCTCGAACCGCTCGAATCGACCAGCATCTATCTGATCCAGTCGGCGATCGTCCGGCTGCTGCACCTGTTTCCCCATGCAGGTTTCGACGCGCGGCAGATCGCCGAATATAACCGCCAGTCGCGGATCGAGTTCGAAACGGTGCGCGACTTCATCATCCTCCATTACCATGCGACCAGCCGCGACGATTCCGACTTCTGGCGCCATGTCCGCACCATGACCCTTCCCGACCGGCTGGCCGACAAGATCGCGCTGTTCCGCGCAACTGGCACGCTGACGCAAGACCCGCTCGACATCTTCATGGAACCGTCCTGGGTGCAGGTGCTGATGGGGCAAGGGATCGAACCGCGCGATTATCATCCGCTGGCCGATGGGCCGAGCGATGCCGAACTGGCCGAACAGCTGCGGCAGCTGGCGGCGATGAAGCGCGAGCCGGTGCCCAACATGCCCATGCATGACCGCTGGCTGCGCGGTTTCGGCGCGACGGCGGCGTGAACCAGCGCTTCGTCATATTGGGCGGCGGCACGGCCGGCTGGATCACCGCGCACCTGCTCGAACGCGCATGGCCCGATGCGAGCATCACCGTCGTCGAATCACCGGAGATCGGTACAATCGGTGTCGGCGAAGGGTCGACGCCCTCGCTGAAACGCTTCTTCGAGATCATCGGCGCGGACGAGACCGACTGGATGCCGCGCTGTGGCGCGACCTACAAGGCGGGCATCCGCTTCGTCGACTGGAGCCCCGCCGCGCCGTGGCGCGACTATCGCCACCCGTTCACGACGCAGATCGACGTGCATACCGAGGAGGCCTTCGTCCTCAATTGCCGCAACCGGCGACTCGGCCATGACGTACCGGCCAGGCCCGACGATTTCCTGTTGAACGGCGTGCTGTCGGCCAAGGGACTGGCGCCGGTCGCGCCGCCCAATTTCCCGTTCCGCATCGAATATGGCTATCATTTCGATGCCGGGCTGCTCGGCCAGTATCTGCGCGAACTGGCGGTCGCGCGCGGTGTCGTCCATCGCGCGGCCAAGGTGACCGGGGTTCGGCGAACAGAGAATGGCGACATTGCCGCTTTGGTCACCGATCGCAGCGAGGCCATCGCCGGTGACATCTTCGTCGATTGCAGCGGCTTCCAAGGCTTGCTGATCGAACGGACGCTGGGCGTGCCGTTCCACAGCTTCAAGGACAATCTGTTCAACGACGCCGCCGTCGTTCTGCCGACCGACAAGACCGATCGCCCGCCGGTCGAGACCGTCGCCACCGCTCTGTCGAACGGTTGGTGCTGGTCGATCCCGCTCCAGCATCGCTTCGGCAACGGCTATGTCTATGCCCGCAATTTCCAGTCGGCCGACGCCGCCGAAACCGAACTGCGCCAAACGCTGGGCGTCGGTGACGCGGTCGAGGCGCGCCACCTCACCTTCCGCGTCGGACAGGTCGCGCGGCATTGGGAGCGCAACTGCGTCGCGGTCGGGCTGTCGCAGGGGTTCATCGAACCGCTGGAGGCGACCGCGCTGCATCTGGTACTCGGCACCGTCGAACAGTTCATCCGCCATTATCGCGAGGGCGGCTGCACCGACCGGCACCGCGCCGCGTTCAACGCCGTCGCCGCCGAACGGATGGACGGGGTGCGCGATTACATCGTCGCGCATTACAAGCTGAACACCCGCACCGACACCGATTATTGGCGCGCCAATGCCGCGAACGAGGCGCTGTCCGACCCGCTGCTCCATATTCTCGACCGATGGTTCCGGCGTGGCGACGTGGCGGAGGAACTGGCGCGACAGGGACAGCGCAGCCATTTCGGCAACCTGTCATGGCACTGCCTGCTTGCTGGCTATGGCGCCTTCCCCCCGGTCAGCGAGACTGCCCGCGACGACATGGACTTCTACGCTGCGCGACGGGTCGGCGCGTTTCTCGACGGGTGTGCCCTGAACTTTTCGCCTGCCTGACTCAGCGCCCCGCCTTCATTTCGGCAACGACTGCTTCAAGCTGCCGGTCGAGCTTGCGGTTGTTATATCCGCCGACAACCTTCTCGAACGCAGCCTGACGCAGCTTGACTACATCAACCCCGCCCGCCGCGATCCGGTCGAGCGCTGCCGCGATGCCGTCGCCGTCGCGCTCGTCGACCAGCAATCCGCACACGCCGTCCTCGATCAGTTCGGGGATGCCGCTGTGCCGCGTGGCGAGGACGAGGACGCCATTCGCCATCGCCTCCATCAGCGACACCGGAATCCCTTCCATATCGCCATTGGCGGCGGTGACCGAGGGGAGCAGGAACACGTCCGACCGTTCCAGTTCGGCGAACACCCGCCCATGCGGCTGCGGTCCCAGGAACGCGATGGCATCGCCCGACGGCTGCGCCGCGGCGTGCAATTCCTGTTCGAGCGGGCCGGTGCCGATCACCTGATAGCGAATGTCTGCCTTCGCCTTGGCGACGCCATCGATGGCGTATGCGATGCCCTTCTTCTCCACCAGCCGCGCGACGCTCAGCACGCGGAGCGGCGACTGGATCGGCGCATCGAACGCCGGCACCGCCGCCTCGTCGATATCGACGCCCATGCGCAGCACGGTGATCTTGCGGTCTTCGGCGCCCCAGCCCATCAGCCGTTCGCGCCAGAGATTGCTGATTGGCAGCAGCCGTTCGGTCCGCGCGAACAATTGCTGGTAGTACGGCTTCATCTGCTTGATGAGCGCGATCTCGGTAATGTCCAGCCCGTGGAAGATCGTCGCGATCGGGCCGTCGATGACGCCGGCCGATCGCAGGAATTCGGCACGCACGCCCGGCGGGCCGAAATGGGCGATGATCGCGTCATAGCTGCCGAGATGCCGGCCGATCGTGCCAGCGAGATCGGCAAGTGGCGCGTTGTAGCCCCCCTTCGCCGCCTTGATCGCGCGCAGTAGCGTGCCGCGAAACCGGCTGCCCAGCATCGCCGCCGCGCCATGCCCGATGCGCGACGGGATCGATCGATGCGGATCGCGCGCGGTGCGGATCGCACGCAACCGGACCTTCCCTGCCAACGGGTCCGCCACTTCGGGATGATATTTCCCGGTCACGACGGTTACGTCATGGCCAAGGTCGATCATGCCGCGGATCTGCCGGATCACGAAGGTTTCCGACAGCACCGGATAGGCGGCGAGGAAGAAGGCAATACGCATAGACGAAGGTTTCCCTAGCGGACCAGCGAGCGCAGCTTGCGCGCGATCCGCCGGGCGATACTCGGCGGCGCGACCGGCGGCGTCGCGACGTCGCTCGGCGGCGGCATGGTCGCGGCCACCGCCCGCGCGCGCTCCGGATCGGTCCGGGCCAGCAGATGCAGTGCCAGCGACGGGATCAGCACCTCGCGCCGTTTGAACGCGCCGGTGACGTGATAAATGTACGTGTCGTCATCATCGCGCAAATAGGGGGTCGCGTCGGTCATGTTGGTCCATTCGCCCGGCGACAGCGTCGATGCCGGCAGGCGATTGAACGCCTTGGGTAGGATCGTCAGCGGCACCCTGGCACTGTTCAGTAGATAATAGGTCAGGGTCTGGTGCGGATAGGCCGCGAACAGCATTTCACGCGCGGCGAGGATGCGTTCGGGCGAGATCGCGTCCGCCATGCCGCGCGTGTAGAGCATGACGCCCGAATTCATATAATGCTCGGGATTGTACGGAATTTCCGGCTCGCCACGCGCCTTCAGATATTTGCGGATTTCCTTGAAGCTCAGCTCGGCATGGGCATGGCTGGTCTCGGTCAGGCCGACCGCGCCCGGCTCGATGAAGTCGAACACATTGGGGGCGTCGTGCTTCACGCAGCAGGAATCGTCAACGACCAGCACCCGGTCATAGCCCTCCTGCGCCAGCAGCCGCCATGGCAGGAACGCCTTCAACGCATAGACGCGCTTGTGCGCGCGGCCGGGGCTGTCGGGCATGGCGGGCAGTGGGAAGTCCGCTTCCGAAGGTTCCTCGGTCTGAAGAATGAACGTCGCGCCGCACTTCTTCGCATAATCGCGGAACAGTTCGGACGTGGCGCGCGACCATGGCCGTGCGCCGATCGCGATCATCAAAATGGCAAGCCGCTCGTTCGATCCAGCCACACCCATGGTCGAACACCTCCCTTATTACATCCGATCGCGCCAAGCCCCCCGGCGCGATACGGATCGACCCGACAGCCATGCTGCAGGTGCGAACTCATGGCGCAAGCGTGAACCGAAGCCAAGCCGTTTCCAAGTCGTCGGTTGGTACAGCCAAGACGCCTTCAGGAATATAGCGAAATGCGGCAAGGCGACCGATCCGTCGCAGAAGCCGTCGCGGCCGTCCGCAGTAAAACCCTTTCGCTGCGATGCATGGTAGGCTAGGCGAACAGCCATGCAAGCTGTCTCCGTCGTGATACCTACGCACTTGCGTTCCCATCTCTTGCGCGAGTCGATCGCCAGTGTCGCCGCGCAGACGTTGCAGCCGGTCGAATTGCTGGTGGTCGACGATGCGAACGACCCGGCGACCCAGGCGGTCGTTGCCGAAGCCGACGCCCGGCTTCCTTTTGCAGTGCGGTATATCGCGAACGAAACCGGCGGCGTGTGCCATTCGCGCAACAAGGGGGCGCAGGCCGCGACCGGTCGGTGGATCGGTTTTCTTGACGATGACGATCTGTGGCATCCGCCCTTCCTCGAACGGCTGGTCGGACTGGGCGAGAAGAAGCGGGTCGGGCTGGTGCTCGGCGGGCTGCTGCACCACGAGGACGAACACACCGTCAAACCGCGCGCACAGTTGACCGGTCTCACTCCCGATACGGCGCTGCGCCAGAACGGATCGATGACCGGCAGCAATTTCGTGATCGATCGGGACGCCTATTTCCGGGTCGGCGGATTCGACCCGGCGGTGACCGTATTCAACGACTGGGACTTCTTCGTCCGGCTGCTCGATGCCGGTGTCAATTATGCCGTCGATCCTGAACCGCTGGCCGAATGGCGGTTCCATCCGGGCGACCGCATCGCCACGCCGTCGCTGCGCCGTGCCGCCGGGATCGGCTTCTTCCTCGACCGGCATGGCAAACGCATGTCGCCACAGGTCTGGCGCGATCTGGAAACGACGATGCTGGGCATTCGTCGCCTCCATACCAAGAGTCGGTTCGAAAAGCTGAAACTCAGCGTGCAGTTGATCCGCGCGCATGGGCCCCTTCGCTATGCGAAGCGCATCCTGCGCCGCTGACGCAGCCGGGATCCTCCTTCGGATCGTGAAACCAGATTGTGATGAAAGTGAGACTGACAGGTGGATATCGCTGAAGCCAAACGCCGGGCGCAGGTCGGGCCGAAAGCCTTGCTGGCGCGGCGTGCCTTCACGCTGATCATCTCGCTGGTATCGACCTTTACCATTGCCCGGCTGGTGTCGCCGAAGGACTATGGTCTGGCGAACATGTCGCTCATCATGCTGGCATTCGCGGTCACGCTGCGGGACTTTGGCATGACCAACGCGCTGATGCGCAAGGGCAGCATCAGCCAGGCGGAGATGAGCTTCGTCTTCTGGTTCAATTCGTCGACGACCGTGCTGCTGACGCTCGCGATCGGCATCGCGTCGCCATGGATCGCCGATTTCTATGGCCAGCCGATCATTGTGTGGACCATCCTCGCCTCGCTGGTGGGGTTTTTGTTCAGCGGCATCGCATCGCAGTACAAGGCGATGCTGTCGCGCAACCTGCAGTTCAAGCGGCTGGCACTGATCGATTCGGCATCGCTGTTCATCGGTTTCCTGTCGACGCTTGTACTGGCCTATCTCTATCGCAACGTGTGGGCGATCGTGTTGGGCAACGTCGCGCAGCTCGTCAGCGGCGCGATCATGTATGTCGGCAGCAACCGGTGGAAGCCCGATCGTCCCGCCAAGCCCGACAATCTGCGCGAATTGCTGGCGTTCGGTGCGAACACGTCGATCTATTCGCTGGCGCTGTTCGCGGCGGGCAACGCCGCACCGATCATCATCGGCCGCTTTCTCGGCGCCGCGCCGCTCGGACAGTTCAACCGTGCGCAGGCGCTGTTCCAGATCCCGACGTTGAACATCGTGCAGCCGATCGCTCAGGCCACCCTGCCCTTCCTCGCACGGATGCGGCCGCATCCTGACGAATATCGCAGCGCCTATATCGGCCTCGTCCGCCGGCTCTGCACCTTCCTGATCCCGGCATCGGCCGCCTTGTGCATCGTCGCGCTGCCGCTGGTCCGCACGCTGCTGGGCGATCGCTGGCATGATGCCGGTCTCGTCCTCGCGCTGCTGTCGCCGTCGCTGGCGGCGGTCGGGTTCGGCTATGCGGCGGGCGACCTGTTCATCTCGCAGAACAGGTCGGGCGAACTGCGAACGCTGGGCGTGGTCGACATGATCGTGCGCATCGTCGCCATCCTGATCGGCGTGCAGTTCGACATCGCGGGCGCCGCGATAGGGTTCAGCGCGGCATCGATCGCGATGGCGTTCGTCCGCGTCTTCGCTTCTGGCCGCAAGGGGCCGGTCAGCGCGCTCGATCAACTTCGTGCAGGGTTGCCGGGGCTGCTGCTCGGCATCGTCGCCGCGATCGGCGCGGGTGCCGGTGTACTAGTGTCGCACCAGATGCTGTGGTCCGATGCGATCACCTCGATCGTCGGCTTCGCGGTGGGTGGTGTATGCACGTTGCTGTTCGGCCTGATCGTACGGACGACGCGCATCGCGCTGATCGACCTGTTCGACGCGATTGGGCTGGCGAAGATTGTGACGCTGACCGGGCTGCGGCGGTTCGCGGTGAAATAAGGACCGTCCCCGCCATCGAAGGAACCGGACCATGAAGCTCGCCCCGCTCCTCCTCGCATTGGTCGTATCAGCCACCTCGGCCACCGCTGCGCCGCGCAGGGACAGCCACGCGTTCCTCGATCAGGGACGCTGGTGGGGCGTGAATGTCAGCGGTATGGAGTTCAAGGACGAGTTGCCGGTCAAACCGCAGGACATCGACTTCTATGCCGATGCGGGGGCCAAGAGCATCCGCCTGCCCGTCAAGCGCGCCCGGCTGCAGACGCCGGAGAAGCTTGCTGCGCTGGACGCGCTCATCCGGCGCGGGACGGCGCGCGGCATGCTGATGGTCATCGACGAGCACAGCTATGGCAATATCGGCGACCCCGATATCCGCGATTTTTGGTTGCGGATGGGACGGCGCTATCGCGGCCAGCCGCTGGTCGCATTCGATCTGCAGAACGAGCCGAAGGGCGGGACCTGGGTCAGCTGGGGTCCGGACGCGCGCGATCTGATCCAGGCGCTGCGCAAGGCCGGGGTCGACAATCAGTTGATCCTCGAATGGCGGGGCTGGTCCGGTTTCGGTCGTGCCGACCGCGGCGAACATCCGAAGAAGGCGTGCGAGAGTGCGCTGTGCAGCCTGAACCGCGCCGGCATCTTCACCCTTGCCGATCTAGACCCACTGAAGCGCACCTGGCTGTCGCCGCATCGCTATTTCAATCGCGGCGGTTCGGGCGCAACGCCCGAATGCCGCCCCTATCCGCCGACCGGACCGCTCGGCAATTCGGTAAAGGCGGCGCGCAAGCTCGGCATGCGGCTTTATGTCGGCGAGTTCGCGTTCGGACGGGCCAAGACGGTACCGCTGACCTGCAAGGCGATGGTCGACGACATCGTCGCGTTTTTCCGCAACACGCCCGAAGTGGTCGGCGGTGCGGCATGGGGATGGGGTCCGCGCTGGTCGAAAACCTATCTGTTTCGCGGCGAGAGCATCGGCGACCGCACCAAAAGCTGGGACACGGAGAATGGTCGGCTGATCCGTTCGCTGTGGGCAAAGTAAAACCGTTGGTCGTGCCGACCGTCCCGGTTCGGGACGCTCAGCCGGTGGCGGAACGTAGAGAAGGATCGGCGTCGCGCATCGCCGCACGGCGGATCGCCGCTGCCAACGTATCGGGCGCACTCGGCTTGGGACATACCATCGCCTGCGGATAGCGCCGCCTCAGATCGGCATCGTCGGCATGGCCCGAATGGAAGATCAATGGCACGCCCGCGACGTGCAGCCGGTCGGCCGCTTCAAAGACATTGCCGTCGGCCAGCCGGACGTCGAGTACCGCCGCAGCGAAGGCAGCGTTGTAACGATCGACCGCCTCCTGCGCCTCGACGAGCGTCATGCACGGGCCCTCTACCGAGAAACCCGCCGCATCGATCGTGGCCTGTACGTCCAGCGCGATGAACAGCTCGTCCTCGACGAGCAGGACCGGATCAGTCACGCAGCAGTACGGCGGTCGGCAGCCGTATCTCGAGGCGGAAGACCCCGTCGTCGACCACATTGTGCATCGTGCCGCGCAATTGCCGCACGCTGGTTTCGACCAGCACCGAACCGAAACCACGCTTGCCGGATGCCGACTGCTGCGTCCCGTCCGCTTCCTCGATCCATGTCAGTTCAATTCCCCCGTCCCCGGCCTGCCACCGGACGCGCAACCCACGCTTTCCGTTACTGCCCAACGCCCCGTATTTCACGGAATTGGTCGCCCATTCGTGAAGAACGAGCGCCAACGGCGACAGACAGTTCCGATTCAATGCAACGACCGGACCGTCGATTTCGATCCGTGCGTGATCGCGATACGGCGCAAGGGTAGTTTCGACGATATCGTCCAGCCCGACCGCCTGCGGCTGTCCGGCCGGCGAAGCGAGCGAATGCGCTGCCCCGAGTGCGGCGATGCGGCGACGGATATCGTCGGCAAAGCCCGGCACGTCGCCATGACTGCGCGAGGCGATAGTGATCATGCCGGCAATCACCGCAAACAGGTTCTTCACCCGGTGGTTCATCTCGCGCAGCATCAATTCGCGCGTCTCGGCGACGGCATATTCGGGCGTCACGTCGATCGACACCCCGACCAGCCGTTTGGGCGTGCTGCCCGCGACGATCCGCCCGAAGCCCTTGATCCAGCGGGTCTGCCCGTCGGGCGCATGGACGCGGAAGGTCGCCTCGAAATCGCCGCTGCGTTCGACCGCGCGGCGGAGTGCCGCCTCGACATTCGTGCGGTCCGCCGCGAGGATCCGATCGAGCAGTGCGGCGATATCATCGCCGTCATGCGCGTTCAGCGAGAAGAGTTCGCGTTCGACCGGGTCGAGGACCAGTTCGCCGGTTTCGGGCGCATATTCCCATACGCCGATGCCCGCCGCCTTGATGGCGATGTCGAGCCGCTCGCGCTTGGCAGCGAGTTGCCGTTCGAGCGCCAGCGCGTCGGTGATGTCGGTCAGCACCAGCGTGGCGCCATCAACGTCGCCGCTCTGTTTGCGATAGGGCAAGGCGCGCATCGAAAAGATGCGCTGGCCATCGAGCGTGCGGACGCGCCGCTGCCGGGGGGCGGCGCCGCCCACAACTGCACGGGCATCTTCGAGGTGGTCGGCGCCTTGCAACCGGCTGGCGACGTCGGTTAGCGGGCGGCCGCGATCGGCGGGTTTCAGCGGAAAGATCGTCGTTGCCGCATCTGTGTAGCTGCGGACCTTCATGTCGGCATCGAGGACGACGACGGCCAGTTCGGTCGATTCGTAGAAATTGCGCAGGTCGGAATTGGCGACGGTCAGCTGGTCGACCTTGCTCTTCAATTCGTCGTTGACGGTCGACAGCTCCTCGTTGGTCGATTGAAGCTCCTCATTCATCGACATCATTTCTTCGTTGGAGCTTTTCAACTCCTCGTTCGCGGTCTCCAGTTCCTCGATCGCCGAGCGCAGGCGGTGGCGGGTCAGGCGCAGATCGTCCTCAAGCGCCTCCATATGGTCGTGTCCGGCCTCGAGATCGCGCATCTCGTCGTCATCGGCGGGACGAAACGGGCCGGTTTCGCGGAACACGAACAACAATGTGCCGTCACCCAGCGGGTCGCAGATCACCTCGATGGGCTGGTTGCCGTAATCGGTCTGGACGGTCACGTCGCGCGCGATGGTCCGCCGCCGTTCGTCGCGCGCCTGCCGCAGAAGGGGGCCGATTACGGTGCGAAGGCCGGGGCGCGCGAGGTTGACCGCGCTGCTGCCGCCTGTCCGCGTCACCGGAAACTCAAAATAGCGGCTGAGCTTGCCATAGGCCGAGACGATGCCGCCGTCCTGATCGACGATCAGACTGGGCGGTGCATAGCGTTCGACCATCCGCCGGATGGCTATCCCCTCCCCGGCCAACGACCGGCTGTCGGCGCGTTCGCCGCGCTCGCGCCGGACGACCGGCGGATGGGTATTGGCCGGCAGATCGATCGGATAGCTGGTCGCTCCTGCCGTCCGGACGAACAGCCGCGCCGGTTGATCGACCGGCTGGAACAGATGTTCGAACCGACCGACGCTTTCCGATGGCCCGAGGAACAGATAGCCGCCTTCGCGCAATGCGAAGTGGAACAGCGGCACGACCGACTGCTGCAGCCGGTCGTCGAAATAAATCAGCAAGTTGCGGCACGACACCAGGTCAATGCGCGAAAAGGGCGGATCCTTGACCAAGCTGTGGCTGGAAAAGCGGATCATGTCGCGGATCGTCGAAGCCATCGAGAACCGGTCGGTATGCGGAACCGTATAGCGTTCGCGCAGCGCCGGTGGCAGGTCGACCAGTGCCGAGGTCGGATAGCTGCCCTCGCGTGCGATGGCGAGCATCTGTTCGTCGATATCGGTCGCGAAAATCTGGACCGCCGGCGGCTGGCCGGTCTTGCGTGCCGCCTCGGCGAACAGCATCGCGATGGTGTACGCCTCTTCGCCGCTCGAGCATCCCGGCACCCAGACGCGCAGGTCTTCATCGGGCGGTCGCTGCGCCATCAGCGGTTCGATGACGCGGACGCGCAACTGCTCGAACGCTTCGGGATCGCGGAAGAAACGCGTGACGTTGATGAGCAGGTCGCGGAACAGCGCCTCGCATTCGCCCGCATCGCTGCGCACTCGCGACAGATAGGCGCGGCCGGTATCAATGCCGAGGACATGCATGCGCCGTTCGACCCGGCGGACGAAGGTCGATCGCTTATACCCGGAAAAATCGTGGCCGATCGTCGATCGCAGCACGCGGCACAGTTCGTCGACATGGTCGGCGACGACATCCGCCTCATGCTCGTCCGGATCGCTGCGGCGCCGTTCGAAGAAGCGTTGCAGGCATTCGAGGATTTCGCCCGGCGGCCGGACGAAATCGGTCATGCCGGTCCCGACCGCCGACAGCGGCATCCCGTCATAGCGTGCGCTTTCGGGCTGTTGCGCGACGCAGACCCCGCCATTCTCCTTGATCGCGCGCAGCCCGGTCGTGCCATCGGCGCCGGTGCCCGACAGGATGACGCAAGCGGCATTCGATTGCTGGTCGCTGGCCAGCGACAGGAAAAAATCGTCGATCGGCCGGCGCAGCCCGCGCGGCTGCTGGAACTCCGTCAGCTCCAATACGCCGTCGCGCACCGCCAGCCCACGCCCGGGCGGAATGATATAGACGGTGTCCGCTTCGATCCGCTCGCCACCAGCACTTTGCAGCACCTGCAATGCCGTGTTGCGATCGAGCAGCTGCGCCAGCATGCTTTCGTGATTTGGATCGAGATGCTGGACCACCACGAAGGCGAGGCCGGTCGGCAAGGTCGCCGGGGCCAGCATCTCGCGCAGCGCTTCCAGCCCGCCGGCCGAAGCGCCGATACCGACGATCGGCACCGCTGCCGTCTGCGGCGCCGCATTGCTGCGCGACGTCGTCACATCATGCACCGGGTGCGGACTCCAGATCGGACAGCATCATCTTGGCCTGTGCCACGATCGCGGCGCTGTTGGCGATGGTCAGCAGCGTACCTTCAACGACGATCCCGGCCTCGCCCGCGATCGGCACCAACTTGCCGAGCGTCGCGCGAAGCTGTTCGTCATATTCGGCCAGCATCTCGGGCTGGGACCGGCTGACGTCGAATTGCGATGCGAAGATGAAATCCGCTCGCCCCTCGATCGATCGCAGCCGGGACATATAGAGCAGATTGACGAACGGTGTCCCGTCCTTGCGGAAATTGACGATCGGGGTCCTGACGTTGGTCTGATCGGGTTGGGCGAGGAACTCGCGCAGCTTGGCACGCGGCTGCATGTTCGGCGCTTCGCGCTGTAACAGGCGACAATTGCGGCCGACCACGTCCTCGGCGGTATAGCCGGTCAGCGCGGAAAACGGGGCGTTGACCATCAGCAGATGATTGTCGCCATGGGCCGACGCGAGTGCCAACGCGACGCGCGACTGTCGTAGATAGTCGACGAGCGACCCTGGCAGTTCCTGTTGCACGCGCGCTCCTTTTTCCGAATCAGCGGATTACGCGCAAATCCCCTACGATAACAACCCGCGTGGCCCTGCCGGAGGCGACGACTTTGCGGATTGCGGCGCACTACACGTCCAACCTTTGGATGAGGATATGATCCGGATCATATTCGAGGTAGGAGCATTATGCTCTCGGCGGGTCGTGTGACGCATTACACGGACCGCGCCCTAGCCCAGGACCTCGATCTTCCCAATGTCGGATATCCCCGTTTCTCCGGCGCAAGCCCCGCATACCACGCCGGGGTATCTTGCCGGTGGCGGCGAGTGCGCCAAATTGATCGCGCGGCACGATTGGACGCAAACACCGCTCGGACCCATCGACGATTGGCCCCAATGCCTGCGGACGACGCTCGCCATGACGCTTCGCTCGCCGGTACCGATCGTGCTGCTATGGGGCGCAGAGGGCGTCATGCTCTACAACGACGCCTATTTGGTGTTTGCCGATGCGCGACACCCGCACCTGCTCGGATCGAACGTCCGCGAGGGATGGCCCGAGGTCGCCGCGTTCAACGATCACGTGATGCAGGTGGTACTGGCCGGCGGGACGCTCCGGTACCGCGACCAGGAACTGACGTTGGCGCGCAGCGGGCGACCCGAACAGGTGTGGATGGATCTCGACTATTCGCCGGTGCTCGACGAACACGGGGTACCGGCGGGCGTAATCTGCATCCTTGCCGATACGACCGAACGGTTCGCGAGCGTGCGCCACAGCCAGTTCCTGCTGTCGCTGTCCGACGCGCTGCGACCGCTCTCGACACGGGCGGAGATCACCACCGTCGCATCCGAACGCATCGCCGAATGGCTGGGCGCGTCGCGAGTCTTCTACGCCGAGATCAGCAACGAAGGCATGATGGTCGTCGAACGCGACCATTGTCGCGAAGTCCCTTCCATCGCCGGCGTCCACTCCCTCGCCGCCTTCGGTCCCGGCCTGCTCACGGCCTATCGCAGCGGTCAACCGCTGGTTTGCTGCGACATTCCCAACAACATGGACCTGAACGACGAAACCCGGGCCGGGCTGACCGAACGCTGTGTCGCGGCGTTCGTCGACGTCCTGCTGTTCGATGAAACGGACAGGGTCGGGGTACTTGCCGTGCAGTCGGCAACACCGCGGACATGGACGCAGGCCGAGGAAAACCTGATCCGCGAAGTCGGCGAACGCGTAAAGAGCGCGGTCGAACGCGCCCGCGCCGAAGAGGGTCTGCGCCGGCTGAACGAAACGCTGGAGGAGCAGGTTGCGATCCGGTCCGCGGAGCGCGACCGGTTGTGGAACCTGTCGCAGGATATGCTGGCGCGCGCCGATTATGCCGGCATGATGTCGGCGGTCAGCCCGGCCTGGACGAAGATCTTGGGCTGGAGCGAAGCCGAGCTGCTGTCGCGCGGCTATGCCAGCTTCATGCACCCCGACGACGAGCCGCAGACGCTGGCGGCGATCGCCGGCATGGCGCAGACCCGCCAGCCGTGCCGGTTCGAAAATCGCATCGCCACCCGCGACGGCGACTGGAAACATATCGAATGGACCGTCGCGCCCGAATCGGACGGAATGAATTTCGTCGCGGTCGGTCGCGACCTGACCGACGCCAAGGCGCGCGAAGCCGATCTGGAAGTCGCGCGCGATGCGCTGCGACAGAGCCAGAAGATGGAGGCGATGGGCAGCCTGACCGGCGGCGTCGCGCATGATTTCAACAACCTGCTGACTCCGATCATCGGTTCTCTCGACATGCTGGTGCGCAAGGGCGTCGGCACCGAGCGCGAACAGCGGCTGATCGGCGGCGCGCTGCAATCGGCCGAGCGGGCGAAGACGCTGGTGCAGCGCCTGCTGGCCTTCGCCCGGCGGCAACCGCTGCAACCGACCGCCGTCGACGTCGCGCGGGTGATCGACAGCATGACCGGGCTGATCGGGTCGACGCTGGGCCCGACGATCGCGATGCGCGTCGATTTTGCCGACCTGCCCCCGGCACGCGCCGATCTAAACCAGCTCGAAATGGCGCTGCTGAACCTTGCGGTGAATGCGCGCGACGCGATGCCCGAAGGCGGCACCCTGACGATCACCGCACGGCAGGAAAGCGTGCTGTCGACTCATATCGCCGGCATTCCGCCGGGCGATTACGTCCGGCTGAGCGTCGGCGACAGCGGCTTTGGTATGGACGAGGAAACCCGCCGCCGCGCGATCGAGCCGTTTTTCTCTACCAAGGGCGTGGGCAAGGGGACGGGACTTGGCCTGTCGATGGTCCATGGGTTGACCGCGCAGCTCGGCGGCGGCCTGACGATCGACAGCACCCCCGGTCACGGTACGGTGGTCAGTCTGTGGCTGCCGGTCAGCCCGCTGACGATCTGCGACGCCGAACCCCTGCCCGACACGCTGGCGATGCCGGGGCGGATCGGCACCGTGCTGTTGATCGACGATGAGGAACTGGTCCGCATGAGCACTGCGCACATGCTGACCGATCTGCAGTATCGCGTGGTCGAGGCGGTATCGGCCGAGGACGCGCTGCGCATGATTCGTGAGGGACTGACCCCCGATATCGTCGTCACCGACCATCTGATGCCCGGCATCAGCGGCGCGCAACTGGCGCGGATGCTCAAGTCGAGCCATCCGACGCTGCCGGTACTGATCGTATCCGGCTATGCCGAAGAAGCAGGGATCGATTCCGATGTCCCGCGTCTGACCAAACCGTTCCGCAACGATGAGTTGCAGGCAAGCCTGTCGGCCCTTTCCGCGACTAGCGCTCAGACGCCAGACTTAATCCAAATCATTGAAATAAGCTGATTTAACCGGGACCAATCAGTCGCTTATCGGTTGGTGGAGGGACGGTCCGACGAGAACATCCGGCCGGACCGCAGCGTGCGGTGCGCACCACGCGCGCCCCCGACCAAGGAGCAAAGCGACATGACAATCCAGCAGGACATCCTCCGCGAACTATTCGTCACCGGGCTGACCAACGCGCATGCGGTCGAAAAACAGGCGCTGTCTATCCTGACACCGCAGGTCGAGCGGATCGTGAACTACCCCGAGGTCGCCGATCGGTTGCGCCTGCACATCGACGAGACCAACGACCAGATCGCCCGCCTCGACGAAATGCTCGCCGGCTTCGACACCAGCGGTTCGACGCTCAAGGATCTCGGCCTGAGTCTGTCGGGCGGTATGGCGGCACTGGGCCATAGCGTTGCGGGCGACGAGATCGTCAAGAACAGCTTCGCCAACTATGCTTTCGAACATTTCGAGATCGCGGCCTATAAATCGCTGCTGACCATGGCCGAAGACGGCGGCTTCGCCTCTGCCACGCCATTGCTGCAACAGTCGCTGAGCGAGGAACAGGCGATGGCGCAGTGGATCGATGAATCGCTGCCGGTGGTCACCCGCCGCTATGCCATGCTGTACGCCGAACAGGGTTCGTCAGGCGCGAAGGTCTGATCCGCCGCGGTCGGATGGTAGCGGCCGGGTAAGGATATAGGCGGCACATGCCGTCATCAGCGCCGCAACCAGCGTGGCGAGCCCGATGCCCGGCCGGGCGCCGACGACAAACAGCAAATATCCGAAGGCGATGCCGCCGCAAGCCATCGCCTTCGCCCGGCGACCGATCGCGCCGTCGCGGCGCCACGCGACGAGGGTCGGGCCGAACTGCGGATGGTGGAGCAGCCAGCGCTCCAGCCGTGGCGAACCGCGGGCGAAACAGGCAGCGGCGAGAATGATGAAGATCGTCGTCGGCATCACCGGCAACAACGCGCCGATCACCCCCAGCCCGACGAACAGCCCCCCGAGCACGATCCAGCCTGCGCGCACCAACCGCATCCGGCGCAATAGCGGTCGTTGGGGAACGGGTGGCAACATCATCGACACCCTAACGCCTGCGGGACGTTCTCGATACCAGCGAAGCTGAACGGAAGATGGACTCGACGGTCCGTAACAACGATTCGCGTCAGTCCGGCGACAGCGATCATGGTTTAAATCGATTAACACCTTCCCGAATTGTCGTTTCGTGCGTGGATTGATCGGATGTGCCGAACGGTTCGTCGCCGATGAACGGCGCCCGCGTTGACAGTTTGCCGCGCCGAAGCGATGAGCCGGGCCGAGTTCAGCCGGTCCGGCATTCCGCATGTGCAAGCAGCGGATAGCGGACGGCGAGACGTGGGGGATCCCGACGGCCGCTCTATTTGTCCGCGTTTCTGCGGCCGATGGCGGGCACCCTCGCGCAATAGCAGTGAGTGGGAATGAATAAGCGCTGGTCCGTATTGGTTTTGTGGAGCCTGACCGCAGTGAGCGGCGTCGCGAGCGCCCATGTCGCGATGAGCACGGATTCCGAACCACAGATTGCTCCGCAATCGACGCCAGCACAGAGTTCCCCCGCCCCCGTTACCTTCGCCGCCCCCGCCCCGGTGGTGCAGGCCCTTCCCGAGGCCGAACCGGCCCTATCCGACAACGACACCGCCAGCCTCGACAAGCGCGAAGTCGAATGCGTCGCCAAGGTCGTGGTGCATGAAGCCGGCAACCAGCCGCATCGTGGTCAGGTCGCCGTCGCGCAGGTCATCCGCACCCGCATGAACAGCGGCCGCTTCGCCGACAGCGCCTGCGGCGTGGTCAAGCAGCGCGGTCAGTTCTTCAACGTCGATGCTTACAACCCGCCCCGCAACAATGGCCGCTGGGACACCGCCGTCGACATCGCCAAGCGCACGCTGAGCGGCAAGGGCGAGGACGTGGCCCCGGGCGCGTTGTTCTTCCATTCGGCCGGTGCTTCAATGCCGAAGCGCACCCGCGTCACCCAGATCGCCGACCACACTTTCTATCGCTGAACCGCCGCCAAGCAGGTTCGCGTTCCGCAACGCCCGCGCTGAGCAACGCTCGCGCGGGCGTTGCCGTTTGGGGCGGCGCCTATCGCGTGCTGCCATCCTCACCCGGCTGTTCGGTACCGAACCGTGCCGCCTGCGCCGCTTCCCAGCGCTTGCGGACCTCCGCACGCGGTGCATCGAACCCCAGCCTGGTCGTCAGCGCCACCCACGACGCGATCGACGCGCGCAGCGGTTCGGTGACCGGTGACGGCGGCAGTTCGTCGAACCATGCGCCAATCGCGTGCGCGTTAAAGACGCTTAAGAACAGCGTCGCCATGGCGATCGTGCCGGTCATCCAGCGCCATGGCCGCACGGTGTCGACCCGATCGGCCGGCACCAGCACCGGCGATCCGACCTCGGCGATCTCTCCCTGTTCGGCACCGGTGGTCATGCTGCGCTTTCCATCAGAACTGGTAATAGATGAACGGCGCGACCCCATCGGGTCGCATCGCATCGACGATCAGGATCGACACACCCAGCGCCAGCCCGACGATCGGCGCGGCCTGCGTACGCACGCGCGTCGCGATGGCGGGCAGGATGCCGACGGGAACGGCGTGGATCGCCAGCCCTAGCGCGACCAGTCCCAGCGACAGCGGCGTCACCAGCGTGTTGCGCCAGTCACCGGCGAACAACTGGCCGAGATAGGCGAATGCTTCCCCCTCCCCCTGTGCCCGGAAGAAGATCCAGCCGAGGACCACGATGTGGAAGGTGATGAGGATGCCCAACCAGCGCGGGGCCGCTCGCCAGCCGGCAGGGCGGTGGCGCGACCAGAAACGCTCGATTGCCAGCCAGCCGCCGTGGAGCGCGCCCCAGATCACGAAGCTCCAGCTCGCGCCATGCCACAGCCCGCCCAGCAGCATCGTCAGGAACAGGTTCAGATAGGTGCGCACCGCCCCCTTCCGGCTGCCGCCCAGCGGAATGTAAAGATAGTCGCGCAGCCAACTCGACAGACTGATATGCCAGCGCCGCCAGAAATCCTGCAGCGAGGCGGCGCGGTAAGGTTGATCGAAATTGCGCGGAAAGGTGTAGCCGAGCAACGCCGCCAACCCGATCGCCATGTCGGAATAGGCGGAGAAGTCGCAATAGATTTGCACGGCATAGCCATAGGCACCGATCAGTAGGTCAAAGCTGGAACGACTGGCCGGATCGAAGAAGGCCGGATCGACCAGCGCACCGGCCAGTTGCGATGCGATCACCGCCTTCTTGAACAGACCCCATAGGATCAGCAGCAGCGCGGCAGCAACGGTGCCGCGATCGATGCTCGGCACGCGACGGAACTGCGGCAACAGGTCGGCGCCACGCACGATCGGCCCGGCGACCAGATGCGGAAAGAACGACATCAGCAGCGTCAGGTCGAGCAGGCTGGCGGCAGGCAGGCGGCGGCGATGGACGTCGACCAGGTAGGAGATCGCCTGAAAGGTGAAGAAGGATACGCCGACCGGCAGTATGACTTGCAACAGCGGCAGGTCGCGGCCGAAGCCCAGAGGCTGCAACAGCGCCGAGAGCTGTTCGAGGAAGAAGCCGGCATATTTGAAATAGCCGAGCACGCCGAGGTTCGCGGCAACGCCGAGCGTTACCAGCGCGCGCCCGCGCCGGTCTTCGCTACGCACGATCGCCGCGGCCAGCGCCCAGTTGACGAAGGCGGACACGAACAGCAGCGCCACGAAGCGCGCGTCCCACGCCCCGTAGAAGAACCAGCTTGCAAGCAGCAGCGCGAGCTTGCGCCATTCGTTCGATCGGCCGAGCGACCAGGTGATCGCGTAGACGATCAGGAAGAACAGCCCGAAGCTGAGCGTCGGAAACAGCATTTAACGGACCGTCGATATGGGAACGGTCGGTGCCAGCAGGCTGTTCATGGCGAGGTCTAAATCCGCCTGTAGCAAGCGGGCGATCTCGGCCCCGCCACTGCTGGTGAAGTGGACATGGTCGCCGCGCATGCGCGGGGTCGCCCCTTGTGTCCAGCCATCGGCGACGCAGCGGCCGCCCATCGCCTGCGCCCAGTCCCAATAGGCGATGCCGAACGCCCTCGCCTGTCGCCGCTGAATCGCCTGTACCGATGCCAGCGCCGCCGTCGGACGCCACAGCGCGGAGGATGCGCAGGGCAGGCTGGTGCCGCTCTCGCCGATCTGGAGGCTGGGGGTACGCGTTGCGGAGTCGGGCGCGCCGAACAGCAGCATCGGCACGCCGGGGGCCAGCCCCCGCAGCCGGGTCAGATCGGCGCGCAGCGTCGCTTCGTACGCCGCCGCCGAGAAGCCGGGGCGAAAGGCTTCGTTGGTGCCGAACGCAACGACGATCAGGTCGGGGCGATAGGCGGCAAGTTCGGTTGCGACAACGCGATCGTCGGTCCGGTCGAAATGGCTGAACTGTGCGCCGACCGTGCCGAGGTTCGACAGGATCACGCCACCACCGAGGCTGCGTTCGGTGCTCCACGAGGTCAGGGTCACCGGACCGCGTACGACCGTGGCCGAGGCGATCGCCGCCTCGGCGCCGGCATCGAGCGTGCGACAGCGGCTACCGGTTTCCAGCGCGGTCAGCGGCCATTCGACCACCGCCGCGCCGATGCTCAACTGCACTGTCCCCGCCCCCGGGCCGGTCAGGGCGCAGACGGTCAGCCGATCGAAGGTCCGCCCGCCATCGGCGCTGAGCGTCACCGCCGCGCCGGGAGTGTAGCTGGTCACGCTATAGGCGCTCAGCCCCATGCGCACGCCGCCGGTCGGTTGATAGGCCGATCCGAAGATGCCGTTGACGCGCCACCCCGCCGATTGCGTCGCGGTGATATCGCGCGTCAGGTAACCGGCATAAGGCCTTCCGGGGGCGAGCGTTCCCCGCCCTGCCCGGCCGTAGCGCGCCTGCAACAGCGTCCGCCAGCTGCCGGTGATCTGGTCGCCGGCGGTATGGCTGTCGCCGATCTGCACGATGCGGACCGGCGCCGGGCTGCTGCGGGCGGCCGACAGCTTTTCGAGGAAAGGACGGATGCGATCGGCGTCGCACAGCGCGCCGTAACAGGTCGATGCCGCCGCCTGCGCCAGCGCGATCGCCATCAGCGCCGACATCAGCGCGTCCCTCCGCCCGGTGCCGCTCGCCCCGCCGCGAGACGCGCACGATCGGCGTAGCGTCTCAGATCGGCAGCCACGCCGTTGGTCAGCCGCTGATAGCCGACGCCAATCATGTGCAGCCCGTCGCCGGTCCGCAGCAACACCGGCTTGCCGGTCTTCAGGTCGGGCAGATAGGCATTATACTTGCCCTCCGCATCGAGCGTCAGCGGCCGCGAATCGACGAACGGCACGCCGAGGCGGCGCATATGGTCTTCGTAGAATGCGTCCATCGCTTGCATATCGGCATCGAGTTGCGGGTCGCGCATCACCGGCAGGCCGACCCAATAAACGACCGCGCCGGTCGAGCGGACCGCCGCTACGAACTTGTCGATGCGCTCGCCAATCACCCGTTTCCAGCCGTCGCTCATCAACGGATGGAGATGGCCGTCGGCGAACACCGCCTGATTGTCGTTGGCACCGAAGCTAATGACGACGGCATCGACCGGCTGCTGCCGCAACTGTTCGAGTGCCCGCTTCTCTAGATCGAGCGTGCGATAGCGCGTGAAACCGGTGGCTTCCTTGGCGAACTTCAGAACCTCGAACCCGTCGCTTCCCGGCAGTTGCCGATAGAGCGCGTCCCAGATGCCGTTGCCGAAGCTGTCGCCGAACACGCCCACGCGCAACACGCCGCCCCGCCGCATCCGGTCGATCACGCGCGGGTCGAGTGGACCGTCGACGGTTCGCGCGGTGGCAGGCGGCGGCGGCGCAGGCGCCACCACGTCATTGCCGGTCGAAGAGGCGCCGGGGGCGACCGGCGGTGTCGGCGAAGCGGTCGGCATAGGCATGTCGGGCAGCGCGATATGTACGCCCCCCGCAAAGGACAGCCCGACGACGAAGCCGGCGATCAGCCCGAGAACGAGGACCGCCATCCGGTCCCCGAGCCACCACAGCCTGGAATCGGTCGTGCGAGAGGCAGCAGTCACGTTCGACACTCGTTCAAATCTGGATTGGGGCGCGTTGCACCATTGGGTCGGCACGTCCGCGTAACCGCTCGCACCGGTTCGAGCAAGGCGGACCGTCGGCGCTCGAACCGGCAAATACTTCGTGCCGGCCTTTCAGGGTCCGGTCGTCGTCGGCGAAGCGATCGTCCGGACCCTGCGTAAATTCCGGTCTTTCCGGTTGCGGCGGCCCGTCGTGCGAAACAGATCACTACAACGCCGGCGGGGTAGCAATCGATTTGGACCTACCGGCAGCCACCTACCGCAACGTTCTGCGATCGTTTCACAATTTCCGTATATTATGCCCGATCCCGACAAACGCCGGGTTGATCGGTAGCGGATAGGATGCAGCGGCGGAGGGTCGCTGCATGCGTCATCGGGTAAGGATATATCGGTCGTGCGGCGGCGCGTCGCGCGCCTGTCGACATACTATAACGCGGCTCGCCAAAGATCGGCGCGGTTTGGCCGTAGTCGAACTGGCGCTGACCCTGCCAGTCCTGCTGATGTTCCTGTTCGGCATATTAAGCGGCGGCTGTTGGCTGGCGATTGCGCATGTCGTTCAGGAAAGCGCGAACGAAGGTGCGCGCGCCGCGCTGGCGGGGCTGAACGCGCCGGAACGCGCGGCGCTGGCGAGCGATGCGGCGCGAACGGCACTGGCAGGGACATACGGCATATCGCAGACCGATGTCGGAATGCAGGTCGACGACGACGGACAGCGACTGACGCTGAACGTCACCTATGACGGATCGACGAACCCGTTGATGAAGCTGCCGATCCTGCCCGCCAGCAGCACGACGATCCGCCGTCAGGCCAGCGTCGTGCTGAACGGACTGTGACCGCGGTGCACCGACTGCGAACGCTCGTCCGGCGGCGCGACGGCAACGTCGCGATGATCGTTGCCGGGGGGATGGCGATGCTGACCGGAACCGCCGTGATCGGCATCGATACCGCGTCGATGTTCCTTGAAAAACGCCGGTTGCAGGGGGTGGCGGATGCCGCGGCGCTGGCGGCGGCGCAGGACCCGGCCAATGCCGCCCAGCGCGCGCAGGTGGCGGTTGCGCTTTCGCCGGACAATGGCACGCGGTTGGTCAACCTGACCCCGGGCCGTTTCATTCGAGATCAGTCGGTTACAGTCGACGCGCGCTTCGTCGCCGGCACGGCATCGGTCAATGCCGCGCAGGTTACGGTCGAAAGCCAGCTTCGCCCCTTCTTCGCGCAGATTTTCGGGACGCAACAGGTGACCGTCGCCGCGCAGGCGACGGCTGCAAGGATCGATCTCGCCGCCTTCTCGATCGGGACGCGACTGGCATCGGCGCAGGGTGGATTGCCCGGCACCCTGCTGTCGCAACTTGCGGGCAGCGATCTATCGCTGTCGGTGATGGATTATAATGCGCTGGCATCTGGACAGGTCGACCTGCTCAAGACCATCGAACTGCTGCGTACCAGTGCCGGTGTCCGTGCCGCGACGTTCGGCGAGGTGCTGACCAGCGATATCACCCTGCCGCAACTGGCGATCGCGATGGCGGGCGCGACGACGAGCAGCAGCGCCGCGGCGACGCTGCGCACTTTGTCGACCAAGCTGCCGGCGCGCAGCATCCGGCTTGGATCTATCCTCGATCTGGGTCCGTTGGCCGACCGCACCACCGCCGATCCGCAGCGCCCGATCCGGACCGATGCCTATGCGATCCTGCGCGAAGCGGTGCAGATCGGCACCGGCAATCGCCAGATACAAACCGATATCGATCTGGGGATCGCCGGGATCGGGCGGACCCGGTTGTGGCTGCAAATCGGCGAGCGCCCGGCGAACAGCCCATGGTTGTCGATCGGACAGGCCGGTCGCACCGTGGTGCGTAGCGCACAGACGCGGCTGTGGATCGATATCGCGTTGCTGAACGCGCCGCTGAGCCTGGGGTCGGTCCGGGTGCCGATCTATGTCGAACTGGCAGAAGCCGAAGCGCGGCTGGCATCGATCGCGTGCGTCGGCGGCCCTGCCAATTCGAACGTCGGCCTCGACGTCACGCCCTCGCTCGGCCGGGCCGCGATCGCCGATCTCGATCCGACGTTGCTCGGCAATTTCCAGCAGGCGATGGCGCTACGTCCGGCCCGGATGGTGACGTTGCCGCTCGCCACGTTGACCGGGTTTGCCGATATCAAACTAGGCGGCATGCAGGCACAGCGCGTTACCTTTTCGCGTGCCGAGATGGACGGGAATGTCGTCAAATCGGTGGCGACCAACGATATCGCTGCCGGCATTGCCAGCAGCCTGCTGCGCAACGTCGATATCCGCGTCAACGTCCTCGGCATCGGGCTGTCGGGTGGCTTGCTGACCACGACGCTGGGCAACACACTCATGGTCGCGGCGCCGGCGCTCGACCTCGTCGTCGGACAAATCGGCGCGCTGGCCGGCGTGCATCTGGGCCAGGCCGATGTGCGCGTCGACGGAGTGCGGTGCGGCGCGCCGGTGCTGGTGCGGTAAGCCGCTACTGCCGGGTCAGCAGGACGATCGCGCCTTCATTGCCATAGGTGCCGCGCAATTCGGCGATGGTGATCCGGACCGGGACGGCGCGTCCCTCGTTCGACAGGATGGCGCTGTCGATCGTGCGCGCGCCCTCGCCGCTCAACACGCGATCCAGCGCTTCGCGAAATGCCACGCGCTGGCCCACCGGGATCAGATCGGCCAGCGCGACGTGCCGCAGCCACTCCTCGGGCAGGTGGATCATCTCGCAAAAGGTCGGTTCAGCCTGATCGATATGTCCACGCGTGTTCAGGCAGACATAGCCGATGCCGTCATGCACCGCGATCGCCTCGCGCAGCGACTTGCGCGCGTCGGCAAGGCGGTGGATCTTCATGTCGTCCGTGATGTCGTGGAACAGTACCGTGACATAGTGCGCGAACGGATAAATTTCGGCCCGGACCCAGGTATTTTCGCGAAACAGCGACGGAATTTCAGCCGAATAGGGTTCCTTGCTCGCAACGGCTCTCAGAACATAGGTTTCGATCAACGACCGGCGCAGCGTCGGGAGCGCCTCGAACACCTTGCGGCCGGTCAGGTCGCCGTCCTGCCGGTCGAGCTGGACGTGTGCGACGCGGTTGGCGGCGACGATCCGTAGGTCGTAGTCGATCAGCAGCACGCCGATCGTGAGGCAGTGGGCGAGTTCGTGCAGACTGGTCGTCGCAATCGTCTCCGCCCGGTCGGCGCCGTTGGCCTGCTGCAGCGCCGTATAGTGGCGGACTGTCGTCAACACATGGGTGGCGCGGCCGTGATGGGTGACGAAGATCGCCTCTTCATCCTGCATTTGTCGAAGCTGACCGAATTTTCGGGCGAAGTCGGCGGACGATACCATCGGATGCTGGGTTTCGTTGTGGTTCGCGACTTCCCGGTCATGCAACGCCATAATCCCTTCTCCCCATCAACGTAAGTAGTGGCGAAACTCCGATCGATCGATTGCATCATGCTGATTTAACGTGTCTTTATACACCTAACCCGAGTTAGTTCCCTGCTTGGATCAAATCAATACGATCAAACGCAAACAACCACCGCGATGGATGTGATAACGATACCTGCCGCGCCGAATCGGCGACGACGTTGGGAGAGAAGAACATGCGCATCCTGCTGAGCGCGACCGCCGCAATGGCGACGGTCGCCATTCCGGCGCAGGCGGAGCCATGGGTCGCGGGCTGGACGGCATCGCCGATCAAGCCCAATGCCGAACAGGTGCTGGCCGATGCGCAATATCGCGACGCGACGCTGCGCCAAATCGTGCGGGTCACGATCGGCGGACGGGCGGTGCGCGTTCGGTTCACCAACCGCTTCGGCGCGACGCCGCTGCGCATCGCGGGCGCAAGCGTCGCACTGGCGACCGGGCCGGCGGCCGCGTCGATCCGGGCCGGCAGCGATCGGCCGCTGCGCTTCGGCGGCAGGGCGATGGTGGAGATACCGGCGGGGGCGGATTATTGGTCGGATCCGGTTGCCTTACCGGTGACGGCGCTTGCCGACCTCGCGATCAGCACCCGCTTCGCCGACCTGCCGCAACAACAGACGGGCCATCCCGGCGCGCGGACGCGCAGTTGGATCGCACCAGGCGACCGGCTGTCGGATGGGGCATTCGCCGATGCGGTTCCGGTGGAACGCTGGTTCCAGATCGCGGCGGTGGAGGTCGATGCGGCACCGACCGCGCGCGCGATCGTCGCGCTGGGCGATTCGATTACCGACGGGTTCGGCGTGAAGGACGGCCGCCATCAGCGCTGGACCGATGGTCTGGCGAGGCGGCTGTCAGCGAACCGCGCGACCCGCGACGTGGCGGTGCTGAACCACGGCATCGGCGGCAACTGCCTGCTGGTCGAATGCCTTGGGCCCAATGCCCTGTCACGCTTCGACGGCGACGTGCTGAGCCAGCCGGGCGCGCGCTATCTGATCCTGCTGGAAGGGATCAACGATCTGGGCGGCCTCGCCCGCGAAAAACCGGCGACGGACGAGGAACGCCGCGCCCATGTCGAACGGATGATCGCCGGCTACGCCCAGATCGTCGCACGCGCCCGGGCAAAGGGACTGAAGGTGATCGGCGGCACCGTGATGCCGTTCATGGGCAACGACTATTATCGTCCCGATGCGGCGGCGGAGGCATCGCGGCAGGCGGTCAATGCATGGATCCGCACGCCCGGCCATTTCGACGCCGTGATCGATTTCGACCGCATCGTCCGCGACCCGGCACAGCCCGACCGATTGCTGCCCGCCTATGATTCGGGCGACCATCTGCACCCGTCGATGGTGGGCTATCAGGCGATGGCCGACGCCGTACCGCTGGCCCTGTTTGCCAAATGACGTTGACGCTGGATCGCGACGGCGCGGTGCTGCTGCCGGGGGCCGCTACCGGCGTCCTGCCAGAGATCGAGGCGGCACTTGTGGAAGTACCCGCTGATCGAGCCGGAGTGCGGCTGAATGGCTTGGCAGGACTGCGCGACCTGCTCGCCCCGACCGGCGCGATCGGCACCCTTGCGGCAGAGGTGCTCGGGCCGGCGACGCAGCCGGTCCGGGCGTTGCTGTTCGACAAATCGGCGGCGACGAACTGGGCGCTCGGCTGGCATCAGGACCGAACGATCGTGGTTCGCGAACGGCGGGAAGTACCAGGCTTTGGTCCATGGACCGTCAAACAGGGGCTGCAGCATGTCGCGCCGCCTTTCGCGTTGCTCGAAACCATGGTGACCTTGCGGGTCCATATCGATCCGGTCCCAGGCGACAATGCGCCGTTGCTGGTCGCGCGCGGATCCCACAAGCGCGGACGCATCGCCGAAGGCATCGTCGAGACAGTCGTCGCCGATAGCCGCGTCCATGTCTGTCTCGCCGAACGGGGCGACGTCTGGATATATGCAACGCCGATCCTGCACGCGTCGGATGCGGCGTTGCGTCCGGCCCGGCGGCGGGTGCTCCAGATCGATTTCGCCGCGCAGGCGCTACCCGCCGGCCTCGAATGGCTGGGTGTCTGACCCTTGGCGCTACAGGGCACGGCCCCCATGTGCGGCGCGAACCAATCGGAGGCTGCTTCATGATCGATCTGCACTATTGGCCGACGCCCAACGGCCACAAGATCACGCTCTTCCTCGAGGAAGCCGGGCTGCCCTATACCATCCATCCGGTCGATATCGGCAAGGGCGAGCAGTTCCGCCCCGAATTCCTCGCCATCGCGCCCAACAACCGGATGCCGGCCATCGTCGATCATGAACCGGCCGGCGGCGGGACGCCGCTGGCGATCTTCGAATCCGGGGCGATCCTGCTGTATCTGGCGGAGAAGACCGGCCGCTTTCTGCCTGCCGACCTGCCCGGGCGATTCGATGCGATCCAGTGGCTGATGTGGCAGATGGGCGGTCTGGGACCGATGGCCGGGCAGAACCATCATTTCAACATCTACGCGCCCGAAAAGATTCCGTACGCGCAGGACCGCTATATCCGCGAAACGGCGCGGCTGTACGGCGTGCTCGACAAGCGGCTGGCCGACCGGGCGTTCGTCGCCGGGGACTATTCGATCGCCGACATGGCCGCCTATCCGTGGATCGTGCCGCATGAGGCGCAAGGGCAGAAGCTCGAGGATTTTCCGAACCTACAGCGCTGGTTCGAAACGATCGCGGCGCGTCCCGCGACGATCGCGGCATATGAGAAGGGCAAGGCGGTCAGCAGCGGCAACCAGCTGATGAGTGAGGAACAACGCCGCATCCTGTTCGGGACGCCGGCGCGCTGAACCAACTGCGACAAACTGCGACAATAATCGCTCGCGACGACATAGGTCGGCGACAAGTCGCGGGCAAATGGGGAGCATTATCCATCGGGGTGCTCCCCGTTTTCGAAAGGTTCGCTTCCCATGCGATCGTTGATCGTCGCCGCCTCGCTCGCCGCCATCGCCCTGCCAGGCGTCGCGCTCGCCGCGCAGACCCCGCCCCCGCCGCCCGGCGCCGACCGGGTCGTCACCCGCGCCGACGCGATGGCGCGTGCCGATCAGCGTTTCGACGCCCTGGATACCGACCATGACGGCAAGATCAACGCCGCCGAGCGTGCCGCGCTGCCACAGCGCGGGCCTCGCGGACTGGATGGCGAGGCCAGCTCGCCGCGCCGGGGCGGCGGTGGCGCGCGGATGCTGGAGCGGGCCGACGCCAATCGCGACGGCGTCGTCACCCGCGGCGAGTTCCGTGCCATGGCCGCCGCCGGCTTCGACCGGCAGGACCTCAACCGCGACGGCAAGATCGACGCAACCGAACGCCGTCAGGCGCGCGAACAGCGGATGAGCCAGCGCGGGGCGAAGGGCGGCACGGTCACCCGCGCCGCGTTTCAGGCGCGCGCGCTCGCCCGGTTCGATCGCATCGACGCGAACAAGGACGGCCAGATCGACCCGGCCGAACGCTTCATGGCGCGCGAAAAGCGGATGCAGCGTCGCGGTCCGCAGATCGGCGGCTGATCCACGCCGGACGGCAACGCTACCTTGCCGTCCGGCCTTTCCATTCAGGAGCTTGCGCGCCTAGCATGTCCGACATGGCCGATATCCCACATCTGTTGCTGGTCGACGACGAACGATCGATCCGCGAACCGCTCGCACAGTATCTGACGAAACAGGGGTTTCGCGTGACCCAGGCGGGCGATGCGGAGGGCGCACGCGCGCGGCTTAACGCCTATGCGATCGACCTTGCCATCCTCGACATCATGATGCCGGGCGAGGACGGGCTGTCGCTGTGCCGCCATATCCGCGAGACCAGCGAGACCCCCGTCATCCTGCTGACCGCGCGCGCGGAGGAGACTGACCGCATCGTCGGGCTGGAAATGGGCGCCGACGATTATGTCGTGAAACCCTTTTCCCCGCGCGAACTGGCGGCGCGGGTCAAGGTCGTGCTGCGCCGGACGGCCGGTGGCGCTGTCCGGCAGCATGCGCCCGAAGCAGGATCGTTCGCCTTTGCCGGCTGGGTGCTCAAGACCGGCGAGCGCGCGCTGGTCGATCGCGAGGGCGTGTCGGTGCCGCTGTCGACCGGCGAATATAATCTGCTCCACGCACTGGTGACGCGCCCGCGCCAGGTGCTGACCCGCGACCAGTTGCTCGACCTGACTCAAGGGCGCGAGGCCGCTGCATTCGACCGCGCGATCGACAATCAGGTCAGTCGGTTGCGCAAGAAGATCGAGACCGATGTCCGCAACCCGGAGATCATCAAGACCGTCTGGGGCGGCGGCTATACGCTGGCGACCGAGGTAACCCGCCTGTGAGGCGGCTGTGGCCGACCAGCCTGCCCGGTCAGATCGCGCTGCTGGTCGCGGTGGCGCTGTTCGTGGCGCAGGCGCTGAACTTCGCGCTGCTGCTGCGGGAACGGCGCGCCTTTCGCTTTGCCGAAATCACCCTTCCTGCGGTCACCCGCCTGATCGACGCCGCCGAGCGGACGACGGCGCCCCGCCCCGCGCCGGCGCGCGACCGGATGCGCGGCGTGCGGCTGGTGACCGACCGGATGCCCCCCCTGCGCGGCGAACCCGAACGCGACGTCGAACAGGCGATCCGCGCCGGTTTTGCCGATGCCGGCATTCGCCCCGGCCGGATCGCCGCACGCATCCGTCCGATCGACGAGGCCGAGATCCAGGAACGCGGCATAGGCGGACAGCGTGCCGAACGGCTGCGGCGCATGGGCGCGGTGCTCGACGTGGCGGTCGAACTGCCCGGTCGCGGCTGGCTGGTATCGCATACTCCCTGGCCGATGGCGGAGCGCGGGCTGTTATGGCAGTCGCTGGCGCAGACCTTCATCCTCTATGTCATCGTGCTGTTGCCGGTGCTGTGGATCGGGCGGCGGATCGCCAAGCCGCTGCGCCGGCTGGCGGTGGCGGCCCGCGAATTTCACCCCGCCCGGCCGCTGCCGGCGATCGAGCCGTCGGGGCCGCAGGATGTGCGGCTGCTGATCTCCGCCTTTACCGATCTGGGTCAGCGGGTGAATGCGATGGTCGATGAGAAGGACCGGATGCTGGGCGCGATCGGCCACGACCTGCGCACGCCGTTGGCGGCGCTGCGCGTCCGGATCGAATCGGTCGAGGACGATACCGACCGGGCACGCATGGCCGAAACGATCGACGAGATGAACGCGACGCTCGACGATATCCTTTCGCTGGCCCGGCTGGGTCGGCCGAGCGAGGCGCCGACCGATGTCGACGTCGCCGCACTGGTCGACGCCGTGGTCGACGATTTTCGCGACCTTGGCCATGACGTCGATTTCGTCGAGGCGGCGCGCGTGCCGCTCCACCTGCGTCCCAATCTGATGCGGCGGGCGGTGCGCAACCTGATCGAGAATGCGATCAAATATGCCGGCGCAGCGGAGGTGCGGGTCGAAACGAGCGCGCGCGCGGTGGCGATCGTCGTCGCCGACCGGGGGCCGGGGATTCCGGTCGACCGGATGGATGCGGTGTTCGATCCGTTCACCCGGCTGGAAACGTCGCGCAATCGCGAAACCGGCGGGATCGGGCTGGGACTGGCGCTCGCGCGGGCGATCGTTCGGGATGCCGGTGGCGAGATCACGCTGGTTAACCGTGACGGCGGCGGATTGAACGCGACCATCCGGTTGCCGCGCTGAACGGCTGCGAAACGAAATACGGTATCGCGACGTTGAGTGCCGAGCGATGATAAAAGTGGCCAGCTACAATATGCGCAAGGCGATCGGCACCGATCGCCGCCGGATGCCCGAGCGGACGCTGGAGGTGCTGCGCGAGATCGATGCCGATATCATCGCATTGCAGGAATGCGACCGGCGGCTGGGCGAGCGCGCCGGCGTGATTCCGGCGCATCTGCTCGACGAACACAGCCCATGGGTCGCGGTGCCGCTGGCGATTCGGGCCAAATCGATGGGCTGGCACGGCAATGCCCTGTTGGTGCGCAAGGAAGCGAGCGTCAGCGGACAGCGGCGGATCGAGATACCGGCGCTCGAACCGCGCGGCGCGGTGCGGGCCGACGTCACTACCAACGGCATAGCCTTGCGCGTGGTCGGCATGCATCTCGACCTGTCGGGGCTGTGGCGACGTAAACAGGCGCACGCGATCCTGAGCGAGGTCGATGGCTGTTCGCCGAAACTGCCCAGCGTGCTGATGGGCGACCTGAACGAATGGACGCCGCGATCGGGGTGTCTGCGCGACTTCGGGCGGACGCACTGCTTTGCCGAGACCGGCCCCAGCTTCCACGCGCGCCACCCGGTCGGGCGGCTCGACCGGATCATGGTGTCGAGCGAATTGAAGATCGTCGATGCCGGCGTTCATCACAGCGCGGCCGCGCGCAAGGCATCGGACCATCTGCCGATCTGGGCGACGCTCGCCCCGGCATGACCGACGCCCCGCCCCCGCTCCACGAACGCGAACTGCGCCTGGCGCTGGTCTGCTACGGGGGGATCAGCCTCGCCGTGTATATGCACGGGCTGGTCAAGGAAATATGGCACATCGCTCGTGCCAGCCGGGCGGTGCAGGACGCGGGCGAGCCGCTGACGGGTAGCGCGGCGGTGTATCAGGCGATGCTGACCGATCTGGCCGCGCTGACCGGTATCCGCCTGCGCGTGCTGGTCGATATCGTCGCTGGGGCGAGCGCGGGCGGGATCAACGGCGTGTTCCTGGCGCAGGCGGTGTCGACCGGCCAGTCGCTTGATCCGCTGACCGACCTGTGGCTCGACGGCGCGGATATCGAGGCGCTGATCGATCCGGCACAGGCGCCGGCGAGCGCGCTGTCGCGACCCTGGGCGCGACCGATCGCGTGGATGGCGCTGGGCCGCGAGGACGAGTCCGCGTCGAGCGTCGATATCGCTGCGCGCGACGAACTGCGCGCCAAGCTCGACCGCTTCGTGCGGGCGCGCTGGTTCGAGCCGCCCTTTGGCGGGCGGGCGATGGTCGACATGCTGCTCGACGCCTTTGCCGCGATGGCCGCGACGCCCGCCGGGCCGCGGCTGCTGCCGCCCGGCCAGCCGCTCGACCTGTTCGTGACCGTCACCGATTTCGCGGGGCATCCCGAAACGCTGCGGCTCAATTCACCGCCGGAAGTGGTCGAGACCGAGCACCGGCTCGTCATCGGCTTTCACGACCATGGCGGGGAACGGCTGGTCGATACCGCCGAGCTAGTGTTCGCGGCGCGGGCGACGTCGAGCTTTCCCGGTGCGTTTCCGCCGTTCCGGGTCGGCGAGCTGGACGCGGCGCTGGCCGATCGGGCGGTGGAGTGGCCGGGACGCGATGCGTTTCTGCGCCGGGTGCTGCCGCGCCAGTCGGCGGTCGGCATGGCGGAGCAGGCGACACTGATCGACGGATCGGTGCTGGCCAATGCGCCCTTCGCCCCCGCGATCGACGCGCTGCGCGAACGTCCGGCGCGGCGGCAGATCGATCGGCGCTTCGTCTATCTCGACCCCGCCCCCAACCACAAGTTCGGCATCGGCACCGCGCATGACGGCCCCCCCAGCTTCTTTCAGACGATCCTCGGCGCACTGTCCGAACTGCCGCGCAAACAGCCGATCCGCGACAATCTGGATGCGATCCAGCGAAGATCGGAACGGATCGAACGGATGCTGGCGATCGTCGAGCAACTGCGCGGCGGCGTGGAGGCGGAGGTCGAACAGCTGTTCGGCTATACGCTGTTCCTCGACTGGCCGACGCCGTCGCGGCTGGCCGGCTGGCGACAGCGGGCGCAGGCGCAGGCGGTCAAGCGCGCCGGATATGGCCATGCCGCTTATGGACTGCTGAAGGTCGATCAGGTGCTGGACCGGCTGGCCGAACGCGTCGCGACGCTGGCGGACGATGCGTCGCCCGACCGGATACGGCGGTTGCGCGACGGCTTCGCCGGGGTCGTCGCGGAGCGCGGTGGCGTCCGGTTCGATGGCGACGGCGCGTCGGCGGAGGCGGTCGCGTTTCTGCGCGCGCACGATCTCGCCTTTCGCATCCGGCGGTTGCGGCTGCTGGTGCGGACGATTTCGGCGATGGAGCCGGAACAGGACGCGGCGGCACTGGCGCCGGTGCGCGAGGCGATCTTCGCCAGCCTGACGCCCTATCTGGCGTGCGAGAATGCCGACCATTTCGCCGCGGTGCGGGCACTGGCGGCGGACAAGCGCGCCGATCCCGCCGACCTGCTGACGACGATGGCCGGTGCGATGGACCTCGCGACGCTCGACGCGCAGACCGACGCGCGGATGTCGGAGGCGCTGTCCGCCACCCCGCGCGATATCCGGCGGCCGATCCTGCTCGCCTATCTCGGCTTTCCCTTCTTCGACATCGCGACGCTGCCGCTGCTGGGCGGCGAAGGGCTGGACGAATTCGATCCGGTGCGGGTCGACCGCATCGCGCCCGACGATGCGCCGTCGATCCGGGCGGGCGGTGCGGAGGCGACGCTGAAAGGCATTCGCTTCAACAATTTCGGTGCGTTCTTCAGCCGATCCTATCGTGAGAACGACTATCTGTGGGGGCGGCTACACGGGGCCGAGCGGATGATCGATATCGCGCTGTCGACCCTGCCGCCCGAGGTCCGCCTGCCACCCGGCTGGATCACCCGGCACAAGCGTGCCGCGTTCCTTGCCATTCTCGACGAGGAACAGCCGCGGTTGCAGGCGATCCAGCCGCTGTTCGACGAACTCCGCGCCGAAATCGGCTGACCCGACACCTATTGGAAAAGCCGCCGCGACGGGCGTAAGGAAGGGCGGACGACAACGACGAAGGCTCCCTGAGCGATGCAGTTCCTGAAAACCCTGTTCTGGGCATTGCTGGTGGGGGTGATGGTCGCCTTTGCACTGAACAACATGACGATGGTGCCGCTGAAGCTGTGGGGCACGCTTTATGCCGATGTGAACCTGCCGCTGCTGCTCCTCGTGACCTTTCTGGCCGGGTTCCTGCCAACCTTCGTCGCGCTTCACCTGACGCGCTGGCGCTTGCGGCAGCGGATCGCGGCGACCGACCGGACGCTGGCCGACCTGCACCGGGCGGATGCAGTGCCGGTCGTCGCGGCCGAGGCGGTACCCACGACCAATATGGGAGCCACGCTATGAGCCGTTCGCCCATCTATGTCGCGATCGACACCCCCGATTTGGACCGGGCAAAGGCACTGGCGCAGGCGGTGCGCGGCCATGTCGGCGGGCTGAAGCTCGGCCTCGAATTCTTCATGGCCAATGGCCGCGCGGGGGTGCGGACGATGGCCGATCTGGGCCTGCCCATCTTCCTCGACCTGAAGTTCCATGACATCCCCAACACGGTCGCCAAGGCGATCCAGGCGCTGGGGCCGCTCGATCCCGCCATCCTGACCGTCCATGCCGCCGGTGGGCAGGCGATGCTGGAGGATGCGAAGGCGGCGGCGCCGGTCGGGACCAAGGTGGTGGCGGTGACGATGCTGACCAGCCTCGACGCGCACGACCTGTCGTCGATCGGCCTGGCCCCCGATCCGCACGAACAGGTGGTGCGGCTGACCGAACTGGCGAAGCGTGCCGGGATCGACGGCGTCGTGTGTTCGGGGGCCGAGGTCGCGGCGGCGAAGAAGGCATGGCCGCAAGGGTTCTTCGTCGTACCGGGCGTGCGGCCGGCGGACGGCCCGGTCGGCGACCAGAAGCGGGTGGTGACCCCGCGCGCGGCGCTGGACGGCGGCGCGTCGGTGCTAGTGATCGGACGGCCGATCACCCAGGCGGAAAACCCCGATCAGGCGGCACGCGCGATCGAGGCTACGCTATAGGCCACGAACCGGATCGACCGTGCCGCCGCCGGCCGAGATGGATGGCAGCGGCGGTGTCGGCATGCCCGTGACGGGTGGCCCGGATCGCCTGCATCACCCGCTTGCCCTGTACGGCCAGCGTCAGGCCGGCGAGCGCCGCCGGCAGCGCGAACAGAGCCGACGCCGACCCATAAGCCAGAACCGCGACCGCACAGGCAGCGACGATCAGCGTCATGCCCGCGGCGCGCCAGCATAGATCGCGACGACGCATCATGCCGCCCCCCGCCCGGACGGGATCGAATCGCCGATCACGACGTCCCCGGCCGCCGCCATCATCGACCCCGGAACGGCGGTGTGGCACAGCAGGATATCGGCCGGCGCGTCGACTTCCTCGACCAGTGCGCCAAGCGCGTCGCCCGCATCGAACGTCACGCCGATCGCCGGATCGCGCAGCCGCATCGCGGCACGCCGCGCACGCCCGATCCGCATCGGCGACCGGTCGAGACCCCGGCCTTCGATTGCGGTGAAACCGAGCGCGCGGGCATGGGTCAATGCCGCGAGCAGCAGGGTTCCGCACCCGCAATCGGCATCGACGATCCGCACCGCCCGGCGGCGGCGCTGGCGCAATCCCGACAAGGTGGCGGCGATCGCATCCCAACGCGGATCGCGGAGAGCGATGTTACGCGCCATGTGCTGCCTCCCGCGGTTCGCCCGCGACCGGTCCGAACGGGATGATCGGGATCAGCGGGACCGTCGCCAGTTCGATGCCGGCATGATAGCTTTGCCGCTCCGCCTCCGCGAAGCGCAACGCCGCCGAAAACGATACGAAACGTCCCTCCAGTCGCCGATGCCGGTCCTGGACCAGCCAGTGCCCGGCACAGTCCTGTCCGACATAGAACAGGTCGGGTTCCGCGATATCCGATTGCGTTGCAGATGCCATATACGGTTGCCTTCGATGGACCCGGCCGTCGTTGCGGCCGTGCCGTTCCAGCTACTTACCGCGACATAGCAATACGAGATCGATTGTCGGCAATCGCATAGTGCGGACATAGCATGCGCATTTTTCCAGGGGTCGACGCCCTTTCGCCGCGCCCTGCCGCCCGCTAAGCCGCGGTCCATGACCCTGATCAAGATTTGCGGCCTGTCGACGCCCGACACGCTGGCTGCCGCGCTGACCGCCGGGGCGAGCCATGTCGGTTTCGTCTTCTTCGCCCCCTCCCCCCGCAATCTAGCGTTCGACGCGGCGGCGGGGCTGGCGCGGCAGGTGCCGGACCGGGTCGCGAAGGTGGGCGTGTTCGTCGATCCCGACGACGCGCTGCTCGATGCGGCGATGGCCGCCGCCCGGCTGGACGCGATCCAGCTTCACAAGACCGCGCCCGATCGGATCGCCGCGATCCGGGCGCGGACCGGCCGGGAAGTCTGGGGTGCGGTCGCGATCAAGACGCGGGCCGATCTGGAGGCCGCGCGGACGCTGGTCGGAGCGGCGGACCGGGTGCTGTACGATGCCAAGACCCCGCCCGGGGCGGCATTGCCGGGTGGCATGGGGCTGCGGTTCGACTGGGGGCTGCTCGACGGCTTCGTCCATCCACTGCCCTGGGCATTGTCGGGCGGACTCGATGCCGGCAACGTCGCCGAGGCAATCCGGGTCACGCGGGCGCCGCTGGTCGATGTGTCATCGGGCGTGGAAAGCGCGCCGGGGGTCAAGGACGCCGGGCGGATCGCCGCGTTCGTACGCAGCGTGACCGGCGGCTGATACTCGACAGCGCCCGCCGCCGGGCGTAACGAGCGACCCCATGAACGCTCCCAACAGCTATCGCGCCCAGCCCGACGATCGTGGTCATTTCGGTGCCTTTGGCGGCCGTTATGTCGCCGAAACGCTGATGCCGCTGATCCTCGACCTCGACCGCGAATATAAGGCGGCGAAGGCCGATCCCGCCTTTGCCGCGCAGTTCGACGACCTGATGACGCATTATGTCGGTCGGCCCAGCCCGCTCTATCATGCCGAACGGCTGTCGGAGACGCTGCGCGCATCGGCCGAGCCGGGCATGGGCGCGCAGGTGTGGTTCAAGCGCGACGAGCTGAACCATACCGGCGCGCACAAGATCAACAACTGCATCGGCCAGATCCTGTTGGCGATCCGCATGGGCAAGACGCGGATCATCGCCGAGACGGGCGCCGGCCAGCATGGCGTGGCGACCGCCGCCGTCTGCGCGCGCTTCGGCCTGCCCTGCGTCATCTATATGGGCGCCAAGGACGTCGAGCGGCAGCAGCCGAACGTGTTCCGCATGAAGCTGCTGGGCGCCGAGGTACGGCCGGTGACCAGCGGTGCGGCGACGCTGTCGGACGCGATGAACGAAGGCTTACGCGACTGGGTCGCGAACGTCCACGACACCTTCTACATCATCGGTACCGCCGCCGGCCCGCACCCCTATCCCGAGCTGGTGCGCGATTTCCAAAGCATCATCGGTCGCGAGGCGCGCGCGCAGATGCTGGAGCGGACCGGCCGCCTGCCCGACCTGCTGGTCGCGGCGATCGGTGGCGGATCGAACGCGATCGGGCTGTTCCATCCGTTCCTCGACGATGCCGACGTGGCGATGCTGGGCGTCGAGGCGGCGGGCCATGGGCTGGACAAGGACCATGCCGCGTCGCTGGCCGGCGGGTTCCCCGGTATCCTCCATGGCAACAAGACCTATTTGTTGCAGGACGAGGACGGGCAGATCGCCGAGGGGCATTCGATCTCGGCGGGACTCGACTATCCCGGGATCGGGCCGGAACATGCGTGGCTGCGCGATATCGGGCGGGTCGAATATGACAGCGCGACCGATGTCGATGCGCTCGACGCGTTCCAGATGCTGTGCCGGACCGAGGGGATTATTCCGGCGCTGGAACCCGCCCATGCCATTGCGGCAGTGGCGCGGCGGGCGAAGACCATGCGGAGCGACCAAATCATCCTCGCCAACCTGTGCGGCCGCGGGGACAAGGATATCTTCACGGTGGCTAGCGCGCTGGGGGTCGATATCTAAAGCCAAAAGCCCTCTCCCCTTCAGGGGAGAGGGTTGGGAGAGGGGCAGTGCGCGACGCCGGTTTGACGGAAAGAGCCAAGGCGGCACGTAAGGCTCCCACTCCTGCCGAACAGCGTCTGTGGTTCGCGTTGCGGGCCGAACGGTTCGCTGGTGTGAAGTTTCGGCGGCAGAAAGTGATCGGGCCGTTTATCGCCGACTTTGCCAGCAACGTGCCGAAGCTGGTGATCGAACTCGACGGGCACCTGCACGGCGAAACCGTCGAGTATGACGAAGCGCGCAGCGCCTATTTGACCGAACTCGGCTATCGGGTAGTGCGGTTCGCTAACGCTGACGTGATGCATAATTTGGAAGGCGTGTTGCGCTTGTTGGAAAGTATCGTGACCCACCCCCTCTCCCAACCAGTTGCAGGTCAACAGCGCCCCGCGCTGTTGAGGTTGTGCCGGGGGCACAACCGACCTGCAACTCCCCTGAAGGAGAGAGGGCTTTGACCGCGCGCCTCGCCGCTGCGTTCGGCAAGGGCCGACCGGCGCTGGTGTGCTTCGTCACCGCCGGCGATCCGACGCCCGACGCCACCCCTGCCATCCTCGACGCGCTGGTCGCGGGGGGAGCGGACGTGATCGAACTGGGCATGCCGTTTACCGATCCGATGGCCGATGGTCCCGCCATCCAGTCGGCGAACATCCGTTCGCTGGCGGCGGGAACGCGGACTGCCGATGTGCTGCGCATCGCGACGGGCTTTCGCGAACGCCACCCCGACGTGCCGCTGGTGCTGATGGGCTATGCCAATCCGATGGTCCGGCGCGGGGCGGACTGGTTCGCCCAAGCCGCTGCGGCGGCCGGGGTCGATGGCGTAATCTGCGTCGACATTCCGCCCGAGGAAGACGACAGCCTGGGACAGCAGTTGCGCGAACACGGTGTCGCCGCGATCCGGCTGGCCACGCCGACGACCGACGCCGCCCGCCTGCCGAACGTATTGGAGGGGGCCGGCGGCTTTCTCTACTATGTCTCGGTCGCGGGGATCACCGGCAAGCAGCAGGCGGTGCAGGCGTCGATCGACGATGCCGTCGCCCGGCTGAAGGCCGCGACCGACCTGCCGATCGCCGTCGGCTTCGGCGTGCGCACTCCCGAACAGGCGGCCAATATTGCGCGCGTCGCCGATGGCGTCGTCGTCGGATCGGCGATTGTCGAAATTGTCGCGGAACATGGGCAGCACGCCGCCGCCCCCGTCCAATCCTATATCGAAAGCCTCGCCGCGGCGGTCGCGACGGCGAGCAAGGAACCCGCATGAGCTGGCTGAACCGCGTCCGCAACGCCCTGCCCTTCGTCGCGCGCAAGGAAACGCCCGACCATCTCTGGCACAAGTGCAAGGGGTGCGGGCAGATGATATTCAACAAGGATTGGGAGGAGAACCTGCACGTCTGCCCGCAATGCGACCATCATGGCCGTATCGGGCCGAAGGAGCGGTTCCAGCAGCTGTTCGATGACGGCAGCGTCGAGATCCTGCCCAATCCGAAGGTAGCCGAAGACCCGCTGAAGTTCCGCGACAGCAAGCGCTATGTCGACCGGCTGAAGGCGGCGCGGACCGATACCGGCGAGCAGGACGCGTATCAGAACGCCTATGGCACCATCGCCGGACGCGGCTGCGTGATCGGCGTCCAGAACTTCGCGTTCATGGGCGGGTCGATGGGCCAGTTCGTCGGTGAGGCGTTCATCGCCGGTGTCGAGGCGGCGATCGCACGCGGCGTGCCCTATATCGTCTTTACGGCGAGCGGCGGCGCGCGGATGCAGGAGGGCATTCTCAGCCTGATGCAGATGCCGCGCACGACCGTGGCGATCGAGATGCTGCACGATGCCGGCCTACCCTATCTGGTGGTGCTGACCGATCCGACCTCGGGCGGGGTGATGGCGGCCTATGCGATGCTGGGCGATGTGCAGATCGCCGAGCCGAAGGCGACCTTGGCGTTCACCGGGCGGCGCGTGATCGAAAGCACGATCCGCGAGAAGCTGCCCGAGGATTTCCAGACGAGCGAATATTATCGCGACCACGGCCTGATCGACCGCGTGACGCATCGGCGCGATCTGCCGGCCGAACTGGCGCAGTTGATCGAATTTCTGGGACGCAAGGAAGCGGCGTGACGGCCAAATCCTCCCCGCTTCGCGGGGAGGGGGACCGCCGCGTAGCGGTGGTGGAGGGGGATCGCAGCCAAACGCAATTGTCGTGGAGGTGGCCACCCCCCTCCACCAGCCTGCGGCTGGTCCCCCTCCCCGCGTAGCGGGGAGGATTTGCAAGTGGCTGATTTCGCTATCTCGACCGATCCGGTGGTGCAGGCGCAACTTGACCGGCTGACGTTGCTGTCGCCCGGCGCCGATATTCTCGGCCTCGATCGCATCACCCGGCTGCTGGGGCGGCTGGGCGACCCGCATCGCCATCTGCCGCCAGTGTTCCATGTCGCGGGGACCAATGGAAAGGGATCGACCTGTGCCTATCTGCGCGCGGCGATCGAGGCGGCCGGGCTGCGGGTGCACGTCTATGCCAGCCCGCATCTTGTGCGGTTCAACGAACGCATCCGGCTGGCGGGGACGCTGATCGACGATCCGGCGCTGGCGGCGCTGCTGGGCGAGGTGCTCGACGCGGCCGATGGGATCGGGGCGAGCTTCTTCGAGATCACGACGGCCGCCGCATTCCTCGCCTTTGCCCGGACGCCGGCCGATGCGTGCGTGATCGAGGTCGGTCTGGGTGGGCGGCTCGATGCGACCAACGTCCTGCCCGCGCCCGTCGCCTGCGGTATCGCGGCGCTGGGCATCGATCACGAAGCGTTTCTGGGATCGTCGCTGGTCGGCATCGCCGGCGAAAAGGCGGGCATCGCCAAGCCGGGCGTGCCGGTCGTCACCCTCGCCTACCCGCCCGAGATTGCCGCGCGAGTCGAAGCGACGGTCGATGCGGCGGGCGGCACGCTGATCGCGCGGGGATCGGCTTGGGACGCGGTCGACGGGCGCTACCGCGATGCGATGGGGACGCTCGACCTGCCCGAACCGGCGCTAGCGGGGGTGCATCAGCGCGACAATCTGGCGCTGGCGGCGGCAATGCTGCGGCATCAGTCGGCGGTACCGGTATCGGGCGCGGCGATCCGCACCGCCGCCGGCACCGCGCGCTGGCCGGCGCGAATGCAACGGCTGCGGCCGGGCGGACCGCTGACCGGGCGGGTCGATCCGCGCCATGGCGTGTGGCTCGACGGGGCGCACAACGAATCCGCCGCGATCGAGATGGCGCGCGGCTGGCCCCGCATCAGCCGCGGCGAAGGGTCGGCGCTGGTGCTGGGGATGCTGGCGAACAAGGATGCCGGCGCGGTGCTGCGGCATCTGGGCGAGGTGGTCGACCATGTGGTGGCAGTACCGGTGCCGGGCCACGCCCACCATCCGCCGGCCGAACTGGCGCGACAGGCGCGGGCCTTAGGGTTGCAGGCCGATGTTGCGACCGATCCGGCGGCGGCGCTCGACCTGCTGGCGCGCTCGGAGCCGGAGTCGGTGTTGATTGCGGGGTCGCTGTACCTGGCGGGCACCGTGTTGTCGGCGAATGACGAGGTGCCGGTCTAAATCAGTTCACGCAAATGCGCGGAGACGCGAAGAAGCAGAAAGGTCAGCTTTCGCGCAGGGGCGCGGCGGCGCAGAGAAGTTGCGTCCGCCGCGATAGCGGCTCTCCGTCCGAAGGCAACCGAAAGGGAAAGAGGCTTCGCCGGATCGATACCATCTGCCGGGTCCGCAACCTCTCTGCGCCTCTGCGCAAACCACTTTCTTCTTGAACTTCGCGTCTCCGCGCCTTCGGGTCAATTGGCGCGCGCAAGCTCCCGCTTCCACCGCACCCATTCGAGCAGCACGAACGCCACCGCGACCAGCCCCAGTGCGGCGGTGAAGCGGAAGACCGGGGCATAGCCCATTTGCTCGACCGCTTCGCCCAAGCCAGCCCGGCCAAGCGAGCCGACCAGCAATGTCAGCGACGACAGCAGCGCATACTGGACCGCGCTATGTTCCTTGCTGGCGATCGAGGAAAGATAGGCGACGAACGCCGCGCCGGCCAAACCGCCGGCGATATTCTCGCCCGAGATCGCGACCATCAGCCGCATCATCCGCGCATCGACGCCGAGGTTCAGCAACCCGGTCGCCCCGGCCACCACGTCGATCACCGGTGCGCCCGATGCCAGATCGGCATAGAGCAGGTTGCTCGCCGCCGCGACGATCGCGCCGATCAGCAGCGTCGGCATCCGCCCCAGCACCGCGAACAGGATGCCGCCCAGCGACACCCCGACGATGGTCATGCCGACGCCGAAAATCTTGGAAGCGAAGGCAACCTCGGCATTCGTGTACTGCAACTCCTCGAGATAGAAAGGATAGGCGAACGGCCCCCAGATCGAATCGCACAGCCGGTAGCTGAGGATCAGCCCGAGCACGATGACCGCACCGAACCCAAGCCGCCCGACCAGTTCGGACAGCGGCAGGATGAGTGCGCGATAGCCATGTTCGATAATGCCGGGCGTCGGTGCCGCAGCCCCGTCGCGGTTCCAGCCGAGCCATTCCGCCAGTTGCGCCTGCCGGTTGAGCCATGCCGCGACCAGCGCCGGCACGACGACGGTGACGACGATGATCCATGGCCCGGTCAGCCGGGTGAAATCGCCGACGCTGGGCGGGGTTTCGCCCGGCGCAACGTTCAGAACGCGGACCATGAACGCGCCGATGGTGACGATCGCCCAGCCCCAGCACAGGCCCACGATGACCAGGCCGGTCCGCTTGTCGCGGGTGCTTGGGCCCACTGCGCCGCCTATGTGCCGCTCGACGTCCGGACGCGGTGTGTCGGGCGCGAACAGCGTCGCGACCAGCAACGCCGCCATGAACGCGCCCATCACCGCATAGACCAGCGGCCAGGTGATCGCATCGGCCAGCACCAGCGCCAGCGCACCGCCGATCAGCGTGGCGATGCGATAGCCGAGTTGATAGATTGACGAGAGGATGCCGAGAGTCGCGCGTTCGTCAGCGACGTCGATTCGCCAGGCATCGATCACCGTATCCTGCGTCGCTGCCGCGAACGCGCCGATCACCGCAACCAGCGCGAACCAGCCGATGGCAACTGCCGGATCGCTGGCCGACAGGGTGAGGAAGGTCACGACCAGCACCGCCTGACATAGCAGCAGCCACGACTTGCGCCGCCCGAAGCGTTCGAGCAGCGGCAGGCGCAGCCGGTCGACGACCGGCGACCACAGGAACTTGAACGCCGCTATCAACCCGATCCACGACAACAGCCCGATGGTGGCGAGGTTGATCTTCGCCTCCGCCAGCCATGCGTTAAGCGTGCCGAGCAACAGGGTGAAGGGCAGCCCGGCGGCAAGGCCGAACGCGAACATCGCCGCCGTCTTGCGATTGCCCAGCCCCATACGGATAAGCGCCAGCCCCTTGGGCGCGGCTTCGGTCATGCAAGTCCTCCAGGAAGGGGCGCGACCGTAGATGCGGTTGGCGATGGCGGCAAGGTGAACCAACGGTCTTTGGGCGCGCCGACTTCCTACCGACCCGTTTGTCCTGAGTAGCTGTTGAGCCTGTCGAAACAGCGTATCTAAGGACCGTTGTTGGCAGGTGCTTCGATACGGGTCTTCGACAAGCTCAGCCCCTACTCAGCACGAACGAAGGGCACCATGACTGCCGCGAGCCTCGCTTATCACGCATTCAAGATGCGGTTACCATGGTGGCTGACGCCAAAGCGGTAAAGAAGGTAGCTCCCCTACGCCGCCGTGCGAAACAGGTTGAACCCGCTCGGTAACCGGCGCGGCAGTTTGGCGCCGCCGATCACCGCGTCTATCGCGTCGATTGCGCTCAGCAGATCCTTTTGCGGATAGGGTTTGCTAAGGCACCCGGCGGCGAAGACCTGCGCTTCCTGCGGGCAGGCACCGGTGACAAGCAGCACCGGCATGCCGCGTTCATGTGCCGATCGCGCCACGTCCAGCCCGCTGCCATCCGACAGGTTGATGTCGACCAGTATCAGATCGAGATCGCGCCCGGATTCGAGCGTCGCCAGCGCGGCCGCCACCGTGTCGACCGTCGCCGCGATCTCGAAACCCGAAGCCCCAAGGAAATGTTCGGTGTCGAACGCGACCAAGGGTTCGTCCTCGACGACCAGGATCCGGTTGATGTGCCGCTTCTTGCGCCCGAACAACATTGCCCCACTCGCTTTCCACCGGGATGCTTACAGCTTATACGAACGCACAAACTCGCGAAGGCGACGAAGGAACCGCTTCGGCTGAAACTTTCGTCACATCGCCGCAAACGGATACCCTGACCATCGTTACCCCCCCCAAATCCGCGACCGATTCCCCCCGCGAAGGCCAGCGAATCGCCAAGCTGCTGGCGCGTGCCGGCGTCGCATCGCGCCGCGACATCGAACGCATGATCGCCGCCGGTCGCGTCGCGCTGGACGGCGTCGTCCTCGAAACGCCCGCGACCATCCTGCCCAACCTCAAGGGCGTCACCGTCGATGGCGCGCCCGTTGCCGCCCCCGAACCGACCAGGCTGTTCCGGTTCCACAAGCCCGCCGGCACGTTGACCGCCGAGCGCGACGGGGCCGGGCGCGAGACGATCTACGACCGGCTGCCCAAGGGGTTGCCGCGCCTAATCCCGGTCGGGCGGCTCGACCTGAATACCGAAGGGTTGTTGCTGATGACCACCGACGGCGAATTGAAGCGCCGTCTGGAACTGCCCGCAACCGGGGTCGAGCGGACCTATCGTGCGCGCGCCTATGGCGAGATCAGCCAGCAGACGCTCGAAGAACTGATGATGGGGATCGAGATCGAGGGCGTGCGCTATGGCCCGATCAACGCCAATCTCGAACGGCGCACCGGCACCAATACGTGGATCGAGATGACGCTGACCGAGGGCAAGAACCGCGAGGTTCGCCGCGTGCTCGAACATCTGGGGCTGAAGGTGTCGCGCCTGATCCGTACGCGCTACGGCCCCTTCTTCCTCGAAGACCTGCCCGAGGGCGAGGTGGACGAGATCAAGCAGCATGAACTGGTCGCGTTCCGCAAGACGCTGGCCAACAGGCCGACCAGCAAGCCGACCCCCGAGGGGGCAGATCCGGCGGCGCTGAAGGCATGGAAGCGCGCGACGCCGTTGCCGCGTCCCGAACCGGTGGCGACGTCGCGCTTCGACGAACGGCGACCCCGGACCGAACGCGACGGGCAACGGTCGGGCTTCAGCGGCCGCCGCCCCGATCGCGACGGTCCGGGCCGCCCGCAGGGCGGCGGCGAGCGGGGCAGCTTCGGCGGACGTCCGCAAGGCGATGGCGAACGGCGTAGTTTCGGTTCGCGGCCACAGGGCGACGCCGAACGGCGCAGCTTCGGCACGCAGCCGGAACGCGCCGGTTTCGGCGATCGACCGCGCAGCCCGGACCAGCGCCGGGTAGGCCCGCGCACCCATGCGACCGAGCGGCCGGTCGAACGGCGCGACGGCTTCGACCCGTTGACGCAGGCCGGGCAGACGCCCGCCGAACGCCGTCAGCCGGGACTGGGCGACCGGCGGGCCTATGGCGAGCGGCCCGATAATGCCCGCACGCGCCGTGCCGCCGCGCATGCCGATCGGCCGGGCTATGACGGGGTCGCGCGCAAACCGCGCGTCGAGCGCAGCGAGGCCCCACGCGGTCCGGTCGAAAAGCGGATGACGCGCGAACAGGCGGCCGATGCCGACCGGGCGAGCTTCGTCGACCGGCCGAAGCGCAAGCCGACCGGCTGGGCCAAGGCTACCCCTTCGACCAAACCAGGCAAGGGTAAACCCAGGGGCGGCGGCCGTCCGGGCGGGGGCAAGCGCTGATGCGGGTCATATCGGGGATGTGGCGCGGCCGTCCGATCGTCGCGCCGAAGGGCGATGCGACCCGGCCCACCGCCGACCGGACCCGCGAGGCGCTGTTCTCGATGCTGGCCAGCCGGGTCGGCAGCTTCGAGGAACTGGCGGTCGCCGATTTGTTCGCCGGATCGGGCGCGCTGGGGATCGAGGCATTGTCGCGCGGCGCCGCGACCTGTCTGTTCGTCGAACAGGACCGGGCAGCGCTCGACGCGCTGCGCGCCAATCTGACCAAGCTAGACGCGGCGGGCGGCGACGTGCGTGCGACCTCGGTGCTGGCGCTGGGCCCCGCCCCGCGTCCGCTCGACATCGTCATGATGGACCCGCCCTATGGCAGCGGCGCCGGCGCGGTGGCGGCGGACAAGCTGGCGCGGCTCGGCTGGATCGGGCCGGCGACGTGGGTCAGCATCGAAACCGCCAAGGCCGAGCCGATCGACCTGCCCCGCTTCACGGTCAATGCCGAGCGTGTCTATGGCAAGGCCAAGATAACGCTATTGCGACTTGCTATGAACGACGGGGATTGACGGACCGGCGCGTTCGCGGCGAAGATCGCTCGCAGACGCGGCAAAGACGGATACCGGACAAGCAAGGATGGATAGTGCGGTCTACGCCCTGATCGTCAATGCGGTCGTCGCGGGTCTGTTTGCGGTAACGTTCGCGATCATCCGCCTGTCCTATCCGGGACAGCGTTACGTCACCTATTTCGCGCTGACCTATCTGATCGGCGGGCTGACGCCACTCAGCGAGCTGGGCGTCCGGCTGACGCCGTTCACCACGCCGTTCATGATGCTCAGCTACGGATCGTTCCTCGTCAGCATAGCGATGCTGCTGCTGGGGCTTGCGCCGATGGCGGGGCGGCGGCGGCCATGGGGAGCGTTCGGGCTGCTGATCCTGTGTGGCGCGCTGCTGCGGGCGGCGATCTGGGACGGTCCGCGCAACGAGCTGTGGTACGAGCTGGCGTTCCAGTCACCCTTCATGGTCGGATCGGGGATGGCGACGGTCATCGCGGTGGACGCGGTGCGGCGCCGACGCGACCCGTTATGGCTTGCGCTAGGCATCGCCCTGGCGCTGATGACGACCTATTTCATCATCAAGCCGCTGTTCGCGGCGGCGTTTGGATCCGGCGCGACGCCGATCGCCTATGCCGCGAGCAGCTATGCCTTGCTGTCGCAATCGGTCGGCGGGATGCTGATCGTGACCGTCGGGTTGCTCGTCCTGTTGCTCGTCGTTCAGGCGGCGATGGGACGGACGATCGCCGAATCGGAGACCGATCCGCTGACCGGCATCGCCAACCGGCGTGGATTCGACCGGCGGGCACAGGCGATGATGGCCGATGCCCGCGCGCGCGAGCAACCGATGGCGGCGATCCTGTTCGATCTCGACCATTTCAAGCGGGTCAACGACAGTTACGGCCATGCCACCGGCGACGCGGTACTGCGCGCCTTTGCCCGGATCCTGTCCGATCGCCTGCCCGCGAGCGCGGCGGTCGGCCGTCTGGGCGGGGAGGAATTCGTCGCACTGCTCGAACGCACGACGCTGCGCGGGGCGTGGCTGAGCGCGCAGACGGTGCGGACGGCGTTATCGGAAACCGCATCGCATCTGCCGGCGGTGACGATCAGCGCCGGACTGGCGGTGCTGGAACCAGTGGACACGATCGACAGCCTGCTGGAGCGCGCCGATCGCGCCGCCTATGCCGCCAAGGATGCCGGTCGCAATTGCATCCGGCCGGTCCCCGATCCGGTCGCCGTCGAACCGCAGCGGGCCAGCCGCGCGGGCTGACGTCAGCGCGCGCGCGGAACCAGGGCGAGACCGATCAGGCTGGCTACCCCTGCCCCGGCCAGCACCATGCCGACCGACCACAGGCCGTAATCGATCGACAGCGCCTGGGCGATACTGGGGGTCAGCCCGCCGCCAATCACGCCGCCGATATTGAACCCCATCGACGCACCGGTATAGCGCACGCGCGCCGGGAACAGCGCGGGCAGCCACGCGCCGAGCGGGCCATAGACGAAGCCCATCATCAGCAGCGCGAACGACAGCCACGCGCCGATGACGAACAATGATCCTCCGCCGATCATCGGTCCGAGCAGGCCGCCCGCCAGCACCACGCCGAAACAACCGCCCGCCAGCACCCGCGTCGGCGTCGAACGGTCCGACAGCCAACCGGCTAGCGCGATACCCAGCGCCATGAACAGGATCGCGACCAGCTGTGTCTGCAGGAACGCGCCGCGCGAATAGCCGAGCGTGGTGGTGCCATAGCCGAGTACGAAGGTCGTCGCGATGTAATAGAGCGCGAAACAGGCGATCACGCCGAAGGTGCCAGCCAGCGTCGCGCGCAAATGGCTGCCGGCCAGTTCGGCGATCGGGACGCTCGGCGGCGCTTCATGCGCCAGTGCCTGCGCAAAGGCGGGAGTTTCGGTTAGTTTAACCCGGACCCACAGACCCAGCCCGACCAGCGCGACGCTGAACAGGAACGGCAGGCGCCAACCCCAGGCGAGAAAATCGGCCTCGGAAAGGGTCAGCCCGAGGAGCAGAAACAGTCCGTTGGCGGCGATGAAGCCGACCGGCGCGCCGAGTTGCGGGACCATGCCAAAACGTCCGCGCCAGCCGGGCGGCGCATTCTCGACCGCAAGCAGCGCCGCCCCGCCCCATTCACCGCCCAGCCCCAGCCCCTGTGCGAACCGCAACGTGCACAGCAGCAGCGGCGCAACCCAGCCCACCTGTGCATAGGTCGGCAGGAACGCGATCAGCAGGGTCGAACCACCCATCAGCATCAACGACGCGACCAGCGTCGACTTGCGGCCGAGCCGGTCGCCGAAATGGCCGAATACCACCGCGCCCAGCGGCCGCGCGACGAAGGCGAGACCGATCGACAGATAGCTGGCCATCAACTGGGCGGACGCACTTTCGGACGGAAAGAACAGCGATCCGAAGACGAGGGTCGCCGCGGTCGCATAGATATAGAAGTCGTAGAATTCGACCGAGGTGCCGATCAGGCTGGCGATCAGGATGCGGCGATGGGCCAGCATGGGGCGGAGGCTTGTCATGCCCCCGCCTAACGATTTGGCATCGTTGCGCAAGAAGGTTTCCCGAACACGCAACGCTACGCAACTATTCATATAGCCGCCCCCGGCACCGTGGCCGGGGTGACGAACCGCACTCTTTACTTCGCGCTGGCGACCGTCACCGGCTGCAACTGCGCGACCCGGACCTGACCGTCGCGGTGCATTTCGGCACGGCAGCGGTTTTCGTCGGCAATCCGGCGCAGGCCGAACGCGTTCGAACGACAGGCCTTGAGCGACGCACGGTCGATACGCGCGTCGAGCACGCGACGGTCTTCGGCCTTGGTCAGGTCCAGTCCGGCATAGGACACGCGAGCCGAGACGGTTTCGCGCTCCTCGGCATGGGCGACGGACGTCAGACACGCGAAAGCGGTCGCCGCGAGGGCGACGATACGGATGGTCATGATGGTAGCTCCTGCGAATTCGGTGCCCGTCGCGGCAGCAGTCGTCCACGAATCGGACGCCGCCGTCCGCCGGCAACGCGCTGCTAGACCGAAATTGTTGCAACGCAGCGAACCGTCGATGGCGGGACGATGACGGTTCCGAAACAATTTCATTGCTTGTGGCGTCGGGCTTCGTTCCCTACCTGTTCGACGATGTCGCTTGTTCCCACTCCTGCCGATCCGCCCTATCTAAGCGGGCTGAACGAACCACAGCGTGACGCGGTGCTGACTACCGACGGCCCGGTGCTGGTGCTGGCGGGCGCAGGCACCGGCAAGACCGCGGCGCTGACCGCGCGGCTGGCGCATCTGCTCTATACCCGCAAGGCGTACCCGTCCGAAATCCTGTCGGTAACCTTCACCAACAAGGCCGCACGCGAGATGCGCGAGCGCGTCGGGCGGCTGGTCGGCGATATGGTGGAGGGAATGCCGTGGCTCGGCACCTTCCACGCGATCGGTGCCAAGATGCTGCGGCGGCATGCCGAACTGGTCGGATTGCAATCCAACTTCACCATTCTCGATACCGACGACCAGTTGCGGCTGCTCAAGCAATTGATCGTCGCCGCGAACCTCGACGAAAAACGCTGGCCCGCGCGCAGCCTGGCTGGGTTGATCGACGGGTGGAAGAACAAGGGGATGATCCCGGCCGATGTCGATGCCGGGGAAAGCGAACGCTTCGCCAATGGGCGTGGCGGCGAATTGTACCAGCAATATCAGGACCGGCTGAAGGCGGTGAACGCCTGCGATTTCGGTGACCTGCTGCTGCATGTGCTGACGATCCTGCGCACGCATCGCGAGGTGCTGGCGGGGTATCAGCAGCGTTTCCGCTACATCATGGTCGACGAATATCAGGACACCAACAGCGTCCAGTATCTGTGGCTGCGGTTGCTGGCGCAGGAGCGGCGCAACCTGTGCTGCGTCGGCGACGACGACCAGTCGATCTATTCGTGGCGCGGTGCGCAGGTCGAGAATATCCTGCGGTTCGAACGCGACTTTCCAGGCGCGAAGATCGTCCGGCTGGAACAGAATTACCGGTCGACCCCGCATATCCTGGGCGCGGCATCGGGCGTGATCGCGCATAATGGCGGGCGGCTTGGCAAGACGCTGTGGACCGAAACCGATGTCGGCGAGAAGGTCCGCGTCATCGGCGTGTGGGACGGCCCGGAAGAAGCACGCCGCGTCGGCGAGATGGTCGAGCGCGGGCAGCGCGACGGCAAGAATCTCGACCAGTTCGCGATCTTGGTACGCGCGCAGCACCAGACTCGCGAGTTCGAAGAACGTTTTATCGGCATCGGCATGCCGTACCGGATCGTCGGCGGGTTCCGTTTCTACGAACGCGCCGAAATCCGCGATGCCCTGGCCTATCTGCGCGTCGTCAACCAGCCAGCCGACGATCTCGCCTTCGAACGGATCGTCAACGTGCCCAAGCGTGGACTGGGCGACAAGGCGGTGCAGACCGTCCACCGCTACGCCCGCGCCACCGGCACTTCGCTGATGACCGCCGCCGCGCGCATCCTCGACACCGACGAACTGACCGGCGCGGCGCGCAAGTCGCTGGGTCGGCTGGTCGGCGACTTCGCACGCTGGCGCGACATGGCGCAGAGCCTGCCCCATGCCGAACTGGCGCGGCAGTTGCTGGACGAAAGCGGCTATACTGCCATGTATCAGGCGGAAAAGACCGCCGAGGCCGCCGGACGGCTGGAGAATCTGACCGAACTCGTGCGGGCGATGGAGGAATATGAGTCGCTCGGCGCGTTCCTCGAGCATGTCTCGCTGGTCATGGACAATGAGGCGTCGGCCGAGGAGCCAAAGGTCACGATCATGACCATTCACGCCGCGAAGGGGCTGGAATTCGACACGGTGTTCTGTGTCGGCTGGGAAGAAGGGCTGTTCCCGTCGCAACGCTCGCTCGACGAAGGCGGCACGGCGAGCCTCGAGGAGGAACGCCGCCTCGCCTATGTCGCGATCACCCGCGCCCGGCGACTGGCGGTGGTGTTCCATGCCGCCAATCGTCGCATCTACGGCCAGTGGAATTCGTCGTTGCCGTCGCGCTTCGTCGGCGAACTCCCGCCCGAGCATATCGAGACGGAAACCACCATGGCGGGTGGCGAGAGCCTGTGGCGTGCCAATTGGAGCGAGCGGGCCGACCCGTTCGCCGACGTCGCGCGCGGGACGGGGCGCGGTCCGGGCTGGCAGCGCGCCGCGTCGCAGGGGTCGAGCTTCACCACCACTCCGTCGCGGGTGGTCGAGGCGCGCGCGAGCGCGATCAGCCTTGGCAATAAAGGGCGCAGCGATCTGTCGACCGGGCAGCGAGTGTTCCATCAGAAATTCGGCTACGGCACGATCGAGACGATTGAGGGTAACAAGCTGGAAGTACAGTTCGAGACCGCCGGACAGAAACGGGTGCTCGACAGTTTTGTGACGCCAGGTTGATGTGTTGATGCGCGGCGAAGCCGTGCTTAACGTATGTCAGCGACCCGATTTCCAGCTTGCTATATTGTTCGACCGGCAAACTACGGACCGTCAGGAGGTTCCGATGTCGATTATCGACAATACCGAATATTACCGTCGCCGGCTGGACGAGGCCCGGACGCGTGCCGACAGCGCGTTGCTTCCGGAGGTGCGGCGCGTCCATCGCGAAATGGCGGAACGCTACTCGGTGATGTTGCAGGATGCCGAGCGCGGCCGACTCGCGCCGCCGGTGCTGGGGATCGTTCCGCGCGATTGACGCAGCGTACGAAGGCGCGGCGACAGGCAACCCCCGCGCATGTCGGTCGTTCAGGTCGGGCAATTTCCGGACAAGGAACGATCGATGCCCTATGTGAAGACCCGCGACGGTACCAACCTGTTCGTAAAGGATTGGGGACAGGGGCGCCCGGTCATTCTGATCCATGGCTGGCCGCTATCGGCCGATAGCTGGGACCCGCAGGCAATGGCGCTGACCGATGCCGGATATCGGGTAATCGCCTATGACCGACGCGGATTCGGCCGGTCGGATCAGCCCTGGTCGGGCTACGACTATGACAGCCTGTCCGACGATCTGGCCGATGTAATGGCCGAAACCGGCGTCAACGACGACGCGGCGCTGATCGGCTTCTCGATGGGCGGAGGCGAGGTCGCGCGCTACATGTCGCGCCATGGCGGTAAGGGCGTCAGCCGGGTCGGTTTCATCGGATCGGTCGTGCCGTTCATGCTGCAGACCGACGACAATCCCGACGGCGTGCCGCAGGACCAGCTTCAGGAGATCGCCGACAATATCAAGGCCGATCGACCGAAATTCTTCCGCACTTTCTTCGACCAGTTTTACGGGGTCGGCTTCATCACCAGCCCGGTCAGCGAAGAGGTGCTCGACCTGTCGTGGAACACGGCGATGCTCGCGGGGCTGAAGCCGACGCTGGCCTGCGCCGAGTCGTTCGGGACCACCGACTTCCGCCCCGACCTGCCGTCGGTCAATGTGCCGACGCTGATCATCCACGGAACTTCCGACCAGACCGTGCCGATCGACGCCACCGGCCGCGCACTGGCAAAGGCGCTGCCGAATGCCGAACTGATCGAATATGATGGCGCCCCGCATGGGCTGTTCGCGACCGAGAGCGACAGGCTGACCGACGACCTGCTGTCGTTCCTCGGGCGGCGGTAACGACCGACGTCGTCCCGGCGCAGGCCGGGATCCATGAACACGTCCGGCATCGATCAACCGATCTCGGGCATGTCCATGGATTCCGGCTTTCGCCGGAATGACGATGCCAAAGCCCAAACCAATACCCCCCAAGCCGATCTGCATTGCCCCGGCCCAACAGCGGACCTAAACCCCCACCCCATGTCCGCGTCCCCGCACCCCTTCGCCATCCCGGCGTTTCGCGCCTATTTCCTCGCCCGGCTGTCGAACACGCTGGCGCAGATCGCGATGGTCGTCGTCATCGGATGGCAGGTGTACGACATCGCGCGTGAAACGATGACGATCCGGCAATCGGCGTTTCAGCTGGGGTTGATCGGGGTGGCGCAGTTTTTGCCGCTGCTTGTCCTGTCCCTGGTAGCGGGTTGGGTCGCCGACCGGATCGACCGGCGCTGGATCGCGCGCGGATCGGTTGCGCTGGAGGGAAGCTGCGCGCTGCTGCTCGCCTGGCTGACCTATAGCGGCGGCATCACCCTGCCCTGGCTGTTCTTCGTCGCGGCAATGCTGGGCGTCGCGCGCGCCTTTGCCGGGCCGGCGTTGCAGGCGCTTGCCCCCAATCTAGTCCCCGCAGCCGTATTGCCGACGGCGATCGCGATGAGTTCGATCGCGTGGCAGGGCGGATCGGTGCTGGGGCCGGCGATGGGCGGCTATCTCTATGCCGCCGGCCATTACGTCCCCTATGCGGTGTCGGCCGGGCTGTTCCTGTTCGGCCTAGCCATGCTGTTCCTGATCCCGCCGATCCCGCGCGCGGTGATCGCCGGGAAGGCCAATCCGTGGCGACAGATGCTCGACGGCCTGTCCTATGTCAGGCGTAACCGGTTGGTATTCGGTGCGATCTCGCTCGACCTGTTCGCGGTGCTGCTGGGTGGGGCGACAGCGATGCTGCCCATCTATGCCCGTGACATCCTGCAGATCGGCGCGGACGGCCTTGGGCATTTGCGCGCCGCGCCAGCACTTGGCGCGGTGGTCGTCGCCGCGGTGTTCGCGGTGAAGCCGTTGTCGAAGGAGGTCGGCGCCAAGATGCTGTTGTCGGTCATGGGCTTCGGCGCCGCCACCGCGCTGTTCGGCCTGTCCGCGCCGCTGCTGCTCCCGCTATTCGGGCAGGCGGCGATCGGCAGCGACTTTGCGCCTGCCGTGCTGCTGGCGCTCGCCGCGCTGTTCGTAGTCGGGGCGACCGACATGGTTTCGGTCTATGTCCGCCAATCGCTGATCCAGCTGCACACGCCGGACGCGATGCGCGGACGGGTCGGTGCGGTGTCGACACTGTTCGTATCGGGTTCGAACGAACTGGGCGAGGCGCGCTCGGGCTTCCTCGCGGCGCTGGTCGGGCCGGTCGTGGCCGTCGCGGGCGGCGGGGTGTTGGCGATCGGCGTCACCATGCTCTGGTCGAAACTCTTCCCCGAACTGCGCGCCGCGCGTAGCTTCACGCCCCCCAAAGATCTCGAAGTCACGGCTAAGGAGACCCAGCCATGAAGGCCGATACCATCCTGCAAACGATCGGGAATACGCCGCATATCCGCGTCCGCCGGCTGTTCGGCGATGCCGAGGTCTGGATCAAGTCCGAACGGTCGAACCCGGGCGGGTCGATCAAGGACCGCATCGCGCTGGCCATGATCGAGGCGGCCGAAGCATCGGGCGACCTGAAACCGGGCGGCACGATCATCGAACCGACCAGCGGCAACACCGGGGTCGGGCTGGCGATGGTCGCGGCGGTCAAGGGATATAAGTTGATCCTCGTCATGCCCGAAAGCATGAGCATCGAGCGCCGCCGTCTGATGCTGGCCTATGGCGCGACCTTCGACCTGACCCCGCGCGAAAAGGGGATGAAGGGCGCGATCGAGCGCGCACATGAACTCGCAGCCGAGACGCCGGACGCGTGGATCCCGCAGCAGTTCGAGAACCCTGCGAACATCGACGTCCATGTCCGTACCACGGCACAGGAAATCCTGAACGACTTCGCCGATGCGCCGATCGACGTCATCATTACCGGCGTCGGCACCGGCGGCCATATCACCGGCGTCGCCGAGACGCTGAAGGCGCAGTGGCCGAACCTGAAGGTCTATGCGGTCGAACCCGACCTTTCGCCGGTCATTTCGGGCGGCCAGCCGGGTCCGCACCCGATCCAGGGCATCGGTGCGGGCTTCGTCCCCGCCAACCTCCACACCCGCGCGATCGATGGCGTCATCAAGGTCGATGCCGGCGTGGCCAAGGACATGGCACGACGATCGGCGCGCGAAGAGGGCATGCTGGTCGGCATATCGTCGGGGGCGACGCTGGCGGCGATTTTGCAAAAGCTGCCCGACCTGCCCGATGGCGTCCGCGTCCTCGGCTTCAACTACGACACCGGCGAACGCTATCTGTCGGTCCCCGACTTCCTGCCCGAACAATGAGCGACGCGGCGGTGGTCGAACGGAGCAGGATCGGCAGCGGATCGATCGCGATCAATGGCGTCCTCGTGGCGCTGTCGGTCGCGGCGGTCGCCGTGCCCGCGATCCTGATCCGGTCGACCCCGCCGATCCGCGCTGCCGCACAACAGACGGAGCAACCGCGGCAGGCGGCGGCGCCGTCGCCTGAAGCGCCCCCTCCCCCGGTCGAACCGATCGAATATCGTGCGCTGGAGCCGGACGACGCCCGTGCCTTCAATGCGAAGGTGCCGTTCGTCACCGGGCCGAATCCGGCGGCGCGACCGTTCCGCTTTGCCGGCGACGTCGATAACCGTACCCGCGCGACCGACTGCCTCGCCGCCGCCGTCCTCTACGAAGCGGGCGACGACGCGAAGGGGCAGCGTGCGGTCGCGCAGGTCGTGCTCAACCGGCTGCGCCATCCGGCCTTTCCCAAGAGCGTGTGTGGCGTGGTGTTTCAGGGGTCGGAACGGGCCACCGGTTGCCAGTTCACCTTCACCTGCGACGGTGCGCTCGCCCGCGTCTATCCGCAGCCCTTCTGGGACCGCGCGCGCAAGGTCGCGGCGGCGGCGCTGGCCGGCAGTGTCTATGCGCCGGTCGGCTATGCGACGCATTACCATACCGACTGGGTCGTCCCCTATTGGCAGTCGAGCCTGAGCAAGATCGCGGCGGTCGACACGCATCTGTTCTTCCGCTGGGCGGGATGGTGGGGCACGCCGGGCGCATTCCGCCGCATTGTCGGCACCGTCGAGCCGCGCATCGAACAGCTCGCCCCCTATTCACCTGCGCACAAGTTGCCCGAAGTGCTGGCGGTCGAACAGGAAGCGGGCGTGCTGACCGGCAGCTTCGCCCCCGCTGCGCTGCCGCGGCCGAGCAGCGACGATCCGGTCACCTTTCTCGTGCCGTTGGACAGCTTGACCCCCGACAAATGGCCCGCCCTTGCGCAGGCGACCTGTGGCGAGCGGACGCGGTGCAAGTTCCTCGGCTGGCGCGATCCCGCCGCCGTCCCAGCCCGTGCCGGGCTGGCATGGGAGCCGGCCGCGCTCAATACCATGTCGTTCAGCTATCTCCGCGATCGGGGCGCGGGCGTCGAGAAACAGCTGTGGAATTGCCAGCTCGTCTCGCGCCCCGCCGCATCGTGCATGCGCCGCGCCCTGCCCGCCCCGCCCCCCGCGCCGCCCGCCGCCCGCAGCGAGGTGGCACCGCTTTCAGGCGTACGCCGCGCGAGCGATTTGGCTCCCGCACCGTCAGCGGAGTAGGGTCGCGGCCAGCCGCTCGGCATCCTCGATCGCGACATCGACGACGTTCGGCCGGCCCAACCCCTTGGCACCGGCCGTATCGACATGGACGGTCGCCAGCCCTAGCAGCCGCTGCAACACCGACCGCCGCACCGACACCGCCTGAATACGCGCGAGCGGCACGATCCACACCCGTTTGGACAGAACGCCGCGCATCACCTGCAACGTATCGCCGACGATAGCATAACGGTGCCGCCGCCGCGCCAGCAGCGCGAGGGCGACGGGAATCGGCACCAGCAGCAGCGCCAGCCCTGTCAGCGGGAGGAAGAATGTCGTGACGATCACAACGATCAACGGCACCCCGCCGCGCACCATCGCGGTCCGCAGGACGTGGCCGAACGCCACCGGCCGCAGCGGCAGCGGATCGAACGGGGCATAGCCCGCCGCCGCCAGCACGCGCGCAACCTCGTCCTCGCGCGCGAACGGGGCGACGCTCTGCCGTCCGCAGGCATCGTCGCTGCCGCCCAGCGTCTGTAGCCGCAGCCCCGACCAGCCGAGCCGCCCGCTGACCATGCCGCGCTCGATCAGCGCTAGCTGGATACGGCGCAGGCTCACCACGACCTCGGTCCGCGTGGCCAACCCACGGACACGACGCAACCGATCGCCTTCGCGCTCCAACCGGAAGCCATATTCGACTAACATTGTGCGCAGGACGCCGCTGATCGCGCCGACCAGCACCGCGACGACCGCCGCCATCGCCGCGAACAACGGCGTGGCAAGCGCCATCGCCTCCTGCCGAGCGACACCGGCCCAGTCGCGGACATCGACCCAGTTCCATCCGATCACATCGCCGACCTGGTTGAGACCCGCGAACAACAGACCGACCCAGACCAGCGAGAAGCCGAACATCCCCATCATGAGAACGCGCCGGGGCGACATGGCGAACACGATGTCGTGCGCCGGCGCCTCGGGGGCGGCATCGACGGCGACTGACGGCACGGCCCCGCGCAAGACCGCACGGAGCCGCGCCGCTTCGCTCAGCGTCACGCTGTCCAGCGTCGCCTCGTCCGCTTCACCGCCGCCGGTCTCGATCCGCACCCGCGCCAGCCCGAACGGTCGTGCCAGCAACTTTTGGTCGATCGAGACGTCCTGAATTCGTTCGAACGGGATCGACCGGCGCTTGCGATGCAGAACGCCGTCCGCGATCGTCAACGCACCATCGGCGATCGTGTAGGTGAAGGATCGCCACCGTATCCAGGTAAACAGCCCCGCCCCGATCACCAGCGCCGTGACGATGCCGAGCATCACCGCGATACCGGAACGCGATGTGGCCGCGGCGAGTGCGATCAGGCCGGCGACCTGTTGCGGTGCCTTGGTGACGATGCGCAGGACGATGGTGCCGGGATGCAGCCGGCGTGGCCCCTCATTCACCACGGCGATGCTTCGATCGCGCCGCGGATGCGGTCGCGAACCATTTCCGCCTGTTCGCGGGCGAGGCCGGGCACGGTTACCAGACTATGGTCGGTACCGGCGGTGTGCAGGACCAGCGTCGCCACGCCGCAGCCGCGCTCGATCGGCCCCTGGGTCAGGTCGATATGCTGCACCCGTCCGATCGGCACGATGGTATGCACCCGCGTCAACCAGCCATGGGCGATATGCAGTTCGCGTTCGTCGAGCGCGAACCCCCAATGGACGAAGCGACGCGGCGGCGCGATCCCGATCAGCCACAGCGCGATGGCGATCGCCACGGCCCCCGCGATCCCGTTCGGCCAGCCCTGTTGATACAGGATCGCCTCCCCAATACCGCAGACGACCAGGACGATGAGGGCGGCGACCGCCGCCCGCCAGCGCAGGACGGTGACGAACCGCCGGTCGAGCGGCGCAAGCGTAAGGGGCATATGGTCCATGGCAGTGTGATAGGCAGGCAATACGGCGCGCTCAAGCGAATCCGGCGGCGGAGCCCCACGCCTCTTGTGCGCAGGCGCACGGGGGGCCATAGCGCCCGCGACAACTCCCCATTCGGACTTGAGGCAATCCCCATGAAACTCCGCATCGTCGTGACGCTCAAGAACGGCGTACTCGATCCGCAGGGCAAGGCGATCGAACATGCGCTGGCCTCGCTCGGCTTTGCGGGCGTGGGCGAGGCGCGGGTCGGCAAGCTGATCGAGCTGGAGGTCGCCGACGGCACCGATGACGAGACGATCGACGCGATGTGCCGCAAGCTGCTCGCCAATACGGTGATCGAAAACTATCGGGTCGAACGGGCATGAAGACCGCCGTCATCGTCTTTCCGGGGTCGAACTGCGACCGCGACATCGCGGTGGCGCTGGAATCGGTCACCGGCACCGCCCCGACCATGGTCTGGCACCGCGACACCGACCTGCCGGACGATATCGGACTGGTCGCGGTACCCGGCGGCTTCTCGTACGGCGACTATCTGCGCTCGGGCGCGATCGCGGCACGATCGCCGGTGATGCGCGCGGTGGTCGATGCGGCGGGCAAGGGGCTGCCGGTCCTCGGCATCTGCAACGGGTTCCAGATTCTGACCGAAGCGGGATTGCTGCCGGGCGCGCTGATGCGCAATCGCGGCCTGTCCTTCGTCTGTCGCGACGTCGCGCTGCGCGTGGGCGAGACCAGGTCGGCCTTTACCAGCGGCTATCGCGCCGGTGACACGATCCGTGTGCCGGTGGCGCATCATGACGGCAACTATGTTGCCGACGATGCGACACTCGACCGGATCGAGGGCGAGGGTCAGGTGGCGTTTCGCTATGCCGAGCCGGTCAACGGATCGGCGCGCGACATTGCCGGACTGGTCAATGCCGGGGGCAACGTGCTGGGCATGATGCCGCACCCCGAACGCCGCATCGAAGCCGCGCATGGCGGCCGCGACGGTCGCGCGCTGTTCGAAGGGCTGCTGGCACGCGTCGGCGCCTGAATTATCGCGACCGGCGCTCGCCCGCAAAGGGAGAGAAGTCGGTCGCGGCATCGAACACGTCGACGCCTTCGCGACGCTTCAGCCAGCCGACCACGGCATAGGTGACCGGGGTCAGCACCACTTCCCAGCCGACCTTCATCGCCCAGTTGGTGACCATGACCGTGGCGACCTGTTGCGTCGGCCACACCCCTAGAAACGCCAGCGGATAGAAGATCGCGCTGTCGACCGCCTGCCCCACCACCGTCGATCCGACTGTCCGCGTCCACAGCGCGCGTCCCCCGGTCCAGATCTTCATCCGCGCCAGGACATAGGCGTTGACGAACTCGCCCGCCCAGAAGGCGGCGATCGAGGCGAAGACGATGCGCGGCACCTGTCCGAACACGGTTTCATAGGCACCCTGCCCGACCCAGCCGGGCGCCGGCGGCATGGCGACGACCGTGGCGGCCATGAACGCCATGAACAACAGCGCGGCGAACCCAACCCAGATGCACCGTCGCGCACGGGCATAGCCATAGACTTCGGTCAGCACGTCGCCGATCACATAAGACACCGGAAAGAACAGGATGCCCGCACCGAACACGAACGGCGTGCCGGCGACGTCGATTGCCGCAACCTTTCCTGCACCGATGATGTTCGACAGCAACAGAATGGCGACGAACGCGGCCATGACGATATCGAAATGACGAAACCCGTGCGCCGGAAGCGTATCGGCGTCGATTCGGGACAAGGGAGGATCGGACGGTTCGTGCATGGCGGCGTTATGATAGCGGTTCCGCTATGCCGCAATCCACGCTAACGAAGCGGCGGGCACCCGTAGCTCAGCTGGATAGAGCAAGGAGCTTCTACCTCCTTGGTCGGGGGTTCGAATCCCTCCGGGTGCGCCAATTACTTGTCCGGTGCCAAATACAATGCGCCGGAGACGCACAACGATGATCCTGGTGCCGAACGAGCGCCCGTCCATTAACGGCCGAGAAGATTCGGCAACACTCCGAATTCTTTGCGGAAAGTGGATCAGCCCTGATCGTCGGAACCGACGATCCATGCCTCAGTAGATTCCGACGCCGGCTGCTTCGGCCACACAACCTCGCTGCCGGCGTTCTCCCACTTGCCGAGCGATTCCATGACGTATGCTCGGTCGATGAACTCCGCGGGCGTGCCAACACGGACAACGGCGGAAACATAGTCGTATTGACCAAAGAGGACGGGCTGGCCGATCCCGCAGTCGTCGTCCACCTCGTAGGCGGTCACGGTCATGGTGGCACCGGTTACAGAAAGGCCGGCGGTGGACAGTTCCTTCAGCAGCTCCGTCCCTGCGATCTCGCTTGTCACCTGTGCGACCGCGCCGGCGGGCGCCCGTCGCCGATCATAGCCAGCGCACCAACCTTGCAAACGATCGACCAGTTCGGCCAGCGTCAGATCGGTGAGCTCGGCAAAGCCGAAGTCGAGGGTGTCGGAGGCAAGCAGCAGGTGGAGAAGCTGCCGGCCGGTCTCAACCACCTTTAGAGGGAGGTAGGGCTGGCCATCAACTTCGGGAGGGGGATTCGTGAGGTCGGAGGACTGAAGGTCGAATGCGGCCGCAAGCGAAGCGATGGTGTCTGCAGAAGGGCGACCTCCACGCTCCGCTCGCTGGATCGTCGTCACGCCCAGTCCCGATTTCGCCGCAAGATCCTCCTGCGTCATCGCGTGATTGGCACGAAGCTGTCGGATGCGATCCGCGATGGTCATCTCGAAAGCGTATTTGATCATGAGCACCTCGTTCAATCTCGGTGGCGATCAGATGCAGGAGGTCTCTCCCTCCAGGCCACGTCGGGAACCCTCGCCGAACCCTCAATCACTTGTAGACGCCCCCTCCCCGTCTTCATACTGCGACGATGGGAAAGGTCAGATCAGTCGCGACGCATCTTACCGCCGCCGCAATTGGCGCTGCGATCACCGGCCCGCTCGTATTCGCCTATGGGCACACAGTTGAGGGCATTGATGCGGGTGACCTTCTCAGCCTCCCGAACACCATCATCGGCGCGCTCATCGGCGGCTTGGTCACCTATTTCCTGACGCCCAAACCGGTCGCGCGCGGCGGAAGGGACCAGATAAGAAAGGCGCTCGATGATCTAGTCGTTCTCGCCATCGAGGTGCGCCACCTCGATCCGGATAGCATCGGGGATGCCTCGCTGCTCGACCGGGCGACCACGGTGGCATCGCGCCTCACCAAGGCTGCCGATCGATACCAGTTCGCCCGGGCACTCACGCCGCCGGACGAATCATCACCTGAGTGGCATGCCGTTGACGATGCGGTGCTCGAAATGAAGTCCGCCCTTCGTGATGCCGACCGCAACCTTGCGGCAGCCGCTGTGGAGCATGGCCCAACCTTCCTTCGCGCTCACCTGGGGGCCGTCAGAGACAGATTCGGCGCTCCGCTCGAATCGACGCTTGAACGAGCGCGGCCCTGATCGTTCGGAACATCTGGTTGTATCGAAGGGGTGCGAACTCCCGTCCCCGCAATGACGTTGCGCCGCCGGGCTTCGCTCGTGGCACACTCGCATTCCTGCGGCGGTTCCGATCAGAAATCTCCTGGTCCGTTGCTTTCCGGTGTTGGTGACGTCCTGTCGACGCGGCTAGCTCCGGCGGATAGTCTCACAAGGAGGAAAACGGGGTGATCAGCTACCAGCTCGCAGATGCCGCCACCGTTCGGTATCACGGCAGCGGCTCCGCGCTCGTCGCAGTCGCCGACAACGAGGCGGTCGCCATCTCATACGTGGACGATATATTGCCGGAGCTCGGGGACGATGAAATCGCCGCCGCATTTGGTTCGGCGGCTGACGAGCGACTGATAGAGGCGGCGCGGGGACCTAGCAGGTAAGGCCATGTTTCGCCGGCATGTGTTCGCGCTGGGAGGTCACAAGACTCGGCTTGTTCATGCCCGCCTCTTCTGACCCTGCCCCGTTCCCTTGATGGACCGGTCGACCGAGAACCTGTCGACAACCATCTCACCGGACGCATCGATGATGGTTCCCGTGTAGGGTACACGACGGCTAGAACCGGTCTGCGAAGCCGGCGAGGTATCGGATCCGGGTGCCTAGTCGGACCTTCTAGGTGCCGACCGCTTGACCACCGCCTTGGCGAACTCGACCTCGCCTGTCGCAGAGACGGTGAAGCGGTAGGCCTCGTTCATGAACCGCTTTCCCGAATGCGTGAACGCGAGCACTCGATGCCCGTCCGTCCTCACGTGCGCGATCCCGAAGTTGGTGCGCTCGAACGCGAACACGCGCCGCTTCGGGTCTTGGCGGTCTTTCGGATCCTCGACATAGCCGAGCGTCCTGAAGAACGCGGCGAGTTCGGTGCAGAAGATCACCGCGGGAGTGGTGCGCGACGCCTTGCCGAGCGCCGCCATCAGCGTCGCGCGTGGGTGGATGTATTCCTTCGCAGCGCTCTCGTCCCCGGACGAGATCAGGGAGACGACCGGACCGATCTCCTTTAGGAACTCCATATCGAAGTCGGCCGATCCGTGGTGCGGCGCCTTTAGGACCTCGGCGCGCAGCGCGGCCGCCGGCATGGCCTCCCGCAATCGCCGGCTCGACTCTTGGTTCATGTCCCCGGTGAACAAGAACCGGACGTTGCCGTAGCGCAGGCGGAAGTTGATGGAGTGCCCGTTGATGGTGTGCGAGGCCGAGAGCGAGCCACGGTCATCCGGCGCTACCGTGCCGAGCATCAGGTCCGCATCGTCGGGTGGCGACTTCAGGAAGGGCAGGCCGGGCATCCCGCCCAAGTCCTCGACGATCGGACCGAGCAGCTCGACCGCCACACCGTCGTCTGCAAAAAAATCGAAGGCTCCCGTCGACAGGTGATCGATCCGGCGTCGTTCGATGCCGGAGCCCGTCATACGCTCGACGCGATCCTCCCACGCCTTCAGCGTCTCGACCCAAGTCTCAAACTTGGTGTTCCGCTCAGCGGGATCGACGGCGGCGGGGTCGTCGACGAGATCGACCACGTAGGTCTCCCCCTCCCTCTCGGCGGTCGCACCGAACATGTCCCGGTCGGCGCGATCGCCCCCGTCCGGCTTCTTCCCGGGTCGCTTCACCAGTCCGTTGTGGTAGACCCGGAGCGGCGCCACGAAGATCCGCTTACCCGGGCGGGTGTCCGTCTCGGACTTGCGAAGCTCGCTTAGCCCGTCGAAGTGGTCGGCGTCGCCATGGGTGACGAGCATGAGATCGACAAGCAGCGGATCGTCCTCGCTCGTGTTGGGGAAGCGGGCGTTCGCATGGCGGGCGAATAGCTGGTTGTCGCCGCCATCAATAAATACGACACGCCCGCCCGGCGTCTCCAGTATGAGGCCGTCACCCTGCTGGACGTCCACCATCGACAGCCGGAGGATGCCGGCGTCCCGCAGCCCCGTCTTCGCGCTGATGGTGCCGCGGGCGACCTCGCCGCGCGAGCCATGCACGACGACGTGCATCACGTCGTCCGTCTCGTCCAGTATCTCGACTTTGTCACCCCAGTAGAACTGAGCCTCGGCCCCGTCCTCTCGGCGGAGATTAACGATGTCGTCGTCGAGATACCTGAACATCGCGCTACCCCCTTTGCTGCGTGACTTCCCGACCTGTCGGATCTGGCGATCAGCGTATCACATAACCGGCACCATTGCGGATCCAGGACGCACGACGGAAAGCATCTCACATAGCCGCAGCCCAGGCGACGCGACTCAACGGTCGTCCGGCTTGGTCTCACCTACGCGGAGCGCGATCTCGACGGTACCGAACCTCGCCAGCGGGCGTGGACGTCGTCCATCACCGCCCTCGGCCTTCGCCACGAGCTCCGCCAACGGATCACCGGTGCGCAGTCCCAGGACCATGTACGTCAGCCACTCCGCGAACGGGCGCGAGGCCGGGCCGACGAGATCGGCCGGGATCTGCTTCGCGCTTGCGGCGTGATGCCGGGCCAAGTCCTCGACCAGCTGCGTCGGGACGATCGGCACGCCTCGGTCGAGCAGTCCCGGGCATTGAAAGAGGTAGAAGGACGATCCCGTCTGTCGGATGAGGTCCGTCATCTGCTTGGGGTCCAGCTTGAAGGATGTCGCGAGCCCCCTCTCCGGGTGAGCGACCTCCTTCCTGCTGACGTCCACCACCGTAGCAGCGATGGACGCACGCGGGGTCGAGCGGATCATGCGGTTGCCGACAGGGAGTATCACTTGGGCGACGATATCGTCGCGTACGCGGCGAACGGCACCACGCCGCACATTCCACGCCCGCACCGTGGCACTGCCGTCGGCAACGGTCCCTTCGCCAAGCAGCGGTTCCGCTACGATTCCGAGGTCGACGTGTATGACTGCCCCGTCGGACAGGTGCTGGACACCCGCTACGCCTCGGTGACGCGTGGGCATCTATCGGTCCAGTATTTCCTTCCCGCCGCCTGCGCTGGCTGCCAGATCAGGGCGCGCTGTACCAAGGTTCGTTGGCGGCGTATCAATTGTAGCGATCATCGAGCGCCTGGCAGAACACCTCGCGAAACAGCCGGGTATCCTTCTCATCCGCGAATCCACGGTCGAACACTCGTTCGGCTCGATCAAGCAGTGGACGAACCGGGGTGCTTACCTACTGCGTGGCCTGAGAGAAGGTCCGCGCCGAGTTTAGCCTGACCACGTTGGCCAATAATCTCAGACGCGCCATCACCCTCATCGGCGTGCCTGGATCGACCCGAGCGATGCAGGCTTGATCCGGCCCCCGAACGTGCCACCCTCACGCCCGATACGGCCTTCCACGACGTTCATCCCGCCCTATCTGGCGCCCGGGGGCGTGAGAACGCCGGCTCTCGCGCTACTTTCCCGCACAGCGCTCACCCCCGCTCCGCCGCTGGAACGTTTTCGGACGGTCTCGATCCCGGACCGGAATCGCCATCCGGCGAATCGCCTCATCGAACGATGTGTTCGCCTTGGCCGGCTTCAGAATAGAGGCTTTTTTGTGCGACATACATGAACATTTTCATGTCCGGCTCGTCTCCGACCGACATTAATGGACCAAAGACCCTCGATCGAACTGGCCTTGAAAACAGCAATACCGCCACTTGTCTAAGCTTATCATTGATCCTCGCACGTATTTTTTATGGAATATCAAAAGTATATTCCGTTGCTTATAAGTAGGAAATCCTAATTAATTGATTGCTTACCATTGCATGGCAGGAGAAGTGCTAGCGATACTTTCATTGCTGATGCACCGGTCGGGACCACATGCACACTTATAAAAGTCTTGGTACGTCGTCGCGCAGAATTGCCGCTCGCGCCCTCTTTCCCTTTCCGAACAATAGCCGGACCCGGGGGCAAATCGGTGTATCGATCACCGCCTTGATCGTTGCGATGGCGGCCACGGACGCGCATGCTGCGTGCGTCCGGAGCGCGGGCAGCGTCACGTGCACCGTACCGACGAACAATGGCGACGGCGTCATCGGTCCATCGGCTGGGGGGACGACGATCACCACGGTCACGGTTGGCGACGGTACCACCGAAGGCACCTTCGACAGTAATGGCACTGCGATCAGCCTGGGCGATAACACCCATATCACGATCAACGCCAAGGCCACGGTCCACAGCCATAGCGGCGGGCCGGCGCTGAACGGGCATCCGACGGGCACCGGCCCTCAAGGGATCGGCGCCAATACGATCGAGGTCGGCAACAACTCGCTCATCGACATCTATGGCATCGTTCAATCCGACGCGCTGGGGCTCGGTCGAACCGGCCAGGGCGACGAGGTCATCAACCCGACCGGCAACGGCAATACGATCAATATCTATCAAGGCGGTAAAATCGCCACGCTGAACGACAGCGGCCCCACGATCTGGTTTCAGAATCTCGCCGGCGCCAATACATTGGCGAACACCATCACCAATAATGGCACCATCCAGGCCGGAACGTCAGGGAACGGCGCGGTCATCGGCAGCGGCGGTAACGTCGCCGTCAATTTCACGAACGGCGAAACCGGCGTCGTCAACGGAAACCTCAGCCTGGGCAGTGGTGCGAATTCCATCACCCTGAACGGAGGGTCGCAGTTCAACGGCTCCATGTCGATGGGATCCGGTGACGATCTCCTGCAATTCTACAAGGGAGCGACCTTCACCGGCACCATCAACGGCGGTGGCGGAACGAACGAGCTGCGCCTGCTCGGCAACGCGAGCGACCCCGGACCATCCTCGATCATCCCAGGCAGCCTCTTCAACTTCAGCAGGATCATCAAGGACGGCACGAGCACCTGGACCATCTCGGGCAGCCTGAGCGGTCTGGGATCCAATACACCGACGATTTCGGTCGATGGCGGCACGCTTCTCCTCAGCGGCAATAACGACGGCTTCCTCGGCAGCACGACCATCACGGCGGGCGGCACCTTGCAGATCGGTGCGGGCGGCACGGCGGGCACGTTGCCCGGCGCGATCACGAACAACGGCGTTCTGGCCCTGAACCGGTCGGACGCGCTGACGGTGGCGGGGGCGATCACCGGCGGCGGTGTGGTGCAGCAGATCGGCGGCGGCACCACGACCCTGACCGGGGCGCTATCCGGTGGCTCGATCGTGGCGAACGCCGGCACCATCGCGCTCGGCGCCGCTGGAACGCTCACCACCGACGGTGTTCAGCTTGTCCCCGGCGGGACCATACAGGCGGTGGAACTCACCGCGGGGGGCACGTTCTCCAACGCTGGCACTATCACCGTGGGCGGCCTGATCTCGGACGGCATCCACCTTCAGGGCGGTACCTTCAACAACACCGGTTCGGTGATCGCGCCGAACAATGTCCGCAGCGGCGTGTACGCGCAGCTCGGCGGCACGATAACGAACACCGGCACCGGTTTGATCTCCGGTGGCTACGGCATCTACGCCAGCACCGGGACGAATGATATCACCGTCAGCGGCAACGGCGCGGTGACCGGCACCTCCTACATCGGTATCCACGCCGACACGACGAGCGGGAACATCACCCTCGGAACCTCGGCCGCGCCGCTCGGCACGGTGACAGGCGGCGGCGGCCATGCGATCGACGTCGCCGTGAGCGGCAGTGGCGCGATCGCCCTCACCGCCGACACGGTGGTTGGCGCCTCCAGGGGCATCTCCGCGACGACCACCGGCGCGGGCAGCCTCGTCGACAGCGCCAATGCGGCGGCCTCTCCGGTCGCGGGCAGCTATCGCCTGTTCAACTATGGCGGTGCACTCGGTGGCACCTTCGCGACGATCACCTCGCCGTCCGCGCAGACCTATAACGTCTTCACCGACATTCCCGGACAGGTGAACCTGCTCGTCTCCAATGGCGGTCAGGCGCTGCAATTCTGGGACGGCACCGACACGACCGGCGCCGGGCCAGGCGGCCAAGGGGGCACCGCCACCTGGAATGCCGGCAACACCAACTGGACCGGCGGCCCGGCCAGCGTCATCAACACCGGCTGGCTGTCGGGCGTCGGCATCTTCGGCGGCACGGCGGGCACCGTCACGCTGGCCAGCATGCCCGACATGCAGGGTCTGCAGTTCACGGTCGACGGTTACGGTTATCGCCTGATCGGCAGCAGCCTCAACCTGACCGGCGATCCCTTCTCGACCCCCGGGCAGAGCTTCGTCAACGTCGACGGCGGCGTCGGCGCGACCATCGACAGCGCACTTACCAGCACCGGCGGCAGCTTCGGGCTCAACAAGATCGGCGCGGGTACGCTCATCCTGACCGGCGCCAACAGCTATGGCGGCGCGACCAGCGTGACCGCCGGCACGCTGGTGCTGGGGGCGGGCGGATCGCTCGTCTCGGCCGTCTCGGTCGCCGGCGGCGCGAGCTTCCAGAATGCGGGCACGCTGGCGGCAGGCCTCAACAACGCCGGTACCGCCGACAACACCGGCACCATCGGCGCTCCGGTGTCGAACAGCGGCGACTTCACCACCTCGGGCATCCTCACCAGCGGGTTGACCAACAGCGGTACGGTCATCGCGAGCGGCGGGCGGATCGACGGCGCGGTCGTCAACCAGGCAGGCAACCTGACCATCTCCGGCTTCGTCACCGGCAATGCCACGCTAGCCAACGCCGCCGCTGCCGCCGTCACGGTCACGAATACCGGCAGCTATCGACTGACCGGACTGCTCGACAATGCCGGCAACCTGACCAATGCCGGGACCTTCCGGGGTGATGTCAGCAACGCAGCCGGGGCAACGGTCACCAACAGCGGCACGCTCACGACTGCCACGCAACGCTTCCAAAATGCCGGACTGCTCGTCTCGACCGGTACGCTTGAGGGCGGCCTCGCCAACAGCGGCACCATGCAGCTCTCCGGCACCCTGACCGGCGAGGTCGCCAATACCGGCAACCTGTTCGTCACCGGGCCCGTCACCGGCATCGGCGCGCTGACCAACGACGGGCTCGTCGACCTAGGCGGCACCACCCTCAACCTCGGCGCGCTGCAACAGCGGCGCGGTACTGCGCAACGGCCAGCTCGTCATTGGTGCGGCCGGCACCACCACCGCCTATGCCGGTATCATCGCTGATGGCGCCAACATCACCGGCCTCACCAAGGTCGGCACCGGAACCCTCACCCTCACCGGCAACAACCATTACACCGGCACCACCATACTCAATGCCGGCACGCTGCATGTCACCGGCACGCTCGCCTCTACCGTATCGGTCGCACGGGGCGCGACGCTGAGTGGCACCGGAAGTGCCGGTGGCCTAGTCGTGGCGGCAGGCGCCTACGTGGCACCGGGAACGAATGGGACGATCGGCGCGCTGTCGGTGAAGGGCGACCTGCTGTTCGCCGCCGGGTCGTTCTACCGGATCGACGCCAACGCGGCAGGAGCCTCTGATCGCCTACTGTCCTCCGGCGTCGCCACGCTTCAGGGCGGCACCGTCCTGGTGAATGCCGACACGGGGGTGTATGCGCCACGGACGCGCTACACGATCCTCGCCGCGGCGGGCGGCGTGGCGGGGCAGTTCGCCGAGGTGACCACGAATTTCGCCTTTCTGACGCCAAACCTCTCGTATGACGCGAACAACGCCTATCTGACGCTCTCGCGCAACGACGTGCAGTTCATCGCCGTCGCGTCGACGCCCAATCAGCATGCCGCGGGCCTGGCGTCGCAATCGCTGGGCGTCGGCGGCACGCTGTACGACGCGATCGTCACGCTTTCGGCCGATCAGGGACGGCGAGCCTTCGACATGCTATCGGGTGAAGTCAACGCCAGCGCCGTGAGCGCGCGCTACGAAACCGCCCATATCGTGCGCGAGACCATTCTGGACCGCTTGCGCTATGGTGAGATCGGCAGCGGCGATCGTGCCGCTGGTGCACCTGCGCAGGGGGTCAGGCCGCGCCGCTCGGCTATCTGGGGACAGGGCTTCGGTACCTTCGGCACGACCGGCAGCAATGGCAACGCCGCACGCCTGCGGCAGCAGCACAGCGGGCTGCTACTCGGCGTCGATACCCTGGCCAGCTCGACATGGCGGCTGGGCATCGCGGGCGGCTACACCCATAACTCACTCGACGTAGCGGACCGCAATTCCGATGCGTCGATCCAGGGCGTGTTCGGGGGCGCTTATGCTGGCACCACGTTCGGCGCGACCCAGCTACGGTTTGGCGCCAGCTACAGCGACGCGACCCTCAGGACGAAGCGGATGCCGTCCTTCCCGACGTTCAGCGACACCGCAATGTCCCGTTATAGCGGCGATCTCAGACAAGCGTTCGGCGAGGCCGGCTACCAAATCCGGTCCGCGACCGGCTATGTCGAGCCCTTCGTCGGCGGCGCGGTGCTGCACATGATGCGTAAAGGTTTCGCGGAACGCGGCGGCGCATCGGCGCTGACGGCCAACTCGGACGCTTATGACATCGCCACTTCGACTGTGGGTATACAGGTCCAGGATCGTCCCGGTGCCGTGCTGGGTGCCGAAACGCCGCTCCTGCTGCGCGGGCTTCTCGCCTATCGCCACGCTTATGGCGATGTGAATCCTTCGGCAGTGGTTCGTTTCGCCGAAGCGGATCAAAGCTTCACCGTCGTCGGTGCACCGATCGCCCAAGATGCGTTGGTGGCGCAGGGCGGGATCGATTGGCGCGTCTCTTCGGCGACCACCCTGTCGCTCGCCTATAACGGTCAGCTGGGCAGCCAGCGCACGCAGGATCATGGTCTGAAGGTGAACTTCCTCCATCGCTGGTAACGAGAGCGTTCCCTGCCCTCCTTTGAGATGGTGACAACGATGCCGCAGCGAGATGTCGATCCCGTTGCGGCATCGGCCAAAGCTACATTCACGCTTCTGTTAGGTGCGCGGCTGCTTCCACCGTCTCGAGCCGTACCGCATCTCATCGTTCGCGCTTGGCATATCCATTCGTGTGCCGTGCCACCGCCGCCGATCAGGCATAGGCGTAGGCGCCGCCCGCTTTTAGCGCGGTTTGATAGGCGGGGCGGGCGTGGATGCGGTCCAGCCAAGCGATGGTGTGGGGGCGGGTCGCGTCGAGGCCGGCGCGGCTGCGTGCGGCTTCGAGCGGGAAGCTCATCATGATGTCGGCGGCGGTCAGCGTGTCGCCGGCGAACCATGGGTTCGCCGCCAGATGCGATTCGATATAGTCGAGATGGACGTCGATCATCGGCTGGATCTTCTTCTGCGCTGCCTTTCCCAGCAAGGGAACGCGGCCCAGCACCAGCTTTACCAGCAGCGGCGGCATCAGCGAGCCTTCGGCATAATGGAGGAAGTGACGATAATGCAGCGCGGCCCGGCGGTGCGCGGGTAGCCCCAGCCGGCCATCGGCCTTTTCGACCAGATATTCGACGATCGCCCCCGTTTCGGCGACGACCAGCGGCCCGCCGGTCGTAGCAGCGCTACCGTCCTCAATCACCGGGGATTTGCCCAGGGGATGGATGCGGCGCAATTCGGGGGGCGCCAACATCGTCGCCTTGTTCCGTTCGTAGCGCTTCACCTCATAGGGAAGCCGAAGTTCCTCGAGCAGCCAGAGGACGCGTTGCGAGCGGGAATTTTCGAGGTGGTGAACGACAATCATCGGAACATCCCTGTGTGCGATCAGCGGCTTGGCCGAACCAATGCGGCAGGCCGAACGAGGTTGCACAAGGACGTTACGCGATCGGTGGAAGTTGACGAAGGTTACACGAAACGGACGTTGGCCGGGTCCGGATCTACGTCGAAAAATCGTTTTGGTTCAACAGCTAAGGGATGGGCAAACAAGGATCGGGCGGCACCTTTGCCGCCCGATATTGTCACCTGTTACAAATCGTCGTCGCCGTCCTCGGCGTCGGGACCGGTCATCATCTCCTCCGCGACCTTTTCGGTGCGCTGGCGGATCGATGCTTCGAGCTTGTCGCGCAGTTCGGGATGTTCGGTCAGGAAGGTCTTGGCATTCTCCCGCCCCTGCCCGATCCGCACACTGTCATAGCTGAACCACGCGCCCGATTTCTCGACCAGCCCGGCCTTGACGCCGAGGTCGAGGATCTCACCGATCTTCGAGATGCCCTGCCCGTACATGATGTCGAATTCGACCTGCTTGAACGGCGGGGCGACCTTGTTCTTTACCACCTTCACGCGGGTCGCGTTGCCGATGATCTCATCGCGATCCTTGATCTGCCCGGTGCGGCGAATGTCGAGACGGACCGAGGCGTAGAATTTCAACGCGTTGCCGCCGGTCGTCGTTTCCGGATTGCCGTACATCACGCCGATCTTCATGCGCAGCTGGTTGATGAAGATCACCATGCAGCGCGAACGGCTGATCGAACCGGTCAGCTTGCGCAGCGATTGCGACATCAGACGCGCCTGCAGCCCGACATGGCTGTCGCCCATCTCGCCCTCGATCTCCGCGCGCGGAACGAGGGCGGCGACCGAATCCACCACGAGCACGTCGATCGCATTCGAGCGGACCAGCGTGTCGGTGATCTCCAGCGCCTGTTCGCCGGTATCGGGCTGCGACACGATCAGTTCGTCGATGTTGACGCCCAGCTTCTTCGCATAGACCGGGTCGAGCGCGTGTTCGGCGTCGACGAACGCGGCGGTGCCGCCATTCTTCTGCGCCTCGGCGATCACGTGCAACGCGAGCGTGGTCTTGCCCGAGCTTTCCGGCCCGTACACTTCGATCACGCGCCCGCGCGGCAGGCCGCCGACGCCAAGCGCGATGTCAAGGCCGAGCGACCCGGTCGAGATCGCCTCAACCTGCATCGCTTCCTTCTGGCCCAGCTTCATCGCCGAACCCTTGCCGAACGCACGGTCGATCTGCGCCAGCGCAGCGTCGAGCGCCTTTTGCCGTTCGCCCGCCGCCTTGTCGTTTGCCGCCGCCATCTTGCTATCGACCGCCTTCAGATTTGCCGCCATGTCCAGCCTTTCGCGTAGAGCAACCGCGTCGAGGGTTCAACGCGCCTTGTTGGATTTCCATGTATTCGTTTTGTTCCCGTTTCGCAAGTGGTGCGTTGTCGGGCAGTTCCTGCGCTCCGGGTACCGTGTTCCACCTTCCGTTAACCGGGCGCGGATAGGCGTCGCAACGGAACGAGGCTGCGAGTGGTTCGAGGCAGAGAGCCAATGCGCCGTCTTCTTCAGCAAACGATTCATCATCCGATGACGGTAATGGCCTCCGTCGAGTATTCCGGACACGCCCGCCCGGTGCGATGCGATCGTGAAGCACACCGCGTATCGATGCTCGAACCGAACAAATACAAACACTTCATCAACCATTCGATTATATCCAAAACCGATGGAACAGAAGGTCGCCCCTATTCTCCGCCCTTCCCTGCCCGTCCTCGCGACCGGCATCGCCTATTATCTCGCCGCTGCGATCGCCTTGTTCCTGACGCAGGGCGGTATCGGCATCGCGACGCTGTGGCCCGCGAGCGGCATCCTGTTCGCGGCGTTGCTGATCGCGCCGAGGCGACAGGCCGGCTGGCACGTCGCCGCCGCCGCCATCGCCAGTATCGCTGCCAATCTGGGTGCCGGAAACGGGTGGTGGATCGCCGCGGTCTTCACCGTGGCGAACATGGCCGAATCCGTCCTTGCGGTGTGGTTGCTGCACAAGCGCGCACGGTGCCGCATCTCTTTCACCGACCTGACCGGGCTGACCTGTTTTTGCATGGCCGCGACCATCGCCACCGCAGGCAGCGCGACGATCGCCGCGATCCTGACCCACCATCCAACGATGCAAACATGGATTGCATGGTTCACGACCGACCTGCTGGGCATGCTGGTCGTCACGCCGCTGCTGCTGATCGTGGCGGACGCGTTGCGCCGTCCCAAGAACGGGAACCTGCCGGACAGACCCGTCATGCTGCGAGTGTTCGCAGCGGTGCTGGCAGTTACCACCATCGCATTTGCCCAGCAAAGTTATCCGTTGCTGTTCCTGCCGATGCTGGCGGTGCTGTTCGCGGCATTCCGACTGGGTCCGATCGGCGCAGCGGGCGGCGTGCTGATCGTCGCGATCGTCAGTTCGATCACGCTGGCCGTCGATTCGGACCTGCCCGGGCTGAACCGCGGCGGTATGCTCCCGCGCGGCATCTTCGTGCAGTTCTACCTCGTGTCGCTGTTCGCCGCGTCGCTGCCGGTCGCCGCGTTGCTGGCGGCGCGCCGGGCGCTGATCGACCGGCTGGCCGAGAAGATGCGGTTGCTGCAACTGGCGGAAAGTGCCGCGAATGTCGGTCATTGGCGGCTCGACACCGGGACCGGCACGATCAGCTGGTCGGCGCAGGTATTCCGCATCCACGGCATCGACGGCGACGTCCCGCCCGCGCTAGATGCGGCGATCAACGCCTATCATCCCGAGGACCGCGCGCTGGTGTCCGAACGGATCGGCGCGGCGATCGAACGGCGGCATGGCTTTGTATTCACCGCGCGCATCGTGCGGCCCGATGGCGAGGTCCGGCACGTGCTGTCGCGCGGCGAGATCGACGGGCGCGACGATGACGGCCCGCCGGCGCTGTTCGGAATCATCCAGGACATTACCGCACAGGTCGCACACGAGGCCGCCTTGCAAGCGGCGCGCATCCGGGCCGAGGAAGCGGCAGCGCGCGCCACGATCATGGCCGAGACCGACCAGCTGACCGGTATCGCCAACCGGCGGCGCACCTCGCTGGCGCTCGACGAAGCGGTTCGGGCGTCGCTGCACCATGGCCGGCCGGTATCGGTGGCGATGTTCGACGTCGATCATTTCAAGCGGATCAACGACCAGTTCGGCCATCATGGCGGGGACGAGGTGCTCAAGCGCGTCGTCGCCAACGCCGCCGCCGAGTTGCGGGCGACCGATACGCTGGGCCGGTTCGGGGGCGAAGAGTTCGTTATCGTCCTGCCCGACGCGGGTGCCGAGGCGGCGTTGGGCGCAGCCGAGCGGGTGCGGTGCGCGATCGAGGCTGGCGGACAGAATCCCCGAGTGACGATCAGCGTCGGTGTCGCGCAACTGATGCCGGGCGAAAGCGCCGAGGGGCTGCTGCGCCGGGCGGATGCCGCGCTATATATCGCCAAGCGCGAAGGGCGCAACGCATTGCGGCTGGCGGCGTAGCGGCGGGTCCGACCTGTGCCGCTTCCAAGCAAACGGATCAGACCCTACGCCGCGTGACCGATCTGGCCGTTGTCGGCGTCGAGATCGCGCAGGTCGCGGCCGCGGGTCTCGCGCCCGAACCACGCGACCAGCGCCAGCGACAGCGCGGTGGGGACCATGACGAGCAGCGACGACGATCCCATCGACAGCGCCACGCCGGCGATGGTCAGCCCCTGTGCGATCAACCCGCCCGCCTTGGTACAGGCGGCGACCCAGCCGGTCGCGCGCCCGCGCACCCGCATCGGAAAGCTTTCGGCGGCATAGGGTAGAACGATGGCGATGATGCCGTTGGTGCCGACGATCAGCAGCGCGACCGGCAGCACCGGACTACCGCTGCCCGCCAGTTCGAGCTGCAACACCAGCAACAGGCCGGCAAGGGTCAGCGCGATCATGACGGCGAGCGACCATTTGGTGCTCCAACGGCTGTAGAGAAAGGCGGCTAGGAACACCGTGGGAAAGGCGATCAGCGCGCTTTCGGCCAGCAGGCGGCTCGACACGCCGACCGAATAGCCCTTGGCGACCAGATCGGCGGGCAGCCACAGCAACAGGCCGAAATTGATAAGGCCCCATGACAGCGCGCAGATGCTGAGCGCGGCGAGCTTGCCATGGAGTTTGATGCCGGTCAGCGCGGTCGCGCGTGGGCCGGTGATGCGGACGGGCGCACGGCTGGCCTTCGCACCGAAGCGGCGCATCACCGCCTCCGCCTCCTGCACCCGACCGCGCGCCAGCAGGAATTTGGCGGATTCGGGGATCAGCGCGCCGAGCAGCACCAGCGTCAGCCCGGTCGGCAGGTTGGCGAGCCACAGGATACGCCAGCCGAAGATCGGTTGCAGGATCGCCGAGATGCCGCTGGCGGCGAAATAGCCGCCGACCGCGCCGAGGCCACCGACCAGCACGAGGCTCCAGCCGCGATGGCGGTTGGGCATCATCTCGGCGAGCAGCGCATAGGTGACCGGCAGCATGCCTCCGGCGGCGGCGCCCATCATGAAGCACATCGCGATGTTCCAGGCGAGGCTGGGCATCGCGCCGCAGATCGAGGTGCCGACGAACATCACTGCCGACAGCAGGATGGACGCCTTTCGCCCATAGACATCAGCGATCCAGCCCCACAGCACCGATCCGGTGACGGTGCCGGCGAGCGCAAAGAACGGCACCAGCGACACGGTGCGCTTGGGCACGCCATATTCGGAGATCATGCCGGGCACGGTGAAGCCCAGCGAGGCGGGCTTCATCACGTCGATGACGAGCGCGACGACCAGCACCGCCATCAGCCCCCAATGGGCGAGGCCGAGTTCGGCATCCTCGGGTGCGGCGACGAGGATGTCGGCGGCGGCGGCACGCTGTGCGGCTAGGTCGCGGGGCAACAGGCCATAGGCAGCGACCAGCGTGCCGAGCACGATCAACGCCATCCCGCCCAGCATCATGCCGTCCATCGGCATGCCCGCCAGATGATAACCCATCGACCGCGCCATTGCGAACATCGGCAGATGCGCGACGACGCCGATCGTCACCGCGATACAGCCGAGCACGAACGCCCAGACGGCCTGCCGGTCGGATAATGTCGACTTGATCGAACCCATGCGCCTCTCCCGTGGCGGGGTTAGCGGGTGCAGGCAGTGCGGTGAAGCGGTTATGTCGGCCGGGCGTTGCGGATATCCGCGCGCATCAGCCTAGTTCGTTCAGCACCTTCTCGACCGCGTCCATCGTGAACGGCTTCGACAGGACGGGGCGGTCGCGGTGGACGGGTTCGATCATGTCGCCCGATCCTCCCGTCGCGAGCACGAACGGAATGCCCGCCGCCGCCAGCTTGTCGGCGACCGGCCAGCTCTTTTCGCCGGCGCGCAAATGGACGTCGAGAATGGCCGCATCGATGCCGCCCTGATCGACGGCAGCCATCGCCGAAGCGACGCTGTCGGCGGTGCCGGTCACGGTTCGCCCCAGCAGGTCGAGGAAATCCTCGAGCATCATGGCGATCAGGGGTTCGTCCTCAACAACGAGGATACGCGCGGGCGAAGTCATACCCGGCGGTCCTTAGCGGTCAAAGCGGGAACACCGCAACAGGATTCGGCGATGGCTCAGGTCTTTGCCAAGGCGTCGCGTGCCGCCGTGGCAAGTTGCTGGACCGAAAACGGCTTCGGCAGGAACGAAACCTGATCCAGATCAATCGACCGACGCAACTGCTCTTCGGCATATCCGGACATGAACAGGATCGGCAAGGTCGGATAGACCTTGCGTACGTGGCCGACCATCGTCGGGCCGTCCATGGTCGGCATCACTACGTCGGAGATCAGCAGATCGATATGCGGCTGGTCGGCAAGCAGTTCCAGCGCCGCCTCGCCATTCTCGGCGGTCATCACCGTATAGCCCTGCCGCGTGAGCGCGCGTTCGGCGATGGCGCGGACCATATCCTCGTCCTCGACCAGCAGGATCGTGCCCGATCCCCATGTCGGCGCGGTCGGTTCGGTCTTCAGCCTGGGATTGGTGCCGATGCGCGGCGGTTCGGCGGCGGCGGCATGGACCGGCAGGTGGATGACGAAGGTCGCGCCGCGCCCGGCGCGCGATTCGGCAAAGATATAGCCGCCCGACTGCTTGATGATACCATAGACGGTCGACAGGCCGAGGCCGGTCCCCTTCCCCACTTCCTTGGTGGTGAAGAAGGGTTCGAAGATCTTGGGCAGGATTTCGGGCGGGATGCCGGTGCCGGTGTCGGAGACCTTGAGCGTCACATAATCGCCGACCGGCAGGACGTCGTCGTCCATCGCGCGGACTTCCTGCGCACTGGTCGCCAGCGTTTCGATGGTCAGGACGTTGCGGTTGCCGCCCTGCGACAGCATCGCATCGCGGGCATTGACCGCGAGGTTGACGACGACCTGTTCCAGCTGCCCCGGATCGGCGCGGACCGACCCCAGCCCGCGCCCGTGATTGACGACGAGCTGTACGGTTTCACCGAGCAGGCGCTTCAGCAGGTTCGAGACTTCGGAAATGACGTCGGGCAGCTGCAACACCTGCGGGCGCAGCGTCTGCTGGCGCGAGAAGGCGAGGAGCTGGCGGGTTAGGCTGGCGGCGCGGTTCGAATTGGCGCGGATCTGCTGAATGTCGTCATAGTCGCTGTCGCCGGGCGAATGGCGCATCAGCATCAGGTCGCAATGGCCGATGATCGCGGTCAGGATGTTGTTGAAGTCGTGCGCGACGCCACCGGCGAGCTGGCCGACCGCCTGCATCTTGGTCGCCTGTGCCACCTGCCGCTTGAGCTTGCCCTCCTCGCCCGTATCGCGCAGCGACAGGACGACGGCGGCCTCGCCCAGCCCGCGCGCACCGGCGATCGTCAGCGCGATCGGTTCGTCGGAACGATCGGCCAGCCGTACCGCCATGTCGGCATTGTGCTGCGCGCCCCCGGCGAAACGGCGCACGGCGTCGGCCAGTGCCGCCTTGTCCTCGCGCACCACCAGATCGCCCGGATAGAGCGGCGGCGCGACCGGATTGACGCCGGTCGCGCGGATGAAGGCGTCGTTCATGTGCAGGAAGCGGCCGTCGCGATCGACCAGCGCCATGCCGACCGGCAGCAGCGACACCAGCGCCCGCACCTGCCCCGCCGAACCCGGCGCGGCGATCGGCATCAGCCCGACCGGCGCCTCTTCCTCGTCGAGCAGCGCGACCAGCATCGGCCCGGCAGGGTCATCGGTGATCGGGACCTGCACGATCCGCAACGGGTCGCCGCCCAGCCCCTCACGCTCGAAACGGACCCGGCCGCGATGGTCGGTGACGAGGAAGCGCGCGAAGTCTCGCCCTTCGATAGCCGCGTCCTCGTTGCCGACGGCGCGGGCGCGGAACACGCGGTTGGCGGCGCGGATGCGACCATCGGGGGTCAGCAGCGCGAGCATCACCCCCGCCGCCCCCAGCCGGTCGCCAGCGGTGCCGGCGATCATGGTGCGCATCGACACCGCCTCGGCGATGACCTGCCCGCCCTCGAACTGCCAGACGAGCATATTGTCGCCGGCGCGGTAAAGCGTCACGTTGAGCGGGGCGTCGCCCTGCCGCACCGTCGCCTTCGCCTCCCCGTCGCGCCATGCCGATCGCGCAGCGCCGGCGAGCGTATTGGCATCGACCCCGTCGCCGAGCACGCCGGGCGGAGTCGGGTAGCCGCCGAACATCGTCGCGAACCGGTCGTTGGCGCTGACCAGCCGTCCGGCGCGGTCGGTCACCGCCAGCGCATGCGGACAGGTGGCGGCGATGGTCTGCACCAGCGACCAGTCGATACCGGGTTCGATCGGCGCGCGGGTATCGGTCCAGTGCAGCACCGCCTGCGCGACGCCCGCCAGCACCACCGCCGCCGCCGCGAAGCCCGCCGCAACGGGGACGCTGCCGATCATCCAAAGGATGATGGCACCCGCGACGACCCCGGCGGCGAGCGCGGTAATCAACGGCAGTACCGGCGACGGCCCGGCGGAAAATTTCGGCAGCATGGATAGGCTGTTGGGGTGACGGCCTGCGTCCGTCAAGCGTTGTGGGGCCCGGCCAGCGGGGAACGGGCGGGTTGAAGCCTGAGCGACGCGAGCCTTTGGCTCGCGCGCTCGCATAAGCGAGCGCCTCCCCTCACCCAGCTTCGACCAGGCCTTCGCTTACGCGAAGACCAAGTCTGCGCATCCCTCTCCCCTGATGGGGAGAGGGATCACGGGTTACCAGATGCGGACGCGCTGTTCGGGCGGGAGGAACAGATATTCGCCGGTCGCGGGCGTATAGCCCTTGTACCACGGGTCGAGGTTGCGGACGACCCAGGCGCGCTGTTCGGAGGGGCTGTGCGGGTCGGTCAGCAGACGCTGGCGCAGATTCGCCTCGCGGTAGCTGCGCCGCCACACCTGCGCCCAGCCGAGGTAGAAACGCTGTTCGGGGGTGAAGCCGTCGATCGCCTTCTGCTCGCCCGGATAGGCATGGGTATAGGCGTCCCACGCCGCGGTCAGTCCGGCAAGGTCGGCTATATTCTCGCCCAGCGTCAATTCGCCCTTCACGTGCAGCCCGGGCAGCGGCTCATAGGCGTCATATTGCTTGACCAGCGCGGCGGTGCGTTCCTCGAAGCGCTTGACGTCCTCGGCGGTCCACCAGTCGGTAAGACTGCCGTTGACGTCGTATTTGCGGCCCTGATCGTCGAAATGGTGGCTGATCTCGTGCCCGATCACCGCGCCGATCGCGCCGTAATTCACCGCCGGATCGGCGTTCGGATCGAAGAAGGGCGGCTGCAGGATCGCGGCGGGGAACACGATCTCGTTCATCACCGGGTTCGCATAGGCGTTCACGGTCATCGGCGTCATGAACCATTCCCATTTCTGGATCGGCTTGCCGAGATGCTGGACGTTGTAGCGCTGCTGCCACTGGTTCGCACGCAGCATGTTGCCGAACGCATCGCCCGGCGTGATCGTCAGGTCCCGCATGTCGCGCCACTGATCGGGATAACCGATCTTGGGCGTGAAGGCGGCGAGCTTGGCCCGCGCCTTCGCCTTGGTCTCGGGAGCCATCCAATCGAGATTGTCGATACGACGGCCCATCGCCTCGGTTACGTTGCGGACCAGTTCGTCGGCCGCCGCCTTGGTCGCTGGTGGAAAATATTTGGCGACATAGGCCTGGCTGACGTCATCGGCGACCGCGTCCGACGTGAAGTCGACCGCGCGCTTCCAGCGTTCCTCCTGCTGCGGCGTGCCCGACAGGACGGTGCCGTAGAAGGCGAAGTTTTCCTGATCGAACGCCTGCGGCAGTACGCTCGAGAAATTATCGAGCGAACGCACCAGCATCTGGTCCTTGAGCACCGACAACGGTGCCGTGCCGATCACTTTCGCCATGCCGGTGAAGGCGGTCGGCTGCGCGACGATCACATCGGTGGTGCTGGCGCCCAGACCCCGGAAATAGGTGGCGAAGTCGAAGCCCGGCGCGCGGCGCTGCAACTGGGCGACGGTCATCTTGTTATAGGTCTTGTTCGCATCGCGGCTTTCGATCCGCGTCCAGTGCGCCTTGGCGATCCGTGTTTCGAAGGCGACGATCGCGGCGGCGCGGGCGGCGGCGTTGGGCTCGCCCGCCAACGTCAGCATCTTGGCGAGATGCGCCTGATATGCGTTGCGCTGTTCGACCAGCTTGGCATCGGTCGAGAGATAATAGTCTCGGTCGGGCATGCCGAGGCCGGCCTGCGCGGTCTGCAGCGCGTAGACGGTCGGCTGCTTGTCGTCCGGGCCGACATAGGCACCGAACGGCGCGCCGACGCCGGCCTGCGACGCCCTGGCCGCCAGCGCGGCATAGCCGGCCTTCGACTTCAGCGCCTTGATCTCGTTCAGCCATGGCTGGATCGGGGCCAGTCCTTTGGCCTCGATCGCCGCCTGATCGAGATAGGTGGCATAGGCCGTGCCGATCTTCGAATTGGGATCGTTCTTCGCGGTATCGAGCAGTTCGCGGGTGCGCGTCTTCGACAGGTCGTCGAGCGCGGTGAACATGCCGTAGTTCGACTTGTCGGCCGGGATCGGCGTGATCTTTTCCCAGCTGCCATTGGCGTATTTGTAGAAATTGTCGCCGGGCTTCACCGCGCGGTCCATGCCGGCGACGTCGAAACCGAAATCGCCGATCTCGGGCTTGGGTGCCGGGGCGGCTTCGGCAGGCGGAGGCGCCGGTACGGCGGCGGTTTCCACGGGCGCGGTCGGCTGCGTCGCGCAAGCGGACAGAGCGGAAGCCGCGAGCAAGGTGGTCAGGACGAAACTACGCCGCATCGGGAAAGCCTCTTCGTATCGGGTGATACGGTCATGCTGCACCCAAGGCATATCGATCGTCAATATCTAGGTTGGTTTGAATGTCACGCTTACGAGAACCGTAGTCGAGAAGGGCGTGTCCCAAACGACCCAGTTCTCGACGAGGGCCGGGTCGGGTTGTCCCCCGGACAATCCTGAACCATGCGGGGCATGGTTCACCCAACCCTCTTCTCGACAAGCTCGAAGCTGCTCGAACCGAACGGGTCAGGTTGTGACGTCGGGAACTTCCCAAACCCGTTCGTCCTGAGTAGGGGCTGAGCTTGTCGAAGCGGCGTATCGAAGGACCGCGAAGAGTGCTTCGATACGGGTCTTCGACAAGCTCAGCCCCTACTCTGCACGAACGGGTTTGGAGGATCTATGACCGCGCGCCATGGCCGCGCCGCTTCCACTTCGCCGCGATCCACCACCGCCAGCCGAGCGCCGCGATGGCATAGCCGAGCACCGCGCCGACCACCGAACATACCAGCATGCCGAGCGCGGTCGCCGGGCCGACCTCCGCCACCAGCCAGTCGAGCCAGCCCGGCGGTGCGGCGACCGCATTGCCGATCGGGTCGCCCGGCACGACGCGGTCGAGGTGGAGCAGCCACGCGCCGACCTTATAATACAGGATGAACAGCAGCGGCGTCGTAATCGGGTTGGTGAAGAAGGTCGTCAGCGCCGCGGCGGGAACGTTGGCGCGTAGCGGAAGGGCGAGGACGGCCGATGCCGGGATCTGGCCGAGCGGGATCAGGATGCCGGTGAACATGCCCAGCGCCACGCCACGCGGGACCGAACGGCGGGTGAAGCGCCACAGTTCGGGGGCCAGCACGCGGTGGGCGACCGGGCGCAGGAACCGGATCGATTCGATCGATTCGCGCGTCGGCAGGTTCGCACGGATCCAGCGCAGCGCACGGCTGCCCAGCCCCCGGTCTTCGCCCACCGGATCAGCCACGGTCGCGGAGCAACCTTCCCTGTTCACGCTTCCAGTCCCGCTCCTTGATATGCTCGCGCTTGTCGTGGTTCTTGCGACCTCTGGCCAGTGCCAGTTCGACCTTCGCCCGCCCCTTGCCGTTGAAATACACCGATAGCGCGATCAGCGTCATGCCGTCGCGCGCCACCGCCCCGTGCATCTTGTTTATCTCGCGTTCGTGAAGCAGCAGTTTACGCGGGCGGCGCGGTTCATGGTTGAAGCGGTTGCCGTGGCTGAATTCGGGCACGTTCGAATTGATGAGCCATACCTGTCCGTCGCGGACATCGGCATAGCTTTCGGTGATCGACCCCTCGCCGAAGCGCAGCGACTTCACCTCGGTACCGGTCAGCGCGATGCCGGCCTCGTAGACGGTGTCGATCTCGTAATCGAAGCGCGCGCGACGGTTTTCGGCGACGGTCTTCTTCTTGTCGAACAGTTGGGGACGCGGACGGCTCATGCCGCGGACATAGGGGGTCAGGGGGCGGAGGGGAAGCGCCGCTCACAAACTCCTCCCCGCTCCGCGGGTAGGATTCAGGCGTCGAGCGCTTCCCTGACCTTCCGCGCCAGTTCGTCGACGTCGAACGGCTTGGGCAGCAGCCGGGTGCCCGGATCGAGCACGCCGTTATGCACCACGGCGTTGCGGGTATAGCCGGTCGTGTACAGCACGCGCAGATCGGGCCGCATCGCCAGCGCCCGGTCGGCGAGTTCGCGGCCGGTCATGCCGGGCATCACCACGTCGGTGAACAGCAACGTCACCTGCAATCCGTCTTCGAGCAGGCCGATCGCCTCCGGTCCGTCCGAAGCGTGGAAGACGTTGTAGCCGAGATCGCGCAGCACCTCGACCGAGAAGCTGCGGACGCGCGGTTCGTCCTCGACCACGAGGATCGATTCATGCAGGCCGCCGCCGCGGACCGGTGCCAGCGTGGCGCGCGCTGCGGGCGTCGGCGCCTCGCCATAGAAGCGCGGCAGATAGAGGCGGACAGTCGTGCCGACGTCGGGTTCGCTATAGATGCGGACATGGCCGCGCGACTGGCGGACGAATCCGAACACCTGACTCAAACCCAGCCCGGTACCGCGCCCGACCGGCTTGGTGGTGAAGAACGGGTCGAACGCCTTGGCCAGCACGTCGGGCGCCATGCCGGTGCCGGTGTCGCTAACCGCGATCAGCACATATTGCCCGGCAGCCATGTCGGCCTCTTGCGCATAGTCGTCGCCGACATGCGCGTTGGCGGTCTCGATCGTCAGTCGTCCGCCATCGGGCATCGCGTCGCGCGCGTTGACCGCGAGGTTGACGAGCGCATTCTCCAACTGCCCGCGATCCGCCTCCGCCCGCCACAGCCCGGCGCCGAGCACCGTCTCCACCGCGATCCGCTCGCCCAGCGTCCGGGTCAGCAGGTCGGTCAGATCGGCGATCAGCCGGTTGCCCTCGATCGGTTCGGGCGACAGCGGCGACTGACGCGAAAAGGCGAGCAGACGCTGGGTCAGCGCAGCGGCGCGCGTGGCCCCTTCCTTCGCCGCCTCGACATAGCGGCCGACATCGTTGCGGCCGGTGGCGAGGCGGCGATCGATCATGTCGAGCCCGCCGATCACTACGGCCAGCATGTTGTTGAAATCGTGGGCGATGCCCCCGGTCAGCTGGCCGACCGCCTCCATCTTCTGCAGCTGGCGCACCTGCGTCTCGGCAGCGGCGCGGGCGGAAGCGGCATCGTGCAGTTCGGTCGCGACCCGTTCGAGCTGCGCGCCCTGTCGCCCGACCTTCGCCTCCAACCGCAGCAGCGCATCGGCGCGCTGAATGGTGACCCAGCTGATCTCGGCGATCTCCTGCACCAGCGCGACCTCACCCGGCAGCCAGTGGCGCGGTTCGCCATGGCCGACGATCAGCAGCCCTTCGAGGCGCCCGTCGCGTCGCAGCGGCACGGCAAGGCCGGACCGGGCGCTGTAGCTGGCGACGGTCTCGGCTTCGAACCGGTCGTCCTGTGCGAAGGCATCGGACACCACCGTCCGCCCGGCGCGCAGCAGCGCGGTATTGCTCCGCCCCATCCGGTCGATCGAATGATCGCCGGTCAGCGGCGGCAGCGCTCCGTCGTTCCAGCCGGCGATGTAGCGGACCCGGTTCTCGCCCACCCGTGCGAAACAGATACGGTGGACGTCGAGCCGCTCGCCCAGCGCGCGAGCAGTGAAGCGCATGATCGCGTCGGGATCGGTCGCCGCCCGCTGACGCGCGCTGAGCGACAGGACGAATTCGCGCTCGTTCTTTGCCGCCAGTGCCGCCAGTTCGGCCTGTTTGCGGTCGTCGATGTCGTAGCTGACACCGGGGAAATGGGTAGGACGGCCGTCGTCGTCGAAACTGCACCGACCCTGCGCCGAGACCCAGCGGCTGGTGCCGTCGGCGCGCAGCAGACGATATTCCGAAATGAACGTGCCATCGCCCGACGGATCCATCGCCACCGCAATTTGTCGCTGGGTATGCGGTAGGTCGTCGGGGTGCAGGCCGGCGAAGAAGGTGCCGATCGGCGCACCCTGTTCCGCGACCGCAGGGTCGACGCCATAAAGCAGCGCAAAGCGGGAATCGGCGCGGACGATATCGTTCTGCACGTCCCAGTCCCATGCGCCGATGTTGCGCCCCGCCGACAATGCCTGTTGCAGCCGTTCGTCGGCAGCGGCGCGTTCCCGCTCGGCCACGACGCGGGCGGTGGTCTCTCCGGTGACGCAGAGCAGGCCGGCGACCCGGCCTTCGTCATCGAAGGCGGGCGAATAGGTGAAGGTCCACCAACTCTCCTCGGGCTCGCCGGTACGGGCGAGATCGAGTTTCATATCGGTGGCGGTGATGCTGCCCCCGGCCATGGTCTCTTCGACCAGCGGGATCAGTTCGTCCCAGATATTGGCCCAGACGATATCGAACCGCTCGCCCAGCGCCCCGTCGAGGCGGACGCCGAGGATCGGGCGATAGGCATCGTTGAAGAAACACCGCAGGTCCGGACCCCAGGCGAGGAACATCGGCGTCGGGCAGGACAACATCATCGCCAGCAACGAACGCAGCGATACCGGCCAGGATTCGATCGGGCCGAGCGGAGTGCCCGACCAGTCACGGTCGGCGATTTCCCGACCGGTAACCGTTTGAAGCGACAAATGTCCGTTAGGCATATGCCGCACGTGTTAAGAGCGCCGCCGAGCAATCGCAATAACGTGCATCGGTCCGGCGCCTTCGTTCAACCTGCCAGTCCGGCATGCGCCAGCGCGGCATCGACCGCCGCCCGCGACGCTTCGGACGCCGGCGTCATCGGCAGGCGAAGGTCGGTCGGGAAGCCGGGACGAACGCGCCCAAGGGCATATTTGACCGGCCCCGGCGACGCATCGCTGAACAGCGCGGCATGGAGCGGGAAGAGACGGTCCTGGATCGTCAGCGCCCGGCCATAATCGCCCGCCGCGCACGCGTCCTGAAACTCGGCGCACATCGCCGGCGCGACATTGGCGGTCACCGAAATCGCGCCGACCCCGCCCATCGCGTTGAAGGCGAGCGCCATGTCGTCATTGCCCGACAGTTGCGCGAACCCGGTGCCGCAGCGCAGCCGGTGTTCGGACACGCGCGCCATCTGTCCGGTCGCGTCCTTGATGCCGACGACCACCTCGGGGAATGCCCTGACGATACGCTCGACCGTCTCGACCGCGATGTCGGTGATGGTGCGGCCGGGCACGTTGTACAGGACGATCGGCAGGCCGCCCTGCGAGGCAAGCACCTCGAAATGGCGGAACACGCCTTCCTGATTGGGGCGGTTGTAATAGGGCGGAACGAGCAGCGCGGCGGTGGCGCCCGCCGCCTTGGCCGCATGGATGTGGTGCAGCGCGACCGCGGTGTCGTTCGATCCGCAACCGGCGATCACCGGCACCCGGCCCTGTGCCTGATCGACGCAAACGCGCACGACATGGTCATGCTCCTCGATCGTCATCGTCGCGGCTTCGCCGGTGGTGCCGCACGGGACCAGCGCGCTCGATCCGCTTTCAACCTGCCAGTCGACCAGCGCACGGAACGAGGCTTCGTCGAACCTGCCGTCGGCGAACGGCGTGACGAGGGCCGGGATCGATCCGGAAAACATGGTGGTTGCGCTCCGTGGACAGGGATTCGAGCCGAAAAGGTGGCGACAGATAGGGCGCGCTTCCATATCATGTCCAGTATGCTGACCACCGTGTTCAAGAGCGCGTTCCTGCTCACCGGCGTCGCGAGCGCCGCCATGGCCACCGGGCTGTTGCAGACCGCTCCGCAGGCCCCTGCCCCCGTCACGCCGCGACCGATCGTGCAACCGGTCGCGCCCGCTGCCCAGCCGATGGTGCAGCCGGTGCCCGCGCCGGTACCCTACGACCCGATCCAGCCGGTGCTGGCCGACTGGAAACGGCTACAGCAGTCGGACAATTACCCCTTCGCCGACTATGCCCGCTTCCTGCTGGCGCATCCGGGGTTTCCGGGTGAGACCAGCCGCCGCGCCGCTGCCGAAACCGTACTGGCCGATGGCGGACAGGATGCGGCGACGGTGCTGCGCTTCTTCACCCGCTTCCCGCCGCGCACCGCCGCCGGGCAGTTGCGCTATGCGGAGGCGCTGGCGGCCAGCGGACGGCTGCCCGAAGCGCAGGCGGCGGCGCGGGCGGCGTGGCGGCGCGGCGTGCTGCGTCCGGCCGACGAAGCGACGTTGCTTGGCCGCTTTGCGAGCGCCCTGGCGCCGACCGACCACGACGCACGGATGGATAAAATGCTGTGGCAGGGGGCGACGACCGCCGGGCTGCGCCAGATCGGCTATGTCTCGGCGGCGATGCGCCCGACCTTCGACGCGCGGATGGCGTTCCGCACCAACGCCGCCGATGCCAGCGTGCGCGGCGAACAGCCGGGCGTCGACCGCGCCGATCCGGGCTATATCGCCGATCGGGCAAGCTGGCTGCGGGCATCGGGCCAGTCGGGCGCGGCGCGTGCCTATCTGGCGCAGCCGCGCCGGCTGTCGCGGACGCCCGGCGATATCGAGGAATGGCTCGAAGTCCTGCTGACCAACGCGCGGGCGGCGCAGGCCGACAGCCAGTACGACCTCGCCTATCGTATCGCCTCGCAGATCGACGATGCCTTTCCGGCGGGTACGATCGTCGCCGACGCCGGCTATGGCGAGCGCGACGATTATACCAGCCTCGCCTGGCTGGCGGGCACCATCGCGCTGCAGCAACTCAACCGGCCGAGCGACGCGACGGGGATGTTCGCACGTTACGCCAGCGGGTCGCGGACGCCGACGGTCCGGACCAAGGGCTATTATTGGGCAGGCCGCGCGGCGGAGGCGGCGGGCGATCGTCCCACTGCCGACCGCTGGTATGCGCAGGCGGCCGATCTCGGCGACTTGTTCTATGGCCAGTTGGCGAGCGAGCGGATCGGCCGCCCGTTGCGCGCGCCGCCCGCCACCGCCGTCGCGACCGCCGTGCCGGCCGATCTGCGCGCCGCCTATATGAATGGCGAAATGGCGCGGGCCACCCGCTATCTGGGTCGCACCGGCCAATATGCCGACCAGAGCCTGTTCATCCGCAAGATCGCCGAGGATGCGCGCAGCGACACCGACCATGCACTGGCAGTCGAGCTGGCCAAGGCGATCGACCGCCCCGACCTGGCGGTGATGGTCGGGCGCAGCGCGCTGCTGAACGGGCATAGCGACTATACGCTGGCGGGCTATCCGTCGGTGCCGGTGGGCGGGCCGCAACAGGACCAGTTCACGCTGATCCATGCTATCGCCCGACAGGAAAGCCAGTTCGACCGTACCGCCGTCAGCCGGGCGGGCGCACGCGGGCTGATGCAGTTGATGCCGGGCACCGCGCGCGAGACCGCGACCAAGCTGGGGCTGACCTACAGCCCGACCGCGCTCAACGACCCGGCGTTCAACATGGCCTTGGGGTCGAGCTATATCCAGCGGATGCTCGATTATTATGGCGGCAGCTATCCACTGGCGATCGCCGCCTATAATGCCGGGCCGGGCAATGTGAACAAGTTCATCCGCGCCAATGGCGACCCGCGCACGCCCGGCGTCGACATGATCGAATGGATCGAAAAGATCCCGCTGTCCGAAACTCGCGGCTATGTGCAGCGCGTGCTGGAAAATGCGGTCGTCTATGACCTGATCCATGCCGACAAGGCGCGGTCGCGCGGGCCGAACAACCTTAGCTGGTATCTGGGGAAGAACCGACCGGGATGAGCGAACCGCGTCCGAACTACATCACCCCGGCGGGCTATGCCGTGTTGAAGGCCGAATATGACCAGTTGCTGGGCGAGGAGCGACCTAAGCTGGTCGACGTCATCGCCTGGGCCGCAGGGAATGGCGACCGGTCGGAAAATGGCGACTATATCTATGGCCGCAAACGCCTTCGCGAGATCGACCGGCGGCTGGGTTTCCTCGCCAAGCGGATGAAGGCGGCGCGGGTCGTCGATCCCGCCGCGCAGACCGAACGCGGCCGGGCGTGGTTCGGCGCGACCGTGACGATCGCCGACGAGGACGACAACCATCGCACGCTCGAACTGGTCGGCGACGACGAAGCCGATGCCGGCAAGGGGCGGATCGGCTGGAACTCGCCGATGGCGCGGGCCTTGCGCGGGAGTGCGGTGGGCGACGTGCGCACGGTCGCGCTGCCGGCGGGGGCGAAGGAATATGAGGTAATGGCGATCGCCTATCCGTGAAGCGACGTGATCACGGCGGCACTGTCGGTCACCTTGGCGAAGTCTGCGGCGAGCAACGCCATCGTCACGTCAAAGATAGTCTGCGCATCATGGCTAGGAAGGTCGAAGCCGAGCACGGCATCAGCGACGACTTCTACTAGAAAACCAAGGTCGACGGCAGCGCGGACGGTCGAGTTGACGCAGAACTCCGCGACCGCTCCGACCACGTAGAGTTTTGGCGAACCGATTGCGCGAAGATGGTTCGCAAGATCAGTCGTGGCGAAGGCGGACGAACTGTGCTTCACGAACACCGGCTCCCCTGGCGCCTCCGTCGTGCAGAGCATTGGCGGATAGCCGGCCGCGTCGGGATGCAGCGGAGACGCAGGATCGGTTTCGGCGTGGCGGACATGGACCACCCCCTGCCCCGCATGCCGGAATGCAGTGACCAACGCCGCTATCCGCGTCGGTGCATCGCCATGGACGTGCGGACGACCCGCATCGATCCGCGCCTGCATCTCCTGCTGCATGTCGATAATGACCAGTGCCTTGTCGATGGCGTCCCCCCTGCCGCATGGCAGGCGGGTTGATAGCGGTTCCGATATCGCTTGCCATCATCGTTCCGACGTCCGGAACGACATCGACGACGAAAAACGGTACGCTGGCGAACCCAAGTGTCGCCACGCCCGTTGGATTTATGAACCGGCCGAGGAGAACCGATGCCCCATTACACGCCGCTGATCGGAACCATCGTCACCGCACTGGTCGCGGCGTTCGTCATGGGGGCGGCGGCGCAGAAGCTGCGCGTGTCACCGATCGCGGGCTATCTGATGGCCGGTGTATTGATCGGGCCGTTCACGCCGGGCTTCGTCGCCAATTCGGGGATCGCGACCGAACTGGCGGAGATCGGCGTCATTCTGCTGATGTTCGGGGTGGGGCTGCATTTCTCGCTGAAGGACCTGTTGTCGGTATGGCGCATCGCCGTGCCGGGGGCCGTCGTGCAGATCGCGGTCGCGACGACGATGGGCTGGGGACTGAGCCAGTTTCTCGGCTGGTCGCTGATGGCAGGGATTGTGTTCGGCCTTGCCCTCGCGGTGGCGAGCACGGTGGTGCTGCTGCGGGCGCTGGAGGCGCGCGCGCTGGTGCAGACCGAACGCGGGCGAATCGCGGTCGGGTGGCTGATCGTCGAGGATCTCGCCATGGTGCTGGCGCTGGTCCTGCTGCCGGTCGTCGCCGCCGCGATCGATCCGGCCAAGGCGGCGGCGCCCGGCGCGATCGTCACCGCGGTCGTGATGACGCTGCTGAAGGTCACCGGCTTCGTTACGCTGATGCTGGTCGTCGGACGGCGGGTCATTCCATGGGCGCTGCATTGGGTGGTGCATACCGGATCGCGCGAGCTGTTCCGGCTGGCGGTGCTGGCGATCGCGCTGGGCGTGGCGTTCGGGGCGGCACTGGCGTTCGACGTGTCGTTTGCACTCGGCGCGTTCTTCGCCGGCATGATCCTCGGCGAAACCCCGCTCAGCCGGCGCGCGGCGCAGGAGACGCTGCCTTTGCGCGATGCGTTCGCGGTGTTGTTCTTCGTGTCGGTCGGCATGTTGTTCGATCCGAAGGTGGTGATGGAACAACCCGGACCGCTGCTCGCCACCGTCGCGATCATCGTGGTCGGCAAATCGGCTGCAGCGTGGGTGATCGTCCGCGCTTTCGGCCACCCAAACCGCACCGCTGCGACCATCGCCGCCAGCCTTGCGCAGATCGGCGAATTCTCGTTCATCCTTGCCGGGATCGGCACCAATCTCGGCATCCTGCCCGACGCTGGGCGCGACCTGATCCTCGCGGGCGCGATCCTGTCGATCATGGTCAATCCGTTCCTGTTCGGCGCGGTTGCGGGACGCGGCGACGAACCATCGGTCAACGAGGCGCAGGAGACCGAGCGCGAAAAGGCGCGCGAGGATCATGTCGTGCTGGTCGGTGCGGGCCGGGTCGGGCGGTTGATCGCGGAAGGGCTGCGCGACGCCGGCCGCGCCTTCGTCGTGATCGAGGATCAGGCCGATACCGCACGCGCTGCCGCCGCCCATGGCTGGAGCGTGGTGCTGGGCAACGCCCTCGACCCCAATGTCTTGCGCGACGCGGGTGTCGGCGAGGCGACCAAGCTGCTGATCGCCATCCCCTGCGGGTTCGAGGCGGGCGCGATCGTCCAGCATGCGCGCGGGATGAACGCCGGTCTCTACATTCTGTCGCGCGCGCATTCCGCCGAGGAAGTCAGCTATCTGGAGCGGCACGGCGTCGATCAGGTCGTGTTGGGCGAGGAGGAACTGGCCCACACCATGTTGCGCCGGGCCGAGGAACGCCGCGCGCAGGAAGCATAGCCGCCGGGAGCGGCGTGCAGTAGGGAGTAACGATGGTCACCCACACTCCGCCCACCGGCAACGTCGCGTTGCTGATCGATGCCGACAATGCCGGCGCCGCCTATCTCGATTCGGTACTGACGGTGCTGGCCGAGTTTGGCACCGTCAACGTCCGGCGCGCCTATGGCAATTGGGAAAAGCCGGGGCTGAAAAGCTGGAAGGCGCTGCTGATGCGCCACGGGATCGAGCCGTTCCAGCAGTTCGACATTACCAAAGGCAAGAACGCGACCGACATGCGCATGACCATCGACGCGATGGACCTGCTGTTGCGCGGCCGCATTACCGGTTTCGGCATCATGTCGTCGGACAGCGATTTCATGCCGCTCGCCCAGCGCATCCGGCAGGAAGGCGTGCCGGTCTATGGTTTCGGCACCGACCGCACGCCGGAAGGGTTTCGCGAAAGCTGCACGCGGTTCATCGACGTCGCCTCGCTGGACGTCGAGGATGTGGCGAACATGCCGCTGCCGCCCGCGATCGGCGGGGTCGCGGCACCGGCCGCGGCGCCCGCGGCCAAACCTGCCCCCGCGCCGGCGCGCAAGCAGCAAAAGATCGACGCGGCGCTGGTGAAGCTGTTGTCCGATGCATACGATGCGTCAAAGGTCGATAAGCGAGGGTTTGCGAGTTTGTCGGAAGTCGGCCAGCGCGCGGCGAACCGGTCGAGCTTCGATACCCGCAACTACGGGTTCAAGCGGCTGTCGGACCTGATTGAGAAGGTGAAGGCGTTCGAGGTGGAGCGGCGCGATACCGGGGTGTTCGTAAAGCTGGTCTGAGGAGGCTGCCCTTACCCAGCCCATTGCCTCCCCGCTTCCGTTTGCTTCGAGCCTGTCGAGAATCGACCGTCGAGAAGGCGGTGCCACGAACGCCGCCGTTCGTGCAGAGTAGGGACTGAGCGAAGCCGAAGGCCCGTATCGAAGCACTTGTGCCACGAGTCCTTCGATACGCCGTTTCGACAGGCTGAATGGCTACTCAGGACGAACGGTGTGGGGCACCGACGGGCGGTTCTCGACTGCGCCCGAACCTGCTCGAAGCAAACGGCAGGATGGGGCGAATCCCTACACTCCCTCGGGCAACGGCATCGAAAACACCACCCGCGTCCCGGGCCGAGCATTCTCGAACGCCAGCGTGCCCCCCAATTGCCGCGACAGGCTGTTCACCATCCGCATCCCGAGACTCGTCGGCCGCGCCACGGTCGGGTCGAGGTCCGCCGGCAGGCCGACGCCTTGGTCGATCACCGTCAACGTCAGCGCGCCGTCGTCGCACCGCGTTTCGATCCGCACCGGACCGCCGCCCTCGCCATAGGCATATTTGACCGCGTTGGTGACCAGTTCGGTCAGCAGCAGCCCCATCGGGATCGCGGTATCGCCGCTGACCGTCAACGGAGCGATATCGCAGTCGATCGCATGGTCGGGCGCCTGTTCGCGCAACTGGTCGACGATGCCGCATAGCAGCCGGTCGAGCGCGACCACGCCGACGCGCTCACCCTGCCATAACTGATCATGCGCCTGCCCGATCGCGACGATCCGCGCCTGCGCATCGCCCAGCATCCGCTGCACCCGCGGATCGTCGTCCTCGCGCATCTGCAGGTTGAGCATCGCCGACACCATGGCGAGGCTGTTCTTGACCCGGTGCGACGCCTCGCGCGTCAGCAATTCCTGATGCTCGATCGCAGCGCGCAGATTGGCCTCCGCCTCGAGCCGCTCGATCGCGACGCCGATCAGATTGGCAAAGCCCTGCATGAAGGCGAGGTCGTCTTCCTCGAACCGCCCGTCCGAGCGGCTGTCGACTTCGAGCACGCCGAAACGCTTGCCATTCGCCTCGACCAGCACATTGATCGCGCGCTTGACGCCATGGTCGGCCATGAAGCCCGGCGTGCGAAAGCGCTTCTCGTCGCGCAGATGGTTGGAGATCACCGCCTCGCCGGTCTGGAAGGCGAAGCCGGCCGGCGATCCGAGATCGTCGCCCATCTCCGCACCACCGACGACACCCTCGTTCCAGCCGATGCCGGCGCGGACGATCAGTCCGCCGCGCGCCGCATCATGGTGCAGGAATTTGGCGAGCCGGGTCCGCATCCCGCGCGCGGCGAGTTCGACCGCGGCGCGGACGATCTCGTCGATATCGCGGCTGCGCAGCGCGATCCCGCCGAACTCGGCCAGGATGCGCTGCTGGTCGAGGCGATAGCGGATCGCGTCGGCGGGATCGTTCGACCCCGCCCCATTTTCCTCGACCACCGGCATAGGATCAGCGGGTCAGCTTCTTGTACGCCAGCCGCGTCGGACGGTCGGCGGCATCGCCCATGCGACGACGCTTGTCGGCCTCATAGGCTTCGAAGTTACCCTCGAACCATTCGACATGGCTGTCGCCTTCGAACGCCAGGATGTGGGTGCACAGCCGATCGAGGAAGAAGCGATCGTGGCTGATGACCACGGCGCAGCCCGCGAACGATTCCAGCGCTTCTTCGAGCGCGCGCAGCGTTTCGACGTCGAGGTCGTTGGTCGGTTCGTCGAGCAGCAGGACGTTACCGCCCTCCTTCAGCATCTTGGCAATATGGACGCGGTTGCGCTCACCGCCCGAAAGCTGGCCGACCTTCTTCTGCTGGTCCTGCCCCTTGAAGTTGAAGGCGCCGACATAGGCACGCGTGCCGAGTTCCTGCTTGCCGAAACGGAACACGTCGAGGCCGTCCGACACCTCTTCCCAGACATTCTTGTTGGGGTCGAGGTCGTCGCGCGACTGGTCGACATAGCCGAGCTTCACCGTCTGTCCGACCTCGATCTTGCCGCCATCGGGCTGTTCCTGGCCGGTGATGAGCTTGAACAGCGTCGACTTGCCCGCGCCGTTCGGGCCGATCACGCCGACGATGCCGCCCGGCGGCAGGTTGAAGTCGAGATTTTCGAACAGCAGCTTGTCGCCGTAGGCCTTGGTCAAACCTTCGGCCTCGATCACCTTGCCGCCGAGGCGTTCGGGAATCTGGATGAGGATCTGCGCCTTGCCGACCGCGCGATTCTCCTGCCGTTCGACCAGTTCGTCGAACGCCCGGATACGCGCCTTGGACTTGGTCTGGCGCGCCTTGGGCGTCTGCCGCATCCAGGCCAGTTCGTCCTGGATCGCCTTGGCCCGGCCGGCTTCCTCGCGCTCTTCCTGTTCGAGGCGCTTGGCCTTCTTCTCCAGATAGCCCGAATAGTTGGACTCGTAGGTGTAGTAGCGGCCGCGATCGAGCTCGAGCACCCAGTTCACGACATTGTCGAGGAAGTACCGGTCGTGGGTCACGAGGATGACGTTGCCGGTATATTCCTTGAGGTAGTTTTCCAGCCACGCGACGCTTTCGGCGTCGAGGTGGTTGGTCGGTTCGTCGAGCAGCAGGATCTGCGGCTTTTCGAGCAGCAGCTTGCACAGCGCGACGCGGCGCTTCTCACCGCCCGACAGGTTTTCGACCGATGCGTCGCCCGGCGGACAGCGCAGCGCCTCCATCGCGATTTCGAGCTGGTTGTCGAGGCTCCAGCCATCGACCGCATCGATCTTCGCCTGGAGCTCGCCCATCTCCTCCATCAGCGCGTCGAAATCGGTGTCGTCCTGCGGATCGCCCATTTCGGCCGAGATGGCGTTGAAGCGATCGACGAGGTCCGCGACCGGACGCACGCCATCCTTGACGTTTTCCATGACCGTCTTGGTCGGGTCGAGCTTCGGCTCCTGCGGCAGGTAACCAACCTTGATGCCTTCGGCGGCCCACGCTTCACCGGTAAATTCGGTGTCGATGCCGGCCATGACCTTCATCAGCGTCGACTTGCCCGCGCCGTTGGGACCGATGATCGCGATCTTGGCATCGGGCAGGAATTGCAGGTGGATGTTGTTCAGCACCGGCTTGTTCGCGCCGGGGAAGGTCTTTGTCAGACCCTTCATCACATAGCTGTACTGTACGGCCATTGCCGAAGGCTCCGTTTCGAATGTCTGGATGGGGAATAAGCGTCAGCCGCGATGTAGCGATGGGCCAGGGACTTGGCAACGCGCGGCCCATCAGGCGACGTGGACCGACAAATCCTCCCCACATCGTGGGGAGGGGGACCGTCCGCAGGACGGTGGAGGGGGGTGGCAGCATACGGAACGGTTGCGTTGCGCGGCCCTCCCCCTCCACCAGCTTCGCTGGTCCCCCTCCCCGCAGGCGGGGAGAATTTGCGTTCTTTGAAGCTGTCCGTATGGAGCGGAAAAGAACCGAACAAGGGGAACCCAATGCGCCGCCTGCTCCTCGCCGCCCTTGCCCTGCCCCTCCCCGCTTTTGCCCAGTCGATGGACGTTGCGACGCTGCGCGATGCCGCGCTGACCGATACCGTCGCGTGGGACATTACCGAAGGCCTCACCACCGAGATCGGCCCGCGCCTCGCCGGTACGCCCGGCGAAGCGCGCGCCCGCGACTGGGCGGTGGTGCGGCTGAAGGCACTGGGGTTCAGCAACGTCCACATCGAACCGTATAAAATGCCGGTCTGGGTCCGGGGCGAGGAACGCGCCGCGATCGTCAGCCCCTTCCCGCAGCCGCTTGCGATTGCGGCGCTCGGCAATTCGGGCGCGACGCCCGCCAAGGGGTTGGAAGCCGAAATCGCCTTCTTCCCGACGCTCGACGATCTGAAGGCCGCGCCGGCGGGCAGCCTGAAGGGCGAGATCGCGTTCGTCAGCCATGCGATGGCCGCGACGCAGGACGGATCGAGCTATGGCGCGTTCGGCGCGGTCCGTCGGGCGGGTCCGGCGATCGCCGCGCAAAAGGGTGCGGCGGCGATCGTCATCCGGTCGCTCGGCACCGACCATCACCGCAACCCCCATGCCGGCAGTACCGTCTTTCCGGCAGGCACCGTGGCCATACCGGCGGGTGCGCTGTCGGTGCCCGATGCCGAACAGCTCGAACGCGTATTGAAGCGCGGACGGCCGGTCCGGCTGCGCCTGACGCTGACACCGCGCCAGATCGGCATGCGTGAATCGGGCAATGTCGTCGCCGAAGTCCCGGGGAGCGATCCCGCCGCCGGGATCGTGCTGATCGGCGGGCATCTCGACAGCTGGGACCTCGGCACCGGCGCGTTCGACGATGCCGCCGGCCTCGGCATCACCACCGCCGCCGCCAAACGGATCATGGAAGCCGGTCGCCCGCGACGCACGATCCGCGTCGTGTGGTTCGGTGCCGAGGAAGTCGGCGGCGTCGGCGGCGCGGCCTATGCGAAGGCGCATGCCGGCGATGCCCATGTCCTCGCCGCCGAGAGCGATTTCGGCGCCGACCGGGTGTGGCGGTTCGATGTCGCCCTGCCCCCCGAATCGGCCGCGATCGGTGACCGGCTCGCCACGGCGCTAGCCCCGCTCGGCATCACGCGCGGCACCGCCGTCGCCGGCGACGGCACCGATATCGGACCGACGCTGGCGCAACATGTCGCTGCCGTCGACCTCACCCAATCGGGCCTACGCTATTTCGATCTGCACCACACCCCCGACGACACGTTGGACAAAGTCGACCCTGTGCAATTGCAGCAAAACGTAGCGGCATGGACCGCGATGCTGGCCGTCGTCGCCAACGCGCCGGAGCCCATCGGGCCGTTTCGTCGCAAGTAGGAAACGGCCCACCATTGGTCGCAAAGCCGCATTCCTGCCACAATTGGCGATTGACGGCGGCGCGGAAGGCGCTATTGCGGCAACTTCGCGACGGCGGTGACGCCGGCCTTTCGCGAAATGGATTTCTCTGGGAGTTACCCTTATGAAGAAGATCATGCTCGTCGCCGCCGCAGCCGGCCTCCTCTCGGTCGCCGCTTGCAAGAACACCCCGACCGACAACGCCGCTGACGCAGCGTCGGACAACCTCGAAATGCTGGCCGACAACCTCGAAGCGCAGGCTGAGAACACCTCGAACGAAGCCGTCGCTGCCGACCTGATGAACGCTTCGGAAAACGCCGAAGACGCGTCGGACGCGATCGAGAACTCGGCCGAGCACAACGGCATGTAATCCCCTTCCCGTGCCCTCGGGCCACGGGAAACCGGATTTCGGAAAGGGCGCCCCGGCAACGGCGGCGCCCTTTTTCGTGCGCGAAATCGATCGTTACGCCCCCGGTGTCACGGTGGCGCGATTGGGGCATGATTGCGGCCGGGACATTGCGCAGCGTAAATGCGCGCCCTTCGCCGCCTACTCCAAATGAAGGACAGGAAGCGTCCGGCGACTGCCCTATGATATGCCGTCGTGCAGCGGGAGGCGATCGATGTTCGGGCGGGCAGGAACATACGGACAATGCTGCGTCGCCGTCGCAGCGCTGCTATTCTCGGTCCCGTCCGCCGCGCAACTTGCCCGCGCCGTGACGGTGCCGCCCGGACTCGGTGTCGCCTATTCCCGACTTGGCAAGGCGATGGCGCAGGACCTGCTCGACTGTCGCGATCCCCGCAAACACGTCACGCTGATCGACTGGGACGCCGAGCTGATCTCGGTCGTGGGGGATGATGGTCTCGACCAGCAGCCGGGCGCGGGCAAACAGGTGACGCGGCCCTTCACCCACGTCTGGAACCAGCGCAGCGATGCGTGAAGCCGAACGCGCGGCAGGCGACGATCGCCGACGCGCAGTAGCACTGGATCGGAGGCGTCTTTCGAGGAAGGGAATCATGCCATATCGTCATGCCCATCGCTGGCTATCGCTCCTGTTCCCGCTCATCGTCCTCGCCTTCTGGCCCGGCTATTTCGGTCGGCTGCGCGAGGCGCCGTTCGCGCTGCATGCGCATGGCATCACCGCGACCGCTTGGCTGGCACTGTTGACGGTCCAGAGCTGGTCGATCGCCACCCACCGGGTCGCGTGGCATCGGCGGTACGGCCTTGCCACTTTCGTCATTCTGCCACTGTTCGCGGCGGCGGGGCCGCTCGCGTTGCACAGCATGGTATCGCTGTGGCGAAGCGGCGCCGACCCGTTTCATGCCACCTATGGCGCGCGGCTGGCGAGCGCCGACATGATCGCCGGAGCCTCGGTAATCGCCATGGTCGCCTATGCCCTTACCCGACGCCGCCAGGTAGTAGCGCACGGGTCGGCCATGCTGGCAACGGCGCTGCTGGTCCTGCCGCCGATCCTTGGCCGATTGCTGCCGATAATCCCCGGCTTTCCGGTCGGCGGCTCGGCAGGATTTGGCGGCTTTCGCCTGTCGTTCCACCTTGCCAACCTGTTGACGTTGCTGATCGCTACCCTGCTCGCGGCGCGCACCCCAGGGCGTGGTATCGGTTTCACCCTTGCCGCCGTCGCTACTGCCGCACAGATGATCGCGTTCGAGACGATCGGTGGCACCGAGGCATGGGAACGCTGCGTGACGCTGCTGACCGAGCTTCCGCCCGCACCGCTGGCGGTCGCTGCCGCGATGGCCAGCGGGGCACTGCTCTACGCGGCATGGCGGCAGATCCCCCCGCGCACCGGTCGCGTCGTTCCCGCCAAGGCTGGCGGGCAGTAGCGATCTGCGCGTGGGCGTCACGTCGGGTGCCCAGTCTCGTGCGCGCCCATCCTGAATAAGGCCAGCCGTCAGATCAGCTTTCCCGACGCCTGGAACCGCAACTGCGAACGATGTTGCGCGCAGCGACGAGGGCGGCTGGTCGACTGGAGATGCGCCTGTTCGTGTCTCAACTGTCGCGAGACCGGCACGCTAGCGAGGCTGACATCCCTCATGACCCTCGTCTGATCCCGCATGTCGCTGGCGGGAAGACGGTGTCGTAGCAAGTGCAGAACGCGCCGTCCCCTTCGCCCCGGCAGTTCCTCACGCGCGATAGCCGCCCTGCCGTTCAAGCATCCAGCCGGGATATTCCGGCGGCAGCTTCGTCACTGCATCGAGCGCGGCAAGATCGTGCGCGTCGAGCGACACGCCGGTCGCGGCGATATTGTCGGCAAGCTGGTCGACCCGCTTCGCGCCGACGATGACGCTGGTGACCACCGGTTGATGGAGCAGCCAGGCGAGCGCCACCTGTGCCACGGTGCAACCTTTCCCCCCGGCGATGCGGCGCATTTCCGCGAGGACCGCCGATCCGCGGGTGCGGTCGACCGGCGGAAAGTCGAAGGTCGCGCGCCGGCCGTCCGGATCGTTGCCCTCGCCGTCATACTTGCCCGACAGGTAGCCGCCGGCGAGCGGGCTCCATACCATCAGCCCGATCTTCTCGGACCGGAGCATCGGCACGATCTCGCGCTCCAGATCGCGGCCGACCAACGTATAATAGGCTTGAAGCGACAGAATCGGCGCCAGCCGCCGCGCTTGCGTGATGCCGACTGCCTTCACCACCTGCCACGCCGCCCAGTTGGAAAGGCCGAGATAGCGGACATGACCGTGACGGACGAGCGTGTCGAGCGCCTCCAACGTCTCCTCGATCGGCGTCGCAGGGTCGAAGCCGTGGATCTGGTACAGGTCGATATGGTCGAGCCCGAGGCGCTGCAAGCTCTGCTTGCACTGGCTGATGATGTGGCCGCGCGAGGCGCCGCGTGCGTTGGGGCCGTCACCCATCGGTCCCAGCACCTTGGTCGCGATCACGACATCGTCACGGGCGACACCGAGGTTCCTCAGCGACTGGCCAAGGATACGTTCGCTTTCGCCGCCGGCATAGACGTTGGCGGTGTCGATGAAGTTTATGCCGGCGTCGAGTGCGGTCTTGGTCAGCGCGTCGGCTTCCTCCTGCCCGAGCTTGCCGATCTGGCCCCACATGCCCTCGCTGCCGCCGAAGGTCATGGTGCCGAGGCAGAGTTCGGACACGAAGAGGCCGCTGTGGCCGAGCTGGCGCATGCGCATGGGTCGTTCTCCTGACGGGATCGGTTGGGACCGAAATAGACGGCGAACGTGCGGCACGGCGACGCCGATCCGATCAATGTCCTGCCCGATCCTATCAAAGCATCGCATTGAGCCGTGCATGCGCACCCACCGGCGGTTATCGTGCGGTCCATGACGAGCCTATGCGATCTCGCGCCGCTGATCGAACGCCACTGGCGGACCCATGGCCGGGAGACACCGATCGATGGCCTGCTGATCAACCGTGCGGACACGCCGTGCGGCCCGATCCCCGCACTGTACCGGCCTTCCTTCTGTCTCGTCGTGCAGGGTGGCAAGATCTCGGTGCTGGGCGGCGTGGCCTATCGCTATGCCGCCGGCCAGTGCCTGCTCGCTTCGGTAGACCTGCCGGTGACGTCGCGGATAACGGAGGCCAGTCCTGATCGCCCATATCTCGCGCTGTCGCTTGCGATCGATCCGGCGATCGTGGCCGAACTGCTAATCGAGCAAACGGCGGCACGCGACGCGTTGCCCGGCTTCGCCGCGCTGGCGACCAGCGATCACGACCCGGCGCTGCGCGATCCTTTCAGGCGTTTGCTCGAACTGTTGGACTGCCCCCATGACCAAGCGGTGCTCGTGCCGATGATCCGGCGCGAGATCGTCTGGCGGCTGCTCGGCGGCCCGTTGGGACCGTCGCTGCGCCAGATCGGGCTCGCCGATACCCATGCGGCAAGGATCGGCCGCGCCACCGCCCATATCCGCGATCATTATGCCGACACGCTGCGCGTCGCCGAGCTCGCCACGCTGGCAGGCATGAGCGTCCCCGGCTTCCACCGCCATTTCAAGGCGGTGACGACGATGACGCCGGTGCAGTTCCAGAAGCAGGTACGATTGCAGGAAGCCCGCCGACGGTTGATCGCCGCCGAGGAGGTCGCGCGTGTCGGCTTTGCCATCGGCTATGAGAGCCTGTCACAGTTCAGCCGCGACTATCGTCGCCTGTTCGGTGCGCCGCCGGGCCGGGATGCCGCCGCGATCCGCGCGCAACTCATGCCGGAACCGGCGCTGCCGTGATACTCCACCCGGTCAGGTAACTGGGCCGGCATCACGACCGGGGAAGACGCAGACGATCGGCGCGCCGGGCCTGGACGCGGGGTTATCTCAGCCGCATGATTGCGCGGTTCCGGCAAAGCGCGGCTGACGCCGGAACGCCAACAGCATGACCAGCGCGACGGCCGCCATCGCGGCGCCGGCCAGCGATACGGTCGGCAGACCCAATCCGGCACCGATCACCCCGCCGCCCAGCGCCGCACCGAACGCATTGCCGAGGTTGAACGCACCGACGTTCATCGCCGAGGCAAGGTTCGGGGCGTCCGCCGCGGCGACCATCGCGCGCATTTGCAGCGGCGGCACGATCGCGAAGCTGGCGATGCCCCAGATCAGGATCGCGATCGCCGCCGGCCACGGCCAGTGCATGACGCCCGCGAACACGACCAGCGCAGCGGCGAGCACCGCGAAGCTGCCGATCAGCGTGCGCTCGATCGAGCGATCGGCGAGGTGGCCGCCAAGCGTGTTCCCGATGGTCAACCCGATCCCGTACAGCATCAGCATCGCCGTCACGAAGCCGGTCGACGCGTGCGTCTCATCGCGCAGGATCGGCACGATATAGGTGAAGACGGTGAACATCGCGCTGGCGCCCACGACGGTAAGCGCGAGCGCGGCTAGCACCGGCCCGCGCCTCAGCACGCGCAATTCGGCGCGCATGTCGCCGCCCTCCGCCGCCGGTAGCGCCGGCAGTGCGAGGCGCAGCGACAGCATCGCGACCGCGCCCACGCCCGCGATCCCGGCAAAGGCGGTGCGCCAGCCCAATATCCCACTCGCCCAGGTCGCCAGCGGCACGCCGCCGATCGTGGCGACGGTCAGCCCGGTGAACATCGCCGCGACCGCGCCGGCGCGCTTATCGGCAGGAACCAGCCCGGCCGCCACCACCGATCCGACGCCGAAGAAAGCACCATGGTTGAACGAGGTGACGACGCGCGCCGCCATCAGCATCCAATATTCGTCCGCCAGCGCCGACAGCGCGTTGCCGAGCGTGAAGATGCCCATCAGCGCGACCAGCAGCGTCCGCCGGTCGATCCGGCCGGTGGTCAGCGTCATCAGCGGCGCGCCGACCAGCACGCCCATCGCATAGGCGCTGACCAGCAGGCCCGCCGCAGGGATGGACACGCCGAGATCGCCGGCGATGTCGGGCAGCATGCCCATCGGCGCGAATTCGGTCACGCCGATGCCGAACGCGCCGATCGCCAGCGCCAGAAGAGGTGGATTGAAGCGCATCGCGCCCGCCTTTCGTTGTTGCGCGGACCGAAATGATGGCTTGCGTCCAGCGCGTGTAGCCGCAGAATGAGACCAGCTCTTTTGCCGGGGATTCACAGATGGACGTTGCCGGACGATCGGGTGAGATGGCGGTGTTCGCCGCCGTCGCGGCACAAGGCAGCCTGTCCGCCGCCGCCCGCGCTCTGGGACTGACGCCATCGGCGGTCAGCCGGATCGTCGCACGCATCGAAGCGCGGCTGGGCGTGCGATTGCTGGTCCGCACGACACGGGCACTGGCGCTGACTGCCGAGGGACAAGCCTATCTGCGCGCCGCGCGCCGCATCCTCGCCGACATGGCGGAGGTCGAGGATGCCATCGCCGATCAGGCTTCCCCGCGCGGGCGGCTGCGCGTCACCGCCTCACTGGCGCACGGACGACTCTATATCGTGCCACTGCTCGGCGATTTTACCGCGCGCTATCCCGGCATCGTCGTAGACCTGAATCTGTCCGACCGGATCGTCGATGTGCTGGGCGGGCAGGCCGACGTCGCGATCCGCTTCGGCGTGCTCGCCGACAGCCCGCTCACCGCGCGCAAGCTGGGAGAGACCGGGCGGGTGGTGGTTGCCTCACCCGGCTATCTCGCGCGACACGGCACGCCGCAGGTTCCCGACGACCTCACCGATCACAATTGCCTGAGCTTCAACTTCCGCCGCGCCGAGCCCGGCTGGCCCTTCCGCGAGGACGGGCAGGACCGTGCGCTGGCGGTGAAGGGATCGATCGAGGCGAACAACGGGGAGTCGCTGGCGCAGCTTGCCCGTGCGGGCGTCGGCATCGCGCGGGTCGGACGGTTCGCGGTGGAGGACGACCTCGCCAGCGGGGCTCTGGTGCCGCTGCTGGAGGCGTTCAACCCGCAGGATCGCGAGCCGCTGCATGCGCTGTTCGTCGGCGGGTCCACCATGCCGGCGCGGGTGCGGGTGTTCGTCGACTTCCTGGTCGAGCGGCTCGCTGCCGGGATCGAATAGCAGGTGGCGACGGGCGCGGTGATTGCTCCGCGCGCGCACGCGCGCCGCGCCGTCGTCGGTGCGGCAAGCCATGCTATACGACACGAATGAACGATGCTCGCGCCGCGACACTGGACCTTCTCATGCGCCGCGCAGCGGGGGCGACGATCTGCCCTAGCGAAGTGGCACGCGCGCTGTCGCCGGAGGATTGGCGCAGTGCAATGCCGTCCGTGCATTCGGCGATCGACGGGCTGGTCCGCGATGGGGCGGTGCGGTTGAGCTGGAAGGGAGAGCGGTTGACGACACGATCGGGACCTTACCGGATCGGTCTTCCCGACCGCGATTGAAGCCGCCCCCCCCGTCGCGCCGATCGGCAGTGCGCAGCCGATAATGGCGAGCAAGCGACGTACTGCTGCCGCAACACGTCGACGTCGAAATGGCGCGGAGGGCGGGATGGCTCAGCCGCTCGGGTGCTCGCGTCGGGCGATCCTACGTTCCAGTTGTTCCGTCTCTCAGGCGTCGGTCATCTCGCGTGCGATCACGGCCAGGGCGTGATTTACGAACCGATCCTTTTCGCCGACCGGCGCGACATAGTGCAGCGCCTCGCGCGCAAGGTCGGGCGAGCCGCCGCGCGCGATCATCCAGCCGGCAAGATACGGTGCCGCAAGGCAGCCGCCGGCGGTGGCGACGTTGCCATGCGCCGCGAAGGGCGCGTCGATGACGGTGACGCCGGCCTCCACGACCCACTTCTTGCTCGTGAGATCGGTGCACGCCGGTAGGTCGCCGATCAGTCCCAGCTTGGCCAACAACAGCGTGCCCGAACATTGCGCCGCGATCAGCTGTCGCGCCGGATCGAGGCGCAGGCGAGCCAGCATCGCAGGATTGGCGGCGATCTCGCGGGTGCGATGGCCGCTGCCGATCAGGACCGCGTCCGCCTCCTCGACGAATTCGAGCGGCCGTTGGCGGTGGACGATGACGCCGTTCAAAGAGGTCACCGTCTCGGTCGGCGCGGTGATGTGCGCAGTCCAGCCGTGCGGGCGCAACCGGTTGAGGATCGCGGCGGCGACGAAGGAGTCGAGTTCGTTGAAGCCGTCGAAGGTGAGGATCGCGACCTGCATCAGCCTTGCACCGAACCGCTGAACAGTGTCCGCGTCGCACCGGCGACCCATACCTGTCCGGCGTCGTCCTGCGAGACGTGGATGCGCCCGGTGCGGCCCAGCCGGGCACCCTGCGCGGCGACGTAGCTGCCACTCGCCCGGCCGCTGGCGAACAGCCACTGGCCGACCGAGGCGTTGAGGCTGCCGGTGACCGGGTCTTCCAGCAGGCTGCCGTGGCCCGGCGAAATGATCGCGCGCACCTCGAACGATGCGACGCCGCCGGGTCGATGCGGCCCGACCACGCCGACGTTCAGGCGCTCCGATCCCGCTGGCGGACAAACCGGCTCCACCGCGAGCACCGCATCGGCCGACTCCAGCATGACGGCCAGCCAACCCGGTCCGTTATCCGCCCAGCTGGCATCGACGATCGCACCGCGGTCAATCCGCAGCAAGTCCGCGACCCGCATCAGGTCCGCTTCGTCGGGCGCGCCGCGCCGCAGCAGTTTCGGGGCAGCGAAGGACAGGCGCTCCTCATCACGGCGGATCGTCACCAACCCGACGCCGCACTGCTGCACGACCACGCCGTCCTGCTTCGGTTGCCCGCCCGCTTCAAGCCAAGCGTGCGCGCTCCCGAGCGTCGGATGTCCCGCGAAAGGGAGTTCGCGCTCCCTAGTGAAGATGCGTACGAAATAATCGGCGGCCGTGTCGTCGGGCTGAAGCAGGAACGTCGTCTCGGCGAAGTCTAGCCAGTTGGCCATGCGCTGCATGTCCTCACCCGACAGCCCCTCGGCGTTGGCGATCACGGCGAGCGGATTGCCGGTCAGCGGATCGGTGCCGAACACGTCGACGAGGCGGAAGGGGCGGGTCACGGCTTCGGTTCTCCTGCAATTGGTGACGCGTGCTACCTCGCGGCGACTGGCGCGAACAGGCACGGACCTATACGATCGCGCCGAACTGTATTGGTGAAAGTACCGGAACGATGGCAGCCCAGCCCGACGAAACCCGCACCGGGATGGTGGTCCGGATCATCCGCGACCGCATCGAGGCGCGCATGCTGACGCCCGGCGCACGCCTTCCCTCGATCCGGGCCATGGCGGAGGCGAGTAGCGTCGCAAGGTCGACCGTGGTCGAGGCATATGAGCGACTGGCCGGAGAAGGCGTCATTCGATCCCGGCCCGGATCCGGATTCTATGTGGCCGCGCCGCTCGCGCCGCTGGCGCTGGACCGGCTCGCGCCGGGGCGCGAACGCGAAGTCGATCCGCTCTGGATGCTGCGCCAATCGCTGCGCGACGATCGGCACGACCTCAAGCCCGGGTGCGGCTGGCTACCCGACGACTGGCTGGCGGGGGATGCGTTGCGCAAGGCGATGCGCGGTGCCGCGCGGACGATGGAGGATGCCGCGCTGGCCGGCTATGCATCGCCCCACGGCTCGCTGCCGCTTCGGGTGCTGCTGGCGCGCCGGATGGCCGATCAGGGGATCGAGGCCGGTCCCGACCAGATCCTGCTGACCGATAGCGGCACCCACGCGCTCGATCTCGTGTGTCGCTTGCTGCTGCAACCGGGTGACGCCGTGCTGGTCGACGATCCCTGCTATTTCAACTTTCTGGCGCTGCTGCGGGCGCACCGGGCCACGGCGATCGGCGTGCCGATGACGCCGACGGGACCGGATGTCGAAGCGTTCGCCGAAGCGGCCGCGGTGCATCGCCCGCGTTTCTATCTGACCAATTCCGGCATCCATAACCCGACCGGTGCCGCGACAGGCGCGCCGACCGCGCACCGCCTGCTCAAGATCGTCGAGGCGCACGACATGGCCGTCGTCGAGGACGATATCTTCGCGGATTTCGAGCATGTGGCGTCGCCGCGCCTGGCAGCGTTCGATGGACTCGACCGGACGATCCGGATCGGCAGCTTCTCCAAGTCGCTGTCGGCGGCGGTGCGCTGCGGGCATATCGCCGCGCGACCGGACTGGATCGAAGCGCTTGCCGACCTGCGCATCGCCACCTCGATGGCGGGCAGCCCGCTGTCGGCGACCCTGCTCCATGCGGTGCTGACCGACGGCAGCTATCGCCGCCATGTCGAGGGCGTGCGCACCCAGCTCGCCCGGGCCGCGGTGCGGGTGAGCAAGCGGCTGCGCGCGGTCGGCATCGAACCGTGGATCGAGCCGGCGGCGGGCATTTTCCTCTGGGCACGGTTGCCGGACGGTGTCGATGCCGTCGACCTCGCTCGTCGCGCCATCGGTGACGGCATCGTGCTGGCGCCCGGCCCGGTGTTCAGCACCAGCGGCGGATGGCGCGACCACATGCGGTTCAACGTCGCGATGAGCGACGACGATCGCTTGTCCACCTTCCTGGAACGCGCGCAGCGATAGCCGCCGGCGCGCAGCTTCAGGTTCGGCAATACCACGCCTTGGCCCCTAATGGGTACAGGGAGGGGTACAATTGTTCCGATCGCCGGGTTGGCGACTTGAGATCAATGACTTGGCGATAAAGTGGTCGGGGAGACAGGATTCGAACCCGAAATACCGTCGCCACAAACCCACGGATTTCCGCGGTTCTTGCAGGATCGCGGCGTCCTTGTGCATCGGTTGTGTATATCGGTCCAGAGGCCTTGCGATGAGTCGAGTCGGATCAACTCCAAGCCGTTGGCAGGGCGTCGACGAGACGTTGCTGAAGTGGCCCATATCGCATTTCGTTCGCGGTCCACGCGGCCTTGTTGTCTCCTACTGCCCGGCACGGCCACGTCGGTTAGCATGCCGGCTGTTGGATCATACGGCTTAGATGTCCTTTCGCCCTGCGATGAACTGTGGGGCACCGCGCAAGCCTCGGTTCAACGTGATTGAGGCAGCTCTCCACCTCGTTTTCGATCCAAGCTGACGCGAATTGTCTCCTCAGACATCGTCCAGGCAGCTGGCGCCGAACAACGCCCTGAAGGTCCCTCGCATTAAGCGAATGTAGGTAAGTTCCGCAGAAAGAGTGGAAAAGCCGCACCTCCGGAGAATGGACGAAGTCATGAACCAAGCCGTCGACCAATGCTTTCTCACCGAAGGTGGACCAGATGTGACCGACGTATCGAGCGAACTGACTGCGTTAGAAATCCACGATCTTCAGATGCGCCTGCGCCAACGCATTGCCGCCTGCGAAGCCATGGCCGCTTCGGCACCGGTCGTACAGCTCGTGCGGCGCGTGGCGGCCGGCGACCAGTTCAGGGAGGCAGGGGTCGCCATAGAAGTTGGTATCGGGGCCGTAGTCCTCTGCCTGTTCGCCCCTGACAGGCTTACGAGCGAGATGGGTGGGCCGGGTCTGCCGGACTTGCCTGAGCTCGTTTTTCAACGGGTTCATGAGGTTCACCGCGCCCGGCAACGGCACACAGACCGGTTTGCCCAAGCTCGTCGGATGATTGATGCGGCGATCGAGCGATCGGTAGCCGGCATGGCGCTTGTGTCCCTCAAAACGGCCCCACAGCGGGTAGATTTCAACCTAGCCGGCCGTCATCTCCAGCTTGAGGCGAATGTGTCGATGCTGAACGATGCGCTGAAGCCATATACCCAGCGGATTGTCGATTGGACACCACGTGAGTTGATGAGCAGCATCAGCTGCCACGCATCGGAACAGCGCAAGCGTCAGCGTGCGTTGGCAAGGATGACGGCAAGCGCTGCTGTGTTCGAGATTGATATACTCGCGGAACGCGCAATTGCGCTCGCTGGCGCGGATTTGGCGGTGTGTGCAACAAGTCTGTTAGGAGGCTGCGATCTCCGTGAGGGGGGCGGCCAAGAAATGGTTCTTGGTGAGAACGCAGGGAGCCGGACGTCGATCTATCTGCGATCGGGGCGTATCATGGCCAGTGTGCGGATCGTTGATGTTGGCCTGGTTGCCGGGCACACGTTTATTATTAATCGCCCGTTTCCCGAAACCGTGACGGATGCGCTCCCCGGACAAAGCGCTACCACGGTCATCGATCACCCAATGCTGCAAAACATACGGATTACGTCCGCGCAGCGCGACGGCATGCAAACGTTCGTCCGGCTCAAAATACCCAGGCGCTTCATCCGCCCTGCCGAGCTTGACGAGGCGGCCCAATCAACTGTCTGAGGCATCTCCTGTCGAGAACGTCCCCGACATGTTCGCCGCCCCCACTGCATGGGCTGAGGGTATAGACAGCGAACCGTCAAACCGCGGTTTGGTAGACGCATTGCATCGATCATGCGCCGTTGCACCGGAAGGTCGGTATCGCGCGCGGAGGCGTTCTTGGCATTCAAAAGCGAACTGTTCGGTTGGCAGTCGTGACACGTCAGATGCGCGCCAACCAATGGCCGGACGCAAGTTCGGCGTACCGTCGCCGTTGCTCGGCCGTCGTTCCCAATGTCACGACCATGAGCGAGAATGGTGTATGTTGTGACTTGCCTTGCGGGCTGAGGAACTTAACCCGCCCTTGCAAAAGAAAGATATCAGCTTCGGCTATCAGCGTATCATGAAAGAAGGCCGAGTCGGTTCGGACCGGGACAAGGCAGACCACGGTCCGAACATTGCCGACACGCCATTGTTCGTAGGCGCGTCGTAACCACGCCAGCATGTTCGAAAAGGGCGGATTGACGTAAGCCAGTCCACCGAACCAGTCTTCTACGAGTCCGTCACCGCCCTCGCTCACCAATATCCTGCGATTTGCGATGACAGGGCTACGCACGTCAGCGCACGGGTCGAGATCGACGGCACCGAAGGCAGTGTAGATATCATCCATGAAATCAGGCGGCGTGAAGCGACTGTCTCGATCGGCCCTGTCCCCTTGCCCCCAGTACGAGCGCTCGGGCGCTTGCCGACGAGCATTGGGCGCGAGGACCGCCAGCACTTTCACGAGACTGGCAACCGATCCTCCGCCGCGCTCCAGGCTGGCGACGGTGGTCCTCGACAAGCCAGTCTTGGCCGCCACCTGTTCCAACGACCATGCGCGCTTGCTTCGACAATCCCGCAGCTGTTCGGACAGCGAACTGCCACGACCGACGCCCGTTGCCCGGAAGTTCAATGCCGTCATCGCCGCGATCAATGTGGCCACCGAGCCTACGCCGCCTTCCAACCTTTTGATGGTCTGCGTATCCACTCCGATCCGGTCGGCTAGAGCCCGTTGTGATAGACCCGATGCGCGGCGGACGTCCCGCAATTCCTCGATTAATATCTGACCCCTCCTTGGCTCATATCCTGACCTACTGGTTTGTGCCAATTGCCGCAATGGATCAGTGCTGCAGGGTTAATCTGCAGTAGCGTTGGGGTGGAAACTGGGCAGTCCTCTTTCGAGCAGCGATTGCGGTAAGCTGCCGTCCCTTCATACGGTGTGTTAGGACCGCAAAGGACAGCTTCGGATAAGAGAGGAATGACGAGTGGCGGGAAAGCGTCAGCACTACGTTCCAAAGTTTCTGCAGCGCGGCTTCCTGTCCGAATCGAACGGCTCAGGCGATGGCGCGGAGCGCACCTGGCTTCATCGGCAGGGTTCGCCCGCCCGCTTGGTCGGGATCGCCGACGTCGGCGTGGAGGACTGGTTCTACTCTCGCAAGGGCATTCCCGGCGAGGTCACGCTGGACGACGCCATCACCGAGTTCGAGAAAAGCTTCAGCCGGGGCGTTAAGGAGCTGCGCCTCTCTGATCCGGGGACTGTGATCGATCCGGAACACGCCGCGCGGACGGTTACCCACCTCGTCATGCGGACGGCCCATCTGCGAAAGACCTTGTCGATCGGCGTAACAAGCCTCTTCCAAGAGATCGAGAGCCTGTTCACGGACCCTGCGCGCCTTGCGGGCATGCTCGGATTCTCTGGGCCGGCGCTGGCGTCGTCGGTCACGGAAGCGATCCAGGATTCCGCGCAGAAGCTGGTGCCGGCCGGCATCCCGGCGGCGTTCAGCGAGCGGCTCCTGACGTTCGTGATGCGCGAGCGTGGCGATGAATTCGCCTCGCAGGTTGCGGCTGTGCTGTCGCCGCTGCTGCCAGGGCTGTCCGGCGGGCTAGGCACGATGGTGCGTGACAGCCACAACACCATGATCGCAAAGCCACTCGATGACCATGGCTGGGTGGGAATACTCGCGGGCTTCACCTGGACCGTTGAAGCTGGAGCGGACCTCATCCTGCCGGACGCGGTCGCCCTGTCCCGGGCCGGCGATGGCAGGCTGGAAGCGCTTCTGTTCACTGGAGGAGCCTACGCAACGCTGGTCCTTCTCCCGCTATCGACCGATCGAATGCTCGTGGGGCGCCTCAACCCCAGCGAACCGGTCGATCTCTCGACGTTCGGCGTCGAGGCCGCGGCGGCCTGCCAGGGCTTCTTCATCAGCGCGCGTTCGCGAGATGAGGACGGTGTCGCCGCAACGATCGGGAGTGGCCCAGCGAAGGCGATGGCCGACGGGATCGCCGAGGCGGTGGCGGATGCGGAGAAGGCGCGATCGCTGGCGCCAAGCGAGTTCGCCCCCGCAGTGCCGCGCCAGTTCGAGTGGGAGCAATTCTCATACCGGGTGACGCTGCACGATTTCGGCGACGACGTTCTCGCGAAGGAATACGCCGACGTCCTCCAGGCGGTGGTCGGAACCCTGTCCCGCGACATTCCACTGCAGGATCTGGACGGCGTCACGATCGCCGCCGACTACCCGGACGCTCTCGCCAAGCTCGACCGCGGCGACCCCGATCTCCCGCCGGTCGCAAGCGGTGCCTTGGCATACGGCGCTGGTGTCGCAATGCCGGTCACCGTGCTGCGCGATGGGAAGCACAAGGAGCATCTGGTCGTGGCTGCGGGCGTCGCGGAAGGGTGGACCTCAAGCGACCCGGCCGTGAGGGCGATGTGCCTCCATCTGCTGGTCAAGATGCTTGCTGGGATAGCCAACAGCTCGCGGTTCGGCGAGGGCACTACCTTTAAGCCGGACGAAATGGGCCGCGAGCTGCATCTATCGGTGGCACGGGCCCCGTCGAAATACTGGAGCGCGAAGCATGCGGCCTACGTGTCACCTGCAGAGGGCACGGTCTACGCCGATCTGGTTATCGACAGCTTTGAGCACGCCAAGGCTGAGATCGCCTTTGCTCGGTCGCGGATGAGCGGCCCGAGCGACGTCAATGATACCTTCCTCGTGGGAATCGAGACTGTAGCTGCGGTGCTGGGCCATGCAGCCGACTGGGTTGGCCATCGGGACGGCCTGGCCGAGGGGCAGCCGTTTGACGGCGACGATCTGCCTGAGCGGCTCGCGATGTACGGTCTGGGCAGCTGGATCACGCTGTTTGGCCGCGACCTCGCGGCCTGCTACACGGAGGAGGGCGCGCTTGACCTTAACGTCGTGACGACGCTCAGCAGGCATGTAGAGCGCCTCTTTTGGAGCCTTGGCCTGTTCTGCTGGCCAGAGGGCGGCGGCGTCCGCTGTAGCGTCACCGAACATGGGCTGGTCTTCGGCGAGCTTCCACTGCTGGGCGGGTGACGTCACTTTCGATCGAAGGAATTGAAGAAGGACGCTGGTGGGGGGCTGCGTTGTCGCAACGCTGGCGGCTCACGACCAGACCTCGACGTTCGCGCATCTAATCGTGAACGGCTGCTTGCGACAAAAGTAGCCGTTTAGCCGACCCGAGCGGGCTATATGCCGCGCGCCAGTTGTCTCGGTTGCAGGGCTCGACGCCGCGTCACCTATGAGACCAAGCCGGTGCGCCCGAGCACAACGGCCTGTTCGTCGTCGAACCGCCTGCGTCGCCAACTGCGATCGACGAGTGTCGGAAGCGACTGCTCCACAATTGGCGTTTAAGAGATTTTTTGCCGGTCGCCAGACGGATTATTCGCCTCCGTCCCCGACAACGGTTTCGTCGAACCGGAGAGAGCGCCCCTAGAACTGGTGCGCGGGGGCAATGTGGTTCCACGAACTCGAACGGGAGAGGCCTCGGCCCGGAAGAAGGCCCGCTTACGCGTTACCGCCTGCGTTGACGGCCGAGTTACGATCGCTTAGAAGGCATTACGGAACCTTACAGGGAATTATGCTGGGCAAGGGTTGGAGGCTGGATATGAGTGGAAAGACAGCGGAAGAGACAGCGAGGGGCATTGCTGCTGCCGTTCATAACTCAATGCAGGCGGTCACCATCGCCAACGCAGAGTTGAAGGAATTCGCTGAGCGTAAGCGGCTCAAAGAGGGCTTTGTCGCGCCGGTCGTGCAGATGCTCGAAGGGGCAGGATTTACCTGCAACCGCACTAAGTTCGGTATGATTGTGTCGAAGCCGCCGGAAGATACCATCCCATTCCACGCGGCTCTGGAGATCAGTCGCGAAGCTCAGGCGGAAGGCTGGCGCTCCGGTTCCTCCGTAGGCTCTAACGACCCCATGTACGAATGAGGGGGAAGGCAAGCGCGCTAATCAGCCGGGGCGGCTGTACGGCAACTTCTACATGATCATACTGATCGGCAGGAATGCGCGCGAGACGATCGCCACGCTCTGTCCCGCTACTAAGGGAGCCTCGGCATGACGGCAGCAAGCCCGCCTCGCGAACATCATTTCGTGACTCAATCGTGGATCAAACGCTTTGGCGACGACGACGGACAGCTTTATTCCTACGATCATGACACCGGCGAAGTGAAGTTTCGATCGTCAAAGAAGATCATGAAGATCACAGACCTCTATACGCTGGACCGCGCGGGTGCTGATGACACGTCTATCGAAACGCAGGATCTGCAGGTAATCGATGATAGGGGCGCCAAGGCAATGTCTGCCGTCCTTGGGGGCGACACATCGGATAATGCGAGGACTGCGCTCGCCGAATATTTCTCTGTCCAGATCATGCGCGATCCGCAGCGGCTATTTGACTATTCTCGTGGAGCTCAGCGCTTCCTGTCCCGGCTTTTCATTGAGGTATTCTCTTCTAAAGACTTTACAGATTTCCAGACGTATTTTGGCGATCTAGTACCAGAGCAGGACTATGATCATATCAAAGATCTCGGCCTGAAGCAGGCTGCGCTCGAGATAGCCAAAATTCAGCTCAGCCTTGAGGCTGATGACTGGATGGTCGAGTTGCCCTTCACGGATTTGATCCGGGTATCAGATGGACGGGAGAAGCTGCGGGACGTTCTTCTCGCCCTCGAATGGACCTTGATAACCGCGCCGCCGCACAGCTTTGTGCTTGGTGATCAGGGCGTTCTCTTCGATCCTGGACAGCTCAGACGCGGATTGCGTGTCCCTCTCGATGCATCAACAGCCCTCATCCTTGCGCCGGCAACGAACACCCGGTCGACCCAAATTTGCAAGCGTCCGGCCCGAAGCTACGAGCCGAGCGCGATAAACTATGAGTCAGCGGCCAGAAGCCGCCGGTGGGTTGTTGGAGCTAAGGTCGCACTGGACATCGTCAAATCGCAAGTGAACGGCGAACCTCTGCCGTCACGCTAGTCGCTCTGACTTTCCTTTCGTCGGCATCCGGCTTTTGGCTTTTCCGCAATCCGTTGATAGGAGCCGTTCCTGAAGCCAACCGGAACTCGACGTTCTGGGGATTATGCCCGTCAGCGGCCTTGTCGGAACCTTCCCCATCTTGGTTCGCCCCCTCCTAAGTCAACTGGTTTAGCTCGCACCCACGTCGCCTCGGCCCCCGTTTCCCTTGGGATGCCTGCGCTAGCCTTGCTCCTTTTCCTTGCGGCTCGCCTGAGGTGCCAAGTCCGCTCGCGTCGGAAGCCGACATTTGGTGAATAGGGAGGGAATGACGGGTTTGTCCCAGATTTCTTCATTTCACGGTTGCCGTTCGAGACGCCGACCAGACATGAACGAGTGTCTGAAGCTGGGAGCGGGAATGGGATCCGGAATATCTGCGACTGGGTCGGCCCGATCAGAAATAGATGATTAGGATGTGTTCTCAAGGAGGATCACATTCTGGTCATGCCATCATGTGATTGGCGCTGCCTAACCCAGCCAGAATGTGCCGGCTAGCCGGACGACGGCATACGCTACGGTCGTCCAACAACGGTCAGACAGCTTCCAATATCAGCCTTGCTGTCTTGGGATCATAGGTCATGCCAACTAGCGTCCCGTCGTCGATCCGGTCCACGATCTCGTCGATGATCGAGAGTGGCACGAGAAACCATTCTCGTGGGCGGACAGGCTTGCCGAACCGATCGGGAATTTCGACGTCGTATCGAACGCTGGCAAGGATGCGATGGACAAGAGCTTCCAGCCGCGAGCGATGCACATTGTGCAGGGTGTAGGTGGCAACCACATCGACATCCGCGAGAAGGTAAGTCGCGTCGTCGGCGGCGCCGGCGATCCGGGTTTCTACCTTGCCGCCAGTAATGCCGATCTTGTGGATCAGTTCGCGATGGGCCGCGATGGTAGGATGAGTCGACCGACTGCGCAGGACATATAGCGTGCCGGTCGACAAGCGCTCAGGTTCGCTTTCGGCACCACCATGGTCGCCGAACAAGGGGCCGGCGTTCGGTTCGCTGATCCGACGACCACCCTCGTCCTTATACAGGGCGCGCTGAAGCGAGCGAAGCAGCAGGTTGCTTTCCGTGCCGTTCGAATAGACGACGCGCAGGCGGGCATCGACTTCCCCATTGGGTGCTGCGATCGGATCGCCGACACTTGCCACGTATGCAATTTGCCCGCCGACGATGAAGAACTCACCCTGCTTGATGTCTGCCTTCGACATGCCAAGATCGCGGACGAATGGGCGTGTCGTCCGCGTGCCAGCATCGAGGTCGGCCTGGACCTGCTCGAAACGCGGCTTGAACGTCGCGAAATCCTCGCAGCGTGTCGCGGTGGCGACCTGGTCGGCGGCGGATCGCTCGGCATTCGAGCGAACGTTGCGTAGCTGGGTAATGTCCTCTGCGGCCTGGGTTTCGATGCCCAGTTCGGCTAGGAGTGCGTCATCGTCGAGGGGCACCTCGTCCGGTGCGTCGTCGAGCAGGGCGTATGTGTCCAGGTCCGCCAGCAGGGCGCGGCAGTCGGGCTGCGCGCGCAGCCGGTCCAGGCGGACGGCGTAGAGGCGTTCGAAGATGTCCCGATCCTCGCCGTGCCGGGGTGCGCGGCCATGTTCCGCGCGGAACTTCACGATATCCTCGAACCCCGCGATGATCCGTTCCTCGCGCGGGGTGCGGACGCGGACCTTCTTGGGGGTCAGGTCGACGCCCAGTTCGGCGAGGATGTCGTCGTCGGTCATGTCAGCCATGGGCGGCGGCTGCCTTCTGACGGAAGCGGGCGAAGGCGGCGACGCCCTGCGCCAGCTGGCGTTCCCACGGGTCCTGCGACGTCGCTTCGGGCGCGCGGCCGCGTTCGCGCTTCCACTGCACGGCGCGCACGGCAAAGGCACGGGCCTCGTCCTCGGTCAGCGTGGCCTTGCGCGCGGAGATCGCCGCCTGCACCTGGCGTAAAGTGCTTTCGTTCATCGCCTTGGCGAGAATGGCATAGGCGGCGTCGAACGGGTTGATCCGGTCGATCAGGTCGATGTCGAGCTCGCGGACGTTCATGAACTTGCGTACGCCATCGACGAAGTTGGTGTTGGCCTTCAGCTCGCCCGTGCCGCTGTCCTCGGTCGCCGTCTCGGTCACGATCTTCGCCGCCTGCTGCGTGATGTTGAGCGCGGCGATGGCGTGCTGGCGGATCGCCTCCTGGTCGGTCTCGCTCATCTCGGGGTAGCGATCGCGCACGATCCTGCCCATGCGGACCTGGGTCAGTTCCTCGGGCACGACCTCCGGATCGAACATGCCGCGCTCGATCGCCTGGCGGTCCTGGATGAAGCTGGTGATGACCTCGTTGATGTCCTGTTCGCACACGCGCCGCGCCTCGGGCGTGGTTGGCTGCACCAGATCCTTCAGCTCGAAATGGAACTGGCCGCGTTCCTCGTTGAAGCCCACGTTGGTGCGCCCCTCGACATAGCCATCGGGGCCATAGTCGTAGCCCTGCTGCGGCCCGGTGCCCTTCGGCGTAAACTCGAAGCGAGGAGCCAGGACCTGCTCCATCAATAGGCTGGCGGCGATCGCTTTCAGGGTATCGTTCACCGCCTCGGCCACCACGTCGTCGGCGGCGGCCGGTTCGGCGATCAGGTTGGTGAAGCGCGCGACCGTCTTGCCCGGCGCGTCGCGGGTGGCGCGGCCGATGATCTGGATGATCTCGGTCAGGCTAGAGCGATAGCCGACGGTCAGCGCATGTTCGCACCAGATCCAGTCGAACCCCTCCTTCGCCATGCCCAGCGCGATGATGATGTCGACATGATCGCGGTCGGTACGCGCCGCCGGGCTCTTCAGCGCCGCCGCCACGCGGTCGCGCCGGGCAGGATCGTCGTCGACCAGATCGGCGACCCGGATCGTGCGGCCGTCCGCCGTCTCGATCAGGTGGAAGCCGGTCGCCTCGTCGGTGCCCTGCCACCGGCCGAGGTGATCCATGATCTCCTCGACCTCGCGGTGCTTGTCCTTGGTGCTTTCCCGGCTGTTGACCGAGGGGATGTGGACGATCGTTTTCACCGCCGGATCGAGTAGCGTGTTGATCTTGTCGACATAGCGGCCGGTGTAGAAGCTGTAGGCGATATCTAGCGTCTTGAGCCAGCGGTAGCCGTTGAGCTGCTCGTAATAGGTGTAGCTGACCGTGACGAACCGCGCCTCATCCTCGGGCGTCAGCACCGCGACGGAGTCGCCGCGAAAATAGCTGCCGGTCATCGCGACCAGATGCACCTTGTCCCGCGCGATCAGGCTTCCGAGCTGCGCGCCCAGCCGGTTGTCGGGGTTGGCCGAGACGTGGTGGAATTCGTCCACCGCGATCAGGCGGCGATCGAAGGCATCGATCCCCAACTCGTCGATGGCGAAGCGGAAGGTGGCGTGGGTACAGACAAGAACCTTGTCATCGCTGCCGAGGAACTCCGCCACCGCCTTCACCTTCGACTTCGCGACCCGCACGTCCTCCGCGCCGGGGGTGTTGCACAGGTTCCAGTGCGGCCGGACCGTCCAGTCCCAATGGAAGCCGTGTTCGGTCAGCGGTTCGTCGGCGAAGCTGCCGCCGATCGAGCGTTCGGGCACGACGATGATCGCCTGGGGAACGTTCTGGTTGTGCAGCTTGTCGAGCGCGATGAACATCAGCGCGCGGGACTTGCCCGAGGCGGGGGGCGACTTGATGAGCAGATATTGCTCGCCGCGACGGGCATAAGCGCGCGCCTGCATGACGCGCATGCCGAGTTCGTTGGCGCTTGAGGACGCACCGGTCTGGCCGGTGACGAGGCGGACGGCGGGGATGGTCGCAGAACTCACTGAAAATTCACTCTCATATAGCCGTCACTCTAGCTAGATCGAGGCAGTATGGATGGTGTGATCCATCGCGCGCTTTCACGATGAAGGCCTTGCGCTCCCGGCGCGTCAAGTCGAGCGAAATCGGCGAATGGATGCGGAGCCATCGATCGAAGCGCTTCCGCTTAGGCTTCGGGAGCAATCTGGCCAAATTTACAGCTGCCGAGCAATCGCCGTGCAAGGCCGCTGCCTCAAGGACAGCAATTGCGGTAGCATGAACCGCACGATCAAATTCTCGGCCTACAAGGAATGGAACAAGCGCTAGAAGCTCCGTCAGCTTCCACTTTCCCGAGAGACCGCTCCCTTTGTGCTTTAGGAGGGCACGAAACTGCAGCGGCGTTAGCGACCCATGTCGAATTCCCATATTGATTTTGAATGCTTCCGCCTCGGACATCGGCGCGTTCAGCCCAGTTCCTTTGCCGATAATATGGCTGGGGCCGCTAACAGTTCCGACAATCTGCATTGACACTGAGGAATCGTCGAGCGGATGAATGATTCGAGCAAATGGAACAATACCGACGAGTTTCCCAACAAGCCAGTCTGCTCCACCCTTGACCACAATTACTAAGTCGGCGTTCATTCCGACTGCAATACGAAGCACGGTAGGATCGCGGCTTTGGCCGACTTCCGAGCCTTGCACCACACCAACTATCAAGCCATCACATGCACCAAGGCGAGAGAATGTTGCCGGCGAAATACGATCAGCGCCGGCCGCAGCTTGCTCCCTTTCGAAGCAGGGATGGATCGTCCATGGTGGGCCAAGCGGCGGCTCGATCCATACTGAACCGCCGTTATGCCGCAGGAAGAACACCTCCATTCGGCATGATGGGCAGGACGTCATGCGGCAGTCGCCGTTTCCATTCTGCTTTATGACCCGCTCATCACCAGCATAAATAACGTTCCCACAGGTGCCGGATACGTGGAGTGGTACTCGACGCCCATCTATGAAGCGAAACTCGACGGGCTCGCCGCAATGAGTGCAAATCTGCGTCATTGTATCTTGCGCGGCGGTTTGGCCTTTACACCGGCCGCCGCAGTCATCTTGGTATAGAGGTCGAACAGCTTTTCCAGCCGTTCGGTGTCGTTGCGGAAGCGGCGGCCGATATAGATGCGCTCCAACACCTCGTCATTCTCGTCATGCGCGCGGCGCAGGTCGTCTGGCATCGCTTCGGGGTCGTAGAGATCGGCGATGGTTGCGGGGAAATGCGCCTCACGGGCGAGCAGGATGTTCTCGGCAGTGCGGGTCAGGTCCGCCTTGTCCTGCTCGGTGAGCTTTGGGACAGGAAAGGTGTTCCAGCCGAGGGTGTTGGAATAACGGAAGTCGGTTTTCAGCTTCCCACAGACTGTAGCTATCCAGACAAGATGCAAGCGCGACGCGATAAGAGCCATCGTCCACAGCGGTGCATCATATAGAGCAAAGGCAAGGTTCGAAATAATTGCGGAGCCCTGTAACAGGTCAACCGGCAGGTAAGGGCGTCCCTCAGAGCTAACACTGGCGACGATGATCGTCGATCGTTTGGCGGTTTCCTGTATCTGACGGAATCGATGGGGATACGCAGCGGCCGGGCGCGTGCTTGCAGCTACGCTCGCAGCCCGAAACTGCCGCACCGCCTCAAGGCGAGTAGCAATGGCCGGTATCGCTTCCGCGGCAGCGACGTTTTCGTCTTCTATCCAAAGACAATAACGCTGCGTTCCTCTGATGAATTCGGCTGATCCCAAGAATGGCCGAATGAAGCGTGTTGCTTCTGGAAACGTCTCAAGGATAGCATGGCGTTCGGCTTCATCCAGGATCAAATTACCTCCGTCTGTTGGCTTGTTGCCCCATAGCATTCGAGCTGTGCCCTGTCCGGGCAGCGGTCTGCCAACAACAATCCGGCTCTGACCCGCGACAAGATACGGACTGATTGCCTCGACCGCGCGGGCCTGAATTTCACCTGCCTCCACGTCATCGTATAGCCACGCAGAGCTGATGCGAGACTTGGTCAAGCCAACAATGGCTACGGTTACGCCTGCATTGTTACTGGCAAGATTTCGCCATTTGAACGACGTATGGGCAAACGAAATACGGAAACCGTTTTCCAACAATATAGGCCATAGGTTCGGGACGACTTCGCCTTGGCAAATCGAATTGGTAGTAACAAATGCGAGTGAGCCGGTTTGGGCCGAAATATAATCTCTCCCCTTTACGAACCAACCCGCAACATAATCGAGTGATCTAAAGCTGCTAAGGCGCTGTGAAAGCAAATGTTCTAAATCTGCCTTCTGCTCAGCACTTTGGTAGGTAAAGCCTTTGTAGGGCGGGTTTCCACAGATGTATGTTTCGTCTTCAACAACAGCTTCACTCCCGCTGGCGTCCAGCGCCAGCCGCCCCGTCGGCCCGCCCAAAGCATGCTCCGCGCCCGTTGCCCCTCGCACCGGCGGACACACCTCCATCCAATCCAGCCGCAACGCATTCCCCACGGTGATCTGCCCGGTCTTGTGCAATGGCAACACCATCGCGCGGGCTTCCTGCTGGCTGAGGTACAGGCAGTCCGCCTGGAACTCGGCGATCAGCAGCGCCAGGCGGGCGATCTCGGCGGCGAAGCCCTTGATCTCGATGCCGTAGAAATTGGAGAGCGGGATGACGCTGCGGCGGTCGGCCAGCTTGAGGTTGTCCTCGCCGCCCAGCTTCGCGACGATCGCCGCCTCGATGGCGCGCATCTCCTTGTAGGCGATGACGAGGAAATTGCCGCTGCCGCAGGCGGGATCGAACACGCGGATGCTGCCCAGCCGCTTGCGCAGGTTGCGCAGGCGCTGCCTGCTGTCGCCCGCCGCCTCCAGGCTCGCGCGCAGATCGTCGAGGAACAGCGGGTTCAGCACCTTCAGAATGTTGGGCACGCTGGTATAGTGCATGCCGAGCTCGCCGCGCTCGCCGTCGTCGGCGACCGCCTGGATCATAGATCCGAAGATGTCGGGGTTGATCTCTTTCCAGTCGAGCTCGCCCGCACGCAGCAGGTACGCGCGCGCAGTGCGGCTGAAGCGCGGGCTGTCGGTCGCTCCGGTGAACAAGCCGCCGTTCACGTAAGGGAAGACATCGGCATAGGGCCGGATGGCGGCGGCGATGCGGTGGCGGGGATCAAGGTTGCCTTCATGTGTGACCGGCGTGTCCATGGCGCGGAACATCTCGGTCAGCACGTCGTGGGTGTTGCCCCACTGCTCGTCGCCGCTGCCGTGGCCGGCGTGGCTCATCTGGGTGATGGTCGCGGTGAACTGGTTCTCGTGGAAGATGCCGGTGTCCTCGGCGAAGAAGCAGAAGATCAGCCGCGCCATGAACTGGTTCAGCTCGTGCCGCCGCTTCTCGGTCGCCCAGTCGGGATTGTCCTTGAGCAGCTCGACATACAGCTTGTTGAGCCGCCCCGTCGCCTTCACGTCGATGGGGTTGTTCTTGATCTCCTTGACCGTCGAGATTCCGGCCAGCGGCAGGAAGGTCGCGAAGTGGCGCGGCAGGTCGGCATAGGCACAGGCGATGACGTCGCCGCCGATCAGGTCCTCGGCCTCCACCGTCTCGCCGTCGGTGGCGAGGATGAACTTGGCCTTCTGTGCCGTCGTCCTGGGGCTGGCACGCAGGGCCGCAAGGGTAGTGGCGACTTGGCCCGCCGGGGCGGCCGCGAGGTGGATGTTCCCGCGCCACAACACGCCGCCGGGCACGTCGGACTGGTTCGAGTCGCCCTTGCGCAGCCGCTTGAGGGTGGTGTCCCGCGCGCTGAACGCCGCGAGGAAGCGGAAGGCGAACTCGGCGGGGTCGAACGGCTGGAGCGCCAGATCGGATACGGCTTCTTCGATTTCGACGGCGTTCATGGCGACACCTTTGCCTGTCCGCGACGGGGACATGCAATCCGCTTTCGATCGGCGCGGGCGTCAGATCGGCGAAAGCCCGGTCTTCTGGCGATAGATCTTGCGCGCCGTCGGTCCCAGGGACCGGGAGATGATGATCCGGCGATGGGGGATCGGCCCTTGCGGCGAGTGCGTCAGATAGAAATGGGCGGCGTAGGGAGCGTCGATCCCCTTCGCCATGTATTTGGCGAACTTGCTCGTCGTCTTCGCAGGCTGCACCATCAGGCAGCGGTCGGGCATGGCGGGCGCGAGCTTCTTCAGCGCGCGGCGGATGCGCCGTTCGAGGTCGTCCCGGTCGAGCGGGGACCAGCGCAGCAGCCAATGCACATGGATCGGTCCGTGCGCTGGCTGCTCCCACACGGCGATCGCATCGAAGGTGCCGTGCGCCTTGCCCTGCTTCACGCGGTAGTTCCACGCGCGCCGCGTGTTCTCCCAGATTTTCCGGAACAGCATATAGGGCTGCATCCTACTAGCCAGCGCCGAGCTGAACTCGATGGTGATCGAGGTATCCATCGGCGACAGGGCCTTGCGCGCGAACCGCTCGGCGTGCAGCAGCGCTCGGGCGCTTTCCGGCCTGAGGCACATGCCTTTCGGCAATTGGGCAACGCCCGGGGTCATCGAGGATCGCCACATAACCGGGCGCTACCAGGCAATCGTTAATACCACCGCAATCCGGTTTTCGTCGGTAGTAGGCCCCCCGGTGACTTAATATAATCAATGGGTAGGCCAGTTGGCTTCCGGAAAGCGGTCACGAATTGCAGGTGTGGCGCAATCGCCGCCTTAGCCGAAGGCTTCGCTCAGTCGAACACGTCCGTTCTTAAAGGCCTGCCGGACCAGACCCTCGAAGAAGTGGATGTTGTCGATCTCCCGATACGCCATGGAGGCCGAAGCCTTGGATCCCTTCGGGCCGTTGACGATGAACGCTCCATCGGCTGTCGAAACGCTTACGTCCGCCCAAGCGAACTCCGCCGGCTCGCTGCCGAGGAACTTGCGCTTTGTCAGCACCACTGTGTCGTCGTGAACGATCATGCTGCCGAACCGCAGTTCACCGCCCGCGCCGAGTTCTTTCATCATCTCGTTGACGAGCCGGAATCCGACGCCCTTCCATAGCTTCGGGACGAACGCCTCAAAGATGGCGCCGTTCTTGAACTCGGCTGTGGTGGTCGAGCTACCGTCGGTCCAGGCGATCAGGTAGTCGGTGCCGGTCGGAATGCCGTTGACCGACTTTCTCACCGCACCCCATCGCACACCACGGACCGAGGACAGCGCCGTCCTTCTGCCTCGCCACTCGATTCCCGCCTTGTCGATGGCGAGACGGGTCTTGCTGAACGTGCCGATGTCCGCTGCATAGGAAAGGTCGGCATCTTCCTGCGCAGCCTCGGCGGCCAGCTTCTCGAGCGCTTTGGCGTCCTCGGCGACCTGATTCGCGATGCGAGGCAGGGCTGAGAAGCTCGCGCCGACCATGGCGGAAACCTGCCGCGCCTCATCGATCAGGTGGTGATCGTTATACAGGTCGATCGACAGCCCACGGACGGCGAATGCGAGGTTTTCGCTGTCCGAGTCCTTGCGACCAAGCAACGTCGCGCTGACCTGGATCGGGTGGGTCAGTTCGTCCCATGTGACGAGAAGCTCCTTCAGGGCCTCGAACAGGGGCGGAAGGGCGTCCGGGCGCGTAGCAGCAAGGTCCCTTGCCTTGGCGACGAGACGCTCGGCGCCATCAACCTCCTTGGTCATGAACGGCTGGGCGCGGAGAGCGTAGTCTGCGATCAGTTCGTGCATGAACAGGGGAAAGCGTTCCTCGGCCTCGAGCTCGTCGACGAGCAGGAACATCGCTTCCGCCATCTCGGCCGTCGGCGTCCGCTCCATCACCGTCATCGCTGACCGGCGCCAGCCTTGGCGGCGATCACGCAGGATGTCTTCGGCAGCCTCGGCGGATGAAAACGATGGGAAGCCCGCGATCTCGCGGTCCTCGTTGATCTCGCGCAGGACCTGATGGAGATCGACTTCGTCGACAGCGGCGCTCAGCTCATCCAGGAACGAACGGAGCTCCGCAATCCCGGCAGGTGTCCAGTTCTCGGCGGCGATCGTGAGGCCGTTGGCCTTGGCCAGCCCCGCAAGCGGCAACTGGCTGATGCGTGTCACCGGTGTCGACAGCGCCTGCTCGGCGACCTTCGGCGACGTGCCTGGAAACCAGCCGATTTCCGCCTCAAGGCGCTTGCGGGGGTTGGTGAGCGTCGCCCGCGCCTGCGAACAGATTTCCGGGTCGAGAACGTCAGAGCGATCCTCAGCTGCCTCCATGATCCGCGCCCGGTCATCCCGCGTCGTGACGCCGAGCACGGCAAAGGGGTTGGTTGTCGTCATGTGGCTCTCACTGGACACGATCGCGCCCCTCCGCCTGAAGCTGCGAACGCTGCTGTTCGACCTGCGACATGGCGAGCGGCCGATCGCTCGACATGATGGATCGATTGACGCAGCGGCTGTTGTAGTCGTTCACGGCGTCGTTGAAGCCGTCCACGTTGCGATTGAAGCGGTCCACATCGCTGTATTGCAAGCCGTCGAGTTCCGCCTTCTGCGCGGCGATGCGAACGTCCTCCGCGAGGCAATAGCGGACCTCAGATACGCTGAGGTTGGCGTAGCCCGGCATCGGCTTGGCCATCGCGCCATCATCCTGTGCCACTTGCTCCTGCGTGGTGGACGTGCCGGCATCCGCCGCGTCCAGCGCCTCGCCGATCGTAGAGGTGCCTTCTGCCCCATCGACCGCGGTCATGTTATCCGTCATGGAGCTTGGGTCGTTCATGTCGGTGACGTATTCACCCGACTGATCCGTGGAACTTGACGATGAATAGGACGGTGACGTGGAGCCGCTGTCGCTCACGGCACGAATCCCGCCAAATATGCAGGCCTTGATCGCGAAGAGAAGGCCGATGGCGAGAATCCACCCTCCCACCTTCTTCAAGGCACCAGTGAACGCTCCGCCATCGCTGTGGACCGGCGTGGACGGCGTTGCAGGTGCGGGCGCCGGAGCTGGTGCGGGGCGCGGGCCGGCAGCGATCCGGTCCGCCTTCGCGATCGCGGCATCGACGTCGGTACTGAATTCGGAAAGGCCGTAAAAGCCTCTGCCGGTTGAGTCGGTCATCGTCAGAACCCGATCCTGCGCTGGTCGTCGGCATTGCGCGACGGACTTTTCAACAGCGCCGCTGCGATTTCATCTGCCCCGATACGCTCCTTGCGTGCGCGTGCGGCCAGTCGTCCAGCCTCACGGACGACAAAGGCCACGTCCGATAGCGGACGGCCGGCCAGCCGGTTCGCGATCCCGTTAAGGTCGTCCACGTCGTTCGGGATGTCGGCGAGCAAGGAATGCAGCAGGCCGACAATCTCTTCCCGACCGGCGTTATCGACGTGGATCACGTGGTCGAAGCGGCCGCGACGCAAGATGGCAGGATCGATCGCATCGACTTGGTTCGTCATGCCGATCACCAGCACGCGGTTCCTGGCCGCTTCCGGGATACGACGCAGGAATTCCGCGATCTCTTCGACGTGATGCTGCTGGGACCCGGCTTCGCGACTCGACAGGAACGCATCCATCTCGTCGATGACGATGACGGAGGGGGCGGCCTTGATCGCCTCCGCGAATACCTGAGCGACCTTGCGCGATGTCTCGTGGATGTATGGGCTGGCGACGCTGGACGCCTCGATGGGAAAGCTCAACCAGCCAAGGTGCTCTACCAGTCGTTCGACGGCGAACGTCTTGCCGCAACCGGTCGGCCCCTCAAGAATGATCCCGCCCGGAAAGCCGATCCCGAGCGCAGCGTAGCGCTCCTCGTCGGCCACGATGTCGATGACGTGCTCGTTGAAGAAGTCGGCAAGCGCGCTGCGCCCAGGCAGTTCGAAGCGTCCGATAGGCGTCAGTGATGCCCCCGAAGTGGAGGCACTGGCCTTCCGAGTCCTGGCTCCGCCAGACCGCATCGGCTTCTTTGCCGCCAAGCCGGCAGCCGCGGCGATCGCTTCGAGATCGTCTTCATCGAACTTGGGGCAGATGCGCGTGAGCGCGACTATGTCATCACCCGAAACCTCGACGCCGCCTGTCATGTAGCGGCCGAGGACGTCTGCCTTCGACAAGGGCTGCATCGCGGGCACATCGAACGGAATGAGCATGCCCGCCATTTCGTCGTAGATGATGCCACGCACTGGCTCGTCGAGCGCTGCGAGGGCGCTGGCGAAGGCCAGCGCCTGATCTACCGTAGCTGGCCGCGGCAGGTACTCAAGCAGGTCGAGCGCACCGGAGGCGAGATGGCAGCGGTAGTCGACGCCGCCAAACGTCAGATTCTTGAACCCAACCGCCTCAAGTCCGACCGCCGAGACGAACGCGGGCATCATGACGACTACGCGCCGCCCACCCTTCACCGCGTGGATCCAGAAGGCGTCGTCGACGGAGCGGATGACGTGACCCAAAGCATTGCCCTCGGACAACGGCGTTCCCTGGGGAAGCGGTGAGCTTGGCATCAGCCCCTCACGATGTTGGTCATCGCGAGCATCTCCTCCTCGCCGCCACGCGTGAAGCGCAGCTCGTCCAGCGCGATGAGGAGATCGCGAAGTGTCGCCATGTCTGGCCGGGCGAGGGCGGCGCGCCCCTGTTGGACGAGCGCGCCGTAGCGGACTTGGTCGATGAACTGCTCCGGGCTGCGCGACAGCCAGTGGAAGCGCTCGACGATGAACTCGTCGGACCGCCACAACGCCGCGATGTTCTTCGAGCGTAGCTCGGACAGATGCGCCTCGAAGTCCGTGCCGTCGATATCGATCGAATGCTGCGCCGTCCGCACGAGCGCATCGAACGCCTTGGCCTCCTCGGGACGCGCGAACTCTCGTCCCCAACCATCGAAGTTCGCAACGATCGCATCGAGGTCGATCTGGCGAATGACCTTCAGATGATCCTTGCGGACCTGCGAGATGTCGCGGCGTGCTGCGCGGATTTCGTCGAGGGCCTGCTTGGTCTCCTCGGGTTCGGCACGGTCGACATCAAGGCTCGCCGCCTTGGCGATCCGATCGCGGATCGCGCCGACCCGGGGATCGTCGATGTGCCTGCCGAACTCGTCAAGCCGTCCGATAGTCGTCTGGGCCTCGACGGCCACCAAGCCGGCCGCCTGCGCGTAGTCGAGCTGCGCATCCTGACGTGCGTAGTAGTTGTGCCCGCTCGTGAAGGAGCCGCCGATCTCGTCCACCGACACGTCGAGGCGGATCGTCCCCCCGTCGGTAATCTCGTATTCGCACCGGATTTCCGACCCCACCGAGATCACGCCGTCCTCGAAGTCGGATCCCGACACCCGGAAGGTACCGATGAACACGTTGTCCTCGACGGGTTCGCGGATGTCGCCTTCCCACAGCTTGAAGTTGAGCGCGCCGGGGCTGCCCGCGCGAAGAGCCTCGCCGGCGCGAAACTTGACCACGCCCTTCTTGGGAAGAGGGTCGCCTGCGCGGACGAGCGGCTCCAGGATCGTTGCCCCACCACGGGCGTCGAGCGCCTCGATACTGATCGTGTGGGAGGCCGGGATGGCGTCGATCGACGCGGCCGTCCGGCTGATGACGATGCGATCGTTGGCGATTCCCACCGGGCCACCGCTCGCGTCGAAGACGAAGACGCGGAAGCCGTTCTCGCCGGGCTTCGCCAAGGGCAGATCAATGGCCGCCCCCTCCTCCAGCTCCTTGCGACCGGAGGACCACCCCGTGTCGAGGCTGTCGACCTGGAACTCACCGATGGCGGCACCCACCTTCCGCGCCACGATCCGCGCCGATGCATCAGGTGTGCGCGCGACGAACGAGAATTCGAGCCCGGTGGCCGACAGGGAGCTGCGCGAGGCCTTGCGACCGCGGCTCTGCGTGGACCAGTCGATCGACTCGGCGAAGATGGCCGCGCCCTCGGCGACCGCCGTCATCGGGTTGACGTCCGTGGAGGCGGCGATCCCGAGTTCGAATGCCACCTTGTCGCGCAGCGGCTTGTATTGAGTGGGCCCGCCGACGAAGACGACGCGATCGACGTCGTGCGCGCTGATGCCAGCCTGATCGAGCGTCGCGCGTGCGGAATCGATCGCCTTGTCGAGAATCGGCGCGATCAACCGGTCGAGACTCGCCCGATCGATAGGGATGTCGATGTAGATCTCCTCGCCGGCGTTATCCCGGACGCCGATCTCGGTTTCCGACAGCGCGATAACGGCGTCATCGGCACGCGACAGCTCGATCTTCGCGCGCTCCGCGGCCCAGGTCGCCAGCCGCACGAGCGACTTGAAGCGCTTGTCGGCAACGAAGTCCTCACCGAGATCGAAGGTTTCGACCAGCCAAGGCTTCACCACCTCGTCCATCAGCGCGCGGTCGATGTCTCGACCACCGCACATTTCGACGCCGCCGTGCGCGAGGAGGCTGACGCGACCCTTCATGCTCTGGGCGATGGCGATGTCCAGCGTGCCACCGCCGAGATCGAAGACCAGGAACGTGCCGTCGCGATTGCGCTGCCGCATGACGCTCATGACGGCCGCGACCGGCTCCTGCATCAGCGCCACCCGGCCGATGCCGGCCGACTCCGCCGCCGCCAGCGTCGCGTCTTTCTGCATCTGGTTGAACGCGGCCGGCACCGTAATGACGGTGCCCGTGTCACCATCACGTCGCATCGCCTCGGGAAGATAGCCGAACACGGTCCGCAGAACCTCCGCCGAGCACTCCTCCGGCGTCATGACCTTGTCGACGGCGGACAGGCGGACCGGTGTGCTCGTCCCCATCATGCGCTTGAACAGCGTGGCCGCGTTGTCGGGATTGCGCGCGGCGTTGGCGTATGCACGAGAACCGACGAACTTGTTGCCGCGCCGGTCGATGAAGATGGCCGAAGGGGTGACGTCGTGCTGCTCGGGGCTCTTGTAGAGCGCCACTGCCTCACCATCGTAGCTGGCGATGGCGCTATTGGTCGTGCCGAGATCGATTCCTACGTATTCCACTGGCCTAGTTCCTGAGCATCATGGTGCCGGTGCGACGGACGCCATCGGGGCCCATCACGATCGGCTCCATCATCTGATCGACGTAGAGGGTGTCTTCGGGGCCGAAGTCGGCTGCATTGAGCGCTGTCGCCGCCATGCCGACGTCGTATGGTTGCCCATCCAAAGTGACGAGACGAAGACCAAGGGGCGCGAGGCTATCGTCGAGCTTACGCTGGAAATATCGGATCTGGTTCGATTGGCGGCCCGCCGCACGGATGTCGCTGGCGTCGATCGAACGCTGAAACATACGGCACAGCCGCCAACTCTCGACCGCCAAATTGATGAGCAGATCTTCAGTATCGACTGATTCTTCCATAAGCCCTCGTCGGAGCTCTGGCTGTCGTCACGCTCCCTGTCACCGTTCTAGGACGGCGATACCGACCCGCCAAGCGTCGCCGTATATCACGATCGGCGCCGGTCGACTTTTTGCGAGTTCCTGCGCTCCGTAATTCCCCATGCCTCGGCGGACGGCCAACTGAACAACCGACGGGATCCGCATCTAGTCGGCTCTGATAGCCGCCGTGTCCTACACGAAGAACACGGCGGTGAGCCGGTCCGCGGCCATTTCGCGTCACACGACAGTTGGGAACCGAAGAATTGGTGCCGCTGGAAGTGCTAGGCGAAGGCCTGCCGCAAGTGGCTCTCCATCAGCCGCAGCACGATCTCCGCGCACCGCAAGCTCAGCCACACGCAGATCCTGGTCGCCGCGCGGGCTTTCTGCAAAGCCGGTTTCCGTCGGTAGTAGGCCCCCCGGTGACTTAATATAATCAATAGGCGGACCAGGCAGCGTCCGGCCCGCCGTCACGGTGTCACACTGGGAACAGCCGGAACATCCCCCAGATCGTGCCAGCGCTGAGAACCAACAGCACGACCGTAGCCAAGAGGTCCAGGCGCGCGGCGTGGATACGCTCCTCGTCGTCCTCGCCGAAGCTGGTGAAATAGAAGGCGTGACGCAGATAGGCGAACAGCGGGGACGCCGACCGATCCACTGCAACCACATCGTCGTCCGAAAGCACCGAACCACGCCGCTTCGCGGTACGCATCACCTTGCGACCGGCGTCGTCGACTTCGCGGATAATCGTCGCCAGGTTCCTCGTCGCGCCACGCAGATCTTTGATTAACTCCTTCTCGTCCGCCTTACGCTGATCGATGGCATCGTCGATGCGATCGGCGGAGTGCAGCAGGACGACGTAGAATCTCGCGAGCGCATCTTCTTCAGTGATGCCGAGCACCTGCTCGGCGCGGATCAGCGCCTTCGTCGTCTGGGGCGAAGGCGCGTGGCCGTAGATCGCAATGTACACATTGACGATCGCTGACGTGCCGCCGGACATCAGTAGATGTCCGCCAGCTTCGCGGCGATCCGGTCCTGCCACATTTCGAATGCGGCGACGTTTCCGAACGACATGCCCCGAGCCTGGGACAGCACGTCCAAGCCGATTTCGTCCTTGCGAAACCGGTCGTAGAGGTGCGGGTGGAGCTTGGGCATGTCCAGGACGATGCCCCCTTCCGCCTGGATGCTGTCGAGCAGATCCTGGTCGACGTGGCTGTAGTTCTTCAGCTCGCCATGCCACTCCGGCAGGTTCAGGATGAGCTGACCCGGGATGTCGGTCTCCCGCAGCACATCCAGCGTCGTGCGGGAGGCGGCATCGAGGCCCATCGTCCAAGTGACGGCGACCTGCATGAGATCGGGGTATTTGCTCTTCACATATCGAACGAGATCGTGGACGCGATCGAGATCGTCGAGGTGCCCCCCGGGCACGTTGACGAAGATCCGCGCGCCGGGTTCCGCTTGCTGGACAGCGCTGAGAATCTGGTCTGCGGCGTCGTCGCTTTTCAGGTCAACCTCATGCACCGTGTGCCGGTTCGCATAGGCGTTCGAGACGTCGCTCTGGGTCACGCTGCACTCGATGAAGACCACGGGCTCGCCACGCATCATCACGGCATGCGCAGCCGACACGAGGCTTCCCGTCGATCCGACGCCGCCCTTCTCCTTCTCGAACAGGTGCAGGTAGCGATAAGAATTATTCATATTCATCTCACATCTCCGGTATGATTTTGCAGTTTCACGGACTGTCGATCGGGCGGCGCGCGGGCGAATGGCGAGATTCGGAGGTTCATCGCGCCGAGTTCTCCTGTTTGCGCCGACGCGCGATTTCCCGAGCGGACGGCCGGCGACCCATCCCGTCGATAGCTGGACGGCGCTCGGCGGCCGTGGCAACCACGCGATCTGCCTTGGCGACTTCGATCCGCTTGCTGACGTTCTGGACCACGACATCGGATGCCGGCGAATCTGTCGACGCCGGCTGGACCGGCGGCGGGAAGTGCGGGCGCACGCTGGAGGCGATGCGTTCCAGAATGGTGTGGCCATCCTCCATGTCCGCGAACGCCAGAATCTTGGTTGCCACGCCGTTGCGGTTCGCATCGGTCGTTTCCATCATGCGGAGCGGTTCCAAGGCCGCATGCCACCCATCGCCGGCGTCGATGGCAGCGATCACACATCGCGCCACGTCCTCGCCGAGATCGGACGCCCTGATCGCCCGGCGACGTGGCGTCGGTCCGCCGCCCCCTTTGGTTCCCCGGGGACCTGCGAATGCATTCTGGCCCAACGCCATGGTGATGGCACGGACGCGAACGACCGCAAGCGCGACGCGGAAGTGCGCTGCTGCGGTGGGCGATGACCCGACCCCATGAATGGCTGTGTTGATTTCGGTGTCCGCGTCGTCGAGTTCGTCGATGAGCTGCTCACGCCCGTGACGCGGATGCGCGAGGATCGACTTGAACCGCGGAGTCGCACGGCGTTCGACTTCTGCCGACATGCCGCTGGCGAACTTGTACAGCGCGGGGCCGACAATCTGCTGGAGCGCCGCCTCGCTCCGCAGGTTGGTCGCGGTCTCGCGAACCGATGTATATCCGCGCGCCGACGATGCGGCGGCATTGACGACCAGGTCGGTTGCGACGCCGATCAATGCATCAAGAGCCGTCTGAAGATGTTGCAACGTGAAGTCCTCCGCCGGTTCGGAAGAAGTCCGATCTCAGGCGGAGATCCATTTACATCCCAAAATCTGCCATGTCTCGCAAGAACGATACTTGCGTAAGCGGAAATGTCCTGAGCGAAACATGCAGGTAAACTTTACGAACAATATGCTTTCATGCCGTAAGGGTGGCATCGGATTGACTTACGATAGGAAATCCATCATTTGAACGATCAAGAAATTTAGGCGCAATACCGCAAACGTGGTGCAGGGCATCACGTTTGCTGCGCCGCCTCTTCAGGCGGGTGTCCTTACTGTCGCTCGTCTGGGTCGGCGCTGACGCGCCTCTGATCGGACGCGCGGCGTCCTCGGGCGCCCCGCTGCGTCTTCGACCCCATCGGGACTTTGCGCGTTCGCTTGGAGCGAACAGGAAGCGAACCTACAACAGCCGACATTGTCGGAGATCAATTGTGAAGGACCTGACTACCACCCTTAAATACCTTGCCCACCGCTTCAATGGCCGATGGAGTGCCATCGACGACGCGCTCGCCCGCATCCGCGCAAACGACGGGGACCAGCGGGGCACCGCCGGAGAGCCTGCGCGGCGGATGCTCGTGAACGCCTTCCGCGTTCAGACCTACGTCGACGACACGCGAGACCGCCTCCGGACGGACCGCGCCAACGCGATCCGCAAGCTGGAAAAGCCGCTCGCGGAGGCGCTTGGCCATATCGTCACGATCGAACTGGCTGAGCAAATGATCGCAGAGGTCGATGCCGCCGAACGACGCCGCTGGCAGGAGCAAGGTGCGGCGGAACGGCAGGAAGCCGATAGCACGGAATACGGTCCGCTGATCGCCGCATTGCGCAGGCACGGCGTGTCGCGAGGCAACTACACCGTCCTGACTGCTGTCGAGATCGAGGCGATCGCGCGCTATATCCGTCGCAAGGTCGAGCAACGTCTGAGGTCGCTGCCGCCGATCCGTACCGCTGCGGATATGCGCAGTCCCGGTGGCAAGCGTCATCCGTTCTGGAATCCCTTTCGGATGCCGGTTCGCGGCAAAGCCTCATAATCCAGTCGGTCCAGATCGTGCCGTGAACGTTGTCGAGGCGGGAACACGACGGCGCCAATCGCCGGGACCTTCCGAGAAAAGGCATATCCCAATGCGGACAGCAATTGGTGTGCGCCATTCCTGTGTCGGTGTGCGGCGTGTGCAGAGCCCTGTCTGAAGCGGACGTCGTGATCGGTCAGGAGTTGGGGAAAAGCTGCATGTCGCGGCCGCCGCTCCGATCGATCCGCACCGCCACCGGGCGGTGCGTCCTTCGACCTAAGGAATAGCATATGGGTATCTGGCAACAGCGTCCCCGCGACGATCACCCTACGGAGCGGGTGGTTGCGTTCGACATCGAAACTATCGTCCAGGACGAACCGACGGACGGCAGCTTTCCGCCGATCCCCCGGCACCGGCCGGTAGCGGCGGCGTTTCTGGCTGCAACGCGCGGTACCGATGGCGCGCACAGCTTCCGACTGAATGTGCTGGTCTGTCACCACAACGAAGAGGAGGCGTTCTACCGCAAGGTCGATGCCTGCCTCCCGGCCGGAGTCGTCGGCATCGGTTGGAACTCGAAGGGGTTCGATCTTCCGGTTCTTCGGCTGCAGGCGATGTCCCACCATCTGTTCGGCCTCCCGGGTCTGGCGCGGCAGGCTCAGGCCGGCCGTTACGATACGACCCATTGCGATCTTGCCGATCAGATGTCCGGGTATGGTTCGTCGCGTACACTGTCACTGGCGGCGGTCTGCGAGACGCTGAAAATCCCCGTGAAGACGTCGATCCACGGATCCGACGTTGGCGCCCTGTGGCGTGCGGGCGATGTCGAAGCGGTTCTGGGCTACGTCGCCGAGGACACCATCGCCACATGGATCGTATGGCTCCATTGGGCCGCGTGGAAGAACGCTGACCCGGCCGAACTGGCGCTGCCGCTGGCGGACTTCGCCGTCTGGCTCCAGACGGCGCCTGACCTCAAACCCTTTCGCGGGTTCGCCGAGTGCCCACCCGCCCGCTGGGCGCTGGCCCATGCACCGGGCTTTCGCGCCGCAAGGGCATTCGCCGATGCCGAGCTCCGGCTCGCGCAGGAGCGCGACGAGCAGGCCTTCGCCGCCAGCGCACACTGATCCGCCGGGCAGCAAGGCCCGGTCCATCCATCAACGGAGACATCCGCCGCCGGCAATGCCGGCGGCGCGATGACATGTGTCCATCGGAGCATGAATGATCACGAACCCCATCTATGTCGCAGTAACCGCCGCAACCGTCTCGATGCCGGCCTCCCTCAATGGCGCTCACGCTGCCGGGCAGCATCTCATCGGCATCGCGCTCTTCATCGCCGAACGCGATGATAAGGGGCAGTGGCGCTTTGCACGTCGCGCCCATGCTATTCCGGCAGGCGAGGCAGAGAGCACATTGCTGCAATGGGCGGCAGCCCGCCTGCCGGGCGAGGCCATGCTGATCGGCTGGAACGTCGACCACGGCCTCATCCCGGCACTGCTCGACGCGGCCGCGATAGCTCCACCAGCAATCGCCCATCGCTTCCTCGAACGGCTCCGCCTGCTGCTCACCGGCGGCGTCGTCGACATGGCACTGCAGCATGGCGGTGCTGGTGCCCCCCCGTTTGCCGAAGTCGCGAAGGAGATGGCGATCTATGCGCCCGCCTGGAACATCGATGCGATGACTGGCGACTGGGCGGTTGGCGCGACCGACCGGCTTCGCCGCGACCTCGCGGACGAGGCGCTGGCGATCTGGCGAACCTTCGTCCGCGCGGCCAGCGTGTCCGGGCTCGAGGCCGAGGCGGCGACCGACGCCTGGGTTCTGCGCCGCCGGCGCATGAACGCAGTGGTGCCAACCGGCAGTCCTGCCTGACGAGAAATGAAGAAGGCAGGGTCTGTTGCAGAGCGGAAAAAGAACCCGGGGCAGACAGACCGTGATCATCGAACAGGAGACCATAATGACCTCACCATATCTCGAACGTGCACAGGCTTGGTGCATCGCCCTGCGCACCTTGATGAACTATCCGGCCTACGCGCTGCCGTTCCATACGACGGCATGGTGCTCCAGCTCGCCGCGCGACGTTTCACAAGCGTTGGAATTGACGCAGGTCGCGGCCGACAAGGGAAGTGATCTGGTCCACGTCGCCTTCGCGCTGGACGTCGACGAACCGTTGGGCGTGTCCTTGGCGGTTCGGCAAGGTGCAGACGTGGCATGGATCCCAGACGTCCATCTGTATGCGGCGGACGAGAAAGCACCGCTCGAACTGCTGGCCGGTGATCGCCGTTGGTTCATCGGCCCACGGTCGTTCCTGACCAGCGCCAAGCTGCCGCCCAAACACCGCAGGGCGCGGGGAGAGGAGATCGCCTGGCGTCGCTGGCAACACGCGGCCGCGATAGAGGCACCGCGGAAACTGGAAGGGGCGCTCTGGGTGCCGCCAGGGGGCACGTTCAAGGACGCCATCTCACACGAGCGGCTCAAGATCGCCGCCTGACATCCCTCACCATCAACATCGTGAATCACGATGCTTCCGACGACGCCGCCCCTGATTCGGGCGGCGTCGTCGTTTCTAGGAGACGCCCATGTTCATAACCAAGGCTGAACTTGCCGACGCCCGTCGTGCCCTCCTCTCAGCTCCGCCCCGCAATCGCCGGCCTGCCGACGCGATCGACTTCAAGATTCGGCCAATCTCCGAGGACTGGCGGCTGGTTCACCGCATGCCGAGCTACAAGACAGCGACGTGCAACGCGGCCTACATCTGGCGAGACTCGAACGTCGACGACCGCTTTGGTCCGATGCCTGCCGCGTTCGCGGAACGACGGTGTGAGCTCCGCGGCGCTGGCCTGCTGTTGCCGGCCAACGCTCCGCTATGGGCGACCGAGGGCTATCGGATCTGGCAGGATGCCGACGAGGCGGCATTCGCAACCGGCGATCCGACCGCCGTCAGCGCCTGGCACGTCATGGCGCAGATTCCGGAAAGCGTATCGCCGTCACATTGGCACTGGATGTTCAGGGGTTTCCTTGAGCGTGAATTGTCCAGCAAAGGCGCCGCCGTCGCCTGGGCAATCCATGCGCTCGAGGGAACTGGTGGCGAATGGCTCGTTTCGCCGCATGGCCACGCGATCGTCACGGCACGGCGCTGGAAGACAGGCGTCAGAAAGGGCGAGCGTCATCCGGCCTGGATCGCGTCCTCGGAACAGCAGCGGCGACTTGGTGTGGCTTGGCGAAGGCGGTGCGCCACGACCCGTCTGATGGCGCAGGCGGGCTTTCGCTGGTCGACGCTGCCGATCCTGTCCTAGCAGCGAGACCCAGTGACCCGGCAGTCGGCTGGGTTCGGGCATAGCCGGCCGCTGGATGCGGATGGGCGGAAGGCAGGGCCGGCCGATTGGAAGGCAGTAGCCCACCGCGGCATACATAGAACCTTGACCAAGATGGCCTTGGTTCTATGTATCTCATTTGAGATACAGGAGTCGACGGTGGCCTCTACCATGCTTCACGTCCGGCTGGACGAAGACATCAAGACCAAGGGCAATGCAGCGCTCGCCGCGATGGGCCTGTCGGCGGCGGATGCGGTGCGGCTTCTCTATCACCGCATCGTTGCCGATCAGGCGCTCCCGCTCGAACTGAAGGTACCCAACGCCGCCACCCGGCAAGCGATGCTCGAAGCGGATGCCATCATTGCCTCGCGTGCGGACCGGTTCGAGAATGGCGAGGCGATGATCGGCACGTTGGATGGCTAAGGGCGCTCGGACCAAGCGCGCCTCTCATCCCCGTGCCTGCGACTATACGAAGGCGTTCAGCAAGGATTGGGCGCGCCTGTCCGGTTCGGGCCGGTATGACATGAACCGGCTGAAGGCCGTCATGCTCCTGCTCATCGCCAACGACGCGCCGCTGGGGCCGGAGTGGAAGGATCACCCGCTTAAGGGCGAATGGTCTTCGCACCGCGAATGCCATGTCGGCGGGGACTTTCTGCTCATCTACAAAACAGACGACGGTGCCGGTAAGGGCGGCACCATCATCTTCGTCAGGGCTGGAACGCACGCCGACCTGTTCGGCGAGTAACGGTCTTATCGATCGCCACCGTCTCCGGTCCGTGACACCCCGGCATCGCTGCGACGCTTGCGCGTGATGCCGGAACCGACCCGCGAACGCTTTTCGAGCGGCAGCAGCCGTATCGGATGCGGCTCGATGTTGCCGGTAATTGTCGGGACGTAGCGTTCGATGAAGTCGCGCCGCTCCGGGAGGACGACATCGAGTCCTTCCGTCGCCATGCGCTTCGAATAGTGCTTGCCATTCGTCCCTTCACGGGCATGGCCCATGACGTCCGCGCGCATCAACGCATTGACGCCATCGACCTCGTAGAAGCTCGACCCGAGCGCGCGGATCGAATGGATGTCCGGCCCCTTGCCGGCGGGGTTCATGGGCAGTGGTAGCCGCTCGGCGATGTAATCGACCATATGCTGCCAGGCGCGTTCGTAGAAATGCGCGCCGCCGCGCTTCTCCTCGTTGACGTAGAGTTCGGGAAAAAGCGCGACATGCCCCTCGGCCCGGATCGCATCGACATAGTCGAGAAAGCCGAGCCGGATCAGTTCTGCATGAATCGGCAGCTTGCGGTTGCGCGCACCGCGCTTTTCTCCTGCCATTTCGCCGTCGCGACCACGGGTCAGATTATCGCGAATGTGGAAGTGTGGGACGGCGTGGTCCGTGACGACATCGGCGACCTCAAGCCCTGCGGTCTCCTCGCGGCAACTATGGTGGTAGAACCAGAGCAGTGGCAGGAAATACGCGGCGTCGTGCCAGACCTGCCGGTCGCGTCCAGCGTCGCGCAGGCGTTTCAGCGCGCCACCGCCGCCGGTGTAGAGCGGAGAGGCGAAGAGATGTTCGAGGTGCGCCGTGGTCCACGGCGGGCGGGTGTCGATATTGGGATCGACCTTGATCGCGATGCGCCCGGCACTGAAATCCATCACCGTCGTGCCCGGCAGGCGCGGCTTCCATGACGTGGTAGCCAGGTGCCTGGCAACGGTTGCCATGGTCGACAGGTCGCGGTTGATGGTCTTGGGATTGCGCCGATCGGCGGGAGCAACCGGCGGCAGCTCGGCGAGGACGTCCGCGAACGGGCGCGACATGGCACCCTCGGTCAGCGAGCCATAATAGAAGCGGGCAGGCAGTTTCTGCATGCCCTTCTTGAACGTCGCCGCATCGAGGTGATTGTAGGCGCCGAGCGGTTTGTCCCCGGTGATCCAGGCGAATGTTTCCATGATGCGGCGCTGCTGCCGCAAGTCTCCCTTCCAGATACCGTCTGTTTTCAGGTCGGTCAGTATGTCGTCGATCGCGGCACTGAACGGACGCGGGTCATAGACCTGAAACTGGCTGTCGATCGGCGGCGTGATCGGGACGACCACCGGCTCGGTGATTGCTACCGGCTTCGGCAGTGTGGCTGGGGGACCAAGATCTGCCATCAGCGCGGCGATGGGGTCGGCCGCGTCCATGATGTCGTCGTCGAATACGCGCTGGACCCGGGTGCAAGCACTTGCCGCGGCGCGGATCAGGTGCGTCCGGGCGACGGCGATGGTGTCCGCGTGAATCGGCGCGCCGATCGCGTCGAGCCGCTTTGCGACCACAGCGTCAGTCAGCAGATCGCGAATCTGCTGCGCATAGTCCTCGATTGCCGGGACGTCGGCACCAAGTCCGCGCGCCACCAGTTCGGCCCGGTCTTGGTCCGTCAGCCCGAGATGACGGTCGGGGCGGCGGATAATCCGATAGGCCTCGGCTTCCTGCGCGGCGACCTCGGGCACGGACGACGACCAGGACGCATTTTCATACGCACTGTGGACATAAGAGGTGAGCTCGGCTTCGAGCGCATTGCGGAACAGCGCCTCGATCTCGGGTCCGGTGAGGCGTCTTCCGTCTTCCAGCATTGCATCCACGCTCGATTTAACCCGGACGAAGCGCGCCGACAGGATCGCCGCGCGGGTGCGCGCGACCTTCGGATCGGCGGTGCCCAGCGCGAGCGGTACCGGTTTCGAGATAAGATTTCGGTAATGAACGCGACGCTGGAACACATAGCGGCCGTTCGTTCGACGGGTATGGGGGATATGGGCCAAGGGCCTTTGCCTTTCGGCGTGTCCTACCATCGTGTAGTCGGTCCGTGTTACAGACCACGATAGCAAGCCACGCAAAATGGCGAAAATCCGTCGCTTTCGCGATAAAGTGGTCGGGGAGACAGGATTCGAACCTGCGACATCCTGCTCCCAAAGCAGGCGCGCTACCAGACTGCGCCACTCCCCGACGAAGGGTTGCGCCTAGGCCGGTATCGGCCGCGACGCAAGCATTTGGTGGGCCCGGCACCTATCGAATTCAATCCAATCCACCGCAGAAATGCGTGACTGGAACGAATAGAGAACGTACAGATACCCCCAAGAATACCCCCAAGAGTGCGAGGATACCTACCGTGCCGTTGACCGCAGCCCAGGCCCGTAGCGCCGCACCGACGGAAAAGGCCTACAAGCTGGCGGACGGCGGCGGCCTGTACCTTTGGGTGTCGCCGACCGGCGCGAAGTCGTGGCGGATGAAGTACCGGTACGGCGGCAAGGAGAAGGTGCTGACGTTCGGCCTCTACGGCGACGTGTCGCTCGCCGAAGCGCGGGAGATGCGCGAGGCGGCCAAGCGCACGCTGCGCGCGAACAAGGATCCGGCAATCGAGGCGCGGCTGGAAAAGCACCGCGCGGTCGCGGCGGCTGGCAGCACGTTCGAGGCTTCCGCCCGCGCGTGGCACGCTGACGAACAGGCGCGCTGGTCGGCCGGGCAGTCCACGCTTGTGGTGCGAGCGCTCGAGCGCGACGTCTTTCCCGAGATCGGGAAGCTGCCTATTGCCGAGATCGACGGGCCGACCGTGCTGCGCATGCTCCGAAAGGTTGAACGCCGCGGCGCGATCGAGACCGCCAAGCGCATCCGTGGCTATGTCTCGGCCGTGTTCGTGCGCGCGAAGGGCGAGCATCTGGTGACGAGCAACCCGGCCGCCGAGATCGGCCGCGCGCTCAAGCCGACGCCGCGCGGCGCGAAACAGCCCGCGATCACCGATCTGCCCGGCCTGCTCGAACTGCAGTTGGCGGTCGAGCGCTCAACGGCCGGCCTGCTGGTCAAGCATGCCAGTCGCTTGCTGGCGCTGACCGGCGTGCGCGTCGGCGTTCTGCGCACCGCTCTGTGGTCCGAGTTCAGCGGGATCGATTGGGAAGCACCCGACGCCCCTGCCCCCGATGCGACCTGGCGAATACCTGCGGAGCGAATGAAGCTCGACGTCGAAGCGAAGGACGACGAGGCGTTCGACCACGACGTGCCGTTGCCGCCCCAGGCGGTCGCTGTTCTACATGCGCTGCGCCCGCTGTCCGGGCGGCTGGCGTTGCTCTTCCCGAGCGCGAAGGCAACCCGCCTGCCGATGTCGGACGCCGCGATCTCTACGGCATATAAGCGGCTGGGCTATAAGGGTCGACATGTGCCGCACGGCTGGCGCGCGGCGTTCTCGACGATCATGAACGAGTGGACGATCGAGCACGGGCGCGAGGGGGACCGGCTGATGGTCGATCTGATGCTGGCGCACCGGCCGGCTGGCATGTCTGGCAGCGAATTCGCCTATAACCGGGCGAAATATTCGAAACGGCGACGCGAGCTTGCCGCGATTTGGGCGGACATGATTACGGACGGTCTCCCGCCCCCTCGCCTTCCGTCACGCGAAAGTTGACCGGGTCGGCCACGAACCGCGCGACCTCGGATTCGTACCAGCCGACGCGCCGGCCACCGAGCGGCACCTTGCGCGGGAACGTTCCGGCGTCGACGCGACGATAAATCGTCGCGGTCGACAAGCTGGTGCGGCGGCGGACGTCGCCGATGCTCATGATGGCTTCACCCATCGCTTTTTTCCTTTCTCTCGGTCGGCTTCGTGCCGTAACTCATGTCGATGGCGAGCCCCATCGACCGGCCCATCGCGGCGAACACGACAGCGGTATGACTGGGCGGCGTCCGGTCTGTTCGGTGCGGATCGGCCGCCCACGCGGCATCCAGATGCCGGAACTGCGCCCGCGCCCGCTTGGCGTAATCGTACCGGGGCCGCAGCCATTGCCGCTCCCGCGCCAGCCATGCCGGATCGGGCATGCCGTGCTTCGCCACCAGCCGGTCGCGCGTCGTGAACGCCGCCTCGGCAACCGAGTGGTCCTCGTCTGGATCGTCGATCGCCAGCGAGCAAAGGGCAATCAGCGACCGACCGTGGGTGCGGCTGGCATATGCGTTGAGGCCGTCCAGCCCCGGATAGTCGACGACACCCTGGCAATAGCAGTCGGGCGGCTGGTGTCCGAGGCACCAGGTGCAAGCATCACCGTCAGCGCCGCGCGGTCGGGCCGTTCCGCGGTTGAGCGCAGCGGTCATCTGGCGATCGGCCATTTCGTCGTTCCTTCGAGCCGGTACAGCAACGTGTCGACGCCGGCGACGGTCATGCTGACGCGAGCCGCCGCGTCCGCCTTGGGCAGCCCCTTGCCGGATAGGGCGCGCAGCTGGGCGAGGCGCTCCATCGGCTTCATGCGCTCGGCGCCGTCCAGCGCGAGAGTGGCAGGGAATACGCAAGCGTCAGGGGATGTTTCGGATGCCCGCACTTCGCGACAGGGCCGATCCATAGCGGCTGGTGGCCCAAGCTGGTAGCCATGCGCGCCACGTGCATCCAGCGGTGACGGACGCCCGGCGGCTGCTTCGTCACCGGACCCCACGCGAAGACCACCCGATCTGCCTCGCCGAAAATGATATTCAGGTGCCCGTCGTTCAGCGGACCTATCGGATCGGCAGCGTTCGCCAATTCACGAACATCCGTCGCGCGATAGGCGAACAGGTTGCCGACCAGCAATCGGCCCCACTCGTTGCGATCACCGAACCCGCGAAGCTTGCGGATCGTGTGGTCGTCGGCCGAGCCGTCGGCGGTTGACGGGTTGACCATGATTACGCCCGTGACCCCGCCGCCCTGACACAGCCGTTCGAGCCGATAACGGTACAGGCCACAATCGGAGATAACCGCGCGCATGCTGGGTATTCCCTTCCAATCATCGGGGCGTCAGACGCAGCCGCCCATGCGATAGCGCCGCCAATACCGGTCCCAGCGCACGGCCGCGCCAGCGGCGATCGTCGCGCAGCTGAGCGAGCGCCCGTCCGGCAGCGTGCAGCGGGCGACGACGCGGCTGTAGCTACGGTCGACCGGCTGGCAGCGCATGACCTTGCGGAGCGTCAGGCGCTCGACGATCCGGCGGCTGGCGCGCGCCTTGACGTCCGAGCAGGTATAGCCCGGCCGGCGGGCGCGGCATGGCGCGGCGCTTGCGAAGTCGGGGCTCTGGACGCCGGCGATGCGGACCTTTGGCCCCTCGCGGCACCATAGCGGGCCGTCGCCGTCGTGGACGCGCACGACAGTGCAGGTGAAGGCGGGCGGCTGGTCGATCATGCGCCACCTTCCGGTGCCGGGATAACCTTGCAATCGCCAATGAAGTCCAGCGACGCGCCCGTCAGGCTGCATTCCTCGGCGAACCATTCCGCGACTGCCGCATCGAGCCGACGCTGCAGCCCGTCTGTGCTGCCATCGCCTTCCCAGCCATCCTCACCCCAGCATTCGTCCTCGCTGATGCGCTCAATCACCTCTTCCGCACCAGCAATGTCGGTCAGACGAGGCGTCAGGCTCTTTGCTTGCTGGATATAGATCGGTCGGCCTTCGGCCTCCGGCAGAGCCTTGTCCAAGGTTTCGCTATAGGTCGCAGCACCGCGATGCCACCATTCGGCGTCCTCACTGAACGCGTAGAACCATGCGGCCGGGTTACTGGCCTGCGACGTCGCCGGCACCGCAATGGGCAGCGGCGAATGCTTGGGCTTCGCTGCCTGCTTCGCGCGGATCGCCTCGACCTTGGTCCATATGCGGGCCAATTCGGTCTCGGCACTGTCGTGCATATCGAGATCATTGGCGAGGCAAAGCGCGGCGAGCGTCACCATCACGCCGCCGACTTCCTGCGGCGGATCGCCGACCTCGCGGCCGAACACATAATCGACCAGCTGATGAGCCTCGCTCGCCGAGCAGCCGCACGCCTGCACCAGTTCCAGTGCTTCCTCGAGGAAGCGATGATTCCGCTCCTCCCGATCGCCAGCGATCATCTCGCCGAAGCAGGCGAGCAGCCATGGGCGAACGCGTTCCTGAAAGGTCGTCATTTCTGTATCTCCCCTGCGTCCCATTTCTCGACCGCCAGCGCGAACGGCGGCAGCGTGCGTGTCCGTACCATGATGCAGCCCGGCTCGTCGGTGGCGCCGCGCGCACGGCGGACCAGCAGACAGTGGCCGGGCGCGACCTCTACGCGGCGGTGCTGGACGGGCATCAGACCCGCCTCACCCGGCGCGGCTCGGCGTCGCGGCACGGCGCGCACCAGCCATTGACGAGGCGCGGGCTATCGTCGCCGCAGCGCTGGCATTCGCCCGGTTCGCCGACCGGCACCGGCTGGCGCGCGGCGGCGAGGCTGCGTTCGAGGTGCTGCTGTTCGAGGATCGCGGCGAAGTCTCCGGTGTCAGCCATCGACGTCATCCTCGTCGTCGTCCTGCGGCGGCTCTTCACCGTAGACCAGACGGTATAGATCGTCGGTGGCCTTGCCCTCAGCGAACGGTGCCGATCCCGGGGGCCCGTTGAACCACCCCTGTCCGGCGAAGCACCATCCCTCGTCGAACGTGGCGCATTCGAACGACAGTGTCGGGTACTGCGCGATGAGCGCTTCGAAAATCGGAGTCGGGAAGCTCCACGCCGTTTCGAACCGAAAGGCGAACGGTTCGCTGCCTGTCTCAGCGTACCGGAAAGCGCCCCACTTCGTACCCCAATTGGCGATCGCCCAAGGATACCAGCTTGCGTACCCGCTATCGAGCAACGCTCGGATGCGTGCCTTGCCCTGCTCTTCCCAATCCGGGTACTTCTTCAGGAAGGCGGTCGCGACATCGGCGATGGGCGCGTCAGCCGGCAGGCCCGCTTCCTGACGAATCCAATCGATGCGCGCTTGATACAGTCCAAGTCGATCATAGGGCGCGCCTCGCGATCCGCGAGCGGCGATCAGGGCCATGCCTTCCTCCGCCGCCGTGCTCTCGCTAGCCGCTGAAACCGAACCCGGCATCGGAATAATGGCATTGAAGTCGAACAGCGTGCCGCCCGCGTCCGAATGGTCGGCTGGGGCCGTCCGGAATACGGCCGCCTTCAAACGAGCGACATCGTCCGCCGGCCCATGCACCCGGCAAGTGGAGGTTACGTAGTTCGGCATCAGAGCATCCCTCTCGCCCACGACAGCGCGATGTGGCCGGCAAAGTAGGCGACGGCGAACGCGCCGAACGGCACCAGCGCGCGTTCAAGCCGCTGATCGATCCACATACCGACCGCGACCAGCGCGTCGCCGCGCCCGCGATCGCCGCGCGCAGGTTGCGCCGGGGCGGCGTCAACGGTGACGGTGGCGGCGCGCGCCATGGCGCCGCTGACGCGAACCGTGCGCGCGGTCACGACAGCACCGCCTTGCTGATGCAGTCGAACGCGTACCAAATCAGCGATACCGTCGCGAGAATGGCGACGATGACCACCACGGTCAGGGCGATGTCGAGCAGCGCTTCGCTCGCGCCGTTGGGGAGCCGCCGCATCATGCCCGCCGCCTCCGCGCGTCGAACTCGCGCGAGGCGTGCTCTGCCGCTTCCCGCTCGCTGGTCGCCGCGTCGAGCTCCATCTGCGCCGCGTCGAGCGCAGTTTTCGCCGTCGCCTCGCGAGCCATCGCCTGCTGCACCCGGTCGGCATAGACCCGTTCGGTAGCGTAGCGCGGGTGTCGGACGCGGCGGGCTTGGGCGTCGATATCGGCCTGGACGGCGATCAGTAGCGACTGCTCGGTCCAGCCGCCGCCGATCCGTTCGGCGCGAGCGCGGAACAGGTCCATATCAGCCGCGATCTGCGCCTCGTGCGCTTTGCGGCGCTTGTCGTCGGCCGGAAGCGATATCGCGCGGCCGCTCAGATCGCGAATGCGGGCAGCGACGCTGCGGAAATCTCGGATTGCCTGCGTGACGTCGGGGTCGACATCACCGGCTTGAATGATGGGTTCGTGCAACACGTTGCGCTCCACCGGCCGGGGTGGCCGTTGAAGCTGGCCTACAAATCTCTTGTAGGTATGTCAACAGTAGTTTTGTAGACGTTCAATAGTCGAAGTCGTCGGGCGGCTCAGGATCGGGCCAGAATCCGTCGTCGTCGTACTCACGGACCTCGTCCTTTTCGCTATCGGCGGATTGTGGAGGGAGCGTCGGGACGGCACCATCCAATCCTACGCGGAGCATCGCGCCCCAAGGTGTCTCGGTTTGGAAAATTGCGGCGACCTCCTTCCCCTGCGCGAGCATGCCTCCAATCCAAGGTGCTCGCTCAGCGGTCAGATAGCCGATTTGGAAACCGCGGGCAGTGTAGACGGCGACTGCATAGGGATCGACCGGGTTCTTCGGTTCACGCCGGAGTTCAATAGGATCACCGGGGTTGGCGAATATGATCTCCGATCGCCGGTTCGTGCCGTTCGCGTTCAAATGGGCGGCGCCGACAACATGCAGGCTCAGCACGCGCCCAGGCATCAGCGCATCGTCCGCGCTATCCAGACGACCTTTCCAACGATCGTTACCTCTGCCGGGTCGGCCTCTTCGGGTGGTACGCTTGGGTTGTCCGAAAGGATAAGTATGCGATCCCTTCCTTCTCGGCGCACGCGACGCAGCCGCTTGATGTATCCGCTGCCAGCGTATTCGATTGCCCAGATAAGATCGCCGAGCGTGGCCCGTGTCTCGGTCGTATCGATTAAAACAACGTCGTCCCGCTGCAGCGTTGGTTCCATGCTATCGCCGTGTCCGGTCGCAAGGAAAAGCCGATCAGCCGGCGCGCGGCTAACCATCTGCAAAAAGTTGAGATTGAACGGTATCAGCCGGGACGAGGGATAGTCATCGATTACCGCGCCATCACCCATTGCGTAGCGAATGTCGACCTGCCGAACATACGCCAGTTCGTCCCGTGCTTCGACCTCACCCTGGTGCGGCGCCTCTCCCTCTTGGAAGGCCATCTCGACGTAACGTATCCAATCCGGCAGCTTTTTGACCTTTCCCGGCTGCTCAAAGCCCGAAACGGACTGTTGCGTCAGCTTAATGGTGGCGCGCTCGCGTTGCGCAATCGCTCGCGCGACGTCTGCCAGCTTTGTGGTGGACCAGCCTCGTTTCGCTCGTTCGCGCTTCTGCCATTCGGCGGCCTCGGCGGGGTCTATCGGGTAGGTTTCCATAGTAGACCGCTCTACAAAAATACTGCGATTACGGGTTCTACAAAAGTCCTGTTGTAAACCTACAATTTTGCTGTATGTCCTCGTGGTATGAGCAGCGAGACAGTCAGCGCGCATCATCAAGCGCTCCGGGATGCGGTTGCAATAGCCGGCGGCAACCAATCAAGGTTTGCCGCCGACATCGGCACATCCCAACAGCTCGTTTCGTACTGGCTTCGTAAGGGCAGAGCCCTACCGGCAGAGTACGTTCTGAAGGCCGAAGCGGCTGGATACGGCTCCCGCCACGATTTGCGCTCCGATCTGTACCCCCGCGAGCAGGTTGCTGCATGACCGCCTGCAACCGCTGCGGCGCGAGCGCCTGGCACCCCGAGGTGCGCAGCTGCCTCAACACCAATTGTGAGCTTCGCGGGCATAATGCCCCGAAGGCGGGCGCGACGGCCCCTGGCGCTTCCCACTTGTCGCCAGCAGCCCCCCACGTCGTCGCGCCCGTTCCCGCCAATGATCTGCCCCCTGTTCATATGCAGGGTGGTACCAAAACCGAGGTGCGTCATCATGTCCGCTGATAGTCGTTTCGGGTGCGATATCGCCGAGCGGCAGACCGCGATGTTCGCGATGTTCGTCGGCGACGGGCTGTTCACCAGCCGTGCGGCGCTGTCGCGGGCGAGCGGCATCCCGACCAGCACGCTCAAGAGCTACGCCGCCGGCGCGGCCATGCCGTTCCACACGGTGCTGGCGCTGGCGAAGTTCCTGCCGCGCGAGGCGATCAACATGCTGTCCGAGCCGGCTGGCATGCGGCTGGTCGATGTGCAGCACACGGACGCCTGCTGGGACGAGGCCGCCGCGCTAACCGCCGGACTGGTCGCCGAGATCTGCGTCGCCCGGTCGGACGGCGTCATCAACCATGTCGAGCGCGCGTCCCTTCGGGCGCGAGCGCGCACCGTAACCGCCGTGCTGAGCGATCTCACGGAAGAAGACTGAGGCTCTAACCGCCAGCCGCCGCTGGCCGAAGGATACGACCATGACCGCCACGAATGGCGCGGGCGCGGCTGGGGCCGTTTCCGCGAGCGAACAGTCGCGCGCTGCCGCGAGGGGCACCTGCCCTTGCGGCGTGACGCTGGGAATCAAGAACCAGCACGGCCTTTGCCGTGCGTGCCGCTGCCGCGCGCTGAGCGCTGACCCGGACGTCGTCGCTCGCCGGTCGCGGGCGGCGCTGGCGACGTACCAAGCCGACGCGACCGTCCGCGCGAGGCACAAGGCCGCGACGCGGGCGGCTATCGCGAAGCGGCTGGAAGACCCGGCGGCAATGGAGCGCCTGCGCGAGAATGGGCGCAAGCACGGGGCGCCGAACTTCCCCTTGGCGAACACACCCGAAGCGCGCGGCCGCGCCGCTGCTGCGACCCGCGCACGACACCTCGGCTGGTGTCCGCCCGAATATTACGGGCTGAACGCCAGCCTCAAGGCGAAGGGCTACGGTCTCGCCGAGCGCAAGGCGATCATCCTTGCCGACGTTCCGGGCACCCCCGAGCACGCGCGTCGCGCCATCGCCAACCACCAGGACGCGCAGCGCATCCGCGCCGAGCGCGAGAAAGCGCAGGCATACTGATGCCCGTCTCGATCCTCATCGGCGACGTGTTCGATCGGCTGGCGGAACTGCCGGCGGACTCGATTGATTGCTGCGTCACCTCCCCGCCCTATTGGGGCCTGCGCGACTATGGCGTGGCCGGGCAGATCGGGCTCGAGCCGACGCTCGCCGAGCATCTCGACGTCATGGTCCGCGTGTTCGACGCAGTGCGCCGGGTGCTCAAGCCCGAGGGCACGCTCTGGCTCAACTATGGCGACTGCTACGCGACCAAGCCCAATGGGCGCAGCGCGGCGGACACGAAGGCGGCGGGCAACGACGACCGCACGTTCCGCGACAAGCCGTTCAGCACGATCGGCGGCAGCCTGAAGCCGAAGGATCTGTGCATGATCCCGAACCGGCTGGCGATCGCGCTGCAGGATGCCGGCTGGTGGGTCCGGTCGGAGATCGTCTGGGGCAAGCCGAACCCAATGCCCGACAGCAGCGGCCGGTATCGGCCGTCGAGCGCGCACGAGAAGATCTTCCTGCTGACGAAGTCTGCTAAGAGTCATTACGATGCGGCTGCGGTTCGCATGCCCGCCGAACGCGACGTGACCGGGACGAAGGGCGGCGGCGACCTCCATATCGGGAGCAATCGGAAGTCGCTCGGCGCGGGACAGGGCGACGTCGTCGCTCGGAACGACAGCACCCAGCCTGCCGGCCGCCTCCTCCGCAATTGGGAGCCCGACCTCTCGCCGATCGTGCCGCCCGAGGTGTGGTCGATCGCGACCGCGCCGTTCAGCGAAGCGCACTTCGCCACCTTCCCGCCCGCGCTGGTCGCGCCGTGCCTGCTCGCCGGCTGCCCGGTCGGCGGGACCGTGATCGACCCGTTCGGCGGCGCGGGCACGACCGGGCTGGTCGCCGACCGGATGCAACGCAGCGCGGTACTGATCGAACTGAACCCAGAATATGCGGTGATCGCGCAGCGCCGCCTCGCCGCCGACCGCGGCGACATGCTCGGCATCATGGAAGCCGAGCAGCCGCTTCCCCTCCCCCTCCCCACAGGAGTTGCAGCATGAACGTCGTCGCTTCGACGGCCGACTTCCGTCGCGCCGTAAACATCGCCACTCGCGTCACCGAGCGGCGAAACACAATCCCCATTATCGGCGGCGTTCGCTGTCACGCGAACGGGTCGCTCGAAGTGGTCGGTACCGACCTCGACATTCTGTTGGCGGTGAAGGTCCCGCGCCAGCCGGGCCCGGACGTGTCGTTCGCCTTGCTCAATCCGCGCGAGGTTGTGCATGCCGTGCACGCCGCCGGTAGTAACGATGTCGCAATCGCGCCGCGTGACGGGATGGTCGACATCGTATCGGGCGCTCTCTCGGTGTCGTCGGCCACCCTGCCGGCGGACGAGTTCCCAATGTCGCTGGACCGCGACGTCGTGCAGTCCTTCGGTGCTACCCTATCGACGGAGCACCTGACCGAGATCGGGCGGGTTGTTGGCGCGATGTCCGACGAGGCGACCCGCTATTACCTCAACGGTCTGCACTTTGCTTCGATCGGCGAAAACCGAGTTCGTGTCACCGCCACCAACGGGCACCAGCTCTATTTCGTCGAACTAGTCGTGCCGGACGCGCAGGGGGCGCTACCCGACGGTGGCGTCATCATCCCGCGCAAGGCTGTCGGCCTGTTGCTCGCCCTTGGCAAGGATGCGCTTGACGGCATTCGCCTATCGGTCGGGCATGCGCCGCCCACGAATGACGTCTCTAGCACCGCCCCGCCCAGGTCTGGCGCTCCCATGGTATCCGCCTCCCTTTCGATGCCGGGCGCCGAGGTGCGGTTGGTGGTGCGGGCCATCGACGGCACGTTCCCTGACTGCCAGCGCGTCGTCCCAGCCGCCAGCGATCGCCAGGCTTTGCTGCCATCCCCAGACCTAGGTCGGGCCCTGCGCGCCATATCCGGCGGCGCGAAAAGCTATCGCGCGGTGCGAATGGATTTCACGAAGCCGGATGTCGTGAACCTGTCGGCGTCGCACGTATCGCTGAACCTGTCGGCCAGTATCGACGTTGCCTGCAATCACGATATGCGCGGGCTCGTTATCGGCTTTAACGGCGGGTATCTCGCGTCGATCGTCGCCGCGGCTGGCGGCGGGGAAGTCCTGCTCGACGCTACCGATCCGTCGGCGCCGGCGATCGTGCGCAACCCGGCCGATACGGCGTGGACCGGCGTACTCATGCCGATGCGCCTGCCGTGAGAGCCGTTCGTGAAAAAACGAACAGCAGCACGGTTCAAGCCGCCGTGCCGCAAGAGGCCGCACCCGTTCGTGAAAAGACGAACGCGCCGACGATCGGCACGATCGCGGCGCGCATGGTTCTGCTCGAGCGGGCGGCTGGCCACCTGAAGCAGCAGCCGCTGGCGGATGCGATGGATATGAAACTGCGCACGCTTCAGAGCAAGCTCGATGCGACGCGCGGCATCACCAATGCCGACCTTCAGCGAGCGGCAGATGCCGTCGACCAGCGGGCGAGCGAACTGGCCGCGCTGGCGAACCAGATGCGCGAGGCGGCGCAGTGACATGGCTTTTCGTACCATCAGTGTCTGCGCCGGCGTCGGAGGGCTCGACCTCGGCGTCCGAATTGCCCGACCCGACGCGCGCTGTGTCGCTTTCGTGGAGAGGGAAGCTTCAGCAGCCGCAAGCTTGGTCGCGAGCATGGAAGCGGGGCGGCTTCATCCGGCTGCTGTCTGGTCTGACCTGCGAACCTTCGATGCTGGCGCATGGCGCGGCGCAGTGGATTGCGTCCTGTCGGGCGACCCCTGCCAAGGGAACAGCGTCGCCGGAAAGCGGCTGGGCGCTGCCGACGACCGATGGCTGCTCGACCGCGCGATCGAGGTGTTCGACGAAAGCGGGGCTGCTGTGTTCTTCCGCGAGAACGTCGTCGGGAACCTCACAGGACAGATCGCCGCCGCCGTCCCGGCATTGGAGCGGTTGGGCTGCCGCGTTGCGTGCGGAATTTTCAGCGCGGCCGAGGCCGGAGCAAGTCACCGCCGTGAGCGGTTCTTCCTCTTGGCCTACCGCGAAGGTGGCGTCGGGCGGGTACGAATTGGATGCTCGGCGGGATCCCCCGGTCGTCACGCCGACGCTTGCCGGTGCGGCGGAGCAATGGCGGACACCGGCGGTCGCGGACCCGGGCATTACGCTGGATCGGTTGCATACGGTCGACGGGAGCGACTGGACGCCGGGCCAGCGTGCATACGACGCGGAGACGGGTCGCATGGCTCAGACCGGCCTGACGCAACAAGCCGAGCAGTGGTCAACGCCTCGAGCATCGGATGGCGAGAAGGGCGGGCCGAATATGGCATTCGGGGCGGGCGGAACGCCCTTGCCGTCGCAGGCGGCACGCTGGCCATCGCCGATGGCGAGGGACCACAAGGGCGGCGGGGATGCGACGGTCCGATCGGACGGCAAGACCCGGATGGACATGCTGGATTGGCGGGCGGAGGCTTGGCAGCCGCTGGACGCCTGCGACCCTTCGCGCCCGGACCAGCCGACCCCCTCTGGCTCGACATCGTCCGAGACGCGCCGTCGCTTGAACCCGCTGTTTGTCGAGTGGCTCATGGGGTGGCCGGAAGGATTGAGCGGCTTCGACACTGCGGCAATGGGGTCGTGCCACTCGCCGCAGCCCTCGCATGGGTGCGGCTGCATGGACTGCTGGCTGACCAAGCAGCGGGCGATGCTGTCCGATTTGCTGACGATCGATCCGCCCGCGCAGGGACTGCTGTTGTGAGTGCGGCGGCATGAAGCGGCTTGGCGGCCACAAATACGGCGCCAAGGCGGCGCTCTGCGGCTTCTGCACGAAGCCGCATCCGTCGCGCCGCGAGGCGAAGCGGTGCGCCGACCTGCATATCCTTCAGCGTGCGGGCGAGATTGACGAGCTCGAGGTCGGTCCGCGCTTCTTCTTTGAGATCAACGGCCGACCGCTCGTCCACGATAACGGCCGGCGGGCGGTCTATACGCCCGACTGGCGCTACCGGCGCGTCAAGGACAACCGTGCGGTGGTCGAAGACGCCAAGGGCATGCGCGTGCGCGACTGGCCGCTGCGCAAGGCGCTGTTCCGCGCCTGCTATCCCGACATCGAGGTCATAGAATCATGAGCCCCCCGCCCCCCATGGTCGCGCCCGAAGCGGACCTTCAGGACTTCCCGTTCATGCCGCTGCACGTCGCGCGGCTGCGCGACAGCGACCTTGCCGCCGAGGGCGACCCTGAGGGCTGCTGGTACGCGGTGCTGCTGTGGGCGGCGGCGTGGCACCAGCTACCAGCCGGGTCGCTGCCCGATAACGATGCGGTGCTCACGAAGCTGTGCGGCCTCGGGCGCGACACCCGGACATGGCGCAAGCACCGGACCGACGCGTTGCGCGGGTTCGTTGCCTGCGCCGACGGCCGCCTCTATCACCCGGTCGTCGCCGAGCAGGCCAATGCCGCCTGGGAAAGCAAGCTGCGCCAGCGGCACCGCACCGAATGCGCCCGGATCAAGCAGCGCGCGGTGCGCGGCGGTCCGGCTGAGGCGAAGCGGACGTTTGCCGAATGGGTGGCGGATGAGCACCCGTCGTCTGTTCCCTATCTGTCTCTGAGTGGTGACGATGCTGTCACCCGTGACAATACCAGCGTGTCACCAGTGACAGGCGAAAATGTCACTGGTGACAACGCATCCAAGAGACAGGGACAGGGAGAGGGACAGAGAGACTCTAGTTCGGAAGCTGACGCTTCCGGCGCCGGCGCGTCGCCGCCAGCCGGAAACGTCGTCCGCTTTGCCGCCGCCCAGCCCATGCCCGATCCGGTCAAGGTGATGTTCGACAGCGGCATCGCCCTCCTCACTGCCGCCGCGATGCCCGAGGCGAAGGCCCGCCAAGTGCTCGGCAAGTGGCGGCAGGCCCACGGCCCCGAGACGGTCATCGCCGCCCTCGGTACCGCACAGCGCGAAGGCGCGATCGACCCCGTCAGTTTCATCGAAGGAGTGCTCCGCAATGGCCAACGACATCGCCACGACCGACCGAGCGGACCGGTGGAAGCGCGCCGCCAATCTCGCATGCAGCGCGGTGTGGAATCCGGACCGGGTGATGGCGGACTGTGACGCGACCGATCTGGCGGAGGTCGAGCGCATCCTGAGGCGCTCGCCCCGGCCGCTGGCGGAAACCGAGCCGGACGGGCGGTCGCGCAGCGAGCCGGACCTAGCCGGCAAGTTCACGACCGCGCTCGGCGACGGGCTGGCGCTGCTGTACCTGAAGCTATCGCCCAACGGCAGCGCCGACCAGTCGGGCGCGTGGGTGCGCGCGATGCAGGCCAGCCTGGACGATCTGGCCGGGGAGGTCGTGGTGCGCGCGACGAAAGCGGCGCTGCGGCGGCCGATGCGGTTTCACAACGAGGTCGACGGCGTGATCCGTGAAGAAGCTGCGAAGATCATGGCGTCGCGCGTCATGGCCGCCACCCGCATCGCCAAGCTGCGCGACAGCCTCGTTGCCCTGCCCGCACCAGCCGGTGAGGACGACCAGACCGGCCCGGTGGCGCTGTCGCTGGCTACGATCGCGGCCATACCCGATGCGCTGTGCCGTATCGGCGTGGCCCACGGGTGGCTGACGCCGGAGCAGATCAGCGAGGCGCGCGGCACGGTGGTCGACGGTGACCGTTCCGCCTATGTTCCAGACGAGAAGGCAGCGTAAAATGGTTCGGGGGATCGAGAGGCTGGGCGACATGGACGATCGGTGGTGTATCCTGCGGACCGGTGGCGCACGCACGCTGCCACTTGCGACCGCGCTGACGGCGGCGGGGTTCGATGCCTGGACGCCGACCAAGATGGTCAAGCGTCGAGTGTGCCGGACGCGCAAGGCGAAGGAAGCGCAACCGGCCGCCATCATGCCCACGTTCGTCTTCGTTCGAGCCCGCCATCTCCCGGACCTCCTCCGCATCCTTTGCCTTCCGAGCAATCCTTACCCGTCGTTCTCCTTGTTCCGGTACCTGGGCGATGTGGTGCGTGTGCGCGATAGCGAGGTAGAGCGCCTGCGGGTCGTCGAACGCCGCGCCCTCCCCCGCGCCCAGCGCCGGACCTATCAGCCCGGTGCAGCCGTCCGCCTGGCGGAGGGACCGTATGCCGGCATGCCCGGCGTCGTTCAGTCGAGTAACGGACGCAGGACGATGATCGCGTTTGGCGGATGGATGACGATCGAAATAGAGACTTCCACCCTGCCCCCAGATGCGGTAGAACAAATGCAGCCCACCACGGGCGCCGCCGCCTTAGCGGCTTGATGCGGGTCAGCGTCGGTTGCTCTTACGAGTGGATCGCCTCCGCGCCACTAGGCGAAGCCCGACGCTTCGCCAGTTGTGCGACGCATTGGTATCAACGGCATGACCTCACGGAAACCTTGGCACCACGGCGGCAAGAGCCGGCACGAGCGCGGATATGGCACGGCATGGGACAAGCTGCGCAAGCAGGTGCTCACCGAAGAGCCGACGTGTCGTGTCTGCTTGGTCGAGCGCGGCGTCGTTACGGCGGCAACGCAGGTCGACCACATGAAGGCGAAGGCGGACGGCGGCACCGACGATCGATCGAACCTTCGCCCCCTGTGTCGCCCCTGTCACGACCGCAAGAGCGCGGCTGACCGCGGGCACCGCAGCCGCACCGAAATAGGAGCCGACGGATGGCCGATCGCATGATCCCGACGCGGGTGTCGGTCGACGATAAGGACTTCGACCCGTCGCTGATCCCGCTCATCGTCAAGCTGGACGGTGTCGAGATCGATAAGGTCGTTGCCTACGATATGGACGCTGGCACGGTTCGGCACTGCCTCACGGACGAGCGCGGACAGCTGGTGGTCGACCCCGTCGCCGACGAGATCGTGACCGTCACGTCGCACGGGGTCGTGACGGTCGATCGCGGCTGACTGCGCGGCCCCCAGGGGGGGGTGTCGAGAAGTTCAGGAGCCGTCGCGCCTAGGACCGACACGGGTCCGAAATTCGCGCGTTTGCACATTGATGTTCTGAGAATGGCCAATCTGCAACGGGCGGGGCGGCGTTTCCGTTCGTGAAAAAGCGAACGGCGTGGATTGATTGGAGGCCGCCATGGCGACGCGCGGCGCCAAGCCGAAGCCCGTCGCGCTGCGGCTGGTCGACGGTACGCACAATGTCACCCGGCACGGGAGCGCAGCGAAGGCCAAGGAAGCGACGGAAACCGTCGTCGCCAGCTTCGGAAAGCTGCAGCGCCCCAAGGGCATGAAGGGCGAGGCGCTCGCTGCATGGAAACGCTACATCGAGCCGGCCGACTGGCTGGACGGATCGCGCGAGCCAGCCGCTATCGCGTTCTGCGAACTGTGGCAGGAGTTTCGCTTTGCGCCGGTCGTGTTCCCCGCCTCCAAGCACGGGCAGCTGCGCGCGTATATGAGCGAGCTCGGACTGACCGATGAGCGCAACCGCGCGGCCGGCGGCGACGAGAAAAAGAAAGACGAGTTCTTCGACGACTAAGGGTCCGAAGCTGCCGACCGATCGCGGGACGCAGTGGGCGGTCAAGGTCGTCGCGGGTAAGGTCGTGGCCGGTCCGCATATCCGCAACGCCTGTCGCCGCCATCTCGACGACCTGCGGCTGGGGCATGAGCGCGGGCTGACCTACTCGATCGAAAAGGTCGAGCGGGTCTGCCGGTTCTATGAGCAGAAGCTGCGGTTGAACGGCGGGCAATTCGAGGGTCGCCCGTTCCTGCTGCACCCCAGCCAGGCGTTCAAGCTGGGCAACATCTTCGGCTGGCTGCGCGCCGATGGCACTAGAAGGTTTCGGCGGGCGTATATAGAAGAAGGGAAAGGGAACGGTAAAGCTCTGTCTCTCGACACCATCATCCCGACGCCGGAAGGCTGGAAACTGATGCGCGACTTGCGCGCCGGGGATCGGGTGTTCGATGAAAACGGGAAGCCATGCAACGTTACTGGCGCAACAGAGGTCATGCAAAATCATGACTGCTATCTGTTGCGGTTTTCGGACGGCGCTGAGGTTGTTGCCGATGCAGATCACCTGTGGGTTACATCGGCGCTACGGACAGGCGGCGCAAAAGGGCCAAAACGAGCCGATGCACCGCGCAAGGGTAAGCCGGCGATCCGCACCACATCTGAGATCGCGCGAACGCTAACGGTCCCGGCCAGCGGCTCAAAGCACCCGCAGGCCAAGTGGAACCACCGTGTCGCTATCGCAGGGCCTTTGACGTTACCGGACGTCGATTTGCCGATCCCGCCGTACACCTTCGGTGCTTGGCTGGGTGACGGCAACAGTGCCGATGCTCGGTTGACCGTGGCGTATGCTGATTGGGCCGTGGTCGAGGCGATCAAAGCGGAGGGTGTCGAGGTTCAAGAGCGTGCCAAGCATTCAGGCACGACAGCGCGCGTAATCCTTGGTTCGAACGGTCGTTCGCAGGCTGCCCGTAACGGTTCAATGCAGGCACGGCTCAGGACGTTGGGCGTTCTAGGACGCAAGCACATTCCGGACATCTACCTTTGGGCCGGGGAAAGCCAGCGCATGGCGCTGTTGCAAGGCCTGATGGATACGGACGGCACGATCGCGACAGGTGGTCAGTCAGAATTGACGCTCTGTTGCGAGCGGCTTGCCGCCGATGCGATAAAGCTCATCAGGTCGCTTGGCTTCAAGCCGACGATGACGGCCTCGCCTTCGGTACTCAACGGCAGGCAGGTCGGCACCCGCTATCGTATTCAGTTCTGGGCCTATGCGAACCGCCCAATCTTCAAGATGCCGCGAAAGGCCGCACGACAGAGGCAAGAGCCAAAAACTAGGTCGCTGTCACGCGGGCGGATGATCGTGGCCTGTGACCCGGTGCCGTCCGTGCCCGTGCGCTGCATAAGCGTAGATAGCCCCTCCCGCATGTATCTGGCGGGCGAGCATCTTGTGCCGACACATAACAGCCCGTTCATCGGCGGCGTCGGCCTATACGGTATGATGGCGGATGGCGAACCCGGCGCGGAGATATACGCCGTCGCGGCGCATCGCGATCAGGCGAAGATCCTGTTCAATGACGCCGTCAGCATGGTCGAGCAGTCGCCCGATCTGAAATCGCGCATCACGATGAGCGGAGGGCCGGGCCGGCGGTACAACATGGCGTGGCTGAAAACCTCGTCGTTCTTCAAACCGCTCAGTCGTTCGGCTGGCAAATCGGGGTCGGGTCTGCGCCCGCACTTCGGCCTCGCCGACGAGATGCACGAGCATCCGAACCGCGACGCGGTTGAGATGATCGAACGCGGCTTCAAGTTTCGCCGCCAGCCCCTGCTGGCGATGATTACGAACAGCGGCACCGACCGCAACAGCATCTGCTGGGAGGAGCACGAACACGCGGTGCGCGTGGCGGCGGGCAACCCAGACGCCAAGGACGACGATCCGGCCTATCTGGGCGTCCCGATCGACGACACGACATTCTCTTTCGTTTGCTCGCTCGACCCTGGCGATGACCCGCTGAACGATCGGTCGTGCTGGGCGAAGGCGAACCCGCTGCTCGGCGTGACGATCACCGAGGACTATCTGGCGGACGTCGTCGCCCAGGCGAAGGCGATCCCCGGCAAACTGAACGGCATTCTGAGGCTCCACTTCTGCGTCTGGACCGACGCCGAGGCGGCATGGATGACGCGGGCGGTGCTCGAACCCTGCCTCGCCGACTTCGACCCGGCGATCCACCATGGCAAGAGGGTGTCCCAGGGGCTCGACCTATCGCAAAGCCGCGACATCACTGCCAAGGCGTGCGTCGTCGAGACCGGCAGCGTGCCGGTGACCGTAATCGTGGAGGGCGAGCCGGTCGTCGTCGAAAAACCGACGTACGATGCGTGGATCGAGGCATGGACGCCCGGTGACACGCTCGCAGCGCGGGCGGCGCGGGACAAAGCGCCGTACGAGGTATGGGTCAGGGAGGGGCATCTTCAGGCACCGCCCGGCCAGAGCATCCGGTTCGATCACGTCGCGCAGTCGCTCGCCGATGACGATCGGGACTTCGACATCGGCATGGTCGGGTATGACCGGTACGCGTTCCGCCGGTTCGAGGAAGAGGTTCACCAGCTGGGGTTGGCGATCAATTTCGTCGAACACCCGCAGGGCGGCACCAAGAAGGGCAAGCCGACGCCCGCGATGATCGCGGCGGCAAAGGCGGAAGGGAAAGAGCCCGAGGGGCTGTGGATGCCCGGATCGCTCCGCGCGCTCGAAGAGGCGATGCTTGAGCGCCGTATCAGGCTCAAGACCAACCCGGTGCTGATCTCCGCCATCATGTCGGCGGTGACCGATCAGGACCGTTGGGAGAACCGCTGGCTCGCGAAAGAGCGCGCCGCGAACAAGATCGACGCCGCTGTCGCATTGGTGATGGCGCTGGGCGTGGCGATGGCGCCGCAAACCCCCGCATTCGACCCGATGGCGATGATCGGCTGACAAGGAGCACGCGATGCAGGTTCTGCACAAGGCGGTCGCGCGCGCGGCCGGCGACGATCCCTATACCTTCGTGATGTCCGACGCGACCGTCGACCGGTACGGCGACGTCGTCGAGCCGTCCGGCTGGAAGCTGACGAACTTCAAGCGCAACCCGATCGCGCTGTTCGGACACGATTCGTCGTTCGTCATCGGCAACTGGAAGAACCTGCGGGTCGAGGCCGGAAAGCTGATCGGCGAACTGGTGATGCTGCCGGCCGGTATCAGCGCGCGAGTCGACGAAATCCGCGCGTTCATCGAGGCGAAGATGCTGCGTGCGGTGTCGGTCGGCTTCCGCGGGCTGAAATCCGAACCGATCGGCAATGGCGGCATCCGCTTCACCGAAAGCGAACTGGTCGAGTGCAGCGTGGTCGCCATTCCGGCGAACCCGAACGCACTGCAGGTCGCCAAGAGCCTCAACCTTTCCCGCGACACACAGGCGCTGATCTTCGTCGAGCCCGACACTGCGACCATCGCCCGCGACGCGCGAACCCCCGGCGAGCCCGCCACGCAGAAATCCCTTTCGAGGAAACCGAACATGACGACGCTCGCACAGCGCATCGAAGGCGTGCAGGACGACCTGACGCAGCTTCGCGACAACCTTCAGACCGCGATCGACAACGGCGCCGAAATCGACACGATCACCGCCGAAATCGAAAAGAAGGACGCCACCCTCCTTTCGCTCAAGCGCGCCGAGGCGGCGCTCGCCGGCACCGGCACTGGCGCGGCCGGGACGACCATCGTGGTCGAGCCGCGCACGATCGAACAGCGCACCGCGCCCGCAGACCAGCGCCGCCCGTTCGCGGTGGCCGCCAAGAAGGTCGAGCCCGTCGATCACATCTTCCGCTCGATGACCGTTGGGCTGATCGCCCACGTCCGCAAGGTGTCGCCCACGGTCGCGCTTCAGCAAGCCTATGGCGAAGATGTCGCGACGAAAGCCGTGCTGGACATCATGACCCGCTCGGCGACCGTCCCGGCCGACACCGTGACCCCGGCATGGGCTGGCGTGCTGGTCGAGACCGCGATCGGCGAGTTCTTCGACCTACTGCTGCCGACCTCGATCTATCCGCGCCTGTCGGCGATCGGCGGTCGCTTCGGCTTCGGTCGAGCGGGCAAGGTGTCGCTGCCGTCGCGTGCGGCCAACCCGTCGGTAGCGGGAAGCTTCGTCGGTGAAGGTGCGCCGATCCCGGTCCGTCAGGGCGGGTTCACCAGCACGACGCTGACCCCGAAGAAGATGGCGGTCATCACCACCATGACGCGCGAGATCACCGAGCACTCGACGCCGCAGATCGAGCAGATCCTGCGCGCGGCGATCCAGGAAGACACCAGCATCGCGCTCGACGTGGTGCTGATGGACGCCCTCGCCGCAACCGCGGTGCGCCCGGCCGGTATCCGAAACGGTGCGATCACCGCGGCGGGCACCGCGGGCGGCGGCATGGCGGCGCTGGTCGCCGACGTGAAGGGCATGCTCATCGACCTGACGGGCTCGACGAACGGCAACATCCGCAACCCGGTGTGGCTGATGAACCCGGGTCAGGCGATCAGCGCCGGCCTCATTCAGGACAACACCGGCCAGTTCCCGTTCAAGGCCGAGCTCGCGAACGGCAACTTCATGGGCTACCCGGCCCTGATCTCGTCGACCGTTCCGGTCGGGGTGGTCGCGCTGGTCGACGCCGCCGACTTCATGTCGGCGACCGGCGACGTGCCGCGGTTCGACGTGTCGGATCAGGCGACGCTGCACATGGAGGATACGACCCCCGCGCAGATCGCGACAGCAGGTGCCGTGCCGTCGGGCGGGCGCGTGCAGTCCATGTTCCAGACCGATAGCCTCGCGCTGCGGATGATTATGGACGTGTCGTGGGCCATGCGCCGCACCGGCACCGTCGTCGTCCGCACGTCTGTCACCTGGTAACCCCCGCTGGCCGGGCTTCGACCCGGCCGGCACCTTATGCGGAGATCGTCATGAACGATGCCGAACTGAATGCCGCTATTGCCGCCCGCCCGGCGGCCAAGGTTACGCCCGAACGCATCTCGGAGGTGATTGTTGGAGAGGCGTATCACCGTCTGACCGAAACCCTGACCGTGTGCGTCCTGACACTCGCAAATGGCTTCACCGTCACCGGCGAAAGCGCCTGCGCCAGCCCGGCGAACTATGACGAAACGATCGGCAACGCGCTCGCCCGCAAGCAGGCCGAAAGCAAGGTCTGGGGTCTCGAGGGCTACCTGTTGCGCGAGAAACTGGCGCTCGCAGACCTTCGCCAGTCCGCCTGAAGCAAAACCGTAGGAGCGAACTACATGCCGACGCCTCAAGAAATCCTCGCCGAGAACCGCAAGGGTCTCGAAGCGCAGAACGCCGCCGCGATGGAACGGACCGACAGCGTCCAGCCCACGCCGACGCAGGAAGAGATCGACGTCGCCAAGCTGGCGACGCCGACGCTCGAAACGCTCGACGGCAAGGAAGACCACGGAGCCCCCGAAGAGCGCCAGGTCGAAGCCGGCGGCCAGGCCGAATATCGCACCCGCGCCTCGCGCGCCGGCCGCAACGCCAAGCAGCAGGCGGAATAAGCCCGCGTGGCGGGGTTTCTGTCTCGGGTTCGGTCGCTCGTCGGCCTGCCCGACACGACCGAGAAGGCCGGGACCGAGACCCCGCCAGTTGCCCTCACCGGCGACTGGCTGCCGATGAACGCGCCCATTAACTGGTGGCAGACCGGCATGTCGCCGCCGCGATCGGCGCGGTCGTCGATGGTCGAGGCATGCGTGTCTGCCTATGCGCAGACGGTCGCAATGTGCCCGGGCAATCATTGGCGTTGGGCGGCCGAAACAGGTCGTCAGCGCGTGCCGAACTCGCCGCTGGCCCGCACCATCAAGCGCCCGAACGACTATCAGTCGATCAGCGATTTCCTGCTGAACCTTGTCCGATACCTGCTGGACGAAGGCAACGCCTATGCCCTGGTGGTGCGCAACAACCGGTTCGAGCCGATTGAACTGCACCTCATGGACAGCGACAGCAGCCACCCGGTGCTCGCGGTTGATGGGTCGATATTCTATTCGCTGGGCGGAAACCCGATCGTCGATCGGCGGTTCGGACCTCGCATCACCGTTCCGGCCCGCGACGTGCTGCATATCCGGCTGCACACCCCGCGCCATCCGCTGGTCGGCGAGACCCCGATGGTCGCAGCGGCGCTCGAGCTTGCCGCTGGCAACGCCGCGCTGTCGAACCAGGTTAATTTCTTCATCAACCAGAGCCGCCCGTCGTTCGTCCTATCGACCGACGCCACCCTGACAATCGAGCAGACTCGCATGCTGCGGACTTCGTGGGACGAGCAGTCAAAGGGCCTGAACAGCGGCGGTACAGCGATCCTGTCGAACGGGCTGAAGCCCAGCCCTATCGGTTCGACCAACAAAGACGCCGAACTGGCAAGCATCCTGCGCCTGTCCAGTGAGGCGATAGCGCAGGTCTACCGCGTCCCGTTGCAGGTGCTGGGCGCTGCGTCGACCGCCTACGCCACGACCGAGGCGCTGATGCAGTCGTGGCGCGCGGGCGGCCTCGGCTTCCTGTTGAACCACGTCGAAGAGGCGATCGGCAACCTGTTCAAGCTGGGCGGCCAGCCCGAGGAATATCTCGAGCTCGACACCTCCGCGCTGCTGCGCAGCGAGTTCAAGGTTCGGGTCGAAGGTTGGGCAGCTGGCACCCAGGCCGGCATCTTCGACCGCAATGTCGCGCGGCAGGATTTCGAGCTCGCTCCGGTCAAGGGCGGCGAGGAGCCGTGGGTGCAGCAGCAGGATATACCGCTGAGCGTCGCGGCCGAAATGGCGAAGAACCCGCCCCCCCCGCCGGCGCTGCCAGAGCCCCCGGCCGAGCCGGAGCCGGATCCTGACGCGGATGCCGAACAGGAGCGTGCCCTGATCGCGTTGTTCGAGAAAGACTTCCGGGAGGCGCTGAATGCTTGACACGAAGGCGCTTGCAGCGGCGACGGCGCTGATCGTGCGCGAGCATGTTACCGCCGCGCTGGAACCGGTGTTGGCAGAGAACGCGGCGCTGCGGGCGCGACTGGACGCGATCGAGGGCCGCGAGGCGCCCGCCGTCGATACCGACGCCGTCGCTGCGATCGTGCGCGATGCCGTCGCGGCGCTGCCGGTCCCGCAGGACGGCAAGGATGCGGAAGTCGACATGGACTCCGTCGCTCGGCTGATCGATGAAAGCGTAGCGCGCCACATGGCCCGGGTTCCGGCGCCGAAGGATGGTGTCAGCATCACGCTCGACGATGTCCGCCCCCTGGTCGATGACGCCGTCAGCAAGGCTGCGTCGGCTATCCCGGTCCCGAAAGATGGCGTCGGCCTCGCTGGCGCGCTGATCGACCGCGGCGGTAACCTCGTCGTCACGCTGACCGATGGCTCAACGCGAGACCTCGGGCCGGTCGTCGGCCGCGACTATGACGCTGACGTGCTGACCGAGGCGGTTCGGACTGCGGTTGCCGAATTGCCAGCGCCCAAGGACGGCGACCCCGGCAAGGATGCTGACCCGGCGGTCATCAAGCAGATGGTCGACGACGCTGTCGCGGCGATCCCGCCGGCGAAAGACGGCAAGGACGCCTATCCCGGCCAAGCGCACGGTCTGTTCGATCCCGACGGCTCGTACCGAGCGCTCGACGTCGTGTCGCTGAATGGCTGCGAATGGCGCGCGAAGACCGACAACCCCGGCCCGCTGCCGGGAGATGGCTGGATGCTGTCGGCCCAGCGCGGCAAGCCCGGCAAGGCGGCTGCACCGCTCCCCGCAATCGACGGCAAGGACGGTGCTTCGATCATCGCCGGCGCCTTTGACCGCGATGCAATGCAGCTGACCCTCGCGCGCGACGACGGCGAGGCGTTCACGATCGACTTTCTCCCGCTCGCTGAAGCGATCCGCGAGGGCTGAGGCCCGCCCCTATCGAAAGAGGTTGCATCTATGGCCTTCATGCCGACCCGCGGCGGTCGTGGACCCTCCACGCCCATCATCTTCGTGCCGACACTGAACGATCTCGTTCTGTCGGGCGCGCTGGTTGCTGGCGTGGCATCGACCGGCACGATCCTGAACGCGACGACCGGCTCGACGATCACGAGCACTGTCCCCGGCCTGACCGTGAATAGCGCAGCGCGCACCTATAGCTACAACGGGGCCGGGTCTGCTGGCTCGGTGCAGGGCTTGGTCGAGACGCTTGCGGGCGCGACCTTCAGTCCTCGCAACAATGTCGTGACGATCGTGTCTGCCTCGATCCCGGCGTTCACTTCGAACCCGTCGATCAGCCCAACGAGCGGTGACCAGAACACGACGTTCACCGCGATTGACGGCGCTATGAGCAACGGCGGCTCAGTCCTTTCGCGCCGCTGGCTGCTGAACGGCACATCGATCGGCAGCGGTACGACCATCGTTCCCGGAGCGCAGGGCTCGCTCGTTCTGGAGAATACCGGCACAGGTAATGTCGTTGCCACGTCGACTGCCGTGACCGTTGCCGCCGCAACGCCCGCGCCCGCCGCGACGATCAGCTTCGCCGCGCCGACTGCGACTGTCACCGAGGGCGATACTGGCACGAAGACGGTCAGCAACACGGTCAACGTGGCGCGGAATGGCGTGACCGGCCCGCTGACAATCAACCTCTCTTATGGCGGAACCGTTCGTGCCCGACAGCGCCGGCACCATTCATCCAAACAGCGCTCTGCGCGGTGGCCGAAACGCTCCGGCGACAGTCAGGATCGAGGAAGCGCCCGGCTTCGCGTCGCGCGTCGTCGGCATTTCCAGCGACGTGAACGTTCAGTCCCAGCGAACGACAAGCCGCCGGGCGGCAATGCAGAACAGGCAGCGGCTCGCATAATGCTCGAATTTCCGCCGAACATCGTGCCGAACGGTGCCATTGCCTCGATCGTCGATCGGGGGGGCGTCCAGCGCGGTGCCAGCGCCCTCCGGGTCGACCGGTTGGGCAACCACTACCGCATCGCCATGACGCTGCCTCCGCTCGACGATGAGGACGGTGCGCGGGTCGTCGTGTCGCGGCTGATCCGGGCCAAGCGCAAGGGTCTGCGCGTGCCGTATCCGCTGCTGTCGGTTGACCAGTCGGGTTGCGGAACGGGCGTTGTGGTCGATGGTGCAGGCCAGACCGGCGGATCGATCCGCGTCCGTGGACTGCCGCCGTACGCGATCGTTCGCGAGGGATTCTGGTTCTCGATCGAGTCGAGCAGCGGTCAGCATTACCTGCACAACGTCGGTACCGATGCCGGCGCCGGGATCGACGGACGGGCAACGCTATCGGTCGACGATACCATGCTTCGCCGTGCCTTCGCCGATGGTGCGCGCGTGCACTTCGTGCGGCCGATGATCGAAGGGCTGATCGACGGCAGCGAGCAGGATTGGGAACTGGCGGTCGACCATAACACCCGTATTGAATTCACGATTGAGGAAGTGGCATGATCATCAAGGTAGTGGACGCGCCAATCGTCGCGGGCGGCAAGGCAATGATGCTATGTGCGGATAGTGGCGAGGTGCTTGGAAAGCAGGTTCTTTGTGATCTGCACCAGACGACCGAAGGCGCCGAACTTACCGTGCGTTTCATCGTCGACGGTGAAGAATTGCGGTTCGCCTGATGGATCGCGTGACGCTGGTCGGGCTGCTGAAGCTCGAACTGCCCGGCCGGGACGTGTTGCTGTGTGACGGCGGCATGGTGCCCTATGCCGGGCAGCTATATCAGTCGATCGACGACGTGTTCGGGACGGTCGACGCGTTCGAGGCGCTGACCGAAGGGACCGGCGACGAACTACCGGCCGGGACGATTACTTTCCTACCACCGAATGCTGCGGCCGCGGCGGAACTGTCACAGCCAGACTACCAAAATTCCCGGCTCCGCATGTGGATCGGAGAAGTCGACGAAGCCACCGGTCGACTGATCGGCGAACCCGATCTCATGGCCGACTGGCAGACGGACAAGACCGTCATCCGCCGGCAGACCGGCACGCGCGCCCTCGACATCGGGTGCGTCACTCGGTCGCAACGGCTGCTGATCCGCAACGACGGCAACGCTCTGACCTCGCCCGCGCACCAGCGCGTGTTTCCGGGCGAGCGCGGCTTCGACAATGCCGTCGGCATGGACGTCGAAATTCCGTGGGGCGTCGTGTCGCCGCCGCGAGGGGTGCAGCGCGCATGATGAACCTTCACGTTCGAGCCGAGAATACGGCGGAAGTGGTCGCGCGGTTTCGTGCTCGCCCGTTCGGCTGGGATAGCGGTGGGACCTGCATCCACTTGGCACGCGCACAGATGCGGGCGCTGGGTCACAAGCCGCCTGCCATACCCCGCTTCTATTCGGCGATCGGCGCCATGAAGGCGCTGCGCGGGACGGGGCACGCGACCCTTGAAGCGTTGCTCGACTCGATGCTGCCTCGCATCGCGCCTGCCGCAATGTGGGTCGGCGATCTGGCCCTGATGGACAGCGGTACCGACGACCCGTTTGACGCGATCGTTGTGTCGACCGGGCAGACGGGGTCCGGTCCGATCGGCGGCGGCCAGATGGTGGCCGGCTACCATGCCGAACATCTTGGCAGTGGCATCGTCAATATCATTCCACTGGCATTCAAGGGGGCGTGGCGACTGTGAGCGGCGTTGCGAAATTCATTGGCACCGTTGCCGGCATCGCTGCCCTCATTCCGGGGCCGCACCAGCCTATCGCGGCGGCGGTCGCCGTTGCGGCCAACGTCACCGCGCAGCTGACCGCCAAGAAGCCGCCGGCCATGTCGGGCAGCGTCAATCGGATCTCGATCGGCGCCAATCAGCCAAAACCGTATTTGATCGGTGAGACCTACTACGGCGGCAACCGGATCAATCAGGAAGGGTTCGGCGGCAAGGTATCGAAGGTCAACAACCCGTACATGGTGTTGGTCGACGTCTATTCGGGAGCCGGCCCGATCGCCGGGTTCGTCGCGCCCTATCTCGACTTCGTGCCCGTCACGCTCAACGGCAACGCCGCGACCGGCTATGCGGCCAACCATCTGTACGTCTATCACCAGCTCGGCCGCACGCCCGAACCGGCGGCGCTGTCGACGCACTGGAACGGCGCGCAGACCTGGGGGCCGCAGCACAAGCTATCGAGCTATGCCGCCATCTCATGGTGCCTGCGGTTCGATGAGGACGGCAAGCGGTTCGCGGCAGGCGTTCCCCAGACCGGTGCCGTGTGGCGGGGTGTGCTGTGCTACGATCCGCGCAAGGACAGCACATATCCGGGCGGCAGCGGGCCGCACCGGTGGGCTGATCCGACCGATACCGCTGCGTTCGCTGCCGCCAAGGCAACGTGGGAATGGTCGCGCTGCCCCGGCTTGCACGGGCTGCGCTATGCGCTCGGCACATGGGAACGGGACGAACTGAAACCCGACGCCCCGTATCGCAAGACGTTCGGTCCCGGCATTCCGATCGACGGCATTCGCGTCGCCGATTTCGTGGCGCTGGCCAACGTGTGCGATGCCAATGGCTGGAAGGTCGACGGCGTCATTCACGAGCCGGGCAACCGCGACGACAACATGAAGAACATCCTTGCGGCCGGCGGCGCGGAGCGTTGCTGGATCGGAGGAAAGCTGGGTTTGAAGCTGTCGGCGCCGCGCGTCGCGCTCGATACGATCACCGAATATGACCTTGCCAATGACGAAGTCGAAGTCGGCGCAATGCAAGGCTGGGAAAGCCGGCTCAACACGATCGTGCCGAAATATCGGTCGGCTGACCACAAGTGGGAATATGTCCCTTCGACCGCCGTGACGATCGCGAGCTACCTTGCCGAGGACGGCGAGGAAAAGGCGGAAGAGCGGCAATACAATCTGGTCCAGTCGAAGGATCAGGCGGCGCAGCTTGCCGCGTACGAATTGCTCGACGCACGGGAACTGGGCGAAATCGTTGTGACCTGCAAGCCGCGCTTGCGGCGGTATGGGGCCGGCGATCTTCTCATCGTTCATCTGCCGGATGACGGCTTGGTCAATCAGCCCTGCGTCGTGCTGAAACGCACCGTCGATCCGGTCAACATGACCGTCGAACTGATCCTTCGCGGGGAGACGGCGGCAAAGCACGATTTCGCGCTTGGTCGGACTGGAACGGCACCGCCCACGCCAAGGCTGGTGGCGGGGGACGTTCTCGACGATATCGCTATCGATGTGCCGTTGCCGTGGGGTGCCGTTGTCGGCGAAGGTCGCCCGGTCGATTACGCCGATGTGACCGGCGAAAACACGTCGAAGGACACGAACGCTGTCGGTGGCCGGCCTGCAGATGAACTGCTGGCCCGTGTCGATGAGATCAACGATGTCGCTATCCCGGCAGTCAACCTCGCCGTAGCGACCGCCAATCAGCGGATCGATGATGCGCGGCAGGCGGCCGATCAGGCGGCAGCGGACGCCAATGCCCGCATCGATGCGGCCGATCTGGCGATCGACGATGCGGTGCGTGACTTCGCTGCTGAGGTTGACCGGGCGAAAGGGGCCGATGAAGCCCTTTCCCGCCGGATCGATAGTATTGTTGCCGAGAGCGGCGGCTATGATGATCGCGACATTCGCGCGATCATTGCCAACGAGCAGTTGGTTCGTGCCGACGACGATCGCGCGCTGGCCCGTGAAATCGACATCGTGTCGGCCAGCGTGACAGAGGGCGACGACGCAGTCCGTGCCGATGTGAAGGTCACGACCGACGCGCTCGCTCGATCCGACGAAGCCTTCGCCCAGCGAGCGGAGGTGATCGAGGCCAGCCTCGACACGGTCGACAGCCGTATTGCGGCAAAGGCCGAAGAGATTACCACGGCCTATGCCGACGCCGACCGCGCCCTGACACGGCGGATCGACAGCATCGTCGCCGATGGCGGCTACGACGATAGCGCTGTGCGAGCCGAGATCGGCCGCGTCGATACGACAGCGATCGAGCGCGATGGGGCGGTGGCACGACGTGTCGATACCGTGGAGACGACCTTCTCGCCCGGCGGCGGAAATATGGTCCCGAACAGCGATTTGGTGACCACGGACGGGTGGTCGACCGGCACGCATACGCCCGGCGGTCCGCTCGATCCTGCTCCGTTTTTAGGGCTGAACGTTGCCGGCGACCCGTACCATCCGCCGGGCGAGAACGTGCTGTCGATCCTGCAATTTGGGCCGCCAAACGGGGGTGACGGGTCGGCGTATCTCGAATGGGCAAGCTCGACCTTCCCGGTCACCGCTGGTGAGTATCTACAATTTTCCGCGCTGGTGAACTGTCATCGGGCGCCGGTCACGCTGTTCCTGGCATTTCGCGATGCGACCGGCGCGTACCTGACGGCGATCCCTTCGCCGGTCGTAGGTCCAGTCAACAATCTCGGTGACCGTCTGTCGTATTATGCTCGTGCCGGTGTCGTCTCGGCACGCGTGCCCGACGGCGCGGTCAACGGCTATCTGATCCTGCGGAAGCTGGATACGATCAGCGGCCAAGCCGACAGTTACGCATGGTTCCTGCGCCCCTATGTCGGCCCCGCCCGCGAGGGGCAGACGGCATGGAACCCGTACAGCGTCGGGCGCGCCTCGCCCGTGCTGCTCGGCACCGTCGCGCGGGTCAAAGACACGACCGACGCGCTGGCTCGCGCTGATGCGGCCTTCGCCGAACGGGCGCAGTCCATCGAAGCCAGCCTTGGTACGGTCGATGCACGCATTGGGGCGAAAGCCGAGGAAGTGACGCGCGCCTATGCCGACGCTGACCGAGCGCTAGGCACGCGCGCGACGACGCTTGAGGCAGCGGCATCGTCCGTCAGCACCAGCATCGTCTTTAATGACAACTTCAACTACTGGCCGGACGGCGGGGTACTGCCGTCGCGCTGGTCGGTGTGGCTTGCCGAAGGCAACTTCCGCACCAACAGGTTGGCGCCGGGTCGCGGTGGCGGCCAGTACTGTGTTCAGACGCTGAACGATGTCGCGGAGGTATCGAGCGGCTTCGTCCAGACGATCTACACGGCCGGCGCCGGCAAGTGGGTGATCGAGGTCACCGCCGGGTTCGACGGTTCGGGGGCGCGCGGCGCGGGCGTCACGTTGAACGGCGTCTGGAACATCGACTTCTGTTCTGATCCCGACATCAACGGACTGGTCGGCGATCGGCCCGGCGAGACCCGGTCGTGGACGAAGATGGTTGATCTTGATGGCCGCGACCAGATCAACGTCCACGCCATGCATGGGTGGGCAGGCTTCGGTCGCGGCATGGCAGCCAAGTACATGGTCTGGCACCGCCTCGCGCTGCGTCCCGCCACCGATGGTGAGATCAAGGCAGGCAAGGCGGATGCCGCGCTGAACGCGCCCGGCGGCGTGCTGGCGCGCATTACAGCGAACGAAGAAACGCTGGCCGATCTGCCGAACCGGTATGCGGCGGCAAGCCGCACCGCCACGCTTGAAGCGCAGTTGCGCGGCGAGGCGGCAAGCGGACTTGGCAACACGATCGGTGCCGTCAACGGCCGGATCGACGAGACCAGCAACGTCCTGTCCGCCCGGATTGAGGATCGGGCAACGGCCATTGCCGACGCGAAGGCCGGCGCGGTTGCGCAGACGGTGCAGCAGCTTCGGGGCGAATACAACGGGACCGCCGCCACGGTTAGTCAGCAGGCCGCCGTGCTGGCCGCTGCGGATGGCCGCACTTCGGTCTATTGGGAAGTGGTCGGCACCACTGTCGACGGCTCGACTAGGGTCCGACTGTCCAAGTCGGATGGCCAGCGCGGCGTCTTCTACGTCGACGCTGATATGATCGTGGACGGTAGCCTGCTGGTCCGCGACAGCATCATCACGGACAAGATCGCCAATCAGGCGGTGACATCGAGCGTGGCTGTTTCCGGCGGCAGCGAGGAAGCCAGCAACGGTGAGGTCCGGATCGCCCAGTCCGCCGCGTTGAACGCCTCCGGCCTCGGCTACACCCGCATCGACATCCAGTACGAGACTTCGGTGTCCGCCGGCACCAGTTCGGGTGGCGCCGAAATGTACGTCAATCGCACCCAGAACGGTCAAACGGTGCGGATCGGGAACCCGATCACGGTCAGTACGGCAAGCGCCCGCGCACCTTACTCGTTCTGGTTTCTCGACAACCCTGCCGCCGGCCCCGTCACCTATGATCTGGTGCTGAGCACGTCGAGCGGGACCCGTATCTACTACGTTTTCCGGGCGTCCATCGCGATTTCGGAGTTCAAGAAGTGATGCGGTACGCGATCGTTCGCCACGCCGATGCAGTCGTCAGTCGGATCGTATCTGCCCAAGATTTGCAGACGCTCATGATGAACTGCCCCGACACGTGCGACCTGGTACCGTGCGACGACCCGGAGGTCGTGCCGGTCGAGTGGGTGTGGGAGGCAACAGGCTTCACACGGATCATTCCACCCGCGCCAACGATTAATCAGCAGCGTGCTCTGGTTTGGGAAGCGGTGCGGGCGGCACGCGATCGGGCGGAATGGTGGGGGTGCTCGACGCCGCTCGGCCGTGCTGACAGCGGCCCGGACAGCCAGCGGAAAGTGGCTGGCGCGGTGCAGTTGGCAATGATCGCGCAGGCGGGCGGCGCTCCGTTCTCGATCGATTGGACCATGCAGGACAACAGCAGCGTGACGCACGATGCCGCCGCGATGATCGCGCTGGGTGTCGCGGTCGGGCAGCATGTTGCCGCCTGTCATGCCGTCGCGCTGGCGAAGCGGTCCGCGATCGAGGCGGCAGGCAATGTCGAGGCGCTGGCGGCGATCGATGTCGAAGGGGGCTGGCCCGATGCGCCGACTGGCTGAAGTGGTGCGGCAGTTGCTGGTGTCGCTCGACCAGTTGGCACAGGTGGCGATCGTCGGCGCAGCCTATCTCTTGCACCTGACCAACGTTTGCCCGTCCGCCGATGAGACGATCAGCAGCTATGTGGGCCGTGCTCAAATGCGGCAGGCATGGTGGGCCGCGATCGTCGCGCCGCTGATCGACGGCTTGTTCGTGCTGCTGGGGGAAGCGCCGGGCCATTGCCGCCGCAACGTCGAAACCGCTTTCCTCGGGCTGCCTCCCCAACCCTGACCCTTAAAGGACTGCCGTTATGAACACGCCCCTTCGGGCGCGCTGGTGCGCGTCCCTGTGAGCCCGCCCGGGCATGTCGCCAGCGTCGTTGCGATTTGGGCAATGATGCTCTTCGGGCTACGCTTCGCCGTTGCTGCGATCCACTGGCTGTTGCCTATCATGCGGGCCGCCTATCGGCTGGCCCGGGCAGAGGAGGCGGAGAAACGCTTCTGCCGCAAGCAATTCGTCCACGCCGTCGATCAGCTGCATCTCGATCTGAACCGGGCAATTACGACCCCGTGGAGCGGCACGCTTCTGTTCGCCGGGTCCATACTGATCGGCTTCGGGTTCGCGATCGGTTGCACCGGCAATGTCATGAAACTGCTTTCGAAGTCAGCTGACGCATGGGAAACTTTCGACGTCCTGACCGACTGCTTTGCTGCGTTGATGTCGATCACCGGCATGGCCTTCATACACGCCGCCACGTCGCAACGCCGGACGGCGAGCTTCCTCGTATCGAGCGCGCTGATCGTCAGCGGCCTCGGGATAGGGCTGGTGACGCTGTGAACGAATGGAAGGCATATCTGCTGGCGGCCTTCGCTGTGTTTGCCGGGCAGGTGTTGCGGGTGGGGCAGAAGATCGAGGCGGGCAAGCCGGTCACTTGGCGCGACCTCTTCGTCATGTGCTCGCTACTGCCCGCGTTCGGCTCCATCGCAGGGGCTGCCGCTATTCATTTCAACTGGCCGGTCTGGTCCGTGCTGGTCGCCGGCATCAGTGCCGGATGGCTTGGCTTCGCCACCATGCGGTTCGTGCTTGTGCTCGCCCGGCAAGTCGCCAGCCAATTGAGCGGGGCGAAACCGGAATAAACGAATGCAGACCCCGGTCGCTCGGCCTGGGAGGGAACCGGCGAGCGGGGTCTGCTTCTGGCCGCAGTGCCCGAACCCGGTCGGACGACCAAAAACTAAATCCATAATGGTTAAGGAATCATTTATGACGACGGCACAACCGGCGTGGCGCGCTGCCGCGTCCGCCCCGATCGCGCGCGGCATTACCTCGATCGCGGTCCACTGCACTGCGACCCGCGAAGGTCAGCCCTTCCACGTCGCCAACATTCGCGCTTGGCACAAGGCGCAGGGTTGGAGCGACATCGGCTATCACTTTCTCGTCGCGCTGGATGGATCGATCGAGATCGGTCGTGCGAAGGCGCTGGTCGGCGCGCATGTTGCCGGCCACAACGCGAACAGCATCGGCATCGTCTATGTCGGCGGTGTTGCCGCGGACGGGAAGACGCCGAAGGACACCCGAAACCCCGCGCAGAAGGCGGCCATGCTCGACCTGCTGCGCGTGTTGGAGCAGTCGCATCCCGGCGCGGTCATCAAGGGACACCGGGACTATCCGAAGGTCGCGAAGGCGTGCCCCAGCTTCGACGCGGTGCGTGAGTACGCGTCGCTGTGATCTGGGCCGCGCTATACGCAATCGGCGCGGCGGTCGTCGTCGGCTGGCTGCTGCATATCCATGCCACCGCCCGCTACCCGATTGACCGGGTGCCGCTCTACATCTTCATCCTGTTCCCGTTGATGTGGGGACCGGTGCTGCTGGTCGTGTTGGTGATCGCGATCGTGGTCGGCACGATCTGGGCAGCGAAGCTGGTCACGCGACGCGTGAACGGTGACCGGCGGGCGGTGGGGGTAGGTCGAATACCGGCGATGCCGCCGCCGAGGCCGGAAGGCGTGCCGCCACCAGCAAGGCCGACCCGATGAGCGCGATCCGCCCCTACCTCACCCTCATCGGCGCAATCGTCGCCGTGGCGCTGCTCGCCGCCGCCTACATCGCTGGCCGGCGCGACGGGCGCGCAATCGCCGATGGAAAGCAAGCGGCGGTCGAGCGGGCGGTGAAAGCCGAACGCGACAAGCGCGAGACGAACGTTGCGACCGGCGAGACGGCGGGCGCGGCCAAGGAAACCGATCGCCAAGAGAAGGTCCGGGAGGTCTACCGTGAAACGAACACCGTCACCGAGCGCCCTGTTTATCGCAACGTCTGCGTTGATGCTGACGGGGTGCGTCTCATCGACCGCGCGACCGCCATCGCCAACGGCGACGATCCCGGCGCATCTGCTGGCCAGACCGGCGAACCTGCCTCAGCCGCGGCGCAGCGCTGACGGCGGGCAGGACGGCGCGGCTGCGTTGGGGTCGCAGCTTGACGTGCTCGACGTCGCGGGCGGCATTCGTGCCCAGCTCGTTCGGCTGCAATGCGCGGTGCTGGCCGCGACCGGTCAGCCGCTACGGGCGGACTGCCCGCGCTGACGAAGGAATATGCAGGGCGAGTAGTATAAAAACCGGCGCGTCACATCGGCTCGCAATGCTGGCACACGCCGTAGCCATCGAATCGATCGACCCCGCCGCACTCCGGGCAGCAGTCATTCTTCGGTTCCGGGTCGTCGCCGATGACGCGCACCCAAAAGGCATCGACGACGGCGCACAGCTTGCTGAAAGAGCCGGCACGCCATATCGAATCCTTGCGTTGATGTTCTCTTTCCGTTCCATAGGCGGATGGGGCGGCACGAGCGAGTCATCATCGAACTGGCGGTCGCCGTCCTCCGCCACGGCGTCACCCAATGCGGCGAAGAGCGCGTCGACACGCATGCGGTGCGGCTGGCGCTGCGCTGCCTGCTGCCCCACTGCCGCGAGCGCTGGCCGCTGGTGTCGTATTGGGAGGGCGCGGGCGGCGAGCACGAGCTCGGCCGGGCGCAGACGGTCACCGCCGCATTCAATGGGATCGTGAGGCAGCTGCGCCAGTCAGGCGCATGGAAGGACTAGGCGAGCAGCCACCGCACGACGGTCGCGACCGTCGACGTGATCGCCAGCGCCATCAGCACCGCGATAACCGTCGCCTCGATCTGGAACAACGTCGGCCGCTTCATTCCGCCGCCTCGGCTGGCGTCCACGGCTCCCGCGCGCCCAGCCGCCGTTCGTCTACCCGGAAGTGCTTCGCTAGGACCAGCCGGTCCGCCTCGTCCAACCGCGCCGGCGTCCCGCGCGTTACGAACTGGTGCAGGTAGGCGGCGTTGCGGCCGATCAGTCGCGACAGGGATGACAGACTGTCGCCGCGATCCTCGGCGAGCGCGACCAGCGTGGCGCGAACCTCGTCGGGGCTTGGCATTAAACGTCGAGACCACGACGCTCGATCTCGTCCGCGAGCGCATCCTGCTCGGGGTCGCCGGCTTCGGCGTCATTCTCGATATAGGCCCGGCGCAGGTCATGGTCGGACATCGCAGCGATGCGCGCCTGTCGTTCGTCGGTGTCGGTCATCGACGGTCCTTCCCTGCCCGGCTATCGACCTGAACCGTCGCCGATCGCCTGCCGAATGTCGAGTGGTGACACGGTCCAAAACCGACACAGCTTTCGACGCCAGCCGCCATTCAGACAAATTCGATATCCCCAGAGGGTAGCAACGCGGTACAGAGCGTGAAAACCGGTGAACGCGTACTGAAAAATAACGCTTTCCGCTCGACTGTTAATCGAGAGACTATTCCCGAAGGCGATTGACGAATGTTGGCCAGATACGATGGCCGAGTCCGCCTTCCCCATTCCGTAAGCCAAGGGATGTAGCCGCAAGGTGCGGTATGGTTTCGAGAGCATCGCTTATGAGTTGCCGGGTCAGCTGGATCGCGGGCACAAAGTCTGAAGGCTCGCTAACCGTCGCCGCTTTTGTATTGTCGCGCATGAACGCTTGGACAGCGGCGCTGACGCTCGCCGGTAACGCAAGTGGCCCAAGGTCGGCGTATCGCCGGAGAGAGCGCAGCGCCTGCTCGCCGTGCTTCTCGATGTCTGCCCGGTACTCGGGTAAATATTCATGGTCGAACATTCGCTCGTTCAGCCAAAGCTCTTCCATGCGGTCTAGGTCATGGAGAGCGGAAATCACATCAGCACAGGAATCAAACCGCTTTTGCCAAGACCGCTCGCGATAAAACCGCGCCAACGCCAACCATGTCGTCAGCAGTGCAGCGACGACGCCGGTCGAAAGGGAAATCAGAAGTTGTTGATACCAGGTCATTATCGTGGCCCATTCAGCCTTGTTCGATCGACGGTACCTGCCGGTCGCCCCGCAGTTCCGCAACGCTAAACCGATACCCCCATTTCGCGAATCGATACCCCCCTGCGTACCCCCTCGTGCGCCGCGAATTGGGGGTATCGCGTGAGAAGTCTTGAGAAGAACGGCTCACCAAAACCGTTGCCACGCCTCGAAAAGTGAGGCTTTATGGAGCCGATGAGAAGAAAGGTTGGTGGGCCCGGCAGGACTCGAACCCGCAACCTAGCCGTTATGAGCGGCCAGCTCTAACCATTGAGCTACAGGCCCCACCTGCGGCGCGAGCGATAGCGTTGCCGGCCACGCCTGCGCAAGGGCGTTGATGCCCCCTACCCGCTTATGCCGAATCGCGTTCGACCAGCACCGGCGGCATCATGACCGACGGCGCGTCCTCGCCGGCGATGCGGCGAAACAATGCGGAGACCATTTCGTCGGCACCGCGCGCGATGTCCTGCCGCACGGTCGTGATGCGCGGTACGGCACTGAGCGCAAGCGGGAGATCGTCATAGCCGACCACCGGCATGTCTTCGGGCACGCGGACGCCGCGATCCGCCAGCACTCGCAGCGTCGTCAGGGCGATCACGTCGGAGGCGGCGGCGATGCCGTCGATCTCGCCGCCGACGCGGTCGAGATGCGCGGTCACTTCCTGCACCATGATGTCGGAGGCGAGATGCGTGTCGAGCTGGATCGGCGGATGCTCGATACCCGCCGCCGCCACGGCGGCTGCGACCCCTTCGTAACGCTGGCGGATTTCGGGCGCGCGCAGTTCGCCGAGGAACGCGATGCGCCGCGCTCCGCGCGCGATCAGCCGCTCACCCGCCAGACGCCCGCCGGCGATATTGTCGGTGCCGACCGCGCAATGCGCCTGTCCCGGCAAGTCGCTGCTGCCCCACGCGACGAGCGGGCGATAGCGGCGTGCCACGCGCTCGATCGTATCGACCTGGTCGGATTGGCCGATCAGCAACACGCCGTCCATCATCCCCGAATCGACAATCCGCTCCAGCCAGTCGGTCGCGTCGGGAATGATGCGCGACAGCATCAGGTCATAGCCGTCCTCGGTCAGCCGGTCGGCGAGGAAGCCGAGCATCGTCATGAAGAACGGGTCGGACAGATGCTGCCGCCGCTCATGTCCCAGCGGCACGACCACGCCGATCACCCCGGTGCGCTGCGTCCTCAGCCGGCTCGCCATTTGGTTGGGGCGGAAGCTGTGTTCGGCCGCCAAAGCCTGGATGCGGTCGCGGGTTTCGGCGTTCACCAAGGACTTGCCGGCCAGCGCGCGGGACACCGTCCCCGGCGATACCCCCGCCAGCCGTGCCAGATCGGCGATGGTCCGCACCCGAGACTTTTGTGCATCCTGCTCCATGAAGCTGCTTGTACGAACAAAATCTCACCGTCCGCCAGCGAAAATATCGGCACGTATTGGAACGTTGCAAACGTTTGCCAAAGGCGATAGCGGGTCATGGTCGCCAGCATGACTTGCGACGCCACGCCGTGGTGCGGCACAACGCCGGCCGTTCGACGAGAGAGGATCGAAATGCATTCCGACAGGATCGTTGCCGGCGTGGAACTGGGTGGAACCAAATCGATTGCGGTGATCGGACGCGGGCGCGAGATCATCGATCGGTTCCGCGTGCCGACGACCACGCCCGACGAAACGCTGGGCGCGGTCGCGGCAAAGCTGGCCGAATGGCGCCACGACCATCGTCCCGCCGCGATCGGCATTGCCAGTTTCGGCCCGATCTCGGTCGCCGACGGCACGATGCTGCCGACCCCCAAGCCGCATTGGGCCGGGGCCGAGATCGTCGCCCCGCTGGCGCAAGGGTTCGACAAGGTCGCATTTCACACCGACGTGACCGGCGCGGCACTGGGCGAAGGGGCATTCGGCGCAGCGGTCGGCCTGTCCGACTTCTTGTACGTCACCGTCGGCACCGGGGTGGGCATGGGGATCATCGCTGGTGGCCGTCCGGTCACGGGCGTGATGCATCCGGAGGCGGGGCATATCCGCGTACGCCGTCGCACCGACGATGCCTTCGCCGGCGCCTGCCCCTTTCACGGCGACTGTCTGGAAGGACTGGTCAGCGGGCCTGCGATCGCAGCCCGGACCGGTGGCCCCGCGCATCTGCTGTCGGCCGAAGACCCGGCATGGCGCGACGTCGCCGATGCGCTGGGTGAAGCGTTCGCCATGTTGTTCCTCACCCTCTCCCCGGCCCGTATCATTGTCGGCGGCGGGGTCGGGCTCGGCCAGCCTCAGGTGCTGCCGATGGTGCGCGAACGGGTGGTCGCGGCACTTGGCGGCTATCTGGGCTATGTCGATGCCGGATCGATCGCGGAGCGGATCGTGCCGGCGGCCCTGGGGGAAGAGGCCGGTCCGCTCGGTACGCTTGTCATGGCGCAAGACATGCTGGCGTAACGCGCCGCGCTGATCCAATGTCGGCGCGATGAACGACGATAGCGAAGAACCGTCCAGCGCGTCGCGCGGCACGCAGACGCTGATGCGCGGCCTCGACCTGGTCGAGGCGTTGCGCGACGAACCATTGCGCGTCGCCGAACTGGCGCGGGTATTGGGCCTCAGCCGGACGACGACGCACCGGCTGGCCGCAGCGCTGGTCGAACGCGGCTATGTTGCGCAGGCCGAGCGCGGATTGCTGACGCTGGGGCCGACGCTGCTGCAGCTGGGCTTTACCGCGCATCGCCGTATCGATCTGGTCCGCGTCGCACGGGCGCGGATGGAGGCGCTGTCGGTCGATACCGGGCTGTGCGTGTTCCTCGGGCGGCGCGACGGCGACCATTCTCTGCACCTCGACCGGGCGGCGGGCCGGCAGCGGCTGGAGGTATCGACCCGTCCGGGCGACCGGCGGCCGGTGGCGCAGACCGGATTGGGCAAGGCGTTGCTGTTCGACGAAAACAGCAAGCGGCTGGCCGATCTATACCGTGCGACCGGTGCCACCGAATCCGCGGCGATCGACAAATGGGTTGCCGACATGCGCGCCAATATAGCGCGCGGCCATGTGATCCACGACAGTGTCGGTAATGACGGCATCCGATCGATCGCCGCGCCGATCCGCGACGTGTCAGGGGGCATCGTCGCCGCGATCGGCATCGCCACCGCCGCGCAATATCTGACCCCCGACAAGGTTGAAGCGATTGGCCCGCAGGTTGCCGCGACCGCGCGAACGATCAGCGCGGATCTGGGTTATGCCGATCCGGATCCTTCGGTGCCGGTAGCGTCGTTCTCCTTGGCTCCCTCGCTGCCGTGATAGTCCTTCAGGCTTTGGCCGCCGTCGAAGCGGCCTGCGTCGCTGTCGTCATGCGGGTTGGGATAGGCACCGCCGCCTGACTCGCCGCCGCTTGGCGACGTGTTGACGCCGTCGGGCTTGGCGGTGTCGCTGCCGGAGCCGACCGCCTGATTGGGTTGCTTGCCGTCGGTCATGATGGTTCTCCTTCGTGGTGAAGGGGTTAACGCGCCGACCGACAATGTGGGTGCGTGCCCTAAAGCCCTCTTCCCGCTTGCGGGAGAGGGGCAGTCGCGAGCGTCGTGCCTGCTTGGCTTCCCCCCTCCCCGGCCCTCTCCCCTGAAGGGGAGAGGGAGCAAGGTTACGCCAGCACGAAGCTGCCGTTCACCCCGTCCGCCTCGGCGGACGGCGCGACCCAGACCCGGAAGCTGCCCGGTTCGACCACCGGCCGGTTCTGCACCCCGATGAAGCGGAGGTCGTTGGCGCGTAGCGTAAACTCGACGACCTTCGATTCCCCGGCAGCCAATGCCACGCGCTGAAACGCCTTCAGCTCGCGCACCGGCCGGGTAATGCTGGCGGCGACGTCGTGGATGTAGAGCTGCACGACCTCGGTCGCCGCCCGCGTTCCGCTGTTGGTGACCCGCGCCCGCACCCGTAACGCGCCGTCACTGTTCAGCCGCCCGTCGCCCAGATCGAGGTCGCTATAGGCGATCCGGCCATAAGTCAGCCCGTGCCCGAACGGAAAACGCGCGGCATTCGGCCCCTCGCGATACCGCGCCTTATACTCGGCCAGCGGCCCCGGCGGGTTGGGACGCCCCGTCGTCTTGTGAGCGTAATAATAGGGCTCCTGCCCCGTCGCATAGGGAAAGCTGACCGGCAGCCGCGCCGATGGCGATACGTCGCCGAACAGGATGTCGGCGGTCGCAGGGCCGCTTTCCGACCCGAGAAACCAGGTGACCAGAATCGCCCGCGCATCGAGCACCGGCTTGTCGAGGACCATCGCCCGGCCATTGCGCAACAGGACGACCGTCGGCTTGCCGGTCGCCAGAACCGCCTCCGCCAGATCGAGCTGCGCCTTCGGGATGCCGATATCGACGCGCGACTGCGCCTCGCCCGACATGCGCTGCGATTCACCGATCGCCAGCAGCACGATATCGGCCTGTGACGCGGCAATTACCGCCGCCTCGATCCCGCCGGGGATCGGATCGGTGATGCCCGATCCGTCGACCGCGCTGACCAGCTTCGGATCGGTGACGGCGGCACGCACGCCGGTCAGCAGGTCGACCGCCTCCGCGTCCGAGCCATAGACGTTCCACGTCCCGATCAACTCGCGCTGCCCCTGTACGAACGGGCCGATCAACGCGATGCGCTTGCCCGATTTCGGCAGCGGCAACAGGTCGCCGTCGTTCTTGAGCATGACGATCGAGCGCGCCCCAGCCTCACGCGCCAGCTTCAGATGCTGCGGCGTGCGCACCCGCTGCTTTTCGCGACGCGGATCGATGCGGCGGAACGGATTGTCGAACAGGCCGAGCTGCGCCTTGAGCGCCAGCACGCGGCGCACCGCCTGATCGAGCCGTTCCATCGGCACTTCGCCCTTGGCGACCAGATCGGGGAGATGCTTGATATAGAAACCCGACTGCATCGACATGTCGACACCCGCGAGGAAGGCAAGCTTCGTCGCTTCGCGCGCATCGGCGGCAAAGCCATGCGCGATCAGTTCCTCGTCGCCGGTATAGTCGGACACCACCAGCCCGCCGAACCCCCATTCCTTGCGCAGGATCGTGTCGAGCAGCCAGGGATTGGCGGTCGCCGGCACCCCCGACAATTCGTTGAACGCGGCCATCGTCGTCGGCGCGCCGGCGGCGAAGGCGGTCTGGAACGGCGGGAAATAGGTTTCGCGCAGCGTCCGTTCGGACACGTCGACGGTGTTGTAGTCGAGCCCCGCCTCCCCCGCGCCGTACGCCGCGAAATGCTTGGCACAGGCGGCGACGGCATCGTCGGCGGTCAGGCCGCGCCGGCCCTGAAACCCGCGCACCCGCGCATCGGCCATCGTCTTGCCGAGCAGCAGATCCTCGCCCGCCCCTTCGATCCCACGGCCCCAGCGCTGGTCGCGGGCGATGTCGACCATCGGTGCGAAGGTCCAGTCGATCCCCGCCGCCGACGCCTCGACCGCCGCCGCACGCGCCGTCCGCTCGGCCAGATCGGCGTCGAACGTCCCCGCCTCGGCCAGCGGCATCGGAAATACGGTGCGGAAGCCGTGGATGATGTCGGCGGCGAACAGCAACGGCACCTTCAGCCGCTGTTCGCGCATCGCCACGGTCTGCATCCGCCGCGCCATGTCGGCACCGTTGCCGTTGAACACGCCGGTCAGCCGTCCGGCGCGAACCTGCGCCAGTTGTTCGTCGAACGTCGCCGTCGCGCTGATCGGATTGAGCGCATTCGCCGCCCCGCCCGCCCAGGCGGCAGCCATCAGCGTTAGCTGCCCGGCCTTCTCCTCGACGGTCATCTGCCCGATCAGCGCTTCGACCGATGCGGGCAACCGGTCGCCCGCCTGCGCCAGCAGCGCCGGTGCCGGCGACGCGCTCCACGCGGCGATCGCGCCGGCGCCCATCATCATCGCCCGTCGCGAAATGCGAATGTCTTCCATGCGATCCCCTCTGTCTCGTTTGCGCAACGAAATGGATGCGCTTGTGTTTCGAATCTGTGGTTGAAGCGCGTTTTAAGATCATGTAACCGGTTACATCAAGAGCGATCGGTGAGAAGCCGACGGATTCGCCGCGATGGGCGCGGCGACGCAGGGAGTGGAATGGTCAACGGCATGGCGAACGCCACCATCCGCGATGTGGCTCGCGCGGCGGACGTATCCGTCGCATCGGTGTCGCGCGTGCTGAACGGTCACGACAATGTCCGTCCCGAACTACGCGAACGGGTGCACGCCGCCGCCGCCAAGCTCGGCTATGTACCGCATGCGGGCGCGCGCTCGCTGAGCCTTGCGCGATCGAACGCGATCGGCGTCGTGCTGCCCGAACTGCACGGCGAATTCTTCTCTGAACTCTTGCGCGGCATGGACCGCGAGGCTTCGGCGCGGGGACTGCAACTGCTGCTGTCGAACATGCATGCCGATCCGGCCCGCGGCGTCGAGGCGCTGCGCACGATGCGCGGGCGCGTCGACGGCATGGTGGTGATGGCGCCGCATATCGATCCCGATCAGCTGTTCGCGCATCTGCCGGCCGGGGTTCCCGTCGTGCTGGTCAACTGCGCGCCGCACCACCAGCCGCGTCCCGAACTGCGCCTCGACAATGTCGCGGGCGCCCGGACGATGGTCGATCATCTGGTCGCGACCGGCCGCCGCCGCATCCTGCATCTCGCGGGGCCGGTCGGCAATATCGACGCGGAGGAACGGATGGACGGCTATCGCGCCGGCATCGCCGCCGCCGGCCTCGAACCGTTGATCGAACGCGGAACCTTTCTCGAAGAGTCGGGCGTTTCCGTAGCGGAAAAAATGGCTCGGGAGGGGAGCGACGTCGATGCGGTATTCGCCGCGAACGACATGATGGCGATCGGCGTCCTGATGGGACTGCGCCGTGCCGGGGTGGCGGTGCCCGACCGGGTGGCGGTCGCCGGCTTCGACGACATCCCTCTCGCCCGACTCATCTCGCCGACGCTTACCACGTTGCGCATCGACATCGCCGAACTCGGCGAACGCGCCATCGCACGCCTGACCGACCAGATCGGCGGGGCCGACGACCGCAGCATCGAACTTCGCGCGCCGACCCTGATCGTGCGCGAGACCACTTCACCAAGGGAAGACCCGGAACACCGGGGAACAAGGGGAATAAACGCATGAGGAAGACCATGATCCGCGCGGCACTCGCCGCAGCGACCACGCTGGCGACGGGGGCGGTCGTCGCTCCGGTTGCTGCCTATGCCCAGGTTGGACAGGCGTCGCTGCGCGGTACGATCACGTCGCCAGCCGATAATCGCGTCACGCAGGTGACGGCTGTGGAAGTCGCAACGGGTATTCGCCGCGTCGCAACCGTAGGGACGGATGGTACGTACAACTTCGCGTCCTTGCGCGCCGGGACCTACCGGCTTGAGATCCAGTTGACCAACGGCACGCGCAATTCGGACGAATTCACGCTTGCGGTCGGGCAGAATGCCGGGCTCGACATCGATCTGACGACCGCCGCAGCCGCTCCGGCAGGGGAAACGACCGAAACCGATCCCGGTAGCGTTGCGTCGAACGACGACGAGATCGTCGTCACCGGTAGCCGTATTCGTACATTGTCGGGTGGTCAGGTCGGCATCAACATCACCCAGCGTCTGATCGAACAGCTTCCGCAGAACAATCGCAACTTTCTCGCCTTTGCGGACCTCGCACCGGGTGTCCGCTTCGTCGAGGAAGGCGCCAACGGTCAGGCCCGCCTGCAGGGCGGTGCGCAGCGATCGAACTCGGTCAACGTGTTCATCGATGGCGTCAGCCAGAAGGACTATGTCCTGAAGAACGGCGTGACTGGTCAGGATTCATCGCCGGGTAACCCTTTCCCGCAGCTCGCCATCGGCGAATATCAGGTGTTGTCGTCGAACTATAAGGCGGAGTTCGACCAGGTCAGCTCGGTCGCGATCGTCGCAGGCACCAAGTCGGGCACGAATGAGTTCCATGGCGAAGGGTTCATTGATTACACCAATCAGGATCTGCGCGACCGCCGCCCGACCGAATTGTTCCCGACGCGTGTCGCCAAGGTCGATACCAAGGACATGCAGTACGGCGTCGCGCTGGGCGGTCCGATCGTCAAGGACATTGCCCACTTCTTCGTCAGCTATGAAGGCAAGCGGCAGGAACGACCGGTCGACGTGTTGCCTGGCAACGGCGTCGATATCAGCGTGATCCCGGCCGAGCTGCGCTCGCGCTTCGGCAACTTTACCAACACGTTCAACGAAGACCTGATCTTCGGCAAGATCGACGTCTCGCCGACCGCCGAGGACCTGTTCGAATTCTCGGGCAAGTATCGCAAGGAAAGCGGCGACGATCTGGGCAGCGGGATCAGTGCGTTTTCCACCCGCACCAACAATTCGGTCAAGGACATCCGCGGCCTTGCCCGTTGGCAGCACACCGCCGACAACTGGATCAACGATTTCCGCGTGTCGTACGAAGACGTCGTGTGGTCGCCGCGCCCGGTCGAACAGGACATCAACCAGTTCTTCCAGCGCACCGAGATCACTGACACCGGCTCGCGACGTATCGACCTGCTGCGTATCGGTGGCGGCACCAACTTCCAGGAGAAGGGCCAGAAGGGCTGGACCGTCCAGAACGATTTCACCTTCACCGGCCTGGAAGGGCATACTTTCAAGACGGGCGTAAAGGCGAAGTGGGTCAACCTCAACACGCTCGAACAGAACAACATCAACGGTTCCTATACCTATGACGTGAACCTGTTCAGCCCGACCGGTTTCCAGACCGATGTTCCCTACCGCCTCGTCTTCGGTGCGCCCAGCGGCTTCGGCAGCTCGACCATCGAATCGAAAAACTTCCAGTTCGGCATCTACGCGCAGGACGATTGGGATGTTACCGACCGCCTGACGCTGAACCTCGGCGTACGCTGGGATTATGAACGGACCCCGGCATTCCTCGACTTCGTCACGCCGCAGTCGAACCTGACCGCGATCTCCGCAGCGCAGTATCCGAACCTGCAGAACGCCGACTATAACATCAACGACTATATCTCGACCGGAAACAACCGGAAGGCGTTCATGGGGGCGATCCAGCCGCGTGTGGGCTTCACCTATCGCGTCGACGAGGACGGTCGCTTCACCGTCTTCGGCGGCTTTGGTCGCTCCTACGATCGCAACCAGTTCGACTTCCTGCAGCAGGAACTTTCGGTGGGCGCCTTCCAGCAGCGGACGTTCCTGTTCCAGGGCGCGGACCAGTTGAACCCCTGCACGCCGTCATCGACCTGCATCGCGTGGAACCCGATCTACCTGACCGCCGAAGGCCGCGCGCAGCTGGCTCAGAGCAGCACGGGCGGCGGACGCGAACTGCGCTTCATCAAGAACGACCTAAAGATGCCCTATTCGGACCAGTTCTCGCTCGGCTTCCGGTCGCGGTTCAATCCGATCGAACTCGAATTCGGCTATCAGCATATCTCCAGCCGCGACGGATTCGTGTATCTGCTGGGTAACCGTCGTACCGACGGGTCGTTCTTCGCGCCGGCCCCGACCGCACAGAATCCGACGCCGCAGTCGCCGTTCGGCTTCACGCCGCCGGGCTTCGGTTCGATCATCATCGGCGATAACGGCCTAAAGACCGACGCGGATTCGGCCTATGTCAAACTGACCAAGCCCTATTCGCCGACGTCGCCGTGGAGCCTCGACGCGACCTATACCTTCACCGAAGCGTCGGAAAACCGGCAGTTCGGCGAAACCTTCAGCCTCGATTTCCCCTCGATCGACGATTACCCAACGCTACGGTCGGCGGGCGTGCCGCGCCACCGCTTCGTCATGGCGGGTAGCGCCGACACACCGATCGGGCTGACGCTATCGAGCAAGTTCTCGATCGAATCGCCGATGTTCATGGTGACGTCGTTCGACAGTGCGAACCCGTATCAGCGCAACTTCGTCGGCCGGTTCCGCGATAGCCTGGGCGATCAATGGGGTCGTCGTCAGCTCGACGTCGCCGCAACGAAGTATATTCCGATCCGGTTCATCAACGATACCGCTCGGATCCGCTTCCGCGTCGACATCATCAACCTGATGAACGATCGCAACTATATCGACTTTAACAACAACGCGCTCGACAACAGTCGAACCGACGGATCGCAATCGGTTTATGGCGAGCGTTCGTCGTTCAGCATCGGCGGCAATCAGCCGCGTACGATCAAGCTGTCGGCGGGCTTCAACTTCTAACCCTTCCCTACCCTGCCGGGACTGGCATCTGCCTGTCCCGGCATTTTTGTATCCAGTAAAAGGGGCTTGCCCGTGATCGATCGCCGCCATTTCCTTGCCGCCAGCACCGCTGCGCTCGTCGCCGGATGCACCGCACGGACCGGGGTCGTATCCGGCGCTACGCCCGATCTGATTTCGGATATTCAGGAGCGCGCGTTCCGCTTCTTCTGGGACACGACCGATGCCGCGACCGGACTTGCGCCCGATCGCTGGCCGACGCCCAGCTTCGCCTCGATCGCCGCGATCGGCTTTGCGCTGACCGCGTACGGCGTCGGCGAGAAACATGGCTGGATCACGCGCCCGCAACATGCCGAACGGACGCTGACCACCCTCGAATTCCTCGCCAGGGCGCCGCAGGGCGACGGCGAAACCGGGTATAGCGGCTATAAAGGCTTCTTCTATCACTTCCTCGGTGTGACCAAGGGCCTGCGCTTCGCCAAATGCGAGCTGTCGACGATCGACACCGCGCTGCTGCTGGGCGGCGTGCTGTTCGCGCAGAGCTGGTTCGACCGCGCCGACGCGCGTGAGGCACGCATCCGCGACCTTGCCGAGCAACTCTATCGCGCGGTCGAATGGGACTGGATCGTGCCGCGCCCGCCCTTCGTATCGATGGGGTGGCATCCCGAGAGCGGCTTCATCCGGTCCGACTGGAACATCTATAACGAGGGGATGATCCTGTACGTGCTGGCGCTGGCCAGCCCGACGCATCCACTGCCGCCCGCGACATGGGGCGCGCTCACACAGCAGTTCGAGAAGAGCTGGGGCAACGCTTATGGCGAGCCGCACCTGCAGTTCGCGCCGATGTTCGGCCACCAGTACAGCCATGTCTGGATCGATTTTCGTGGCATCCGCGATGCCTATATCGCGTCCAAGGACATCGATTATTTCGAGAACAGCCGCCGCGCGACCTATGCCCAGCGCGCCTATGCCAATGAAAATCCGGGCGGCAAGGTCGGCTATGGCAACGATTGCTGGGGCCTGACCGCCTGCGACGGTCCCGGCGACTTCACGGTGACGATCGACGGCCGGGCGCGCGAATTCTTCAGCTATTCGGCACGCGGCCCCGGCGAGCGCGACGACGGCACGCTGGCCCCGACCGCGGCGCTCGGATCGATCGCCTTTGCGCCGGAAATCGTCACGCCGATGGTGGCCAAGATGCACGCGCGCTACGGCGCGGGTATCTACGACAAATATGGCTTCCTCGATTCCTTCAACCCGACGCTGACCCGCACCGACGAACCGCTCAAGCACGGTAAGCTGGTTCCGGGCATCGGCTGGGTCGACGGCGACTATCTCGGCATCGATCAAGGACCGATCGTGCTGATGATCGAGAACCAGCGCAGCGGCATGATCTGGGAAGTGATGCGGCGCAATCCGCATATCCGTCGCGGGCTGGAACGGGCAGGCTTCACCGGCGGCTGGATCGGCTGAGCTTCTCCACCTCTCACGACGGGGCTTGATCGGGGCTACGGCCGGCGCGCCCTGGACCGATCGACATCATGGCGGAACGCAAGCGCCAACATCTCGTTTCGCTACCGTGCCGTATACAACGGCGCGGGTCGAAGGGGGATTATGCGCGGCGTCAAAGCCAATTGCGGTATGGCCGCGCTGTTCGTGCTGGGGGGCTGTAACCGGCATCAATCGGCGCTGACCGTTTTCGGGGAAGAGGCGGCGACCGTCCGTCATCTGACCATCGTCATGTTGGTCGGTGCGATCGTGATTGCCGCCGGCGTCGCCGCGCTGATGATTACCGCCGTCCGCGCGCCCGAGGGACGGTTGACGCTGTCGAGCGGCATGCGGCTGATCGGCTGGGTGGGCGGCGTGTTGCCGGTGGTCGTCCTGCTCGGCCTGCTGCTCTACAGCTTGCCCGCGATGCGGCCGCTGCCGGTCGCGCAAGGCGATCTGCGCATCGCCGTCGAGGGCGAGCAATTCTGGTGGCGCGTCCGGTATCAGCCGCCCGGGGCCGCGCCGGTCGTCACCGCCAATGAAATCCGCGTCCCCGTCGGCCGCACCGTGCAGTTCGACCTGACCGCCGGCGATGTGATCCACAGCTTCTGGATCCCCGGACTGGCCGGCAAGATGGACATGATCCCCGGGCGGACCAACCGCCTGATCGTTCGCGCGACCAGGCCCGGCACGTTCCGCGGTGTCTGTACCGAGTTCTGCGGGCTCAGCCACGCGCTGATGGCGTTCGATGTGGTCGCCATGGAGCCGGCCGCGTTCGACGCGTGGCTGGCGAACGAGGGCCGCCCTGCCGCCCCCGCCGCCGCTATGGCTGCGGGCGCGCGCGCCTTCGCCGCCAATGGCTGCGCCGGTTGCCACGCCATTGCCGGCACCGACGCCGCCGGGCAAATCGGTCCCGACCTGACCCATATCGGCAGCCGCACGTCGCTCGGTGCAGGCACCCAGCCGATGAGCCGCGCCGCGCTGGTCCGCTTCATCGAGGATGCGCCGGCGGTCAAACCCGGCGCGCGCATGCCCGCCTATCCGCAAATGTCGCGCCAAGATGCGCAAGCGATCGCCGCCTATCTGGAAAGCATGAAATGAGCCTGCACGCGCAAGACGACCCCGCGCTCCGCGCCGCGCAGGAGGACCGGCTCCGCGCCGTATGGGCACCGCCACAGGGACTGTTCCTGCGCTGGACCGACTGCAACAACAACCGGGTGGGCGTGTGGTACACGCTGACCGCCTTCGCCTTCATGCTGTTCGCGGGCGTCCTCGCGCTCATCATGCGGACGCAGTTGGCGACGCCGGAAAACGACCTGGTGTCGGCGAACACCTTCAACCAGCTGTTCACGCTGCACGGCTCGATGATGATGTTCCTCTTCGCCGTGCCGATGTTTGAAGCAGTGTCGATCATCCTGTTGCCGCAGCTGCTGGGCGCGCGCGACCTGCCCTTCCCGCGCCTCTCCGCCTTCGGTTACTGGTCGTTCCTGCTGGGTGGGGTGTTCGTCGGCGGGTCTATCTTCTTTAATGCCGCGCCCGATGGCGGCTGGTTCATGTACCCGCCGCTCACCACCCGCACCGATCTGTCGGGGCTGGGTGCCGATATCTGGATGCTCGGCCTGTCGTTTATCGAGGTGTCGTCGGTGGCCGCCGCCGTCGAGTTGATCGTCGGCGTGCTGAAATGCCGCCCGCCGGGGATGCGGCTGAACCTGATGCCGCTCTATGCGTGGTATATCCTTGTCGTCGCGGTGATGATCCTGTTCGCCTTCCCGCCGCTGATCGCGGGTGACGTGCTGTTCGAAATGGAGCGGTTGCTCAACTGGCCGTTCTTCGATGCGGCGCGCGGCGGCGATCCGCTGCTGTGGCAGCACCTCTTCTGGATCTTCGGCCACCCGGAGGTCTATATCGTCTTCCTGCCATCGATCGCGCTGTTCGCGATGATGATCCCGACCTTCGCCCAGCGGCATCTGCTCGGCTATCCAGGGATCGTGCTCGCGGCGGTCGGCACTGCGTTCCTGTCGTTCGGCCTGTGGGTCCACCACATGTTCGCGACCGGCCTGCCCAAGATCAGCCTCGCCTTTTTCTCCGCCGCATCCGAAGCGGTCGCGATCCCGACCGGCATCCAGATTTTCGCCTTCATCGCGACGCTGTGGGCGGGCAAGGTCAAATGGTCGACGCCCCTGCTCTACGCGACCGGCAGCCTCGCCATCTTCGTCATCGGTGGGCTGACCGGCGTGATGGTTGCGATCGCGCCGTTCGACTGGCAGGCGCACGACACCTACTTCGTCGTGGCGCATCTCCATTACGTGCTGATCGGCGGCACGCTGCTGCCGCTGTTCGGCGGACTCTATTACTATTGGCCGCTGATTACCGGCAAGAAACTGTCCGACCGGCTCGGGCGCACCGCCTTCTGGACGTTGTTCGTCGGGGCGAACCTGACCTTCTTCCCGATGCATTTCAGCGGCCTGTACGGCATGCCGCGCCGGGTCTTCACCTATCCCAGCGAACTAGGCATCGATTATCTCAACCTCGCCTCGACGATCGGCGCCTATCTGTTCGCGGCCGGTACCGCGATCATCTGTTTCGACCTCGCCCGCTCGCCATGGCGGCAAAAGGCGCCGCGCAATCCGTGGAATGCCGGTACGCTCGAATGGCTGGCGCATCCCGATGACGAGGATTGGGGCATCCGTTCGGTCCCGCTGATCGAAAGCCGCTATCCGATCTGGGACCAGAAGGATTTCGTGAAGAAGGTCGATGAAGGCCGCTTCTTCCTGCCCGATGCCGAGGAAGGGCGGCGCGAGACGATCGTGACCACCGTGCTCGACGCGCGCCCGCTCTATGTCGTGCGGTTGGGCACGCCCAGTTGGGTGCCGATGCTGACCGCGATCGCGCTGGGCAGCGTGTTCATCCTGACCACCTATCACCTCTATTGGTGGTCGCTGGCCGGCGCGGTCGCGACCTTGGGGTTCGTCCTCTACTGGCTGTGGACCGGGACCGCCGAAATCCCGGAAAAGGACTGCAAGCCGATCGGGCATGGCATCGAACTGCCGCTCTACGTCTCCGGCTCGGCCGCGCCCGGATGGTGGGCGATGTTCATCACGATGATGGCCGACGCGACCGCCTTTTCTGGGCTGGTGTTCGGCTATTATTTCTTCTGGACGGTCCATCCCGAATTCCCGCCCTCGGGTCCGGGCATGGACGGCCCCGGCAGCTTCTGGCCGATGGTTGCGTTGGCGCTGGCGGCATTGAGCTGGGGTACGACCGTGGCAGCGCGCGAAACAAACCGGCGCGGGATCGTCGGTGTGGCGCGGCTGTTGCAGGTGATCGGCATCGCTGCCAGCCTGACGGGGATCTGGGCGGGGTTGCAGGGACCGCTGACCACCGGGCTCGATCCCGAACTGCACAGCTATCCCGCGATCGTATGGGTGCTGGTGATCTGGACCACCGCGCATGCCGGGGTCGGCGCGATCATGCAGGGCTATACGCTGGCCCGCAGCATCGCCGGACGGATGACGCCGCGCTATGACGCCGATCTGCGGAACATCACCGTCTATCAGCATTTCATGGCACTGACCGCCATCGTCACCTATGCGACGATCGGCCTGTTCCCGGGGGTCGCATGAAACGCGGGCTGCATGGCATGGTCACCCGGCTGAAGGTGACGCTCTGGACGCTGATCGTCCCGCCGACCGTCTGGGCGGCACATTTCCTGTTTTCCTATCTGTGGGCGGCGATCCATTGCGCGAAGGTCGGCGGCTTCCCCCGGCTGCCGATCCTCTACGCCGTCGGCACCATTGTCGCGCTGCTGCTGATCGCCGGTGCCGGGATCATCGCCCATCTCCAGTCGCGCGTCCCCGGCGACACCCCGCCGCACGAGGAAGGCACCGACAGCGACCGTATGCGCTTCCTCGCCTTCTCGACCGTGCTGCTCGCCGCGCTGAGCTTCGTCGGCGTCCTCTTCACCGCGGCGCCCGTGCTGTTCCTGACGGATTGCCGATGAGACGCGTCAGCCTGATCGCAGGGCTGGTACTGTTGCCGGTCGGTTGGGCAGCGGCGGCACAGGCGGGCATGGTCGGGCATATGGCCGGACACATGATCGCGGTCGCGGTCGCAGCGCCCCTGATCGCCTTCGGCCTCGCCGGCAGCGGCTATGACCCGGCGCAGCGCTGGCCGCATGTCGTCACCCCGCTCGCCATGTCACTGGTCGAACTGGCCACCGTCTGGGGGTGGCATCTGCCCGCGCTGCGCCTGCTCGCCGACAGCAATATCGCGGCGATGATCGTCGAACAGGCGATGTTCCTCACCGCCGGATGGCTCCTCTGGGCGGCGGTGCTTGGCGCTGGTCCCGATCGCCGTGCGGCGGGCGTAGGGGCTTTGCTGCTGACCTCGATGCACATGACGCTGCTCGGCGCGCTGATCGGCCTTGCCCCCCGCCCGCTCTACCCGGCGATGGCGCATGGGCATCACGACGCGCTTGCCGACCAGCAACTGGGCGGGGTCGTGATGCTGCTGGTCGGTGCCGCCAGCTATTTCCTCGGCGGCCTCGCGCTGCTCGCCACTTTATTGCGCCAACCGGAGCCGCAGCCATGACCATCCGCCTGACGTGGAAGCGCGTCATCGTCACGCTGCTCGGCATCTTCGCGCTCGGCATGGCCTATGCGTGGTCGGGGCTGTTCAACGTCGCCGCGTCGTCGGGCCATTGGGCGATCACCGACTGGTTCCTGCACTGGGTCATGCGCAATTCGGTGCAGACCCGTGCTGCCTTCTCGACGCCCAAGGACGCCAAGGACGATCGCGGCCTCGTCAGCGCGGCGGGCTATTACGCATCGTCCTGCGCATCGTGCCACGGCGCGCCCGGCGTGCGTCCGCTGCCGCTGATGCAGAAGGCGACGCCCCCCGCCCCCGACCTGTCGAAGAATGCGAAGGAATGGACCGACCGCCAGCTGTTCTGGATCCTCGAACATGGCGTGAAATTCAGTGGCATGCCTGCCTGGGCCGCCAAGGACCGCCCGGACGAAGTCAAGCGCATGGTCGCCTTCGTCCGCTTGTTGCCAACGATGACGCCCGAGCAGTATCGCGTCCTTGCCGGCAGCAACGCGCAAGGCTTCGGCGCGGCCAATGGCCGGTTCGACAGTTGCGCCGGATGCCATGGCAGCGACGGCCTGGGTCGTGGCCAAAAGGACATCCCGATCCTTGCCGGACAGGACCCCGCCTATCTCGCCAGCGCGCTCGAAGCCTATGCGACCGGCAAGCGCCAGAGCGCGGTCATGTCGAACGCCGCCGCGCAGTTGACGCCGGAGGAACGCGTGGCGCTCGCCCGCCGCTTCGCCGCCATGCCCGGAATTGCGCCCGGACGCGGCGGCAACAGCGACGTCGCCGCCCGCCGGATCGTCGAGCGCGGCCTGCCCGACAAGCAGCTTCCCGCCTGTCGTAGCTGCCATGACGCCGCCGGCACCAAGCGCTTCCCGGTGATCGACGGCCAGCGCGCGGTCTATATCGCCGAACGGCTGCGGCACTGGCGCGGCGAGAAGGAAGTGGTCGACGCGCGCAAGGATCAGGCGACGATGCCCGTCATCGCCCGCCGCATTCCGGAGGATATGATCGAACCGGTCGCGCGCTATCTCGCCGGCGAATGAGCGGCCGGGACCATTGCCAGCATCGTGCAGGGCGATAGGGTGCGGCCGATGGCGCCCCTGTTCGAACTGGACCCGCAAACGCTGCTGCGTGCCTATGCCAGTGGCATCTTTCCGATGGCCGACGATCGCGACGCGCCCGGCATCTACTGGGTCGAACCGAAGCTGCGCGGCATATTGCCGCTCGACGGTTTCCATCTGTCGCGCTCGCTGCGCAAGCTGATCGCGTCAAATCGCTACCGCGTCACCGCCGACCATGCGTTCGAGGATATCATCAGCCTGTGCGCCGAAAGCGCGTCCGACCGGCCGGAGACGTGGATCAACGGCACGATCGAACAGTCCTTCATCCGCCTGCACGAAATGGGGCTCGCCCATTCGGTCGAGGTCTGGGACGGTCAACGTTTGGCCGGCGGGCTGTACGGCCTCGCACTCGGTCAGGCATTTTTCGGCGAATCGATGGTCAGCCGCGCACCCAGCGCATCGAAGGTCGCATTGGCATGGCTGGTCGCACGGCTGCGCGTCGGCGGCTTCAAACTGCTCGATTGCCAGTTCCTGACCGACCATCTGGCGACGATGGGCGCGATCGAGGTGCCGCGCAAAACCTATTCGTTGCTGTTGGCCGGTGCGCTGGGGTTCGATTCAGCAGGCACCTCGGGACCCGCCACCGCCGCGTTCGACGCGCTTGACCGGCGCGGTGCCGTGCCCGACGAAGCCGTGGCGGCACCCGCCGATACCGTGTCCGGCCCCCTGTCGGGGAAGGACATCGTGCAGCTCTTGAGCCAGACGTCGTAGATCGGGTGCAGCACGACGTTCAGCGCCGGACGCTCCTTGAACAGCCAACCCGAAAAAGGCCGCCGCCATTTCGCATCCGCGCCCAGCACATCGACCTGCACGAACGCGCCGGTATATTGCTCCTGCTCCCACGGCGCGGTGCGCTCACAGGCGCGTAGACGGACGATCACGTCACCGACGCGTGTCGCCTGTCCGGGCTTGAGGGTCAGGTCGCGGGTTTCGCCGTTACGCTTGTTAAGCAGGCCGACGACCGCGACCCGATCGGCCATCGGCGTCGCCCCGGCGAGCAGGTTGCTGTCCAGCCCGGTATCGACGCTGACCACTTCCGGGGCACCCGGATTGGGACGGACCGTGTCGGGTACCGCGATCTCCGCAGAGGCGGGCCGCGTCGTCTGCGCCGGACGGTGCCAGCGTTGCCAGCCGAACCAGCCCGCGACTGTCAGGATCAGGACGATCGCCAGCCCGACCAGCCAGCGGCGTGGATTCACGCGTCGGGGCTCCACGCCTCGTAATCACCGGTTGCCCGTACGCGCGCGCCACCCTTGTCGAGAACGCCCGGCGGGCGATAGGCGAGCGCGGTGCCGGTCTGGTTCTCGACCGGCGGCTGCTGCCACTGGCGCACCGGCGGCAGCGATTCGTCGGGCGTGCCCTCGATCTGATGGTGCAGCCAGCTGAACCATTCGGGCGGCACGCGGCTCGCATCGTTCGATCCCGAATAGATCACCCAGCGGCGCGGATTGCCCGCGGTGTCCCGACCGCCCTGGTAATAGACGTTGCCGAGATGGTCGGTCCCGACCTGCGTCTTGCCGCGCAAGCCGAGCCAGGTGCCGAAGGTGGCACCATTCCACCAGGTGAAGACGTTCGCGAGGATTCCCATGCGCGCTCGCTTAGCGCCTGCCCACGCCCGCGACAATGGGGCGGATCATTTCCACGTCACCTTGTCGCCCGCGGCAATGCCCAGTTCGCCCGCCCGTCCACCGGCAATCTCCAGCACCGCCGCGATCGGTTCGCCCGATTCGACCTTCGCCTGCGAAAACGGCACGGCATTCTCGCCGATGGTCGCGATCGTGCCGTCGGCACGGATGAAGAGGATGTCGAGCGCGTTCGGCGTATTCTCCATCCAGAAGCTTGCCGCCTTGGGCGGTCCGCCGTCAGGAGGATAGGGCGCGAACAACATTCCCGCATCGGGCGCCAGTCGCGCACGGTACATCAAACCCTGCTGCTGCTGCGCCTCGTTCGCGGCGACTTCCGACTTGAAGATATGCGCCTTGCCATCGGCAGTGGTGATCGTGACCGGCTTGATCGTCATGCCATGTTCTGACACCGTTTCCTTGGCCGCGGTTTCACCCTTGCAGCCACCGATCGCCGCCAACAGCGCAACCGCCGCCAGCCCTGAAAATCGCAAACTTGTCACGCCGTTACTCGCCCGTTTCGACCGCAATGGCCATCGGCCCCTTCTGCCCCTCGACGATGCGGGCGACAAGCCGCTGGTCGGGTTCGACTTCCTCGATGCCGCCGCGGCGCAGCGTCTCCATATGGACGAACACGTCGCCGGCTTGGCCATCGCGGACCAGAAAGCCATAGCCCTTCAGTCGATTGAACCATTTGACCGAAACCGGTTCGAACGGTCCTGCCTGTTCGGCCAACGCCATCCGGTCGGGCCGTTCGACCGCGCGGCGGACCGGTTCGATCGCCAGCGACAGGTCGATCTCGAGGATTTCGACCGCCTGCATTCCGCGGCTGCGTCGGGCGGCATTGCACAGGACGATCGCGCCTTCGGGCAGGGTGCGGCGGCCATGCGGCTCCAGCACCGAAAAGTGGATCAGCACGTCGCCCAGGCTGCTGTCGTCGGCCACCGCGAACCCGAAACCGCGCGTGACGTCGAACCATTTGATGACGCCACGCACCGACGTGATCACATCGTCGCGGATATGGGACACCGCCGCTGCCGCCGCCGGCGGAACCGCGCAATCATCGGCAATCGTTCGCGCTTCCAGACGCATCGTTGCTTACCCCCTGGCGCCCTTTGTAACACGATGTTTCATGAACGCGACGGTTTCTTTGTAATTTACCAATCGCCGGCCCACTCCTCCGCGTCACCGGGTGTCATGGCGGCGATTCGGCGGGACAGCGTCGGGGCGTGGCCGGCACGGACCATCGCCGCGATCTGCTTTTCGCGGCGGTCGCGCTCGACCGCCTCGGCAGCGAACGGACCGATCCGCTTGCGCCGGGCAAAGGCCATGGCCGACGCCTCCGCCCCCTCGTCCAGCGTATCGACCACCGCGTCGCTATCGTCCATTGCCACCCCCGCATGCCGCAGCGCGTCGCGCACCCGTCGCGCGCCTAGCCCCCGCCGCGTCATCGCTGCCGCCCGCGCCTCGGCAAAGGCACGGTCATCGACATAGCGCAGTTCGGCCATGCGGTCGGCCAGCGCCGCGATATCGACCGTGCCGTCCGCCCCGCGCTCGCGCAGCTTTCGGGTCAGATAGGCGACCAGCTTCGCCCGCGTCGTGGCATAGCGTTCAACATAGCGTAAGGCGACCCGTTCCAGAGCGGGCTGGTCGAGAGGCTGTAAGGGACGACGCGGGTCACGGGACATGCGCCATGTTTGTGCCACACTGGGTCGCGATTTTGAAATCAACTGTGCCGGGCGGTACTTTGCCGCTATGGCGACACGCTTCGAACGCCGCGAACGCGTGCGAACGGTGCCGAGAGTTGGACAAGAATGACGACGAATCTTGAAGGAAGTGTTGCAATCGCGCTGGAAGCGACCCCGACGGTCGATGCTTTGCCGCGCCGGTTCGCGGACTTCGCCACGCTGGGCGAGGCGATGGATTACGCCGCGCAAGGCACGCGCGGGCTGAATTTCCATGACGCGCGCGGCACGCTGAAGCGGGCCTACCCGTTTCGCGAAATGCGCGAGGATGCGTTGCAACAGGCGTATCGCCTGATCGCGAAGGGGGTGCGGCCTAACGACCGCATCGCGCTGATCGCCGAAACCGGCGCCGAGTTCGCCGCCTTGTTCTTCGGCGTGGTCTATGCCGGTGCGTGGCCGGTGCCGTTGCCGCTGCCCACGTCGTTCGGCGGGCGCGAGGCCTATGTCGAACAGCTTCGCGTCCAGCTCGACAGCTGCGATCCCAAAACGCTGTTCTACCCGGCTGAACTCGAAGCGATGGCGGGCGAAGCCGCGCGGATTGCCGGCGTCGAAGGAATTGATTGGGAAAGCTTTTCGGCAAAGGATGCGCCGGTCGCCGACCTGCCGCGGGCGTCGACCGACGACATCTGCTATCTGCAATATTCCAGCGGCTCGACGCGTTTCCCGCATGGTACGGAGATCACGCACGCGGCGCTGCTCAACAATCTGGCGGCGCACAGCCACGGCATGGAACTGGTCGAGGAAGATCGCTGCATCTCGTGGCTGCCCTGGTATCACGATATGGGGCTGGTCGGCTGCTTCCTGTCGGTCGTCGCCAATCAGGTATCGACCGACTATCTAAAGACCGAGGATTTCGCGCGGCGACCGCTGGCGTGGCTCGACCTGATCACGCGCAACCAGGGTAATTCGATCTCCTATTCGCCGACCTTCGGCTACGACATCTGCGCGCGGCGCATGTCGAGCCAGACCAAGGCGGCGGACCGGTTCGACCTGTCGCGCTGGCGGCTGGCGGGCAATGGCGCGGACATGATCCGTCCCGATGTGATGCAGTCGTTCGTCGACGCCTTTGCCGATGCCGGCTTCAAGGCGTCGGCCTTCCTGCCGTCCTACGGCCTCGCCGAAGCGACGCTGGCGGTGGCGATCATGCCGCCGGGCGAAGGAATCATCGTCGAACTGGTCGAGGAAACCGAGCTTTCCGGTCATGCCGGCCGCGCTGACCGGCCACAGCGCTACCGCGCGATCGTCAATTGCGGGAAACCGGTCCGCGACATGGCGATCGAGATCCGCGAAGAGGACGGCACGCCGCTTCCCGAGCGCGCGATCGGCAAGGTGTGGTGCAAGGGGCCGTCGCTGATGAGCGGCTATTTCCGCGATCCCGAAGCGACCGCCGCCTGCATGGTCGATGGCTGGCTCGACACGGGCGACATGGGTTATCTGTCTGACGGATATGTTTATATCGTCGGCCGGGCGAAGGACATGATCATCGTCAACGGCAAGAATCACTGGCCGCAGGACATCGAATGGGCGGTTGAACAACTTCCCGGGTTCAAGGCCGGGGACATCGCCGCCTTCGCCATCACTACCCCGGGCGGTGAGGAGACGCCGGCCGTCCTGGTCCAGTGCCGCGCTTCGGACGAGGGCGAGCGTCAGCGGCTGCGCGAGGAAATTCGCGAGCGCGTACGGTCGGTTACCGGCATGAACTGCGTCATCGAACTGGTTCCGCCGCGCACCCTGCCCCGCACGTCGTCGGGCAAGCTCAGCCGTGCCAAGGCGCGCAAGCTGTATCTTGAAGGCGAGATCAAGCCCTACGCCATCGCCGCCTGATCGTTCGGGGCGGCATTTTTCGCTTTCCTACGAGCGCCCGCTCCCCTAACCACAAATCGGCCTTGCCCTTCCGGTTCGTCCGGGATAGAGGCCGCGTCCGCACACGAGTGTAGCTCAGCTGGTAGAGCATCGGTCTCCAAAACCGAGGGCCGGGGGTTCGAATCCCTCCACTCGTGCCAGCGCACTGCCGTCGCCGGGTCGGACGGCGCGCGGTCGACAACGGGATTATCAAGACCTTCCGGATGCTGCCTTGGCTCCGCATGCGCGCCGCGATCGAAAGACGATCACGCGACGCATCCCCGCCCTTGCCCCTTGTCCGCTAACGCATTGGCGCATAACCACGGCGGGTCCGATCGACGACGGGCCGAGTAGGGACGAGTGCTGGATATGACGACGGACACGTTGGACGAGCGGATCCAGCTATGCGAAATGCTCCGCCGGGTCGCAGCTGAGGACCGGGATGCGCTGGGCGAACTGTACCGCATGACGTCGGCGCGGCTGTTCGGCATCTGCCTGCGCATCTGCGGCGACCGTAGTTCGGCCGAAGACGTGTTGCAGGAAGTGTACACGATCATCTGGAAACGAGCGGGCGCGTTTCAGGTCGGCTCGATCTATCCGATCGCGTGGCTGGCGACGATCGCGCGCAACCGGTCGATCGACTGGGTCCGGGCCAGCGGTCGACGGGCGACGCGTCCGATCGAAGAGGCGGTCGACGTCGCCGACGATCGGCCCGATCAACGCGTCGCGGCGGAACGCGCCGAAGCCGTGCAGCGGCTATATGACTGTCTGGACGAGCTGAGCGCGCCGCAGCGTGACGCGATCCGTACCGCGTTCGTCCATGGCATGACCTATGCCGAAATCGCCGATGCCCGCGACGTTCCGATCGGGACGATGAAGAGTTGGGTTCGACGCGGGTTGTTGCAATTGCGTGGATGTGTCGGCGATGTCTGATCCTGATCCCGATATGATGGCGGCCGAGTTCGCGCTCGGGCTGCTGGAGGGTAACGAAAAGGCGACGGCATTGCGCCGATCGCTGTCGGACCCGCATTTCGCCCGTGAGGTCGAAGGGTGGCGGCAACGTTTCGCGGCAATGTTCGACGAATATCGCGCGGAACCGGCACCCGCGTTCCGCATCGACCGGATACTTCCCCCGGCGGCGGCACCCCGATCGCGGTTCCGGTGGGCGTTCGTGCCCTTGGCCGGCGCGATCGCCGCATCGGTGGCGTTGCTGCTCGTCCGACCCGACACGCCGGTCGCGCCATCGCCCGCGCCGCCGCTGCAACAGACGATGCTGGCCGTCCTCGTGCCGACCGACCGGAACGGAACCCCCTTCGCCGCGTCGATCGACCTTGCCGATCGCGAGGTTCGCGTCGTCGCCGCCGGCCTGGCGCGCGAGGGCAAGGACGCGCAGCTGTGGATCATCCGCGACGGCGTGCCGCATTCGATCGGCCTGCTCGACCGCACCGGCGCCACCCGGCTCGTGCTGCCGGCCGCCGAGCGGACGCTGCCGACGAGCGACGAAGTGCTGGCGGTTTCGATCGAGCCGTTGGGCGGTTCGCCGACCTCGACGCCGACCGGCCCCGTCGTCGCGAGCGGACCGCTGTCGCGGACTTAGAGTCGGATGACGAGACCCTGACCCGTTCGTCCTGAGTAGCCATTGAGCTTGTCGAAATGGCGTATCGAAGGACCTTCTGGGGCAGGTGCTTCGATACGGGTCTTCGACTTCGCTCAGCCCCTACTCAGCACGAACGGTTCTACCTGTTGTCAGCACGCCATAGCGCTCGCCGACCTCGGATATCGTCAGATCGCCTTGGCCAGCGGTTCGGGCTTCTTGTCGTCGGGCAGCGTCTTCGCCAGATGTTCATGCACCATCCGCGCGTTGAACGGTTTGGAGATGAACGTCGCTCGCGCCGGCATGTCGCCTTCTTCCGGCAGCACATGCCCCGATGCGATGACGATTTCGATATGCGGCCATTGGTCGTCGACATGGCGCGCCAGGCTGAAGCCGTTGGTCGATCCCGGCATGTCGACGTCGGAGAACAATAGGACGATGCTTTCCCAATGTTCGGCCAGCACGCCTTTCGCCTCGTCGCCGTCCATCGCTTCGTGGACCCGAAACCCGGCATCCTCAAGGATGATCGTCGTATCCATCAGGATCAGGGGATCATCGTCGACGACGAGCGCGAAGGGGACGGTCGAGGGAGCCATGCCGCTTCAACCGTTCAGGCACCGACATGTTGCGGTAAAAAGCGACAGGCACGGCGATTGGCCGGCATCGACCGGGCGTGAACCCGCCGCAATGTCCGAAACGCCGGACCGCGCGGTTTATGCGGTTGCGCGGCCGTTACGTTCCATGCTTTAAGCCCGGCGCGATCAGCGGGCTGGTCCACGATATTGCTCGCTGCGACCGACCGCACCCCGCGCCGACCCCGAATGGATGCCGACGATGTTTCGTGCGCTGTACGACTGGACGCTTCGCCTTGCCAACCATCGGCATGCGGTCCGCAGCCTTGCCGTCGTCAGCTTCTGCGAAAGCTCGTTCTTTCCGATCCCGCCCGACGTGGTGCTGGTGCCGGTCATCCTGCAACACCGCAGTCGCGCCTATCAGATCGCCGCGATCTGTACGATCGCGTCGGTGATCGGGGGCATGGTCGGCTATGCGATCGGCTATTTCCTGTGGGACACGGTCGGGGCGTGGGTCATCAACCTGTACGGATTGCAGGACAAGGCCGCGAAGTTCCAGGCCGGGTTCGCCGAATATGGCGCGGCGATCATTCTGCTCAAGGGACTGACGCCGATCCCGTTCAAGCTGGTGACGATCGCGTCGGGGCTAGCGAAGTTCAACTTCGCGATGTTCGTGCTGACCGCGACCATCACCCGCGCCTTCCGCTTTTTCCTGATCGCCTTCCTGCTCAAGAAATATGGACAGCCAGTGCAGACGTTCATCGAGAAGCGGCTGACGCTGATCGGGACGTTGCTGGTCGTCGCGCTGGTCGGCGGGTTCGCGGCGGTCAGTTTGCTCTGAACCGGACCAAAGTATGGGCGACTTCGTAACCCTTATACGATAACGGCCCGCCGTCCGACGCGACAACCGCGCGGACCGAAGGGGGATTATCGATGAAGTTTCAGGCAGCGGCCGTGTTGGCCGCAACCATGGCGTTCGCCCAGCCCGCCGCCGCGCAGGTCGCACCGACCGCGCCGCAGCCCTACCCCGAAATGCGCGAGCGCCTGCCGCGCAATCCGTTGCAGGGCCTGCGGATTGAGGCGACGGTCGGCTATGACCGGCTGGAGGGCAATTACTACGAAGACGATACCAAATATTATGACGGCTATGACGGCATCGGTTTCGGCGGTGAGATCGGGTACGACTTCGCCGTCAGCCGCAAGGTGCTGCTCGGCGCCTATGCCGGGATCGGCAAGTCCACCCAGAAGCAGTGCGACGAGATCTTCGGCGGCGACGAACTGTGCCAGAAGGCCGGCACCGCGCAATATGCGGGTGTCCGCGTTGGCTTCCCGATGGGTGTGCGGTCGCAGCTCTATCTGCGCGGCGGCTATTCGAACGCCAAGCTGAAGCTGGATTATGATGCGCCGGGCACCTCGCTCGATTTCTCGGCCAACGAGAATTACAACGGCTACCATATCGGTGCCGGCGCCGAATTCGGCGTAGGCGGTGGCGCCTATCTGAAGGGCGATGTGGCCGCCACCCAGTATATGACCAAGGAGACGCTGTATGACGGCGTCAATTTCATGCGCGTCCAGGCGCGGGTCGGGATCGGCGTCCGCTTCTGATCTGCCACGGGGCGGCGGTGGTGCCGCCCCGTTCTCCCCTGCGCTTGCTTCCTTCGCGCTAGATCGCTAGATACCATGCCCAATCCGACAGCGTGGATGGGCAGCGCCGGTTTCCAGAAGGAACCGGACGGGGCCTTGTGTCCCGCGGTCGGTCAACCGTTAACGAAGGTCAGGCACGTGGCGAAGGTTACCCCAGTCGAATTCATGCGGCAGGTCCGGGCCGAAACCGCGAAGGTGACGTGGCCGACGCGTCGCGAGACGGTGATGACCGCGGTGATGGTCGTCATCATGACGACGCTGCTCGCGCTGTTCTTCCTCGGCGTGGATTCGGCGTTCGACGCGATCGTCAAGGCGCTGCTGAAGCTCGCCCAGTAACCGGCCCGTCCCCTACCCCCTTCGAATAGTCCAAAGGATACGCATGTCGCGCTGGTACATCATTCACGCCTATTCGGGGTTCGAGGGCAAGGTCCGCGATTCGATCCTCTCCGAAGCGACGCGCCTCGGCCTCGACCATGCGGTCGAAGCGATCGAAGTCCCGACCGAGAATGTGACCGAAGTCCGTCGCGGCAAAAAGGTGCAGTCCGAGCGCAAGTTCATGCCGGGCTATGTGCTGGCGAAGCTGGACCTGAGCGACCAGGTCTATCACCTCGTCAAGAACACGCCGAAGGTCACCGGCTTCCTCGGATCGTCGGGCAAGCCACAGGCGATCAGCGAGGCGGAAGCCACGCGGATGCTCAACAGCAAGGAAGAGGCCGCCGCCTCGCCCACCAAGCAGAAGATCAAGGTCGATTTCGAGATCGGCGATTCGGTCAAGGTGCTGGACGGCCCGTTCGCGAGCTTCAACGGCGTGGTCGAGGAACTGGACTTCGACAAGTCGAAGGTGAAGGTTTCGGTGTCGATCTTCGGGCGGGCAACGCCGGTCGAACTGGATTTCGAGCAGGTCGAGAGAAGCAAGTAAGGCCACGCCTTACTTGCTGGCCGCACGAAATTAGCGCGAGCTAATTTCGAGACGGCGACCGACCGGCCGGCGGGTGCAAACCCGACCGACGTTAGCGGCGTAGGGCGAAGGCCCTGCGCCGTTTTTTGCTATCTTAATCCCAGCAGCGTTATTGAAGCCTGTGACTTTGAACGTCATACCACTGCGATGTCATGGCACACTCTCAAGCTTGAGCTAGATCGATCAATTCAGGACCACACTGGCAGGATTGCATACCGTACTGCTGCCAGAGCACTAACGCATGTTGCAAACAATCTAGCGCTAACGAGACAGTCCAAAGAGGCGTCCTCGCCTGTAATAATTAAAGTATTCCGGGGACTATTAACAGCGCGTAGCGCATTAGACCATTACGACTCCGACACAATAGCCGCTATTACGCGGTCTGTTATAGCCTTGAGTCAGCATCAATCTAGCTTCAACTCAGTTGCACGAACTGTGCGTCTTTCTCTGAGCACCATTCTGGATGAAACACGCGTTGGCAGTGTAGAAAACGTGCGTAGAGCACTTCAATCTGCTGGCGACTTGGTAAACAATGTAACGCGGAACGAGGGTCGCTCATTGCCCCTCATTGACGTATGGCAAGCGGCAGAGGACGATTTTGACCGCATTAAACATAACCGAGGCCTTCCCCCTCCGTTAAGCGTAACCTTTGCAGACACAAGGTCTTGGCAAAATCTAAACTCCCATCTTCTAGCTTTTGACCCGAGTTGGTCGGTGTGGCTCATTTGGCTAAGATTTCGCCTCATGGGCATCACATCAGATGATATACCATCGGCACTGTGGCCAAAAATCGAACGCAAAATCGCCCTGATGCCGGAGGCTTTTTGGCAACAAAGCGAGAAGCAGATTTGCGAGGAATTTGCCGCTACGATCGTAGATGTCGTAGAAGAAAATCTTGAACTAGAAGCAAATAAAGAACAAAATCCAGCTGGACTACGGTTTTCTATCGTAGAAGATATTAAAATAGATGTTTTGGAAGAACGAACTACCGAAACTGCTGAAATACGCACCACCGTATCGAATGAAGTTGTAAGAAATGCAACAAGACTCTTAGATTTATGCGATGACAACTCGGCATCTTTGCTTCGTAGTAAAATTGAAGATTATCTTGAAACATTGAATGGCGGAGTTTGGACAGACGAGATGCTGCTCGTAATGCGAGGAGACATTCTTCGTAAGGAAGTCATATTTCAGGAAAATTGGAACGAGGATTCAGACATTCCACCTCTGAAACCGTCCGCACTACAATCCTTGGTACAAACCGTCCGCCTTCACAATGCGTTGGTCAACAGCCATACCAACCTTGCAAAAGCAGATCGAATGCTCCTTAGTCCCGAAGTTACTCCTGAAAATTCAAACCTATCCGACCTGCGGACGCTACTTGCAAGTGCAGCGAAGGATCGAATTTTATCCGACAGAGCAAATGTCGCCCTTCAAGATATATTTCTATACTCCGATCATTCTCCGCGATCTATAGTTACATCTTTTTCAGCTTCGAATTTTATTAGACTCATTTTTAGGTATTTGTGGAATTACAAGAAGAGCTTTACAGTTTCTGGCTCTGCGGTAATGGTAGCGTCGTTTGGAAAATGGGCTTTGGCAAATGAAGTACTACTAGCGAAATATTTCTCAATGAACCCGACTATGAGCATAGTAGTAGCACGTGTTTTCGAATTTCTGCATCGCCTGCCATTACTATGAAATAATGGAGCCTCACCCCTTCCGAAGCGCAATCTCCAACGCCACCTCCCAACCGCCCGGCTCCCACTGCGTCCTGCGGCCACCCCGCCGCCACTCCAGCTGCGCATATTCCACCATCCGCATCTCCTCCTCGGCCAGCAGCAACTTGGCGCGATAGTCCTTCGCCTTGCGCTCCAGATACGCGGCGTTGCTCTCGCCGCGCTTCGGGGCGAGGTCGGGTTCCACCAGTCCCTTCGCCCGCTTGTCGTTCCACGCGATCATCTGCATCGCTTGGTGCACGGTCATCGCCGGGATCGGCGGGGGATCGTTGTGGCGCCAATGGTCGTGGACGTTCGCCTCGGACAGCGAGCTTTCGAGCAGCGCCGCTTCCAGCCGTTCGGACCCCACCGCCAGCGCGACGCGCATTTCGCGGGCGAAGCCGGGGTGGTTGCGCGCGCGGGCGTAGAAGCTGGAGTGCGCGAAGCCGGCGGCGGCTGCGGAGAGGCGGACGTTCGCGGTGGCGCTCAAGGCCGCGAGGAAGCGTTGTTCGGCGTCGCGGTCGATCGTGCGGGTCTTGGAGACGCGCAGTTGCAGGCGGCCTTTCGAGCGGACGACGCGCGCCGGGCCTTCCGTCTGCTCGGGCTTGGCAAGGCGGGCGGCGGCGAGGGTCAGGGCCGCTTCCCAGCGCTGGGCGAAGTCGGGGTCGGCGTTTCGCCGCTTGGTGAGCATCGAGCGGTTGAGGCCGAGGGTGCGCGCGGCGTCGCGGGCGTTGCCGCTGCGTTCGAGTTCGGTCGGGAACGCGGCGTTCTGCAACGCCTGTTTGCGGGTATAAGGACGTGGGGCGGAGGCTGGCATGACCCCATCGGATCAGGCGAAATCCTACATTGCAAGGGGGGCCGCTTTGCGCTAAGCGCGCCGCTTCCCAAACGACAGTTTTGGAAACCATGGCGGGAGGCCGGTCCGACAGGATTGCGCCGCACGAACCGCTAAACTTGAAAGAGAGTGAACCATGGCCAAGAAGATTACCGGCTATATCAAGCTGCAGGTGCCGGCGGGCGAAGCCAAGCCGTCGCCGCCGATCGGCCCGGCGCTGGGTCAGCGCGGCGTGAACATCATGGAATTCTGCAAGGCGTTCAACGCGCAGACCGGCGATGCTCCGAAGGGCACCCCGCTGCCGACGATCATCACCGTCTATGCCGACCGTTCGTTCAGCTTCGAGACCAAGACGCCGCCGGCGACGTACCTCATCAAGCAGGCGATCAACCTGAAGTCGGGTTCGAAGGAACCGGGCAAGGTGAAGGCCGGCAGCATCAAGCGGTCGCAGCTTAGCGAAATCGCCACGATGAAGATGAAGGATCTGAACGCCAACGACATCGACGCGGCGACGAAGATCATCGAAGGTTCGGCCCGCGCGATGGGCCTCGAAGTGGTGGAGGGTTAAGACTGTGGCCAAGCTGACCAAGAAGGCGAAGACCCTCGCCGCTGCCGTTGACGCGCAGAAGCTGTACGGCGTCGATGAAGCCATTGCGCTCGCCAAGACCCATGCGACCGCCAAGTTCGACGAGACGATCGAAGTCGCGCTGAACCTGGGCGTCGATCCGCGTCACGCCGACCAGATGGTCCGTGGCGTCGTGACCCTGCCCAAGGGCACCGGCAAGACCGTGCGCGTCGGCGTGTTCGCCCGCGGCGCGAAGGCCGAGGAAGCCACCGCGGCGGGTGCCGATGTCGTCGGCGCCGAAGACCTGATGGACGCGATCCAGGGCGGCAAGATCGATTTCGATCGCTGCATCGCGACCCCGGACATGATGGGTCTGGTCGGTCGTCTCGGCAAGATCCTGGGTCCGAAGGGCCTGATGCCGAACCCGAAGCTCGGCACCGTCACGATGAACGTCGCGGCTGCGGTCGAAGCGGCCAAGGGCGGCCAGGTCGAATATCGCGTCGAAAAGGCCGGCATCATTCATTCGGGCATCGGCAAGGCGTCGTTCTCGGCCGCCGACCTGCGCGAAAACTTCGATGCACTGGTCGACGCGGTGGTGAAGGCCAAGCCGTCGGGCGCCAAGGGCAAGTATGTCCGCAAGGTTGCGGTCAGCTCGTCGATGGGCCCGGGCATCAAGGTCGACACGGCCGAGGTTGCAGGCGCCTGATCCGCACCGTTTTAGCGTTCGCTAAGACGGAGACGGATGGCGCCGGCCGGCGGGGCAAGGCCCCGACCGACGCCGCGGGATTTAATCCCGCGGCGGCCGACAAGCAGAACAAGGGGTCGGAGGCTTCGTGCTTCCGGCCCCTTTTCTGTGCCCCGCTCCCTTCCCATCCGGCTGCGCCGGACGGGCCCCTTCCCTCTCCCCTTAAGGGGAGAGGGAGTTACAGGTTGCCCTGTTCCTCCTTCGGAACATCATCGTCCGGCCCGTAGTACAGCGCCGCGCATTCCTCGCGCAGGCACCCGCCCTCGATGACGATGTCGTCGCGATACGCGTCGCCGATGAACGTCAGCGTGTCGATGTGGCGGTCCTCGAAATACATTTCGTGGACGTCGTCGCGGCCGGCGCCGTAGACGACGCGGGCGACCTTCGACCAGATCGAGGCCATGGTGCACATGCCGCACGGCTGGAGCGTCGAGTAGAGCGTCGCGCCGCGCAGTTCCATGTCGCGCTCGCTTTCGCAGGCGCGGCGGATCGCCATCATCTCCGCATGGGCGGTCGCGTCGGGCAGTTCCTGCGTCTGGTTGGGTTCGGCCGACAGGACGCGGTCGCCCAGGACGATGATCGACCCCAGCGGGGAACAGGACGGGTCGTCGCCCTTGGTGCGGGCGATGGCGATCGCCTGTCGCATCCAGTGTTCGTCTTGGGGCGTGAGCATCGGCAATTCCCTTCGCGCGGCGTAACGCGCCGGGGACGCGAAAGACTCAGGTGGCGGCGGCGAGAATGTCGTCGGGCGATGCCGATTGAACGTGCAGCTTCCCCAGCAGGCTCAGCACCGCATCCCACCAGCGCCAGAAAGCGGCGAGATCAGCCGCGTCCCGGACATAGGGCGTGTGGCCGGGCACGAGGCTGGGCGAATGATAGGCGAAGTTCAGGACGCGCACCCCCTCCCCCACCGCGACCCGCACCGCCTCCAGCGCGTCGGCGAGCGGCATGTCCTCGGGCGTCAGCGCGACGCGGTGGAGCAGACCGAGCCGGGCAAGCACGCCGCGCCCGCGCGGGACACGGCCGGCGCCTTTGTACAGCCGCTGCCCGCCCCGACGCAGCCGGCCAGTGAAGACTGTGGTCAGCGGCAGTTCGACGATGCCCTCGCCGGGACCGGTATGGAAGGCGTCGTTGCCGATCGCGCGATAGTCGGGACCGCCCTGCGCACGGTAATCGTAGCGGGCGCGCATCGAGCTATCGAGCGCATAGCCGCGTGCCGCCAGCAACCCCAGCGTCGCCGGTCCCAAACCATAGCGGCCGGCGCGATAGACGTTCGGGCGGGCGCCGGTGATCCGGGTCAACGCGTCGGTCAGCCGGTCGAGCTTGGCCGCCTCCAGCGCAGGCGGCAGATTGCCGGCGAAGCTGCTATGCGCGGTCAATGCCTCGTCGAATGGTGGGTTGACCCAGGGGTGCAGCTGCGCGCCGATCGTCGCATGGCCATCGGCAACGACGCCGCGCAATGCGTCGATCGCCGCCGGATCGCTCGCAACCGGATAGTCGACCAGATAGCAGCTCTGAACGCCATGTCCGGCAAAGCGGCGATGCGCGGCAGGCAAGGCGGCGACGGCGCTTACCCCCCAACCGTCGTGGCGGAACGGCGCACGCCAGTCGAACTCCTCCTCGGTGTCGACGAAGACGGTGAAGCGCGTGCCGAACCCGTCGCGCCACGTCACCGGACGGCCTTGGGCGGGCCGGAACGGGACCATCAGCGCCGCTGCGCCCGCCCGATTTCCACGACATTGGCGGCGGGGAGCCGCAGCGTCAGCGTCGCCGTGCCGAACACCAAAGTCCCGTCGAGTTCGCGGGCGAGATTGCGGGCGAGGCGCAGCGCGAAGCCGGTGCCGAGCAGCGACATGTCCTCTTCGCCATCATCGACGTCGAACACGCTGTCACCGGGCCATGCGTCGAGCGCCTGTGGCCGGTCGAGCACGATCGCGACATAGCCGTCGCCTTCAAGGCCGACGCGGACATGGATCGATTCGTCACGCCCGCCCGCCGACACCAGTGTCGCGAGCAGGCGGGCGAGCAGGCGCTCGACCGCACGACGATCGCCGGCGACGGCAGTGTCGGTCGGCTCGACCTCGAGCAACGTCCCGCGCAATTCGCACAGCGCGACGAGATCGGCGGCGATCACGTCGAACAACGGCCCGAGCGCCACCCGGTCGTCGCGCAGGTCGAGCGCATCGCCGTCGATCCGCGCGGCAAGGTCGAGATCGTCGATCACCGCGACCAGATCGCGCGAATGGTTGAGGATCGCGCCGGCGCGGTCGCGATAGACCGGCAGCACCGGACCCAGCAATTCCTGCTGGATCATCTCGGCAAAGCCGGCGATCGCACCGGCGGGCGTGCGCAGTTCGTGGACGAGCTGTCGCAGCTGTGCGACGCCAGCGTCGCGATTGGGTTCGGCGCGCTCGCCATGATAGGGGCGACGTGCGGTCCCGCGATAGCCGATGAAGCGGCCGGTGGCATGGTCGAACGCCGGCACGCCCGATACGAACCATTCGCCGGTCGCGTCGCTGTCGCCGCCGATGGTGAGGCGGGCATCGCGGAACGGCGCCCGCTTGCGCAGCGCCCCGGCGGCGATCGCATCGAACCGGGCATGGCCCGGCGTCGCGCAGAAATCGAGCGACAGACCGATCAGCGGTGCGCGGCTGACCCCGTCGACCCAGCGGATCTGGCCGGTGGCGTCGGCCTCAAAGCGGAAACTGTCCTGCGGAGCGACGGGCGGCGGCGGGGGCGGCGCGCCATCCTGCGCGCGCTCGAATGCCTCGATCCGGGCCATCACGTCGGCGATGCGGAACGGACCGGCGGGATCGGGTTCGCCTGCGGGGTCGGGGAGCCGTGTTTCGGGAACAAGCGGTTCGACGACGGACGGCTCGGAGACCGGCACCGGCGCCATGGCGACGGGTGCGACCTGCTCGACCGGGCGGTCGTCGCCCAGCACGAGGTCGACCGAGCCGAAGCTGTCGAGCGCACGATGGACGGCAGGGTCGAGGTCGCGGCGATTGCGGACCACGCCGCGGGCCGGCGGCGACAGGCGCGGCAACAGCGCCTGCCACTGATCGACCGACAGGTGCGCACCGCGCAGTACCGGCAGCGCCGCCTCGATCACGTCGGTCGCGAGCAGATCGACGAGGTCGACCGGGGGGCGGGCAAATTCGAGATCGCGGGCACTGGCGATGCGGACGGTGCGCGGCACATGATCGCGCAGGTCGTGCAGCAGGGCGATGGCGCGCGGATCGGGCGATACCCGGCCGCGACCGATCAGGTCGACCAGCTGCCGCCACACCGACGCGCGCGCGCCCTCACCCGACAAATCGGCAGCGAGAACCGTTTCGAGAGTGTCGTCGAAATGCACCAGCCACCCATGAAAGCACCCCGCAGAGCCGCGGCGCTAAGGAACCCTTAACGCGGTGACACGCATTCTGAAACTGCTCAATTTCGGTACGTCGCAATGTGGGACAATTACGCTTCCGCGCAATTTTGTGATGCTGTAGGCAGGGCTTTCATTCGAACAGAACCACGGACCGTAACTTATGGCTTTCGATCGTATCGACCGGCAAATCCTGTCGCTGCTGCAGGAGGACGGGCGGATGACGAACGTCGAACTGGCCGAACGCGTCGGGCTGACCGCGCCTCCCTGCCTGCGCCGCGTGCGCGCGCTGGAGGAGGCGGGCGCGATCAAGGGCTATCATGCCGCGCTCGATCCACGGCTGCTCGGGTTCACCATCACCGTCTTCGCGCTGGTCAGCCTGAAGAGCCAGGCGGGCAGCGATCTGGCGGCGTTCGAGGCGCATGTCGCGACGATTCCAGAGGTCCGCGAATGCCATATGCTCAACGGTGAGATCGACTTCATCCTGAAGATCGTCGCGGCTGATCTCGAAAGCTTCCAGTCGATGCTGACGACGCAGTTGATCACCGCGCCGAATGTCGCGAGCGTGAAGACGTCGCCGACGGTGCGGACGTCGAAGGCGTTGCCGGGGATACCGGTGGTTACCGAGTAGGCTTCGGGTTACCGGGGCGATTTCCCGGTGGCGCTGCGGTAGCCCTGCTTTCCCCTTACCCCGCCGCCGCTCGCCCTCCGTCCGTTCGCTTCGAGCGCAGGTTCGAGCTTGTCGAGAAGGCCGTGCCACAAACGCCGCGTTCTCGACGGACGCTTCTCGACAAGCTCGAAGCTGCTCGAACCGAACGGGTTGGAGTGTGGAAAGGTCTAAGGAAAAAAACGAAAACGGCCCGGACAGTCGCCTGTCCGGGCCGCTTCGACTGACGACAGACGAAGTCAGTTGTTGCCGACGACCGGGGTCGAGGCAACGATGCGCGGCTGATCGACGAACAGCGTCCAGAAGGTGGCGATCTCGCCCCGCGGGCCGCTGGTGACCTTGGCGAACGACGCCTTGGCGTCGGCCGCATTGCCCGAGCGCGCCTGGGCTATACCGATACGGGTGTTCACTTCGTCGGCATCGACGCCGCCCTTCTGCAGCGCGAGCTGATAGAGTTCGATCGCCTTGGCATTGTTGCCGTTCGCCAGATAGACGTTGCCGGCAGCCGCCGCCGCACGGCCATTCGCCCCCGCCTTCGCGCGGGTTTCGAGCGTCGCGACCGAGCCATCGGCCTTGATCTGGGTCTGCGCGGTGGTCTTGATGCCGTTGAACACCGTCGCCGATGCCGGAATCTTGCCCTGCGCGCGCCCTTCGTCGATCACCGTGACGGTTTCGTACGGCAGGCCGATATCCTGCGTGACCTGCGCATATTCGCGATAGTCGTTCTGGTCGGCGAGCGACTTGGTATCGCGCATCAGGCGGAGCACGTCGACCCGTGCCTGGTTGCCGAGGGTAGCGCCGTTATTGTCGGCACGATCGCGGAACAGGATCAACACCTTGCGCCAATTCGCCTGGGTCGGATATTCGGTCAGCTGGCGACGTGCCCACTGACCGGCATCGGCCGAACGCTTCGCCTTGTAGAGCTGCGATACCATATAGTCGTACCACTGCGACGGCACCGGCTGACCAGCGGCCTTCTTGGCGGCGATGACCTTGTCCATATTCTGGATGCCCGCGTCGATATTACCGCCCTGAATCTCGATCTGGGCGAGGCGCAGGTCGAGATCGGGGTCGTTATAGCCGGCCTGCTGCGCGCGCTGGAAAAACTGCTTGGCAGCGTCGCCCTGCTTCGCGTCGAGCGCGAGGATGCCGCGGTTGAAATACAGGCCGCCGCGCTCCTCGGGCTTCAGCTTCGGGCTGGCCAGCAGTTCGTCGATCGCCGCGGCGAGCGCCGGTCGATCATTCTTGCCCTGTGCCGCCTGCACCTTGATCTGGGCGAGGAAATAAGCCTCGTCCTGATTGCCGGCGGTCATCGCGGCCTGCGCGGCGGCGAGCTGCGTGTCGGCGGTGGCGAAGTCCTTGGCCTTCACCGCGGCGTCGGCGGCGAGGATGGCGGTGCGAAACGCTTCGCTGACCTGGGGGCCGGCGGGGGCGGCTTCTTCCTTCTTGCGCTTCTGGGCGTCGGCCGGCGGGGCGACGACCAGGGTTGCACCCAGGCCGAGCATGGCGGCGAGGGCAGCCTTGGAAACGAACGTCATGCCGTGATCTCTCCCGAAAACTGATGCCGGAACGACGCCCGGCAGGCGTCGTTCCTGTAAGTCCAACGACGCATCCGCACAAGCGGGCGCGCGCGTCGTCCGATGCCGGACACCGCGTGAACGCGCGTTGAACGATTGTGCTCCCTCGGCCCCCTTTGACGGCGGCGTTGCGGGTCGATAGGCGGCGGCGATGATCGCCATCCTCTCCCCCGCCAAGACGCTCGATTACGATACCGCCCTGCCCGATTTGCCGCAGCACAGCATGCCGCGACTGGGGGAAGCGACCGGACAGATCGCCCGCGGTGCGGCGCGTCTGGGGGCGGCCGAGCTGGCGACACTGATGAAGATTTCGCCCAAACTCGCGGAGCTGAACGCGCGGCGCTATCGCGAATTCGATCAGGCACCCGAGCGGCCGGCGCTGCTGGCATTTGCGGGCGACGTCTATACCGGGTTCGATGCGCAATCGCTGGAGGAACCCGGGTTCGCCTTCGCGCAGGACCATGTGCGGATCCTGTCGGGCCTGTACGGGCTGTTGCGCCCGCTGGATGTAATTCGACCCTATCGGCTGGAGATGGGGACGCGCTGGGCGCCGGGACGGGCGAGCGATCTCTATGCCTTCTGGGGGACGCGGATCGCGGCGCTGCTGACGGAGGATATCGCGGCGAGCGGCGACGGAGTGGTGCTGAACCTCGCCAGTCAGGAATATTGGCATGCGGTGGCGGGCAAGCTGCCGGACGGCGTGCGGGTGATCGATGTCGATTTCCGCGAGAACGGGCCGGACGGGCCGCGCTTCGTCAGCTTTCACGCGAAGCGCGCGCGGGGGATGATGGCGCGGTGGATGTGCGAACACCGGGTGACCGATGTCGAGGCGATGCAGGGCTTCGACAGCGACGGCTATCGCTTTGCCGGTGCCGAGGGGGATCGCTGGACCTTCCTGCGGGGGTAACGCGATTCAGGTAAAGAGCGACAGCAACGCGATCACCACCGACGATCCGGCAAGCGGTCCGACGAACATAACCAGCAGGAAGATCGCGATCGTCCCGATCATCACCCGCTCCTGCGGCCGGGTCAGCCGCGCGGGCGGACGGGGCGGTTCATAGCCGTCGGGCGGCGGCGGCCAGGCGTTGGCGTCGTAGAACATCGCTCCCCTTCCCTGTCGGCCGGTCGGGGGCATAACGCGGAAAAAGCGATTGTTATCCGCAGGAACGGCGCCCCCGCTGTCGTGGCGGGGGCGCTCCTCTCCTGACCGTTATGCGAGTTCGCGGGTCTTCGGCGCGGCGTCGCGGACGCCGGCGTCGACCGCATCGGCGAACTGCGCGAAATTATGGTTGAACAGGTCGACCAGCTTGGCGGCGGTGCGGTCATAGGCGTCGCCATCGGCCCAGGTCGAACGCGGATCGAGGATCGCAGCGTCCACACCCGGCACCGATACGGGCACTTCGAACCCGAAATTGGGATCGGTGCGGAACTCGCCATCGGCCAGCGAGCCGTCGAGCGCGGCGTTGAGCAGCGCGCGCGTCGCCTTGATCGGCATGCGGCGCCCTTCGCCATATTGGCCGCCGGTCCAGCCGGTGTTGACCAGCCAGCAATCGACATTGCCCTTGGCGATCCGCTCTTTCAGCAGATTGCCATAGACCGATGGGTGGCGCGGCATGAACGGCGCACCGAAGCAGGTCGAGAAGACCGGTTCCGGCTCGGTCACACCGATTTCGGTGCCGGCGACCTTCGACGTATAGCCCGACAGGAAGTGGTACATCGCCTGATCGGGGGTCAGCCGTGCGATCGGCGGCAGGATGCCGAACGCATCGGCGGTCAGCATCACCACGTTGCGCGGCGTCGGCCCCATATTGTCGGCCGAGGCATTGGGAATGAAGTCGATCGGATAGGCGGCGCGCGAATTTTCGGCGATGCTGGGATCGTCGAGGTCGAGCATGCGGGTGTCCGGGTCCATCACCACGTTTTCGAGCACGGTGCCGAAGCGCTTCGTGGTCGCGAAGATTTCCGGTTCGGCCTCGGCCGACAGGCGGATCATCTTGGCATAGCAGCCGCCTTCGAAATTGAAGACCGCGGTGTCGGACCAGCCATGTTCGTCGTCGCCGATCAACGTGCGGCTGGCATCGGCCGACAGCGTCGTCTTGCCGGTGCCCGACAGGCCGAAGAACACCGCCGTATCGCCATTCGGGCCGATATTCGCCGAACAGTGCATCGGCATCGTGCCCGTCTCGGGCAGCAGGAAGTTGAGCAGGCCGAACACCGACTTCTTCATTTCGCCGGCATATTGCGTGCCGCCGATCAGGATCAGCTTTTCGGTCATGCTGACCGCGATCACCGTTTCGGTGCGGCAGCCATGGCGTTCGGGATCGGCGCGGAAGGTCGGCAGGTCGATGATCGTGAAGTCGGGCATGAAGTCGGCCAGATCGGCCGCTTCGGGCCGGACCAGCATCGTGCGGATGAACAGGTTATGCCACGCCAGCGTGTTGATGACGCGCACCTTGACCCGGTGTTCGGGCTGAGATCCGCCGAACAGGTCCTGTACGAACAGCGTCGGTTCGGTGGTGAGCTGTTCGAGGAAGTCGGCCTTCAGCGTCGCGAAATGTTCGGGCTGCATCGCGCGGTTGGTCTTGCCCCACCACACCGTGTCCTCGGTAATCGCATCGCGGACCATGAACTTGTCCTGCGGGCTGCGGCCGGTGTGACGACCGGTGGTGACGACCAGCGGGCCGTCCTTGGCCAGCCGCCCCTCGCCGCGCGCGACCGCCTGTTCGACGAGCTGCGGCGTCTGCAGATTCCAATGCACATCGGCGCCGGTTTCGATTCCCATCGCTGCCAGCCCGTATTGCGGCGTCACGATCGCCATGCTGCCCTTCTCCCTGTCGAATCACGGGCAGCGCACGCCATGTCCGCCGTCCCGCGCCGAGTTCGCTGTGCTTCCTCTATGCTTGGGAAAGCATGGCGTCAAACGCGTTAAACACGAATATCGACATGATGTTTGCTGTACGCGACCAATATGAGACGAAAGGAGAAAGTCGAATAATTATATGATGATTTGAACTGTCGAAGCCATTGAGCCTTGCCCCCCTTTCGCCTAACCCTGCACGCGATGCAGACGGACCTCAGGCCATGACCGCCACGATCGCGCTGGTCGACGACGACCGCAACATTCTGACCTCCGTCTCGATCGCGTTGCAGACCGAAGGTTTCACGACGCGCGTCTATTCCGACGGCGAAGTGGCGTTGAAAGCGTTTGCCGAGAATCCACCGGACCTTGCCGTACTCGACATCAAGATGCCGCGCATGGACGGCCTAGAACTGCTGCGCCGGTTGCGCGAACGCAGTCGCCTGCCGGTCATCTTCCTGACCAGCAAGGACGATGAGCTGGACGAGGCGCTCGGGCTGGCGATGGGCGCCGACGACTATATCGCCAAGCCGTTTTCGCAGCGGCTGCTGATCGCGCGCATCCGCGCCATCCTGCGCAGGGCCGAACCGGCCCAGCCGGGTGAGCCGGGCAGCGCCGATAGCGCGCAACCGGTGCTCGAGCGCGGACGCCTCGCCATGGATCCGGCGCGGCACAAGGTGACGTGGAATGGCGAGAATGTGACGCTGACCGTCACCGAATTCCTGATCCTCGAAACGCTGGCCAGCCGTCCAGGCATCGTCAAGACCCGCAACCAGTTGATGGACGCCGCCTATCAGGACGACATCTATGTCGACGACCGCACCATCGACAGCCACATCAAACGCCTGCGCCGCAAGTTCCGGCAGGTCGACAAGGAATTCGACGCGATCGAAACGCTGTATGGCGCGGGGTACCGGTTCGCCGACGATTGAGGATGCAGGTGACATCGTATCAAACCGTTCGTGCTGAGTAGGGGCTGAGCTTGTCGAAGACCCGTATCGAAGCACCTGCCGTCGCGGTCCTTCGATACGCCGCTTCGACAGGCTCAGCGGCTACTCAGGACGAACGGTTTTGGCTGGCGGCCAGGGGGTATGCGCTGAATGCCCGACGCTGACCCCATCGACCGTCCACCCGACGAAGGCGCGCTGTCGCTGCGCTGGTCGGGCCGCGTGTCGCTGACCCCGCGCATCCTGTTCGTCAACATCTTCGCGCTCGCGCTGCTGGCGGGCGGCTTCTTCTATCTCGACAGCTACCGCGCACGCATCGTCGATGGCCGCGTCGCGCAGGCCGAGCGCGAGGTGCGGCTGATCGCCGAGGCGCTGACGCTGCTGGCGCCCGACGAGCGCACCGACGAAATGGTCAATTTCGCGCGCAAATCGGGGCTGCGCCTGCGCATCTACGACCGGCGCGGGCGGCTGGTCGCCGACAGCCGACAGCTGGGCGTGCGCAATTTCCAGCTGCTCGATCCCGACAAGGATGGCTGGCAGCAGGATGCGGCGCGCGCGCTGGACGCGGTGATCGATACCGTGGTCCGCAACGACCGCGACCCGTTGTACCGCGAACGCGCACCTGGTCGTGGTCTGCGCTGGCCCGATGTGGTGACGGTCCGCACCACCGGCGGCACGGCGGCGACGGTGTGGCGCGCGCCCGACCGGACGCCGGTCGTCACCGCCGCCGCGCCGCTGCCCGAGGATCGGGTGCTGATGGCGACGGTCAATGCCCGCGACATCACCCAGACGGTGCGGACCGAACGCGCCCGCCTGAGCATGGTCCTCGCCGTCGCGGTGCTGCTGTCGGTGCTGTTGTCGCTGTTCCTCGCGCGCACTATCGTCCGGCCGATGCGCATGCTGGCGCGCGCCGCGATCCGGGTACGCTTGGGCCGCGACCGCGAGGTAGTCGTCCCACGCCTGCCCAGCCGCCGCGACGAGATCGGGATGCTCGCCCGCGCCCTGTCCGACATGACCGGCGCGCTGCGGAGTCGGATCGACGCGACCGAAGCCTTTGCCGCCGACGTGACGCACGAACTCAAGAACCCGCTCGCCTCGCTGCGATCGGCGGTCGATGGTCTCGCGACGGTCAGGGACCCCGATCTCCGCGACCAGCTGCTGGCGATCGTGCAGGACGATGTGCATCGGCTCGACCGGCTCATCACCGATATTTCGGATGCGTCGCGCCTCGACGCGCAATTGGCGCGGGCGAAGTTCGAAAATGTCGATCTGGCCGCATTGGTCGCGGCGCTGGTCGCCTATCGCGTCGATCGCGGGGTCGAACGCGGCGTCACCCTGCATTTCGAGCGCGACGGCGACGATCCGCTGGTGGTGCTTGGCGAAGGGGCGCGGCTGGAACGGGTGTTCGCCAACCTGATCGACAACGCCATCTCCTTCTCGCCGCCGGACGGCGAAGTGCGGATCAGCGGCGGCAATGACGGCGATCTGGTCGAGATCGAAATCACCGACGACGGTCCCGGCGTCCCCCCCGAACAGCGCGAGGCGGTGTTCCGCCGCTTCCATTCGGTCCGCCCCGGTGGCGAGGCGTTCGGCCAGCATTCGGGCCTTGGCCTTGCCATCGCCCGGACCATCGTCGAAGGGCATGGCGGTATGATCGCCGCCGAATCACGTCGGGATAACCGCGAAGGCGCGCGCTTCGTCGTGCAACTGCCGATCGTCGGCGCATGAGCGAACCGCCGATCCATGCCGGCTGCGTCGCGATGCGCGGGGTCGGCGTGCTGATCGCCGGGCCGTCGGGATCGGGCAAATCGGACCTCGCGCTGCGCCTGATCGATCGCGGCGCGGTGCTGGTCAGCGACGATTACACGCTACTTCATGCCGCGGGCGGTAAGCTCCACGCGACCGCCCCCGTCACCATTGCCGGGCGGATCGAGGTGCGAGGGATCGGCATCATCAACCGGCCGACCCTGGCGAGCGTGCCGGTCGCACTGTTCGTCGAAGCCGGTACGCCCGACCGCATGCCCGAACCGGCGGCGCGGGTCATCGCCGGGATCGCCATTCCCGCTTACCGACTGGCGTTGCTCGAAGCGTCGGCACCCGCCAAGATCGACCTCATGCTCGACAGGATTCTCCGATAATGCGTCACGCCGATATCCTGCTCGTCACCGGCATGTCCGGGGCGGGAAAATCGACGGTGCTCAAGACGCTGGAAGACAGCGGCTGGGACATTGTCGACAATCTGCCGCTGCGCCTTCTCGGCAACCTCATCGCCGCCAGCCCCGCCGATGCCGACCGGCAACTGGCGATCGGCATCGGCACGCGGACGCGCGGCTTCGATGCCGAGGCGATCGTCAAGTCGATCCGCGACCGCCCCGATCTGGGGGTCAGCGTGCTGTTCCTCGACAGCAGCCAGGCCGAGCTGGAGCGGCGCTATAACGAGACTCGCCGCCGCCACCCGCTGGCGACCGATCGCACCGCCGCCGACGGGATCGAGCGCGAGCGCGAGGTGCTCGAACCGCTGCGCGGCTTCGCCAACCGCTTGCTCGACACGACCAACTTCTCGCGCAATGCGCTGGCCGAATGGGTGCGCGAGACGTTCGCCGCACCGGGCAGCGCCGATCCGGTGCTGTCGGTGCTGTCGTTCGGCTTCGCGCGGGGCGTGCCGCGCAACGCCGATATCGTCCTCGACATGCGGTTCCTGCGCAATCCGCACTGGGATCCGGTGCTGCGGCCGGGCACCGGGCTCGACGCCGATGTCGCCGCCTATGTGCAGGCAGATCCGGCCTATGATGCCGCCATCGCCTCGTTCGAAACGATGCTGTCGATCCTGCTGCCGCGCTACAAGGCGGAGGGAAAATCCTATGTCACCATCGCCTTCGGCTGTACCGGCGGGAGACACCGGTCGGTCCATGTCGCCGAACGCATGGGGGCATGGTTGCGCGAACAGGGTTTTTCGCCCACGATAGACCATCGCGATCTGGGCACCGCGCCACAGGATTCGCTGGAAGGCGCTCGGCGCGCGCCATGACGGATGTGGGAACGACGACGAACATGATCGGGTTGGTATTGGTGACGCATGGTCGTCTTGCCCAGGAGTTCGTCGTTGCGATGGAGCATGTCGTCGGCCCGCAGGAGCGGATCGAGACGGTATGTATCGGTCCCGAGGACGATATGGAGGAACGCCGCGCCGACATCGCCACCGCGATCGCCGCGGTCGACGCCGGACAGGGCGTCATCGTGCTGACCGACCTGTTCGGCGGCACGCCCAGCAACCTTGCCATCTCGCTGATGGAAACCGGCCGGATCGAGGTGATCGCCGGCATCAACCTGCCGATGCTGATCCGGCTGGGCGGCGCGCGGAAAGCGATGAAGGTCGCCGAGGCGGTAGCCGCCGCGCGGGAGGCGGGTCGCAAATATATCTCGGTCGCCAGCGAGGTTCTGGGGGAAGCAGCGGCATGACGATCACGCGCACGGTGCAGATCACCAACCGGCGCGGCCTGCACGCGCGCGCGTCGGCCAAGTTCGTGACGATGGCCGCCGCGCAACCGATCGAGGTCAGCGTCGAGAAGGACGGATCGTGCGTCACCGGGACGTCGATCATGGGCCTGATGATGCTGGGCGCCGCCAAGGGCGACCATATCACGATCAGCGCATCGGGCGACGGCGCGGAACTGGTGGTCGGGCAGTTGGCCCAACTGGTCGAGGATCGCTTCGGCGAGGATTGAGGACCAGGGTCGCTGGCCAACAGGGCCGGAATAGGCCCCACAAATTTTTAGGGGTGGTCCCACCCCCGCCCCGGCCATAGGCCGACCCCCATGCACCAACCGACCGAAACCGCGCTTGCCGCCCTGACCGACAAGGAAAAGCAGACGCTGCGCCTGATCGTGCGCGGGCATGATGCGAAGTCGGTGGCGGTCACGCTCGGCCTATCGGTCCATACCATCAACGAACGGCTCCGCGATGCACGGCGCAAGCTGGCGGTGTCGAGCAGTCGCGAGGCGGCGCGGATGCTGTTCGAGGCGGAGGGCGCGACCCCCGAAAATATGGGGGACAACAGAAACGGGGACGACGTGGTCGGCAGCGCGACCGATGTCGAAACCGCGCCGGACGACGGCGCGGGGCGGTCCGTCCGGTCGCCCCGGTTTCTGATCGGAGCGTTTCTGATGACCTTTGCCCTCGGCCTGCTGGCCCTTACCCTGACACCGGCAACGGTGCAGACACCGCCACCGCCCCCCGCGACCGCACCGGCGACCCCTGCCCCCGAAGCGGCGCGCGCCTTCCTCGAACTGGTCGATCAAGGCCGCTGGACCGACAGCTACCGCCGGTTCGGCGTCGCCTTTCGAAAGTTGAATACCGAGCAGGTCTGGGCAAACGTCTCGGAAAAGGTCCGCACGCCGCTCGGCCCGGTCGTGTCGCGGACGTTGATCGGACAGGAATATGTCCCCGCCCCGCCTTATGGCTACCAATCGGTCAAGTTCCGCACCCGCTTCGCCACGGGCGGCGAACAGGTCGAAACGGTCATGCTGGACCAGGAAGATACCGAGTGGAAAGTCGTCGGTATCACCGTCGGCTGATCCGATCGGAATGGCGGCGAACGGCATGGGCGGACCGTTCGCCGCCGCAACCGTTCAGCCGTTGCTCTGGCCGCCGTGGCTGCTCTGGCCACCCTTCGATCCGGCTTCGCTCGCGCGTTCCGGGTCGTTCCTGAAATTGCCGCTGCTTTCGTGGCCGCCCTTGCGTCCGGCTTCGGAAGCCTTTTCGCGGTCATTGGCAAAATTGCCCGGATTATTGTTGCGGCCGCCGCCGCCATTACTGTCTGCCATTACTTCTCTCCTGCATCCCGCTCGCGGACACAGACGAAGATCGACTGGCGACCGTTGCAATCCTGCGTGCAGGTTTAATTATATCAATCATTCACTTAGGTGATGGCACGGAACGGCGAGCGCTGCTCGAAGCACGCGTCGCAACACTGCCGGATCCGCAACCGAACAGGACCGGCCCGCCGGTCATGATCGGAAATTTCGCTCACCCTCGCAGCCGTCGCTCTTCCTCGACCATGTAATCGCGCGTCAGCGGCAATGCCCAGCGGTCGCGGGTCAGTTGCACCTGATAATTGACCATGCCGCCATGGCGGAACGCCGCCGCCGCACCCGCCAGATAGAAGGTCCACATGCGGTAGAATTTCTCGTCGTACAGCGCGACGATCTGCTCCTTCGCCGCCACCGTGCGCGCATACCAGTGATCGATGGTCAGCGCATAATGCACGCGCAGCACCTCGACATCGCTCGCAATCAGCTTGGTGCCCTCATAGCCGCGCACGATTTCGGACAGCGCCGGGTTGTAGCCACCGGGAAATATATATTTGGTCGTGAAGGTATCGGTGACGCCCGGCACGCCCATCCGGCCGATGGTGTGCAGCAGCATCACCCCGTCATCGGTCAGCAGCTCGCGGCATTTGCGGAAGAACGTCCCATATTGCGGCGGGCCGACATGTTCGAACATGCCGACCGATACGATCCGGTCGAACCGGCCGGTAACGTGGCGATAGTCGATCAGTTCGAACTTCACCTTGTCGGCGACGCCCGCTTCCTCGGCGCGGCGGCGGGCGACCTTGATCTGCTCTTCGGACAGGGTGACGCCCAGCACCTCGGCCCCGGTCTTCTCGTGCAGGTACAGCGCCATCCCGCCCCAGCCGCAACCGATGTCGAGCACGCGCATCCCCGGCCGGATCGCCAGCTTGGCGGCGATATGCGCCTTCTTGTCCGCCTGCGCCTGTTCGAGACCATTGTCGGCATCGGTGAAATAGGCGCAGCTATATTGCAGGTCGCTGTCCAGGAAGAGCGCGTAGAGCCGGTCGGACAGGTCGTAATGATGCGCGACGTTGCGCTTTGACCGGCGCGCCATATTGACCCGGTCGATCCGGTGGCGGACCGCATCGAACAGGCGGATCGGCAGCGACGGCTGCAACCCGCCGCCACGGCCCCATGGCGTGTTGCCGGTCAGCAGTTCGACCAGATCGCGAATGTCGCCGCGATCGATGACCAGCTCGCCATCCATATACGCCTCCGCCGCGCCCAATGCGGGATGGCGGACGATCCGGCCGGCAACACCGGGCTTGGTGAAACGGATTGCAACGTCGGGAAAGGCCGGATCAGGGCTCCCGAAGCTGACGGTGCGGCCATTTGCGTGGGTCAGGGACAGGGTGCCGCGACGAACGGTGCGCGACAGGAACGTATCGATCAATGCCATGAACGGTCCGTTAGGGACCGAATGTGGCAAGTCATAGGCGAGCGTTAACAATCCGTGCAGCAGAACGCGAAGCTACACGACCGCGCCAAAATCCTCCCCGGCACGGGGAGGGGGATCAGCGAAGCTGGTGGAGGGGGATCGCGGCGCGGCACAACGGTGCCGGATATGGCCGACCCCCTCCACCATCCTGCGGATGGTCCCCCTCCCCGCCGGGCGGGGAGGATTTGCTTGGCTCGGCGGTTCCGCTACATGCACCCCCATGCTCTCCCGTCTGCGCGATCGCCCCTGGACCACCGCGCTGCTGATCGGCGTGGCGGCGCAATTGCTGTTCATATGGGGGCTGGGCCGACCGGGCAGGCTGTCGTTCGACGAGGTGCATTACGTCCCCGCCGCGCGCATCCTGCTGACCCTCGCCTATCCGGCCAATCCCGAACATCCGCTGGTCGCCAAGGAACTGATCGCGCTGGGTATCGCGCTGCTCGGCGACAATCCATGGGGCTGGCGGATCATGGGAACGCTGGCCGGAACCGCGACCGTGCTCGGCGTCTTCGCCATCCTGCAACTGCTGTTCCGGCGGACGCATGTCGCGGCATTCGGCGCGGGGATGGCGATCCTCAACCAGACCTTGCTGGTCGAAGCGCGGACCGCGATGCTGGAGGTGTATCTCGGCGCGTTCGTGACGCTCGCCATCGCCGCCTTGCTCTGGTCGATGCGCGGCCGGCCGGCATGGCGGCTGATGCTGGCGGCGGTGCTGTTCGGGCTGGCGGTCGGGGTCAAATGGGCGGCGGTGCCCTATGTCGCCGGGGCCGGGGTGCTGCTGCTGTGGGGCAAGAGCGGCGGGCGCAATTACTGGCCGGAGCTGCGGCTGATCCCGGCGCTGGCGATCCTCGGGACGGTCAGCATCGCCACCTATTTCGCGACCTTTACCCCCGCCTTCTTCTACGCATCCGAACCGCTCACCCTTGCCCGCCTGCTGCCGTTCCAATGGGACATGTACGAACGCCAGACGCAGATACTGGCGGCGCATCCCTATCAGTCGAGCTGGTGGAGCTGGCCGCTGCTCGCCCGGCCGATCTGGTATTTCTACGAACCCGATGACGGGGTGCAGCGCGGCGTGCTGCTACTCGGCAATCCGGCGATCATGTGGGGCGGATTGCTGGCGGTTGCGGTGTGCCTTTGGAGCGGCTGGAAGCGGCGGGCACCGGCGCTGCTGGGGGTTGGGCTGCTCTGGGTCGGGTCGCTGGCGGTCTGGGCAGTGATCCCCAAATCGCTGGGCTTCTATTATTACTATCATCTGTCGAGCATCTGGCTGTGCCTTGCGCTCGCCGCCGCCTTCCACGCCCATGCGAAAGGCCGCCTCGCCCGCGCCGACGAATGGTTCGCGCTGCCTGCGATCATGCTGTTCGTCTATTTCTACCCGATCATCTCCGCCGCCCCGCTATCGGGACCGCAGGCGTTCAACCGCTGGATGTGGTTCGATGGCTGGCGTTGAATCAGTTCGCACAGAGTAGATTTTCGCGCGAAGGCGCAAAGGACGCCAAGGGGTTGCGATCGGAAGATCGCCATCTCTTACCCCATAACGGTCGGAAGCCGCTATCGCGGCAAACGCAACCTCTTTGCGCACTTTGCGCCTTTGCGCGAACATCCTAATCTCTTAGCGCCTTCGCGTGAAACCCTTACGCCGCACGACGCCGCCCGTACCGCCCCCAGGTAAAGCGCGACGACAGCGCGAAATTCCACACTGCCCCGACCGCGATCCCCGCCAGCGCCGGCAGCGCCCACGCCCCCCCCCGTACATCGTACAGGAACGCCGCCAGTCCGACATTGGCCACCGCCCCCACCGAACACACCGCACAGAAGGACACCCAGCCGTCGAGCAACGCCTTCGTGCCCCGCAGCCGTCGGTCGCGATAGGTCAGGTGATTGTTCAGGAAGAAGTTGAACGTCATCGCCACCATCGTCGCCACGATCGTCGCGGCCACGAACCCGCTGCCCAACTCCAGCAGCAGCCCCAGCGCCGCCAGATGCACGATCGCCCCCGCCGCGCCGATCGCCGAGAACATCACGAAGCGCACCGGCACCACCCGTCCGAACATCCGGTCGTACAGCGCGATCAGATATTCGAGCGCGACGACATGGTCGAGCTTGCTTTCCCCGACAGCTCGCGTGCGAAATACATAGGGGAGTTCGGCGAACCGCAGCGGCTCGGGCGCGGCGGTCAGGATGTCGAGCAATATCTTGAACCCGATCCCCGACAGGCGCGGCGCAACGCGGCGCACCACCGCGCTGCGGATCATGAAGAACCCGCTCATCGGATCGGACAGGTCGGCCTTCAGCACCCGCCGCGACAGGCGCGTGGCGAGCGCCGACTTGGCGACGCGATCGGCATCCCATGCCCCGGTCCCGCCGCCCGCGACGAAACGCGAGCCGACCACCAGATCGAGCGCCGGATCGGCCTTGAGCGCCGCCGCCATGCGCGGCAACAGCGTCTCGTCATGCTGCAGATCGCCATCGATCACCGCGACCAGCGGCGCGGCGGTGGCGCACATCCCCTCGACACAGGCGGTGGAAAGTCCGCGCCGGCCGATGCGCTGGATCACACGGATACGCGGATCGCTACGCGCGATGTCGCGTACCACGTCGGCGGTGCCATCGGGGCTGTCGTCGTCGACGAAGATCGCCTCCCACGCAATGCCGGCGAGCGCGGCGTCGAGCGCGGCGACGAGCAAGGGGACGTTGCCGCGTTCGTTGAACACGGGCACGACAATCGCAAGGTCGAGCGGGGTCATATCCCCCTTACCGTACCCCCGCGCAGGCGGGGGTCCAGAGCCACGGGCGACGCTGTTCGTTACCCTGAATCCCCGCCTGCGCGGGGATACGATAGCGCGTAAGGATCACAATGCGGCCAACACCGCGTTCGTCATATCCTCGGTCGTCGCCGTCCCGCCCAGATCGGGCGTCCGATGCCCGGCGACCAGCGCCGCGGTCACCGCCGCCTCGATCCGGTCGGCAGCTTGCGGCAAGCCCAGCGAATGGCGCAGCATCATCGCCGCCGACAGGATCGTTGCCAGCGGATTGGCCTTGCCCTGCCCGGCGATATCGGGTGCCGAACCGTGGATCGGCTCGTACAGCCCCTTCTTTTCCTGATTGATCGCGGCGGAAGGCAGCATGCCGATCGAACCGGCACACATGCTAGCCTGATCCGACAGGATATCGCCGAACAGGTTGCCCGTGACGATCACGTCGAACTGGCCCGGATTGCGCACCAGCTGCATCGCGGCATTGTCGACATACATATGGGTCAGCGCGACGTCGGGATAGTCGGTCGACACTTCGATCACCACGTCGCGCCACAGCTGCGAGGTTTCGAGGACATTCGCCTTGTCGACCGAGCACAGCCGGTGGTTGCGGGTCCGTGCGGTCTCGAACGCGACACGGGCGATGCGCGCCACTTCGGCCTCGTCGTAGCGCATCAGGTCATGGCCTTCGCGCAGCCCCTCGGCGGTCGTGCCCCGCCCTTTCTCGCCGAAATAGACGTCGCCGGTCAGTTCGCGCACGATCACCATGTCGATCGCGGCGGCGACTTCGGGGCGAAGCGCGGAGGCGTCCTCCAGCCCGGCGAACAGCTTGGCCGGGCGCAGATTGGCGAACAGCCCCAATGCCTTGCGCAGGCCCAGGATCGCCTGTTCCGGGCGATGCTCGCGCGCGACGTTGTCGAATTCGGGATCGCCGACCGCACCGAACAGCACCGCATCGGCCCGCTTCGCCAGATCGAGCGTCGCGGGCGGCAGCGGATGGCCGTGCGCGCGGTACGCCGCGCCACCGACCGGCGCTTCCTCGAATATCAGGTCGAGACCCAGCGCATCGAGCACCCGGCGCGCTGCCGCCACCACTTCCGGTCCGATCCCGTCGCCGGGCAGTATCGCGATCAAGGCCATTGCGTCATTCCTGTTTCGCGCACGAAGATTGCGCGTTTCACCGGCAAAAGCCCCTGCCCCAAGCCGGGCGGGTCACGCAACCGTCCTTTTCAATCGCTCGATCAACCGTTCGCGGGCCGCCAGCACGTCCTGCCCCCGCCCGCCCAGCAGGTCGCGCGACAGGAAATGCCCCGAGAGCGCGAGGCCGTCGAACGCCGCCTCCCAGCTCGCCGGGCCGCCCTCCGCCAGAAAGGCGGGCAGCGCCAGCAACCGATGCTCCAGTCCCGTCGCCGCTCCACGTGACACCGCGCCGCCGCTTCTCGGGCTGACATGGGTCAGATCGTCGCGCGCCCCCGTGGCGACGCATTCGTCGAGCGCCAGCCCGAAGCCCAGTTCGGACAGGATCAGCAATTCGGTCCGCACCAGCGCCCCGATCCACGCCCGCGCCGCCGGTGCTGCCGCGATCGCCGCGAACAGGCCGTCGAGCGCCGCATGGATGCGCGGATAGGGTTGCGCCTCGGGCAGCGCATAGGCGGTCAGCCCGCACATCCAGTCGATCGCCGCCGCCGGCACCGGTTCGGCGAACAGTGGTGCCCGACTCTCGACCAGTTCGACGCCAAGCGCCGCCAACTGCGTATCGCTCCGCGCCCGCCAATCGCCACGTACGATATTGCCCGGCTGCAGCACCGGCCGGATCGCCCGGCTCCGCCCGCCGCGGACGTATCCGGGTTGCACCCCGGCCTCGGCAGTGAGCGCCCGCACCACCGCGCCATGCTCGCCATGGGGGCGGGCCGAAAGCAGGATGGCGGTGGTGTTGAGGTGCATGGATGAGCGGGCGCGCTAGTTGCCCGACGCCTTGTCCGCCGCCGCGCGTATTCCGCCGAACAGGCCGCTGATGACCATGCCGATCAAACCGATGACGGACACGGCTGTGCTACCGGCAATAATGCCGAGGATCGTTTCCGACAGCGCGAAGCCGGTCTTTTGCTTCCAACCGGCCAACAGCAACATCGCGCCGACGGCAACGCAATACACCGCAACGAACCAGAATACGCGGTTCGAATAACCCTCCAGCATGCCGGCTCGGACTTCATCGATCGTTCGCTTGGCCTTCACCCGATCGAGCTCGGCGCGTACTTCTTCCAGCTCGGATACGGCAGCGATTGCCATCTTGTAATATACGCGATCGCCCGAATCTGACGTACTGTCCGGCAACTCCAGCGGAGCGTCCGATATCAGTTCCGGGTCACGCTGCGTTTTGCTGGGCACGGTCGGCAAGCAGGTCGTAATGACGATGAATGATCGCCTGATCGATCTCCGCGCTCTTGCCTTGGGTCGTATAGGTCGTGAACCATGGCGTGTCGCGCATATGGGTGATTGCCGACAATTGCGCGCCGGACATGTTGCCGTACCGCTTCCAAACCTGCGCGATCACCGCCTTCTCGCGATCGTTCAGCGAAGCGCGGTACGGTTCTCCCCTACCATCCTTCGCTCCAAAGAAGCACGCCGCCTCGCCATCGTCGCTGCTTATCAACCGACGCAGCGGCTGCCGGCCGAAGTATTTGGTATGATCGTACAGGTCGCGATACACCGGACCGTAATCCCACGCCTCGACCGGATCAGCTACCAGCCGCTCGCCGTTGATTGCCCAGTTCCAGCCATTTGCCAGATACGTCAACTTCTGAAGTTGCATCTGCGTGAGCTGTGACGCTGCACCGGGCTGCGACAGGAACTCGTTCGCAATCTCTACGGAGCGATATGCCAATTCAGCGCTCCTGCAGTTTCGTCATGCCTATGAACATAGCATAGGTCGGCGACGTTACAACCAGCACTAGCCCCGCCGTACCCGCGTCACCAGCCTCCCAAACACCGGCCAATCCCGCGCACGCTTCACCCGCTCCACCACCCCGTCAAACGCCTGCAATGCCTTCACCACCGCCCGATTGCTCCGGCTATCGCGCAACAACAGTAGGTCAGCACACGCCGTCCCGCCCGTAGCGAATTGCCGCTTATGCTGCCCCTCGCCCTCAGTGAAATCAAACCGCAGCGCACCCGGGTCGGCGAACAGCACGCGGAAGGCTTCCATGTGCAGCACGCTGCCCGGCGACCATTCGCTCCAGCTCGGATCATGCCCGACATAGTCGTACCGCACATCGCCGTCGGTCATCGGGCAGTAGAGATAGGCGATCGGCGACCCGCCGACGAACAGCAGCCAACCGAACGCCTCACCACGCGCGCCCTTGCCCTGCATCACCGCGCGGAACGGTACGTCGGCCGGCAGTCCCGCACCGAGCAGCTTTTCCTGATAGGTCCGTTCCGCCACCCGCCGCGCAAGACCATGAAACTCGGCCAGTTCGTGCGCGGTGCGATAGGTGCGGACGTCGAGCGACCCTTCATTCACCTCGGCCAGCTTCTTGCGCTTGCGCTTGAGCGAGGACCGCGCATTGCCCGACAAGCCCGCGAACCACGCATCGAACCCGATCGTCAGGTCGGTGTGATAGCGCGTATAGCGCTGCCGCACGAACACGATCGCAGCCTCCGCCACGACGGCCGGCATCAGCGGCTCAGGTAGCGACGTCACCGACCAGCCATCCGCCCCTTTGGGCAAGGGCGGCAGGACCGGCACTTCCGCCGCCAGCACGTCGCGCAACTCCATCGGCACGCGCGCCAGCCGCCGCCGCACCGAGAACAGCGTCCGCGCGCCGATCTGGAACTTGATCGGCCAGGGCTGGACCTGCGTCACGCCGCGCGTTCCTCGATCAGGTTCGACCAGAGCTGCTCGACCTGTCGCCACCGGGTCCGGAGCGCACTGGCCGGCAATGGTCGGTCGTCCTGCCCCAGCCGCAGCGCGGGGCGGTCGCGGAAATGCGTCGTCGGCAGGCGATCGGCATGTGCCGCAAGCGTGCGGCACAATGCTTCGAACCGCCGGACATGCACCCCATTAGCGCGCGTACCGCTCCGGTTGGCGAGTTCGAAGCCATGGCTGACGATCGTCACCGCCGCATGGTTCTGCGCCGCGGCATGGGCCAGTGCCGCGCGCATCTCGGCGGCCGACAGCGCGCAAATCTGGAAATGCCGCCGCCCGCCGCCCGGCATCGCGATCGTCGTCACCGGCACCTCCATCAGCCCGCGATGCGCGACCGGCGCGATCACGTCGGGGGACAGCGCGATCATGCTCGGCCATGGATGGTGCGCACCATTATGGCTGCTGTCATAGGCAAAGCCGAGTGCCGCCAGTGCATCGAGGGTCACGTCGTTGGCGCTATAGCTCCCGGCACGAAACGCGACCGGATCGGGCGCCCCCGCCGCCCGCAACAAGTCGCGGGCCTCACCTAGCAGATCCTGCTGCTCCTGCCGCGACAGGTCGACCAGTTCGAACACATGCGCTTGGCCGCGATCGTCCAGCGCCGCGCGCGTCCAATTGGGGTGGAGATGCAGCTGCACCTCCTGCTCCGCCGCCAATATCGCCCCCACGGTCGGCGCGATCGCGGCCATGCCGTACAGCCGCGCCGGCAGCGGATCGACGAAGAAACATGCTTTCAACCCATAGGCGCGCAGCCGTTCGAGCTGCCACGTCACGCCGACCCCGGCAGGTTCGAGCGAGCGCTGCACGACCTGATCGGCCGGCAGGTCGGCGGCGTGGTGCCGCCACATCAATTCGGTATCGATCGTCAGGAAGACGGGGGTCGTCATGCTGCTGTCCTGCCCGTTTCGCGTAAAGAAGCGGTGAAGCGATCGCGCACGTTCGGCAACTTTAGTACGCTAGGGACCAAGCATGCGTTAACCATCATTCTCCGCGGTTCGGCGCCGATATTGCCTGTGCGTACCATGCAAGCCACGCAATTCGATCGCTTTCTTTGAAAATTCCCCCGGAACAGGATCACCGGCCAAGCCGTTACGCGGCCGAATTTAAACCATATCGGAGGCATAATGAGCGACGATATCGACCGGACCGACGCGATCTTCCTCGTCGCGCAGCACGGCCGCAACGCGTTGCAGGTCGCCGCCGCCCGGACCGCCGGCGCACTATGCCGCGGCGACCGGGGCGAAGCACAGCGCTGGCTGGCGATCCGCAGCTTCCTGCAACGCGCCATGGCGTAGCACGTCCCACTAGCCGGTCGGCGGCGACCCCGCCCAGTCATTCCATTCGGCGATCGCCGCCGCGCTTTCCGCCCGCTGCGCCGCCAAGGCCGCTTCGTCGATCGCGCGCACCAGCGCGGCATGACAGGTCGCCGCCACATCCACCCCCGCCGCCCTTGCGCGCGCCAACAGCGCGGCGTCGATCGCGACCGGCTCAGCGGGCGTGGAAATAGTCATACACCCCCTGCGCCATCGCCTTGCTCACCCCCGGCGCTTTCTGCAGATCGGCGAGGCTGGCGTTGCGCACCGCCCGCGCCGTGCCGAAATGCATCAACAGCGCCTTCTTGCGCGCCGGCCCGATGCCCGGCACCTCGTCGAGCGGACTGGCCCCGATCGCTTTCGACCGCTTGTCGCGATGCGCGCCGATCACGAAACGGTGCACCTCGTCGCGCAGCCGCTGGAGATAGAACAGCACCGGCGAATTGACCGGCAACGTCAGCTCGCGCCCGTCCATCAGGTGGAACACCTCGCGCCCGTCGCGGCCATGATGCGGTCCCTTCGCCACGCCGACCATGCAGACGTCCTCGATGCCCAGATCCTCCAGCACCGCCTTCGCCGCACTCAGCTGCCCCTTGCCGCCGTCGATCAGCACCAGGTCGGGCCAGCCATTGCCGTCGCGGTCGGTCTCGCGATCCGGATTCTCCTCCTGCGCGCGGGCGAAGCGGCGGGTCAGCACCTCCTTCATCATCGCGAAGTCGTCATTGGTCTGCGCCTGCTTGATGTTGAACTTGCGATACTGTCCCTTGCGGAACCCCTCCGGCCCGGCGACGACCATCGCCCCCAGCGCGTTGGTCCCCTGGATATGGCTGTTGTCATAGACCTCGATCCGGTCGGGCGGCCCTTCCAGTTCGAACAGTTCGGCGACCTCGCGCAACAGCCGCGCCTGCGTCGTCGACTCCGCGTTGCGCCGTTGCAGCGCCTCCTCGGCATTGCGCTTCGCCTGATCGAGCAGCCGCCGCCGCACGCCGCGTTGCGGCACCGACAGCGCGACCTTGAACCCCGCGCGCTCGGCCATCGCCTCGGCCAGCACCTCGCCCTCCGCCAGTTCGCGGTCGACGAACACGTTGCGGGGCGGCGGCACTTCTTCATAGAATTGCATCAGGAAGGCCGACAGCACCTCATCCTCGGGCACGTCGTTGGTATGCGCCGGGAAGAAGCTGCGATGCCCCCAATTCTGCCCGCCGCGGATGAAGAAGGCCTGGATGCCGATCACCCCCTCCAGACACGCCATCGCGAACACGTCGGCATCGCCGACCCCGTCCGCATTGATCGCCTGTGACCCCTGGATGAACGTCAGCGCCTTCAACCGGTCGCGCAGCACGGCGGCCAGTTCGAAGTCCATCGCCTCGGCCGCCGCCTGCATCTGCACGCCCAGCTTTGCCTGTACCTTGGTCGACTTGCCGGCGAGAAAGTCCTTCGCATCGGAGATCAGTTCAGCATAGGCCGCCTGATCGATCCGCCCGACGCACGGCGCCGAACAGCGCTTGATCTGATACAGCAGGCACGGCCGGTCGCGCGTCTTGAAGAAGCCGTCGGTGCACGATCGCAACAGGAACAGCTTCTGCAACGCGTTCAGCGTCTGCGTCACCGACCCGGCGGACGCGAACGGTCCGTAATAATTGCCCTTGGCCCGCCGCGCGCCGCGATGCTTCTGGATGCGCGGAAAGTCATGATCCGCCCGCAACAGGATAAACGGAAACGATTTATCGTCGCGCAGCAGCACATTATAGGGCGGGCGATAGCGCTTGATCAGTTGCGCTTCGAGCAGCAGCGCCTCCGCCTCGTTATTGGTCGTGACGATCGTCATCGACCGCGTCTGCGCGACCATCCGCTGCAACCGCTTGGTCAGGCGCGACACCTGCGTGTAGTTCGCCACGCGGTTCTTGAGCGCCCGTGCCTTGCCCACATACAGTACCTCGCCGCGCGCATCCTGCATCCGGTACACGCCCGGCCGCACCGGCAGCGTCGCCAACACGTTACGGATCGCGGCGATCCCGGCATCGATATCCGGCGCGTCCGATCCGCGCACGGTGAAGCTGGCCTTGTCCTCGTTGAAGCGATTGGGCGCGTTGGGTGTTTCCGACATCGCCGCCGATTTAGGAAGTGCGGCGCACGAACGCCAGCGTCATGCGGCAACCGGCGTGCGGCCCCGATCCTTGGCGCGGTACATCAACTGGTCGGCACGCTGGATGACGTCGTCGATCGACCGGTCGCCGGCTTCGATCCGCGCCGCACCGATGCTGACCGTCCATGCCGGCAACCCCGCCTCGTCGCCACCGGCGTGGCCGCGTATCCGGTCGATGATCGTCGCGGGATCGTCGGCGCAGGCGATGACGAGAAATTCGTCCCCGCCCAGCCGCGCGACGAAATCGCCGCCGACACTAAGCTGCAGGGCGGTGGCGATCGCCACCAGGACCCGGTCGCCCACGCCATGGCCATAGCGGTCGTTGATCGCCTTGAACCGATCGACATCGATCAGCAGAGCCACCCGTCCGGGCACCAGCAGCTCGGCCTCGCTCGCCGCCAGCGCCGCGCGGTTCCACACCCCGGTCAGCGGATCGCGCAGCGCCATCTGCCGCAACCGATGCTCCGAATGCGACGCGGGTATCCAGAGCAGCGCAAGATTGGCAGCGCCGAACAGCAGCTGATCGGCAAGGAACGGCACCCCCTCCAGCGTCGCCGCCGCCTGCGGCGCGAACAGCTGGCAGCCCGCGACGATCAGATAGACCGGGACATACAGCATCAGCAGGCAGCCGGCGATGCGGCGCGGTCGGGTGGTACCGTCGTTCGTGCGGCCGAGCAGCAGCGGCACGGCGAGGACGAAGGAGCAGCAGGCCATCGTCAACGACCAGCAGGCCGACGCAGCGGGTCCCCGCCCCAACGCGGCCACCGCCGCACTCGGCACGATCGCGGTGGCCGCGACCACGCCCCATATCCATGGCACGAAACCGCGGACCCCGTCGAACCGCCGGACGCCGGCCAGTACCAGCGCCATCGAGAACGCCATGACCCCGTCCGTCACCATTTGCGTCCAGACGGGAAATGGTTCGCCGACCAGCGCGGCGAGGATTAGCGACGCGCAATAGCTGCACGCGCCCCATCCCCAATACATATACCATGCCCGCCGCCCGGCCATGAAGAAGAACACCACGGTATAGGCGGCGCTGCACAGGATGCTGCATTGGCGCAGCGTCGCCAGGTCGGGATGATCGAACATGCCCGACGATATGTACCGGACAGGCGTTAACAGCCGATAACGGGCTGTATTTTCATCCCGCCCGCGCCGCGGCGATGATTCGCAGCCCGCGTACCGCATCGACCGGATCGACCGGCACCGCGCCCTCGCCCCGGATCGCGTCGCGCATCGCACGGTAGTAACCGCGCCAGTCGCCCGCCTCCGACCGCACCGGCCGGGCGGCGCCTTCCCCATCGGTCAGCATGCCCCATTGCGCCTCTGGCTCGATGCCATAGCCGCTGTCGCCGGGCATGCCGCCCGCGCGCAGCACCGCCTCCTGCGGATCGATGCCGTATTTGACGAAGCTGCCTTTGGTCCCGTGCAGCGCGAAGCGCGGTCGCGGTGCGGCGACCAGCGACGCCGACCCGATCGTTACCCGCCGCGCGCCATAGCGCAGCACGATCTCGAAATAATCGTCGACCCCGGCGGCCGGGCGCTGCTGCGTCACGTCGCCCGCCACCGCATCGGGCATGCCGAACAGGCGGATCGCCTGATCGATCATGTGCGGCCCCAGATCGTTGAGCAACCCGCTGCCCGGGCCGCCTTCCTCGCGCCAGCCGGGCTTGATCGCCGGACGGAACCGGTCCCAGCGGAACTCGGCCAGCATCACCTCGCCCAGCGCATCGTCGCGCAGCAACCGCTCGACCGTCAGGAAATCGCTGTCCCAGCGGCGATTGTGGAACACGCTCAGCAACCGCCCCGCCCCGCGCGCCAATTGCACCAGCGCGACGGCATCCTCGTCATCGATCGCCAGCGGCTTGTCGACCACGACATGCCGCCCCGCCGCCAGCGCCGCCTGTGCCAGCGGCGCATGGCTGTCGTTCGGGGTGGCGATGACCACCAGATCGATGCTGTCGTCGGCGATCAGCGCCTGCGGATCGGCATGGCGCGTCGCCGCCGGAAACCGGTCGGTCGGTCGCGACGTGGCGATCGCCGCCAGTTCCATCCCCTCGACCGTCGCGATCAACGGTGCGTGGAACGACGCACCGGCAAGGCCGAATCCGATCAGGCCGACACGCACCATGTCAGCCGATCTTCGCCAGTTCGGCGGCGACCTTCGCCACCTGTTCGTCGGTGATCCGGCCATTGGCATAGGGTTGGACCTGCTTCAGGCTCATCCCCTTGAACATCGCATAGGATTCGTGCGCGAGCATGCCGGGAAAGGTCGCGTCGAGGATCGCCTTGCCCCTGGGGTTGGCGGCGATGGTTTCGATGCTGCTGTCGATGGTCAGCTTCGCGGCGGCGGGCGCGGCCGTGGGCACGGTCTGTGCCGAAACGGCGATCGGCATCGTCAGCAGCGCGGCGGTCAGGAGCAGTTTCATCGGCAGTCCCTCCATGGGCTTGGTCGCCCACGCAAGGACTTAGCGCGCGGCCCGGCTATCGCCAAGCGGGCACGGTCGGCTGCCGCCACACACGTTGCCCTGTCCCGAAACGAGCCAGCACGCTCGTTGCCAAGACGAAATCGTGACGAGCGGGCACGGTCGTACCCCGGCGAAGGCCGGGGCCAAGTTGGGTGACGCCGGCATCTTGCCGATACGCCTGCGCAAATGGACTCGGCCTCCACCCGGCTAAGGCGTGAAGAAGGGATGCTGCGCTTCCCAAACAGGCCGCGCCGTCGTCTGTTCGGAACGAACGAACTGGCCAACCCCGGTACCCCCGCGCAGGCGGGGGCCCAGGGCCAAGTAGATCAAAGGCTTGCCTATGCCGCCCGGTATCCCCGCCTTAGCGGGGATACGCAGGGTCGGATCACATCAACCGGACCCGTTCGTCCTGAGTAGCCATTGAGCTTGTCGAAATGGCGTATCGAAGGACCGTTTGGGGCAGGTGCTTCGATACGGGTCTTCGACTTCGCTCAGCCCCTACTCAGCACGAACGGTTCTAACTATTGTCATCACGTATTGAGGCAGTCGCACCCCCGATCCCCGGCGTCTATCACCGCTTCATCCAGCCATGCATCTCCATCCATTTGGCGAACGCATCGAACCATCCGGTGCTGGTCGTCGTCTTCTGATACATGCCGAAGCCGTGGCCGCCCTGTTCGTACAGGTGGAACTCGACCGGCCGCTTTGCCGCCTTCCACGACTCGATCAGCCCGAACCCGCCATTGGCAAAGAACGGGTCGTCGGCCGCCAGCGCGACGAACAGCGGCGGGGCGTCGGTGGGCACGCTCGATGCCGCCAGCGGACCATAGATGTCGCCAATGAACGCCGGCTTCGCTTGATCCGACGACAGCGTCGTCGCCATGGTCAGCATCGCACCCGCCGAAAAACCGATCATGCCGATCCGGTTAGGATCGATCTTCCACTCGTTTGCGCGCGAGCGGACCAGTGCGAAGGCGGCATTGGCGTCGGCGATCTGCGGTGCCAGCGCGGTCGCGGCGGCGGCCGGGGCGGGCCGTGGCGGGCGTTGCGCGGTGGCGGAGAACATCGCGGTCATCGATTTCTCGAACCCCGCCATGTCGGCCGGCGTCTGGTTCAGCCGGTATTTCAACACGAACGCGGCCACGCCCCGCGCCGCCAGCGCCTTCGCGACGTCCCAGCCCTCATTCTGCATCGACAGCGTGCGAAACCCGCCACCCGGCGCGACGATCACCGCCGTGCCCGTCGCCTTGGCCGGATCGGGCAGGAACGGCGTCAGCGTCGCATCGGTGACGTTGCGCGCGAACACGCTGCCATATTGCTGATGCCACGCCTCGCGCGCCTTGGCGTCGGGCAGCGTGCCGGTCTTGAGCGGGATGGCGTCCGGCTGCGCGGGAATCGCGATCGGCTCCATCTTGTCGCTCTGCGCCAGTGCCGGCGACATGGTGACGGTCAACGCCGTGCCGATGATCGTCGCCAACCTGCGCAGCCGCGCGGGGTTCTTTGCTTGCATGACGGGTCCTCTCCCTTTGTTATCAGGGCAGTATTCCGGGCAGCGCCGCGCTTGTCCAACGATTCTGTTAGCGTTAACTTGGGCTCGCGCCCTTTTGCCTCGACACGTTCTCGACACCTCGTCGTCAACTTCGCCGCATCTACGCGCCGCGCAGCCGTGCAACTCGGGTAGTTGGTCGATCGCTCGGTTCCGCCCGGCTGTTCGGAACCCTAAGCAAGCAACTGTAAAGTAGGGCTAAATATCGGAACTGTCCTACAGGCAGTAGCCCGACTACGATACGTGCGTTCCCTGAAAGTGCCGAAGCCCCGTCCGTCACAAGGTTGCAAATGTGCAACCTTCGTCAACTTCCGCTGGCCGCCTTCACCCCTGCGCGAACAGCTTGGTGCCGACCACACCGACGACGATCAGCACCATGAACCCCGCCTGCACCAGGGCGATCCGTTCGCCGAACAGCATGGCACCACCGATGATGACCCCGACCGCGCCCAGCCCGGTCCACACCGCATAGGCCGTTCCCGCCGGAATGCCGCGCATCGCCAGCGCTAGCAAACCCATGTTCACGAACGACAATGTGATCGGCACGGCGGAGGCGGCCAGCGTGCCCTGCCCCGCCGCCCATTTCAGGCTCAGCGCCCAGACTATCTCACACACGACCGCAACCGCCAAAATGGCCCATGCCATGGCGCTTCTCCTCTTGCGGGCTCGGTAAGGCGGCATGCGCCGGAAACCCGAAAGAGACGCTGCCAGAACGCGAAACGCCGCCCCGCCGGATCGGCGGGGCGGCGCGAACGCTTCAGGAATATGGTATCAGTTGAGCCGGTTGCCACCCAGACCGGCAATCGTCCGGTCGATCAGCGCGCGATCGGCCTCGCCCGACAGATGCGTCGAAATCAGCGCGGTCGCGGCCTTGGCGGCGGCATCGGCGGCGGTCGCGCGGACCTCGGCAATGGCGGCACGCTCGGCAGCGGCGATCTTGTCGGTCGCCATCTTGGCCCGACGCTGGGTCAGGTCGGCGGCATCGGCTTCGGCCTTGGCCAGCAGCCCCTGCGCCTCGGCTTCGGCATGGGCGACCATCTCGGCCGCCTGTGCCTCGATCCCGGCGATCTTCGCAGTATATTCGTCGCGCAACGCCTCGGCCTCGGCGCGCAGCTTGCGCGCCTCGTCCAGCCGGGTGCGGATCACCGCGATCTGTCCGTCGAGCAGGCGGCCGATTACCGCCGGCACGCCCTTCACGACCAGCACGATCAAGAACAGCAGCATCGCAGCGCTGACCCATGCCGTGCCGTCGAGGCCCAACGCCGTCGGATCGGGGTGGTTGGCGGCGGTGGTGCTGCCATGCTCGCTCTCGACCGCATCCGCGCCGGTCTTGGGCAGACCTTCCTCGTGGATCGCTTCGTTCAGCGTCGGGCTGACATGCGCAGCCGCTTCGGAATTAGCCATGCAGCACCGCCTTTACCGCGCCCTGCGCGTCCTGTTCGCTGACCTGCACGCCCGATACGCGGGCGACGATCGCCTGAGCCGCTTCGGCAGCGACCTGTTCGACTTGCACCATTGCCGCACTGCGCTGGGAAGCGATATCGGCTTCGGCCTGGGCGACGCGTGCCTGCACATCGGCATTGGCAGCAGCCAGCCGTTCGGCGGCGGCGGCGGCGCCCTTGGCACGCGCTTCGGCCAGCAGCTTCTGCGCAGCCTCACGGCTGGCATTTTCGCGGGCACGCCATGCCGCTTCGGTCGCGTCGGCTGCGCTGCGCGCCTGATCGGCGGCAGCCAGATCGGCGGCAATGCCCTGGTCGCGCTTGTCGACCGTGCCCTGCACCTTGGGCACCATGCCAAGGCCGACGACCAGAAACACGATGCCGAAGGTCAGCACCAGCCAGAAGACCTGCGACCCCCAGGTCGCGGCGAGCTGCTCGATTTGCGGCATGAAACGTCCCGTATTGGTCTGGTCGACCGGGTGCCATCACCCGGTCGAAACCGGCCCGTAAAGAGCCGGAGATCCGGCGCGGGCAAACCCCGCGCCGGGCGTCGCGCAGTTACGCGACGAAGATCAGCAGCACTGCGACGACGAACGCCAGCAGGCCCAGAAGTTCGGCGGCGGCGAAGCCGATGAACATGTTGCCCTGCTGGCTGGCAGCGGCCGACGGGTTGCGCAGTGCGCCCTGCAGGAAAGCGGCGAAGACGTTGCCCACGCCGAGTGCCGCGAGGCCGGCACCGATGGCGGCCAGACCGGCGCCGAGGAACTTGATGGCGTCTGCTTCCATGTCGAAAACTCCCTTGGAAAAATCTTTGTTTGGGTTGGGATCAGTGATGGTCGTGCAGATGCACGGCATCGTTGATGTAGAGCGAGGTCAGCAGCGCGAAGACATAGGCCTGCACGCCGGCGACCAGCATTTCGAGGGCCGACACGCCGACCATCAGCGCGAAGCTCGGCACGCTGACCAGCACGCCGATACCCGCACCGGCGGCGCTCGAATTGATGATGAAGCCCGCCAGCACCTTGAGCAGGATATGGCCCGCGGTCATCGCGACGAACAGTCGTAGCGCGAGGCTGAACGGGCGGACCATGAACGACACGAACTCGATCGGCGCAACCAGCAGCAGCACCGGGATCGGCGTGCCCTTCGGCGCGAACAAGCTGAAGAAGCGCAGGCCGTGCTTGAGCAGGCCGACGATCAGCACGATCGAGAAGCTGGCGATGGCGAGGACGCCGGTCACGGTGAAGTGGCTGGTGACGGTGAACGGGTGCAGCCCGATCAGGCCGAAGGGCAGCAGCCCGACGACGTTCGCGAACAGGATGAACATGAACAGCGAGAAGACGTAAGGAAGGTACTTGCGCCCCTCATGCCCGATATTCGCGGCGAGCAGCTTGTCGATGAAGCCGGTGAAGCCCTCGACCGCCATCTGCCAGCGACCTGGCACCTGCTGCTGCTTCATGCCGCCGATCATGAACACGAACAACGCGACCGCCGCAACGATCATCCACAATGCCGAATTGGTGAACGGCAGGACGGTATCGCCGAGCGGAATGTTGAAGATCGTCTGCACCTCGAACTGGTGCATCGGATCGATCTTGCCTGCCTGCGCCACGTCGCTTCGCCCCGATATGCCAAGGCGCCCGAAACTTTCAGTCCGGACGCCGGTTCGAAATCCTGATGATATTCCTGAACGCGCTGACGATCCCGAGGGTCAGCAGCACGAGCAGAAGCCAAGGCGAGGTGCCGAGCAGATAGTCGAGGGTTCCCCCGATCACCGCCCCCCCGACCATTCCACCGATCAGTTCAGCCAGCACGCGATTGCCGAGGCGGTAGTTTTTTTCCCCCGCTTCGTCGCGCGCCTGACCGGTCCGGATCGCCTCGTCCTTCTTCGCCTGATTCAACCGCGCATCGAGCGAGGTGATCCGGGCGTCTTCAGGCAAGGGGTCTAGTCCGGGCTCGTTCTCCGCCATGCTTCCTCCCTGGACCTGCACAGGCCGGGCCGGAATCCGCCGGATGGCGAGCCCGCCAAGGCAGGCGCGCTTTAGGAAGGTGACGGTTTCGAGTCAACCATAGCGTTCGCGCGGAAAGCTTTCCGGACGATGAACGGGAGGTGACAGGCAAGGGGATGCTTGAGACTCGTATCGACGCTGGAAGGCCGTACCGAGCCGATGCGCTACACCGATGGCGCGGTCGGCGCATCGGCCGTGAAGGAGGTGATTCATAGAGATATGAATGCTGCAACATTGATCATCGGCATTGCGATGCTGGTGATCGCTTTTGAGACCTCGGTCCTCAAAATCATCGAGGTCGCCCGCTCAGAGTAGCGGCAGGCAGGGGCCGGCCTGGCAGCCGGTCCCCAAATGCAGAAGACCCCGGCTGCTGGCACAACCGGGGTCTGGAAGTGGGTCCAACGGACACAAACAGTGCAGGACTTAATTATCCCAATCTGAGAAAATTTTAATCCCTCACACGCAGCGCGGATCGCGCTCCGGGGCGCCGCTGCCGCGTGTTTCCCACTTGCCGCCCGGCGTCTTGTACTTCTCGCCCGGCTTGGTCTGCGCGATCAGGTTGCAGCCCGATACGAAGGCGAACTGCTCGACCGTCGCGCCCGATTGCGCGCCACGCGTATATGCCGCCTTGCGCTGGATGTTAATGTTGGCGACCAGTGCGCGCAGCTCCGGCGTTCCGCCGCCGACGACGCCCAGATAACCATCGGGTTGCTCACCCACCTGCCCCGCCGCGCGCGCAGCCTGATAGGCGGGATCGCGCTGCGCCCATGCGGTGCCGGCAATCCCGGCGACCGCGACGATGGCGGCTGCGGCGAGGCCGTATTTCACGAAAGCATGCATGGTCAGAATATCCCCGGATTGTCCTGGATCAGCGTCTTCGCTTCTCCGTCGAGACGGTACACCACTTCCTGCGTGATGTTGATGTTCAAGTTGATGACGATCGGCTTGTCGGGCGCGGAGACGTTCACGCACCCGGCCGCCGCGCAGGAAGCGGCGCCAATCGTCAGGGATCGCAGCATCGTCACGGTTCGCGTCATGGCACGGTCTCGCTTTCGGAAGGCTGAATGGTGGTATCGAGCGGCGCGGGCGGCAAGCCCTGTTCGCGGCGGCGCTGCTCCGCCTGCAATGACGGCAGATTGCGTTCGATCAGCCGCTTCGGATCGTAATAATTCTGCACCGAATCGATCAGCTGGCGGAAGGGCGCCTTGATCCGCACGTTGAAGACGAAGGGCAGCCGCGCCAGCCGGCGGATCAGGAAATTGCTGTACGTCCCCTGCCCCTGGCTGACCCCGGAGAAGCGGATCGCGGTCACCATCTCACCGGCGATCGGTCCGTCCATCTCGATCGTCAGGCCACGATAATTCATCGATTTCAGCGCTTGAAACGCCAGATTGCCCCAGAAGCCGACATCCTCCTTCGACACTTCGCCGACATAGGACAGGTTGCCGCTGCCCCGCGATTGCAGCCTACCCCCTTCGATCCGACCGCCATTGGCGTCGAAGATCATCGGCAAAACGCCATCGAACGTGCCGGAAGCGTTGAGATTGTCGAACGCGAATTGCTGCAGGAACAGCCCGCCATCGACCCCCTTCACCCGGAAGGTCATGCGGCGTTCCTGATATTCGGCGAAATCGAGGATGGTCGGTTCGAGGATCATCTCCCCCCCGCCCAGTGGCCAACGCCCGCCCTCGATCTGCACCCGCTGCCCCTCGATCAGGCGATAGCGGACGACGCCATCGGTGACGGCGATCCCCGGATTGACCTCGGCGATCGTCGCGACCTGCCCGGGCGCGCTGACCAGCCCCAACAGGTCGGTGAAGCGGATCTCGCCCGACAGGCCAGTGACCGGACCGAAGGCGGCGGCAAGATCGGTGCCGGCGGTGCGGAAGGTGCCCGTGCTGGTGACGCCGTCCGGAGTCCATGCGATATCGCCACGGCCCGACACACTGCCCTTCACATCGGCGATCACGCCGAAGGTCAGGCGGGTCAGTTCGTTGGGCTGGAACGAATCGCCGAATGCGATGCCGGGCACGTCGAGGACGGCGTTGCCACGCCCCGTGGCAAGGTCGTGGACGATCGTCACGTCGCTAACCTTCACACCCTTTGTAGGATGTTTCAGCGTCCCGCCGGCACGAATGTCGTTGCCGTTCAGCGTCAGACGGAAATCATCGCTGCGCAGCGGTTCGAAGCGCGGCTCGGGCGCAGCGTCCCGGACACCGACATCGCCATTCAGCGACAACACCCCGCCTGCCAGCTTCCAGTCACCCGATGCGTCACGAATCAACAGGGGAACGTTGCCGATCTGCCCCTCGCCACGGTCGAAGCGGCCGGTGACGGTGCCGTTCGCGATCCGGCCGGTGAGCGTGCCGATATCGAGGACGCTGACCCGTTCGGGACTGCCAAGCCGGGTCTTCACCCCATCGAGCGCGAAGGCCATGTCGCCCAGACCGAAGCGCCCGCCCGCCGCTGCGAGCGTCACCGGGGTGCCGCCAAGCCGCCCCTGCAGGCGGGTCGGGCCGATACCGACGCCGCCACCGATCCGACCATTAGCCACCCGCAGCATCGCGCCTTCCTGTGGGCACAGCCGCAGGCGGGTGGCGTCCAGGTTCAGCGCCGACACGCGCAGCCGATCGAAGGCGACCGGCACGCAGTCGGCATTGACGATCATCCGCCCGCCCCCGTCCCATCGCGCATCAATCGGCAGCGCGAGCCGGTCGACGCGACCGTCGCCGAGCGGGCCGCTCAGTTCAGCGCGCGTCTCGATCCGGGTCGCGCCGTTGCCGGCCGTGCGGAAACGGATCGGAGCCAGGGCGAGGCGCGCATCGCCCGCAGCATAGGGCTGGACGATGGCCGTGCCGGTCACCGGCGCGCCGGGTCCGGCATGTGACAGGCGGATGCTCGCCACCGGCAGTCCGCCGCCGCCCATCGCCAGCGTTCCATCGAGCGTCGCACCCTTGCCCGAAACCCAGCGCACCGGTCCGTCGCGCAACGTCGCGCGTGCACCGTTGGCGGCAATGAAGGCCAGCCGATCGATTCGTGCCGCAAGCGGACGGGCGGCAACCTCGGCCGACAGGTCGAAGCGGCGTGCCGCCTGCCCGGCGGCGCGCGTCGCGGCCTGTAACAAGGGTGCGACCGGCAGGCCGTCGGCCATGCGCCCTGTCGCTTCGATGCGGCGGATCAGGCCATCGTTCAGGCGCGCACCGCGCGCGCCGATGCGCCCTTCAAAGGCCGGGACGCCGCCGACCTCGTAGCGGCCAGCGATCGACAGCCCTGCCCCGTCCAGTTGCGGCAGGTCGAACTGGCCCGAGGCAAGGTCAAGTGTCCCGCGCGTGCCCTTGGCAGTGCCGTTGAAGCCGATCGTGCCCGACAGGTCGGCGACGCGGGTCTGCGGGGCGTCGACTGCTTCTGCGCTGACGCCCGCCTGCCCCTGCCAATGATCGAGGCCAGACCCCAGCCGCGCGTCGAGGCGGACGACCGGCGACAGCAACCGGACGTCACCGCAGGCAGCCTGCCGGGCGCGGACCGGGCCGGTCAGCAACGGCCCGGTGGTAGCAGTGCGGAGCGAGACGTTGAGCGCCAAGCGATCGATGCCGCAGCCGTTTAGCGACAGCCGTTCGGATACCGCCGCCAACTGCCCCACGAAACCGTTGGCGAGGTTGCCCCGCCCGGCAAGCTTCGCGCCGATCAGACCGTAAGGGGTGGTGAGGCGGATACGGCCGTCATCGACCGCGACGGTAAAATCGGGGAGGGCGAAGGGCTTGCCCGAGGGTGGCGGGAGCAGACGGTCGATCTGCCCGAACGAAACGGACCCATCGGGGCGCAGCGTTGCGCGCAGACGGGCTTGCCCTACCCGCGCACCGGTGACCTGCGCGCCGTTCAGCTCGACCCTGGTATCGATCTCCACCCAGTCGGCGATCAGGTCGGGCGCGTTGGGATCGCCGAGGACGACATCGACCAGACGCTGGCGGCCAAAGCCGATTTCGGCGACGCGATAGCGGGCGGTGACGCCACGCCGTTCGAGTTCGCGGCGGACGATATCGTCGGCGATCGAGCGGCGCTGGGTCCAGAGCAACGCCGCCAGCGCGAGGACGATCAGGCAGACGACGAGCAGCACCCGGGCGAAGCGGCGCCGCCTGCGACCGGCGCGGCGCGACGACGCTTCGGCCTGTTCCGCCCGATCGTCGTCGTCGTCCAGACCACCCACTCCGCTGCTTCGTCCCGTTCGTCGCGGTTCGGCCCGCCGGGGTCAAGCGCGAGAGGCGCGAAACGGTTCCGGCTGCGCAACGGAAGTTGGCGAAGGTTACGCATAACCGATACGCCACATTGACCCCATAGCATATGAACCATATATGGTTCGTATCGAGTTTCAGGAGCAGCGACGACGATGGGGATCGTGAAGATCGACGACGATTTGCACGCGCAAGTTCGCAGGGCGAGTGCGGTGATGTGCCGGTCGATCAACGCACAGGCCGAATTTTGGATGAAGATCGGCATGTTGGCCGAAGCGAACCCAACGCTGCCTTTCACCGAAATCGTCCGCGCCGAGTTGGCCGCCGTCCAGACCCCGCCCGCCGACGCGATCGCCGCCTGACATGGTCAAGACGCACGACGAACTGGCGCTGATGCGGATTTCGGGCAGGTTGCTCGCGCGCGTTTTCGAGATGCTCGACGAGACCGACCTTGCCGGCATGTCGACGCTGGCGATCAACGATTTGGTCGAACGCTTCATCACCCACGACCTGGCCGCGCGCCCCGCCAGCAAGGGGCAATATGGCTTCAAGTTCGTGCTGAACTGTTCGATCAATCAGGTCGTGTGCCATGGCGTGCCGGATGCCGGGACGATCGTGCGCGACGGGGATATCATCAACCTCGACATCACGCTGGAAAAGAACGGCTTCATCGCCGATTCGAGCAAGACCTATTTGGTCGGCGAGGTCGCACCGGTCGCGCGACGGCTGGTCAGGGTGGCGCAGGAGGCGATGTGGCAAGGCATCCGGCAGGTGAAGCCCGGCGCGCATCTGGGCGATATCGGCTTCGCGATCGAACGCCATGCCAAGCGGCACGGTTATTCGGTGGTCCGCGAATATTGCGGCCACGGCATCGGCCGCGAGATGCACGAGGCGCCGGAAGTGATGAACTTCGGCAAGCCGGGCAAAGGCGTGCGGCTGCGTGAGGGCATGACCTTCACCATCGAGCCGATGGTCAATCAGGGTACGCGGCGGGTCGAGACCGAGGAGGATGGCTGGACGGTGGTGACCGGCGACGGGAAGCTGTCGGCACAGTTCGAACATACGGTCGCGGTGACGGCGACCGGGGTCGAGGTGCTGACGTTGCGGCGGGATGAGGTGGGAGTTTGAAGCTTTCCGTTCGTGCTGCGTAGGGGCTGAGCTTGTCGAAGACCCGTATCGAAGCATCTGCCCCCGGCGGTCCTTCGATACGCCATTTCGGCTTCGCTCAATTGCTACTCAGAACGAACGGTAAGGTTCATACCATCCGATTCCAGAGCCGAACTCGATCGGCGCTGGGGCCCTCACCCTTCCGCGTCTGCGCCGCTCCCTCCCTCTCCCGTCGGGAGAGGGAAAGGACGCCGACGGTCAGCGCCTCTGCATCGCCGCCTTGCGACGTTCCTGCCAAGCTTTCACCTCGCGTTCGAGCGGTGGGCGCATGCACGCCTCCAACTCTCCTAGGGTCCGCGCCGTGGGTAGGCAGGCGAGATATGTCTGGCAGATGCCTGTATCGAGTTGCGGATCACCGGTAGACGGCTTCAACACACAACGCGTGGCGCCTGTCCGGCGATTACGTTTGGCCGTTACCCGTATCTTGCGGAGACGTTCGCCGATCACCACGATCTCGTCATCGGGCGATGCCGTTGACGACGCGGTCTGCGCCAGCATCAAGGCGGCGACGATGGCGATCATCAGCGTCCGAGCCGGCGGACGATGCGGATGCCGACATTGTCGATCCCCGGATTGGTGTCGGAGAATATCCGGCGGTGGCTGAAATGCTCCCATGCCAGTTCGACCGCCCAGCGCCGGTCGAGCCGGACCCCGATCGACGCATTGGGATTAAACAGAATTTTCGAGCCGAACGAGGTACGACGACGATAGATCTCGTACCGCCGCCATGCCTCGTGGTTCGAGATGTCCGGCTCGAACGGGTCGGGCGTGAAACGGTAGCCGTCGATCACCGTCACGCCGATCCCCGCCTGTCCATAGACCCGGCCGCGCAGAATGTGCTGGCGCCACTCCGCCCCCGCGCTGAAGAAGCTGGTGCGTCCGGCGGTATTGATCTGCGCCTTGGCGGTCAGGCGCGGTTTCAGCAGGATGCGCAACGGCGCGGTGCGATAGGCGATCTGCACGTCAACCGTGCCGTCTTCCTCTGACCCTTCATAGAACTCGCCCGGCAGCAAGTCGGGCAGGTCGAACATCAGTCGGCTGCCGAGCGGGTGGAAGTTGGTGCCGTGATGCAGCACGCCGACGGCGACCTCTGCCGTTTCGCTTGGCGGTGCCGTTTCCGGCCCCGCCTGCGCCATCGCCGTTGTGGAGACGAACGCCAACACTGCGCCCAAGACGCCCTTTTGCAACCGAATCATCCGAACCCCTTTCGGCAAACGGCAGTCGCTTCGCCGCTGCCAATGTCGTATCATTGACAATAATTGCTGTAAAACAGAAAGAGCTTACTGTTGGACAAGTACCACCTTTCGGCGCGAAAGGCGCGGCTCTGTCGGATTGCGGGGGCGGTGTTTCTGTTGCTCGCGATCTGCAACGTGGCGCAGGCATTCGTTATCAGCCTGTGGCCGGCGCCCGTGTTCGACTGCAAAACCGGATGCCGCTGGCGTAGTGATCCCGCCGGAATGTTGGATAATGACGAAAGGCTAAAGGTTGCCGCATCGCCGGAAGCGGAACGACGGCTTTCGGCGCACGTCTCCCGCCCGATCGTACGAGCCGGACTGCTCGGTGTCGTCCTGATCGGTTCCTTGCCGTTCGCCCTGTTACTTCTGGGCGTCGGCGCAGCACTGCGTCACTTGGGTCATCGCAGCCCCAACCCGTTGGGTCGCGCGCTACAATGGCTTCGACGAGCGTCGCTGGCGGCGATCGTCTGGGCCATCGCGCAGCCCGTATCGGCCAGCCTGCGGGCTAGCCTGTTGTCGCTGGGCACGCCGTCCGGCGGATACTGGTACATCATGGTCGATTTTGCCGATGTCGGCATTGGACTGATGCTGGCGATGGCCGCCTACGCAACCATCTGGGCATTGGAGGCGGGCATCCGGGCCGAGCGCGAACTGGCCGACTTCGTCTGATGCCGGTCGTCGTCAATCTCGACGTGATGCTGGCGCGGCGGAAGATCCGGTCAAAGGAACTGGCCGAAGCGATCGGCATCACCGAATCGAACCTGTCGCTACTCAAATCGGGCAAGGTGAAGGGGGTGCGCTTCGCAACGCTGGCGGCGATCTGTCACTATCTGGACTGCACGCCGGGCGACATTCTCGACTATTCGCCGTCCGATGACGATCGGCGGGCCGGGAACGAGGATTGAGCCGCCCCCTCGCCCCGCCTCGTCCGATCGGCTAGGCATATTCCTTATGAACACCCCGCCCGAAACCGACGGTACCGGCCACCGCGCGCGGCTGCGGGGGCGGTTGCTGAAGCATGGGGGCGAGGCGCTGCTTGATCATGAACTGGTCGAATATCTGCTGACGCTGGCGATTCCGCGCCGCGATACCAAGCCGCTGGCCAAGACGCTGCTGCATGAATTCGGGGGGATCGGCGGGTTGCTGTCGGCGGATCCGGCAGCGTTGGGCAAGGTTTCCGGCATGGGCGATACCGCGGTCGCCGCGATCCGCATCGCACAGTGTGCGGCGACGCGGATGTTGCAGGCGCAGGTGCTGGCGCGGCCGGTGCTGTCGAACTGGCAGGCGCTGCTCGACTATCTGCACGCCGACATGGCGCATCAGGCGGTCGAACGGATCCGGGTGCTGCATCTGAACACCCGCAACCTGCTGATCCGCGACGAACTGGTCGCGGAGGGGACGCTCGACGAGGCACCGCTCTATACGCGCGAGGTGATCCACCGCGCGCTCGATCTGGGGTCGGCGGCGCTGATCCTGGTCCACAACCATCCGAGCGGCGATCATAGCCCCAGCCGTGCCGATATCGACCTGACGCGGCAGATCGCCGCCGCCGGTAAGCCGCTGGGCATCACCGTCCACGACCACCTCATCATCGGCGCGAAGGGGCATACCAGCCTGCGCGCACAAGGAATGCTATGACTTTGTCGAACAAGCAGAAGATGATCGCCGGCGACCTGTATGACGCGGGCGATCCCGAACTGGTCGCCGATTGCGCGGCGGCGGGGCGGTGGATGGAACGCTATAACGCGACGCTGGCGATGGACCCGGCCGAGCGGCTGGCGATCCTGCGCGCTGGGCTGGGGTCGGTCGGCGACGGCGTCAACGTCCGGCCGCCATTTCACGTCGATTACGGCTATAACATCACGCTGGGCGACGGGGTTTTCCTGAACTTCGGCTGCGTCATCCTCGACGTGTGCGCGGTGACGATCGGCGCGAAGACGCAGATCGGGCCGGGGGTACAGATCTTGACCGCCGACCATCCGCGCGATCCGGCGGTGCGGGCGCAGATGCTGGAATATGGGCGGCCGATCGTGATCGGGGCGAATGTGTGGATCGGCGGCGGGGCGCTGTTGCTGCCGGGGATTACCGTCGGCGACGACGCGATCATTGGAGCGGGATCGGTGGTGACGCGTGATGTGCCGGAGGGGGCTACGGTCGTAGGGAATCCGGCTCGGGTTCGGTAGAAAGAAGAAAGGGGTTCACGCGAAGGCGCGGAGGCGCGGAGGAGTTGCGCCTGCGAAGACGTCACCCGCGTCAGCAGCCTCGATCCCGGTTGCAACGGGTAGGAAGGTCTCCCGTTCGCGCCCGGCCCGCCCGGCGCGCAACCCCTTCGCGTGAACCCCTTCTTGTTTTGACAGGCCGCCAATGCATCAACGTTGCGACCCAAGAAGCGGGGCACCGGATCAGGTCCGGGGCAACGGCGGGTCGGGCAGTCGGCCCATGAAAACGGCCGCCGGGATCGCTCCCGGCTGCCGTACTCGATATCAGCGTCTGGCGACGTTTATGCGCTCTGGCTGAGGAAGCTGGTCAGCTCCGCCTTCGACACCGCCTTGGACTTGTCCTTGTCGGCCTGGGCGAAGGCCTGCTTCACCCACTTCTTGACCTCGGGCTTCTCGGCAGTGACGCCCGGTTCGCTCGCCGAGCGCAGCGCGACCATCCATTCGCCGAACTGTTGCTCGGTCAACTGACCCTTCCCGCTCTTGTCGTATTTCGGGAATTCGGCCTCGACGATCTGCGCGATCTGCGTGCCGCTGGCCGGCTGTCCCGCTTCGGCAGTGGTCTGCGCGGTCTGGGTCGACGGATCGGCCGGGGTCGTCGGAGCCGCCTGCGTCGCAGCAGCCGCCGGATCAGCCGCAGTCGTCGTCGGCTCTGCGGGGACCGTCTGCGCGGTCGGGGCAGTCGTTTGCGCCGGTGCGGCATCCTGTGCAAATGCCGGGGTCGACATCAGAACGCCACTGGCGAGAAGAATACGCTTCATCATCGAATTTCTCCTTTCGGATTGGTTCGGTACTTCATCCAGTCATTCGAATTTTCATCCGAACGACTTTGCGATGACGGAACCTACTTAGGTCGTTTCGGCGTCGATTGAAGCCCCTTTCGATGCTCGTCTATCGCAGGACAGGCTCGATTCATCCCCGACTTGTTGCTAGTGCGCGGCCAACCGTTCGCCCGTTTTGAAAGGCCCGCACATGATTCCGCGCTATTCCCGCCCCGAAATGACCGCTTTGTGGGAACCCCAGTCGCGATTCCGCATCTGGTTCGAGATCGAGGCGCACGCGACCGATGCGCTGGCCGAGCTAGGGGTGGTACCGAAGGAGGCTGCCGAGAAGATCTGGGCGATGAACGACGCCGATTTCGACGTCGCGCGGATCGACGCGATCGAGGCAGAGACCAAGCACGACGTCATCGCCTTCCTGACGCACGTCTCGGAGCGGACCGGGCCGGAGGCGCGCTTCCTGCACCAGGGCATGACGAGTTCGGACGTGCTCGACACCTGTCTGGCGGTGCAGCTGGCGCGGGCGTCGGACATTTTGCTCGCCGATCTCGACAAGCTGCTGGCGGTGATTGAGCGGCGTGCGCGCGAACACAAGCTGACGCCGACGATCGGCCGCAGCCATGGCATCCATGCCGAGCCGGTTACGTTCGGGCTCAAGCTGGCACAGGCCTATGCCGAGTTCGATCGTTGCCGCACGCGGCTCAAGAATGCCCGTGCCGAGGTGGCGACCTGTGCGATTTCGGGCGCGGTGGGGACGTTCGCGAACATCGACCCGCGGGTCGAGGAACATGTCGCAGAGAAGATGGGCCTCACCGTCGAGCCGGTGTCGACGCAGGTCATCCCGCGCGACCGCCACGCCATGTACTTCGCGACGCTGGGCGTAATCGCGGGGTCGATCGAGCGGCTGGCGACCGAGATCCGCCACTTGCAGCGCACCGAAGTGCTGGAGGCCGAGGAATATTTCTCGCCGGGTCAGAAGGGTTCGTCGGCGATGCCGCACAAGCGCAACCCGGTGCTGACCGAGAACCTGACCGGCCTCGCCCGTATGGTGCGCGGCTATGTCACCCCGGCGCTGGAGAATGTCGCGCTGTGGCATGAGCGCGACATCTCACACTCGTCGGTCGAGCGCTATATCGGGCCGGACGCGACGATCACGCTCGACTTCGCGCTCGCCCGCCTGACCGGGGTGATCGACAAGCTGGTCGTCTATCCGGCGCGGATGGAGAAGAACCTCAACAAGATGGGTGGCCTCGTCCATTCGCAGCGCGTGCTGCTGGCGCTGACCCAGGCGGGGGTGAGCCGCGAGGCTTCCTATCGTTACGTACAGCGCAACGCGATGAAGGTGTGGGAATCGGACGGCGAACTATCGCTGCTCGAATTGCTCAAGGCCGATGCGGACGTCGCTGCCGCACTGTCGGCGGAAGAAATCGAGAGCCGGTTCGACCTCGGCTATCACTACAAGCATGTCGACACGATCTTCGCGCGGGTGTTCGGACAGGCGTGATCGACGCGCCCCGCCGGGCTTCGGGTCCGGCGGGGTGATAATTGCGGGTCCAAAGTTCACTAAGTTCACACTTGCCGCATGTTTCACGCGCAACTGTCCGCCGGCGTCGGATGGAGGGTTTACGGGTTCAAGGAAGCGGCAACAGGTGTCGCAGGATGGTGGCGTGTAGGAAAGCGGCCGGGGCACTCCGGCGCCGACAGGGTCTTGGGCTTGGTCGCCTCACCTTTGCACAGATGACGCCGCTTCCTCCCCCTCTCCCCGGCAGATACCGGAGCGTGCGGCCAACGCCTTCGATCAAAGACAATGCCTAGGCCGAGCGCTCCATATAGACCGCATCCGCCCCAAAGCCTTCGGCACCGCCGTTCGTGGCGACGAAACCCTGTCGCGACCAATAACGATCGGCACCGCCAACCGCGATGAGCGCAAGCGTGGGGATCGCTCGCGAGATAGCGACGGCGTTCAGGATCGGAAGCAGACGCTCGACCGCCTTCGTACCGCGCGCTTGCGGCGCGACGACGACATCGTGGAGATACCAGCAATCGGCTCGCGACGGGAGCGTGCCGAGCCGCGTGTGCATTGCCGGTGGTGCGCGGCGGACCCAAGGGTGGCTGATGCAGTGGCCGAGGATCGTGTCGGCTTCGTCGACGAGCACCCAGCAGCCGTCCGGAGCAAGCGCGATGCGTTCGGCGTAGAGCTCGGCCGCCTCGCCATAGTCGCCCAGTTCGGCACGGGCGAGCGCGGCGATGGCGGTGGCGTCGCTCGCCACCGCCGGACGCCAATCAGCCACCGAGCGCGGTCTTCAGGCGGCTGAAGAAACCGCTCGATTCAGGGCATTCGTCGCCGGTCTCGGTCTCGCGGAATGCTTCGAGCAATTCCTTCTGCCGGGCCGACAGGCGGGTCGGGGTCTCGACTTCGATATGGATGACCATGTCGCCATGGCCGCGCCCCTGCAGCACCGGCATGCCGGCGCCACGCTGGCGCAGTTCCTTGCCCGACTGGATGCCGGCCGGGATGCGGATGCTGTGCTTTTGCCCGTCGAGGCCGGGGATCTCGATCATCCCGCCCAGCGCCGCCGTCGTGAAGCTGATCGGCGCGCGCGCGTGGAGCGCGGTCCCTTCGCGTTCGAACAGCGGATGACGTTTGACGTGGAGGAAGATGTAGAGGTCACCGGCCGGCGCACCACGCGCGCCCGCCTCGCCCTCGCCCGACAGGCGGATGCGCGTGCCTTCGTCGACACCGGGGGGGACGTTGACCTCCAGCGTCTTGGTCTGTTCGACCCGGCCTTCGCCATGGCAGACGGGGCAAGGGTCGGCGATCACCTGTCCGGCGCCGTGGCAAGTCGGACAGGCGCGTTCGACGACGAAGAAGCCCTGTTGCGCGCGCACCTTGCCATGGCCGGCACAGGTCTGACACGTCCGCGCCTTGGTCCCCGGCGACGCGCCGCTGCCGCCGCACGGGGCGCAGCTGGTCGAGACGTCGACGGTGATCTGCGTGCTCTTGCCGTGGAACGCCTCTTCCAGCGTGACTTCCATGTCGTAGCGCAGGTCGGCGCCACGCCGGGGGCCGGAACGACCGCCCTGCCGCCCGCCGCCCATGAATTCGCCGAAGACGCTTTCGAAGATATCGGAGAAACCGTTGAAATCCTGCGCACCGCCGCCGGCCCCGCCCGCGCCCTGGCGGAAGGCGGCATGACCGTAGCGGTCGTACGCCGCACGCTTCTGCGGATCCTTCAGGCAGTCATAGGCTTCGTTGATCGCCTTGAACTTCGCCTCGGAATCCTTGCAGCCGGCATTCTTGTCCGGGTGATATTTGATCGCGAGCTTGCGATAGGCAGACTTGATCGTCCCCGCGTCCGCAGTGCGCTCGCATTGGAGCAGTTCGTAGAAATCGACTTCGGTGGTCATCAAAAAGCCCTCTCCCCCATGGGGGAGAGGGTTTGGGAGAGGGGCTGTCCGAAACGACCCGCCCGACACACCCCCTCTCCCCGACCCTCTCCCCCATGGGGGAGAGGGAGGGGCGTTGGTTTACGCCTTGCGGCTGTCGTCGACTTCCGAGAATTCGGCATCGACGACGTCGTCGTCGGCCTTCTTCTCCTGCACGGTGTCGGCAGCGGGCGAGGCTTCGGCCTGCTGCTGCTGTTCATAGATCGCCTGACCCAGCTTCATCGCGACCTGCGCCAGCGCCTGACTCTTTTCGGTCATGCGATCGCTGTCGCCGCTTTCGACCGCAGCCTTGGTCTCGGCGACGGCGGCTTCGATCTCGGCCTTGAGCGAGGCGTCGACCTTGTCGCCATTGTCGGCAAGCTGGCGTTCGGTGGTGTGGATCAGCGATTCCGCATTGTTCTTGGCTTCGGCCGAAGCACGACGCTTCTTGTCCTCTTCCGCGAACTGTTCGGCGTCACGGACCATCTGGTCGATGTCGCTGTCCGACAGGCCGCCCGAGGCCTGGATGCGGATCTGCTGTTCCTTGCCGGTGCCCTTGTCCTTGGCCGACACGTTGACGATGCCGTTGGCGTCGATGTCGAAGGTGACCTCGATCTGCGGCACGCCGCGCGGCGCGGGCGGGATGCCGACCAGATCGAACTGACCCAGCATCTTGTTGTCGGCGGCCATCTCGCGCTCGCCCTGGAACACGCGGATCGTCACCGCACCCTGATTGTCGTCGGCGGTCGAATAGACCTGCGACTTCTTGGTCGGGATGGTGGTGTTGCGATCGATCATGCGGGTCATGATGCCGCCCAGCGTCTCGATACCCAGCGACAGCGGGGTCACGTCGAGCAGCAGCACGTCCTTCACGTCACCCTGCAACACGCCGGCCTGGATCGCGGCACCGATCGCCACGACTTCGTCGGGGTTCACGCCGGTGTGCGGCTCCTTACCGAAGAACTGCTTCACGACTTCGCGGACGCGCGGCATGCGGGTCATGCCGCCGACCAGCACCACTTCGTCGATCGCGCTCGCCTGCACCCCGGCATCGGCCAGCGCCTTCTTGCACGGCTCGAGCGTCCGCTTGACCAGATCCTCGACCAGCCGTTCGAGGTCGGCACGGGTGATCGATTTGACGAGATGCTTCGGGCCCGTAGCGTCGGCCGTGATGAACGGCAGGTTGACTTCGGTGGTCTGCGCCGACGACAGCTCGATCTTCGCCTTTTCGGCGGCTTCCTTCAGACGCTGGAGCGCCAGCTTGTCCTTGGTCAGGTCGATGCCTTCGACCTTCTTGAACTCGTCCGCCAGGAACTGCACGATCTTCGCGTCGAAGTCTTCGCCGCCGAGGAAGGTGTCGCCGTTGGTCGCCTTCACCTCGAACACGCCGTCGCCGATCTCGAGGACCGAGATGTCGAACGTACCGCCGCCAAGGTCATAGACCGCGATGGTCTTGTTATTGTCCTTGTCGAGACCGTAGGCGAGCGCCGCCGCCGTCGGTTCGTTGATGATGCGCAGGACTTCGAGACCGGCGATCTTGCCGGCGTCCTTGGTCGCCTGACGCTGGGCATCGTTGAAGTAGGCCGGAACGGTGATGACCGCCTGGGTCACGGTCTCGCCCAGATACGACTCCGCCGTTTCCTTCATCTTTTGCAGGATGAACGCGCTGATCTGCGACGGCGAATATTCCTCGCCGCCCGCCTTCACCCACGCGTCGCCATTCGGGCCGCGCGCGATGGTGTAGGGAACCAGTTCGGTATCCTTCTTGGTGACCGGATCGTCGAAACGACGTCCGATCAGGCGCTTCACCGCGAAGATCGTGTTGTCGCCGTTGGTCACTGCCTGACGCTTTGCCGGCTGGCCGATCAGACGCTCGCCATCCTTGGCGAAGGCGACGATCGACGGCGTGGTCCGCGCGCCTTCGGCGTTCTCGATGACCTTGGGGCTGCCGCCCTCCATCACCGCGACGCAGCTGTTCGTCGTGCCCAGATCGATACCGATAACTTTAGCCATGGTCCCTCATTGGCCCCCGGGTTGAAATAAAGCGTTGATACGACCGGCACGGGGAGGTGCCGGCCGATCGTTCCGAGGGCGGATATAGGCAGGGTTCGGCTTGCCGCAAGATTATGCGCGGCATAGGGAACCGTATCGGCACAGGAGCGTGGGCGTGAAGACACGGTGGGCGGCGTTGATGGCGGCAGTGGCGCTGGCCGGATGCCAGCAGGGGCCGAGCGTCGAGGATGCGTGGGTACGCCTGCCCGCGGTGCCGGGACGGCCGGCGGCGGGCTATGCGATCGTCCATGGCGGCGGGGGTGCAGGCCGGGTGCTGACGGGGGTGAGCAGCCCGGCGGCCGAGCGGGCCGAGCTGCATGAGAGCATGACCGGGCATGGCAGCATGATGGCGATGCAGCCGCTCGACAGGGTCAGGGTCAACGGGACCGTCAGCTTCAGCCCGGGCGGCAAGCATATCATGTTGTTCGGCCTGTCGCCCGACCTGCGCGCGGGCGCCAGCGCCCCGATGACCTTCGCATTCGAGGACGGGGCGAAGGTTACGGTCGATGCGAAGCTGGTGGCGGCGGGCGATCCGGCGCCCTGAACGGACCGCCGAACGTCAGTCGACGGCATGTAGCCGGGTGACGAGCGCGCTCTGGCTGTTGGTATCGGTTTTTTCGAAGATCGTCCGCAACTGGGTCCGAACGGTCAGCACGCTGCAACCGCGCAGCGCGGCGATGGCGGCGAGTTTATGCCCCTGCGCCAGCAGAACCGCGATATTCGCCTCCGCGCGGGTAAGGTCGAACAGTTCGGAATAGACATCCGCCGAGGGCTCCGCGACCCGCTTGCCCGAGATCATTACCTGCGCCCGCCCGAGCGGCCCGGACGGACGTTGCGGCACCGCGCTGACCGTGACGATCAGCCTTTCGACCCCGCCGGCAAGATGCGGCGCCGCCATCCGCAACACGACCTTTCGACCCGGGCGAAGCGATCGGGCGGGATCGCGGGCGCTGGCGATCGCCGTTGCCAGCGCGGCTTCGCTGGCGGGGTCGCGCGCAAGCACCTCCCCGCCCCGCACGGTCAGCGGACCGCCCTGTTCGAACCAATGCTCGATCGATTGCGACATCAGCACGATGCGTCGTGTCCTGTCGAGCAGCAGCACCGACCGCTCCAGCGCCTCGGCCGTCGACCGGATCATCTGGTCCTGTTGCCCGCCCAGTTGCATCGCCTGCATCACAATTTCGGAAATGGCAGGCGTGATCGCTTCGAGCAGTCGCCTCTCCATGCATCCCCCATCCGCATAGGAACGGGGACGCATGACCGCCAGCAATCCTCGGATTTGCGGAATGTCGAGCCGGTTCATTGCGGCACGGCCGGCCCCCGCAGGTACGAACAGGTCGCCATAGATCGGCAGCACGTCCCGGTCGCGTTCGGTCACGATATCCTCGTCGACAACCGTTCGCAGCGAGGGCCATTTTCCTCCGACGCCGGCCCGCGGGTTCCTTCGCGGATCGAAACCGCCATGCCGGACGAAGAGGTCGAGCATGTCGAGCGTCACCCCGTGGATCAGGTTCACCATCGGCGCGCCGGTCGGGTCGAGACCGGAGAGATGCACGACCTGTGCCCCGGTCGCGTTCGCGACGGCGCGCAACCCATCCTGCCAAACGTCCATCCCGAACGCCGCCCGCCGAAACTGATCGACGATACCGGTCACATCCATCGCACCGCCCCCTGCCACTGTGCCGACCTGTCACCCCTCCTAGCCCGGCAGTGGTACAATTCAGCGACCGCGGCAGGTATACCTTATTTGAGGGATGCCGCCGCCGCCCGTTTCATAGATTGAGGCGGCGCGGCGACGGTCGGGGAGGCCGACGCCGCACCGGACCATAGCTTTGGGGGAATCATGCGTAAGCTTCTGACCGGCGCGATTGCCGGAACCTGCCTGTTCGTCCTGCCCGCCGCGGCACAGACCGCGCCCGCCGGCCCCGTCGAACCGACCATGTCGTCGACGGACGAAGATCCGGGTTCGACCTTTTCGGTGGCGGTCGCCGCAGGGTCGCTCGGCATCGGGCCGGAGATCGGCTGGCGCCTGTCGGACCATGTCGGCATTCGCGGCGGGGCGAGTTTCCTGAACGTCAGCGCATCGTTCGAGCCGGAGGACGTCAGCTTCGACGGCAAGATCAAGCTGAATTCGTTCGGTGCGATGGTCGATGTCTATCCCTTTGGCGGGAATTTCCGCCTGTCGGGCGGCGCACGGATCAACAATAACGAGATCGGCATGTCGGCCACGCCCAATGTCGATGTCGAGATCAACGGCAACGAATATTCGCCGCAGGAGATCGGCACGCTGAGCACCAGCGCCGCGCCGAAGAAATTCTCGCCGGCGCTGACCTTCGGCTGGTCGGGCAAGAACCGTCGCGGCTTCATGTTCGGCATGGAAAGCGGCTTGCTTTTCCAGGGATCGTTCAAGATCGATCCGCTGACGTCGACCGGCACCGCGCGCAACGACGCGACCTTCCGCGCCGATCTGGAGGCCGAGCGCCTGTCGCTGCAGAAGGATGTCGACAAGGTGAAGGTCTATCCGATCTTCCAGTTCGCGATCGGTTACCGCTTCTGACGATTGCCGGCCCCCGCGTCCTTTACCGGCGCGGGGGCCGGTCCCATCTGTCGGCGATGAAACGCCCCCTCACCCCCGCCGAGGTCGAGCTTGCCCGGACGATGTTCGGCGACGAAATCGATTATGGCCGGGCGCGGGTGGCGAATGCCAAATGGGCGTTCTTCCAGCCGAAACAGGTGGCGATGGCCCCGACCGGCTGCATCCATTTCCATCCGGGCGGCACGCTGTACCGCGACGATTTCGCGAGCGCCGGACGCGATCTGGCCGCGCTGTTCCTGCACGAGATGATGCATATCCATCAGACGCAGCATCGCGGGCAATATTGGCTGCCGCTGATGCGGCATCCGCTGTGCACCTATCGCTACGCTATCGTGCCGGGGAAGCCGTTCGAAGCGTATGGCATCGAGCAGCAGGCGGAGATCGTCCGCCATGCCTTTCTGTTGCGACAGGGGGTGGCGGTGAAGGACAAGCCGGCGCTGGAGGTTTACGAGGCGTTGTTGCCGTTCGGGCGGTAACGCCTATCCGCGCGGCAATTGCCACATTACGCGGCGGGTCGAATAGGATTCCACTGGTTTGCCCGCAGCATCAAGTGCCGGGCGAAGGTAGCGGCCACGGCGGAGAATGGCACCGCAGGCGGCCTCGTCGAGATCGTTCGATCCGGAGGATTCAATCACTTTGCAATCGGTCACGCGAGCATTGGCGGAGATGGTCCATGCGATCACCACCACCCCCTGCTCGCCCTTCGAGAGCGAAGACGCCGGATAATCGTCCTGATTGATCCATTCGCCCGGACGCTCGCCCTCCGCACGGGTTACGACCGCGGCGACCTTTTCGGGATCGTAGCCGAACCGCTCCATCAGATCGACTTCGCATTTCTTCAGTGCCGGAAGCAGCGCCTTGGTCATCGCCAGCGCGACGGAGATGACCGGTCCGTTCTTCGGACGCACGGTGAAGGTCGGAGCATCGACCAGTCCTTCGAATTCGGCGCGGCTGATGTAGAAGGTCAGTACCGCCTTGTCGCCTTCCGGGAAATAGAGCCGGTTTCCGCTCTGCTTCTTGTCGAAGGTGCGTTCCGGCGCTTCCAACGTCAGATCGAACCACCCTTCCTTGCCGAGTTGCGCGCGACTACCGAGAATTACCGACTGCATGAATTCGCCGAAGGGCGTGGGTTTGAAGGCAATGAAGATCGGATGCGCCGGATCGCCATAGCCACGAGCGACGACGCACATTTTTTCGGCGTATTCGACCGTCCAGCGGCTGGCTGGAGCCAATGGCTGTGGCGGGGTCGCCGCGCCCGCCTGCCCGATCAACAACGCAGCCGACAGCAACAGTCGCATCGTAACCTCCCCCATTCCCCAACGCAAAGCTGCCAGCGTCCCCATCGGACCGCAAGAGTCGGTGCGTTCGGAACCGCAGCCGGGCGCAGATGGTTGGCCGCGCGAAACGATTCGAAAGGCTTGCGTGCGATGACCACCCGCTCCGGCGCTACGCTCCTTGCCCGGCTCGGCTTTGCGGCACGCGGCATCGTCTATTGCCTCGTCGGCTGGTTCGCGATCGATGCGGCGCTGCGCGGCGGCAAGGTCGGCGACAATCAGGGCGCGATCGCCAGCCTTGCCGACGAACCGTTCGGCGAATGGATATTGGCGGTGATGGCGGCGGGCCTTGCGGGCTATGCGCTGTGGCGGCTGGCCGAAGCGATCACCGACCCCGAAGCGCAGGGCACCACCGCCAAGGGCGCGTTCAAGCGCGCTGGCCATGCGATCAGCGGCATCGCCCATGTCATCCTGGCGTGGACCGCCGCGAAACTGGCGGTCCATGCCCGCACGGCCGGCGGCCGGGTCGGCGGTGAGGAGAGTACGCGCGACTGGACCGCGTGGCTGCTGGACCAGCCGATGGGCCGGGTGCTGGTGGCGCTGGTCGCGGCCGGGCTGATCGGCGCGGCGTTGCAACAGGCGAAGAAGGCATGGGATTGCAGCTTCGCCCGCGAATTGGGGCGGGACACGCCGGTGCCCGGCCATGTCTGCACCATCGGTCGCATCGGCTACGGCGCGCGCGGACTGGTCTTTGCGCTGATCGCGCTGTTCTTCGTCAGCGCGGCATGGGCGGCCGATGCCGATGAAGCCGGCGGCATGGCCCATGCGCTGGCGACGCTGCAGAGCCAGACCGGCGGACAGTTTCTGCTGACCGCTACCGGCCTCGGCTTTGTGGCGTTCGGCATTTACAGCTTCGTCGAGGCGCGGTGGCGGCGCATTTCGGTCGACCTCCCGGCATGACGATCGATGCGGTGCGGGCCCGGTGGCTCGACCTGACGCGGCGCGAGATGCCGGGTCTGGCGGCTGCACGCGGCTGGCCGGTGCGTGCCGATCATTGTTTCCAGCGCATCCTGCTCGACAACGCGTTTGGCGGGGTCTGGTACGACCATGTCAGCGCCCGACCGGCCTATATCCACGCCGATCCGGCGGCGCTGGCGCGGGCGGTGACGCTGGGCGAGGCTGTAATCGCCGGCACGGTCGATCTGGCCGAACTGAACCGCCGCTCGCTCGACTGGCGCAGCAAGACCCCCTCGAAACCGGCAGGTGGCACCCCCATGTCTCGCCCTAGCCAATCCAAAAGAACGAAGATAGAACGGACCGCATGAGCCTGACCCATATCTCCGTCCGCGGTGCGCGGGAGCATAACCTCAAGGGTGTCGATATCGACATTCCGCGCGATACGCTGACGGTCATTACCGGCCTGTCGGGTTCGGGCAAGTCCTCCCTCGCCTTCGACACCATCTATGCCGAGGGGCAGCGGCGCTATGTCGAGTCGCTGTCGGCCTATGCGCGGCAGTTCCTCGAACTGATGCAGAAGCCGAACGTCGAGCATATCGAGGGGCTGTCGCCGGCCATCTCGATCGAGCAGAAGACGACCAGCCGCAATCCGCGATCGACCGTCGCGACAGTCACCGAAATCTACGACTATATGCGCCTGCTCTGGGCGCGGGTCGGCGTGCCCTATTCCCCCGCCACCGGCCTGCCGATCAGCGCGCAGACGGTCAGCCAGATGGTCGACCGGGTGCTGGCGCTGCCCGAGGGGACGCGGTTGTTGCTGCTCGCGCCGGTGGTGCGGGGGCGCAAGGGCGAGTTTCGCAAGGAACTGGCCGAATGGCAGAAGGCCGGGTTCCAGCGGGTGCGGATCAACGGCGAAGTCCATCTGATCGAGGATGCGCCCGCGCTCGACAAGAAGTTCAAGCATGATGTCGAGATCGTCGTCGACCGGCTGGTGGTGAACGCCGACGCCGCAACGCGATTGGCGGAGAGTTTCGAGACCGCGCTGAAGCTGGCCGATGGGCTCGCCTATGTCGATCTGGTCGATACGACGGTGGCGCAGGCGCAGTCGGGCAATCCGCCGCTGGACAGTGAACAGGGCGACCGTGCGACCGAAGCTGCACCCCAGACCGGCAAGCTGAAGGGTGCCGGCATTCCCGACAACCGCATCGTGTTCTCGGAGAAATTCGCCTGTCCGGTCAGCGGCTTCACGATCAGCGAGATCGAGCCGCGCCTGTTCAGCTTCAACGCGCCGCAGGGGGCGTGCCCCGCGTGCGACGGTCTTGGCGAACGGCTGGAGTTCGATGAGGATCTGATCGTCCCGAACCACGAACTGTCGATCAAGAAGGGCGCGGTGGTGCCGTGGGCGAAGTCCAACCCGCCCTCGCCCTATTATATGCAGGTGCTGGGATCGCTGTCGAAGGCGTACGGCTTCTCGCTCGACGCGGCGTGGAAGGATTTGCCGGAAGAGGCGCAGCGGGTGATCCTGCACGGGACCGCCGGCAAGCCCGTGACGCTGACCTTCATCGACGGCAAGAAGTCGTACGACGTCAAGAAGCCGTTCGAGGGCGTGCTCGGCAATCTCAACCGCCGGATGCTGTCGACCGAGAGCGCGTGGATGCGCGAGGAACTGTCGAAATACCAGGCGTCGCAGCCGTGCGAGACCTGCCATGGCGCGCGGTTGAAGCCGGAGGCGCTGGCGGTGAAGGTCGCGATGCAGGACATCGCCTATGCGACGCACCTGTCGGTGGTCGATGCATTGCGCTTCTTCGAAGGGCTGCCCGAGCATTTCAATGAGCAGCAGCGCGCGATCGCGCAGTCGATCCTGAAGGAGATCGTCGAACGGTTGGGTTTCCTCAACAATGTCGGGCTCGACTATCTGAACCTCGACCGGACCAGCGGCACGCTGTCGGGCGGTGAGAGCCAGCGCATCCGGCTGGCGTCGCAGATCGGCAGCGGGTTGTCGGGGGTGCTGTATGTCCTCGACGAACCATCGATCGGGCTGCACCAGCGCGACAACGACATGCTGCTGGCGACGCTGCGCCGCCTGCGCGACCTTGGCAACACCGTGCTGGTGGTCGAGCATGACGAGGACGCGATCCGTACCGCCGATTACGTCATCGACATGGGGCCGGGCGCTGGTGTGCATGGTGGCGAGGTCGTCGCCAAGGGGACGCTGAAGCAGATTTTGAAGTCGAAGGGGTCGATCACCGCCGACTACCTCAATGGCACGCGGTCCGTGCCGCTGCCGGACAAGCGGCGCAAGGGCAATGGCAAGAAGCTGACGGTGCACAATGCCACCGCCAACAACCTGACCGGCGTGACCGCCTCGCTCCCGCTCGGCACATTCACCTGCATCACCGGCGTGTCGGGGTCGGGCAAGTCGAGCTTCACCATCGACACCCTCTATGCCGCCGCCGCGCGGACGCTGAACGGTGCGCGGATCGTGCAGGGCAAGCATGACAAGATCACCGGGCTGCAGCATCTCGACAAGGTGATCGACATCGATCAGTCGCCGATCGGCCGCACCCCGCGATCGAACCCGGCGACCTATACCGGGGCGTTCACGCAGATCCGCGACTGGTTCGCCGGGCTGCCCGAGGCGCAGGCGCGTGGCTACAAGCCCGGTCGGTTCAGCTTCAACGTGAAGGGCGGCCGGTGCGAGGCCTGCCAGGGCGACGGCGTGCTCAAGATCGAGATGCACTTCCTGCCCGACGTCTATGTGACGTGCGACGTGTGCCATGGCGCGCGCTATAATCGCGAGACGCTGGAGGTGAAGTTCAAGGGGATGAGCATCGCCGACGTGCTCGACATGACGGTCGAGGACGCGGTCGAGTTCTTCAAGGCGGTGCCGCCGATCCGCGACAAGATGGCGATGCTGGCCGAAGTGGGCCTCGGGTACGTCAAGGTCGGGCAGCAGGCGACGACGCTGTCGGGCGGGGAGGCACAGCGGGTGAAGCTGGCCAAGGAACTGGCCCGCCGCGCGACCGGCAACACGCTGTATATCCTCGACGAACCGACGACCGGCCTGCATTTCGAGGATGTGCGCAAGCTGCTCGAAGTGCTCCACCAGCTGGTCGAGCAGGGCAATACGGTGGTGGTGATCGAGCATAATCTCGACGTCATCAAGACCGCCGACTGGATTTTGGACATGGGCCCCGAAGGCGGCGTCAAGGGCGGTCGCGTGGTCGCCGAAGGGACGCCGGAGAAGGTCGCGGCGGTCGAAGGGAGCTTTACGGGAAAATATCTGAAGCCGTTGCTCGATCCGGCAAGAGCGCAGGCGGCGGAGTGACATTATGGCGCGCACCGTTCGAGGCGGCGTTGCGAATGTTCGCCAGCGTCAGCGAAGCGTTGCGCGCCTCCGGACAGCCTCGCCCAATCCTGGTCGGCGGTGCGGCCGTCGAATATTGGTCGAGTAGCGCCGTTTCGACCGGTAATTTCGACTTGTGCTAACCCGTCCAACCCGAACTGGAATCGGTCCTGCAGGACCATGGCTTCGTACGACCGAGCGGCGCCGGGGTGGCCACGCGCGGGTGGATGCATCCCGGCTTGAGCCTTGGGTTCGAAGTGGTCGGCAGCACCCCGCTTGACGATTTGGTGGATTGCGACCGAATCCAGCTGATTAAGAACTTCCTGCCGGGCGTGACGTTCGCTATTCTCGGAGTAGAGGATCTGATCGCCGATCGCATGGGACAATTTGCATCGGGCCGCACCCGACCGGGTCGATCAGGCGCGATTGCTGTTCCAGCTTCATCCGGGCCTTGATCTGGACTATCTTGATCGTCGCATACGCGAGGAAAGCTCAGGCGATTATGGTGTCGAAAACTTGTGATTTGACCGAACAGGACTGGCCGGGACCGCGTATCGATCATGCGACCTTCGCGGCGCAGTTGATCGAGCGCCGCGCCGCGCTCGGCAATCCCGAACTGCCGCGCAATGCCGGCAACAACCGGACCGAGAGCAAGCGCGCCCTGCTGGCAGCGATCGAGGCGGCGGGCGGGCGCTGGTAAAGCACGGCCGTGGGATAAGTTTTACGGAACAACCCCCCGCGCGCGGCATTCGGGCTTGATCGATATCAAGCGAAGGACCTGTCGACATGCGTGCGCTTACCCTCGGCCTCGTCGCCGCTGCTACCCTGGTTTCCGGCTGCTCCGACTATGGTCTGGGCGGCGGAGGTCCGCGCTATGCCGATGCAGGCTATGGCCGCTACGACTATGACCGGCCCGACCCGGCCTATAACGGCTATGACGCAGCGCGCTATTATCGCGACGACCGGCGCTATCGCGAACGTCGCCTGTCGCAGAACGACCGGGTCTATGTCGGACAGGACGGACGCTATTATTGCCGCCGCAACGATGGCACGACTGGGCTGATCATCGGCGGGATCGCCGGCGGCGTGCTGGGTACGGCGCTGCGGCCCGGTGGGTCGGGACTGCTCGGCGCGCTGCTGGGCGGGGCGGCGGGTGCTGCCGGCGGTCAGGCGATCGACCGCAACAACGTGCGCTGCCGCTAAACCGACCGCGTCCAAACCGCTCGATCGGCCCGCTCCCTTGCAAGGAAGCGGGCCGATCCCCATTTAGTCCCTGCTACAGTCGCAAATCGACGGTTTCCTGCTTTGCGGCAAGTTCCTTCTTTCCCTGCTGCCTACGGCGCGGGTGACGGGTGTTCCGCCGCCCGCAAACAGAAAGGAACCTGCATGGCCACGCTTGGCACCGTAAAATTCTTCAACATCGACAAGGGCTATGGCTTCATCGCGCCGGACAATGGCGGCGGCGATGCCTTCGTCCATATCTCGGCGGTCGAACGCGCCGGGATGGTGACGCTGAACCAGAATCAGCGCGTCGGATATGAGCTGGAAGAGGATCGCCGCGGTCGCGTGAGCGCGGTGAACCTGACCGCCGCCGACTGACCTGCCCTGGCGCGGGCGGATGGTCCGTCCGCGCCTTCCTCCAGCACGTGAAGGTCCTGCCCCCTTGGCCGATACCGCCGAAGCCTACCGCGCCCGCGCCGCCGTCGAACGCGCCAATGCCGATGCCGCGACGCTCGACAATGTCCGCGATCGTTGCCGCCGCGCCGAACTCGCATGGACCGAAATGGCCGAGCGCGCCGAGCGCACTACCGAACAGCGCCTGATCCGCGAAGCCGCCACCGTCCGCCGGGCCGAAACACTAGCCCACGATTGAACCTCCGCGACGTCCGGTCGTTGGAGCGGACGACAAGCGAAAGGTAATATCGATGGCCAAGCATAAGAAACAGAAGCCGAAATCGCGTAAGGCCGGGGTGTCGACGCTGCGGACGGTGGCGCTGGGCGCTGCCGGAATTGCCGTCGGTCTGTTCGGCGTATTGCTGGCACGGCGCAAGACGCCGGGCGAAGGCCATGCCGCGCCCGACCTCGCACTCGACAAGCCGCATCCGACGGCGACCGACCGCGCTCCCGACGCCTTCCGCCCCGATCCGACCGCCGCCGTTCCGGCATCCGAGCGCGAAGCGCTGCGTCCCGCGACCGGACCGGTCCCATCGATGGTCGAACCGCGCGGCAGCATGGCGTCGCAGACCGGGGCCTGAACCCGGGCCGGTCGGTCAGCCGCCGAACCGCACCCCAACCCACAATGTCCGCGGCGATGCGCGTTCGACCACGCCATCGCCGCCGACCGCCGCCTCGATCCGCGCGTCGGTTAGGTTCTCTGCCCTGCCCTCCAGCGACAGCCGCCGGAACAGCGGTACCGTCACCACCGCATCGAGCGTGGTCGCATCGGCAAGGCGACGCAGGTTCGCATCATCCTCATACTGATCGGACAAATAGCGCAGCGTCGCCGCCACCTGCCACCCGCTCTGTCGCCAGCCGAGCGTCGCCGATCCGCTATGCGCGGGCGTCTGCGCCGGACGCAGGCCGTCGAGCACGCCGCCATCGACGATGCGGGCGTCGGTATAGGCATAGGACAGGCGCGCCGCCCATGCGCCCCAGCCGGTCGACGCGTCGAGTTCGGCTCCGCGCACGCGCACATGGTCGAGATTGGCGCGACGGCGGAACACGCCGGCGGCCGAGACGAAGCCGACACCCGGAAAGGTACCGGGGCCGTTGCCAACGGTGACGTTCGCGATCGCGTCGCGCAGATCGTTGGCGAAGCCGGTCGCGGCGATACGCGTGCGGCGGGCAGGACGAAGTTCGACGCCGACCTCCCCGCCCCACAACGTTTCGGGCGATAGCGCGGCATTGGCGGCGGTGGCGTCGGCGCCGACCCGGAACGGACGATAGAGTTCGTTGAGCGTCGGCAACCGCCAGCCGCGATAGCCCGCCGCGCGAAGCGTCACCGCAGGATCGAGCGTCCACGCCACGCCCGCGCGACCGGTCGGCTGCCAGCCGCCGCGGGTCGCAAACCGCTGGTCGGTCAGCGCTGCCCCGGTCAGAAGTGCTTCCTGCAGCCGGCCTTCGGCGATCGTCCAGCGGTCGATCCGGCCACTGGCGCTCACCACGATGTCACCGGTGGCAAGGCTGGCATCGGCGAACAGGCCGCCGGTCGTGTTGCGGCCTCCCGCGACCCGCCGCCGGGTCGGGTTGCCGGCGACATAGGTGTAGAGTTCCTGCGTCTCGCCGCTGACGACGCGCACGTCGCCGCCCAGACGAAGCGATACATTGCCAAGGGTCGGGGCGATTTCAGCCCGGCCACCGATGCCGGTCGCGGGAACGTTATACTGGTCGAGCGTGAGTGTCGTCGTCGCGCGCCCTGCCCCGACGCTGGCGAAGCGGCTGGCAAAGGCGCGGGTCTGCAGATAGCCGAGCAGCGACCAACCGGTAGGGCCGCGCCCGACCAGCCGGACGCTGGCATCGGCGCCTTCGCTGCGGTTATCCGTGAAGTCGAGGCCGCGATCGCGGCGGTCGGTAAAGGCAGTGACATTCGCCTGCAGCTCGGTCGCCGCACCGACCTGTACGACCGCGCGCGCGGCGGCGCTGGCCTGTTCGAACGGCGCCGCGCGATCGGCGGGACCGCGACTACTCGCGACGATAGGAATGAAGCCGTCGCCCCGCGCATAGGCGCCCGACAGCGTCGCGAAACCGCCGCTGCGCGTCAGGCCGACAGTGCCGCGCGCATCGATCGACGCGCGACTGCCATAGCTTAGCGATCCGGAAAGTGGCGAAAGGTCGTCGGGCGTGGCGCTGTCGAGTTCGATCGTGCCGGCCAGCGCGCCCGGCCCGGCGACGCCGCTACCGCCGCCGCGCGTGACGCGGACCCGGCCCAGCCGGTCGGTCGCATAGGCGGGAAAGGCGACCCAGCCGCCGAACGGATCGGCCTGCGGCACGCCGTCGAGCAACAGCAGCGCACGGCTCGACGCATTACCGCCAAGGCCGCGCAGGGTGATGCCCTGACTGGTCGGGTTGGCGGTGCGCGAGTCCGATCGGCGGAATTGCTGCAGGCCGGCTATGTCGCGCAACACGTCCTCGACCCGGCCGCTCGCCGAAGACAGGATGCGGTCGCGATCGATGGTAACGATGTCATAGACCCGGTCGCCCGGTGCATCGGCCAGGCCGCGTCCGGTGACGACGATGTCCGGCACGTCCTGCGCCATGGCCGCACCCGGCCATGCGGCCAACACCCACAGAAAACGCTTCACACCTGTCCCCTTATGGGACGATCAGACCGTGAAGCTTTCCCCGCACCCGCATGCGCCCTTGGCGTTCGGATTGGCGAAGACGAAGCCCGCGGTGAAATCGTCCTCGACCCAGTCCATCGTCGAACCGATTAGGTAGAGGATCGATCCGCCGTCGACGAAGAAGGTTCCGCCCGGCGTTTCGATCCGTTCGTCCATCGCATTGGCGGCGGTGACGTAATCGACCGAATAGGCAAGGCCCGAACAGCCGCGTCGCGGCGTCGACAGCTTCACGCCGATCGCGTCCGCCGGCGCCTTCGCCATCAGATCGGCGACGCGGCGCTCGGCGTTCGGGGTGAGGTTGATCGCGGCGGGGCGGACGCGCGTGGCCATTACAGCATTCCCAGTTCAAGCTTGGCGTCGTCGGACATCTTCTGCGGATCCCATGGCGGATCCCAGACGAGGTTGACGTCGGCGGTCGATACGCCCGGCACCGCCGAGACGCGCAGTTCGACCTCTGCCGGCATCGATTCCGCGACCGGGCAATGCGGTGTGGTCAGCGTCATCGTCACCGCGACATGGCCGTTGTCCGCGACATCGACGCCGTAGATCAGCCCCAGGTCATAGATATTGACCGGAATTTCCGGATCGAAAATTTCCTTGAGCGAGGCGATGACCGCCTCGTACACATCGCCGCCTGGCTCGCCCGCCGGCTGCGGTTCGGGCTTTTGCGCCAGAAATCCTTCGAGATAGTCGCGACGGCGCGGCGGCGCTTCCTCCGCATCGGTCACGCGCGCGCGCGGTGGTGACGGCACCGCGCTCACTTCCTCGACCTCGAAATGGCGTTCCTCGTTCATCCGAAAATCCTGCTTACCCGTTCCAGTCCGCGCACCAGCGCATCGACATCGCCCCGTCCGTTATAAACGCCAAAGCTGGCCCGCGCGGTGGCGGGCACGCCCAGCACGTCCATCAGCGGCTGTGCGCAATGATGGCCGGCGCGGATCGCGACGCGTTCCTCATCCAAGATGGTGCCGACATCGTGCGGATGCACCCCCTCGACGACGAAACTGACGATTCCGGCGGCATCATCGGGTCCGAGCAGCCGAACCGAGTTGATCCGGCCCAGCGCTTCGCGGGTCGCGGCGACCAGCGCGGTTTCATGGGCATGGATCGCGTCCAGCCCGATGCTGTCGACATAGTCGATCGCCGCATGAAGGCCCAGCGCGCCGACGATATGCGGCGTCCCTGCCTCGAACCGTGCAGGCGGCGGGGCATAGGTGGTGCGTTCGAAGGTCACCCGGTCAATCATCGCGCCGCCGCCCTGCACCGGATGCATCGCTTCGAGCAGTTCGGGGCGACCCCACAATACGCCGATGCCGGTCGGCCCGTAGAGCTTGTGCCCGGAAAAGACGTAGAAGTCGCAATCGAGCGCTGCAACATCGACCGCGATGCGCGGCACCGCCTGACACCCGTCGAGCACCAGCTTGGCCCCGACCGAATGGGCGATATCGGCAGCGCGGCGGGCATCAAGGACCGATCCGAGCACGTTCGACACATGCGCCAGCGATACCAGCCGATGCTCCGGCCGGATCATCGTCGCCATCGCGTCGAGATCGATCCGCCCGTCCTGCGTCAGCGGGACGACGTCGATCGCGACGCCGATGCGTTCGGCAATAAGTTGCCACGGCACGATATTCGAATGATGTTCGAGCATCGACAACAGGATACGGTCGCCGGCCTTCAGATGCCGCTCGGCCCAGCCTTGCGCGACAAGATTAATTCCCTCGGTCGCGCCACGCACGAACACGCATTCTTCCGGCGCGCCGGCACCGATGAACGTCGCGACCCGACGGCGCGCGGCTTCATAGGCGAGCGTCATGTCGGCCGAGCGCTGGTACACGCCGCGATGCACGGTGGCATAGGTCGTATCGTACGCGCGGGTGATTGCGTCGATCACCATCTGCGGCTTTTGCGACGTTGCGGCGGTGTCGAGATACGACCAGCCGGCGGGGATCGCCGGAAAGTCGCTGACGCGATCGAGGGGGGTGGTGCTGGTCAAAGCGCCGCTTCCAGCCATGCATCGGCGTCGGCGGCGAAGGCTTCACGCACCGTGTCGTCGCCGATCCGGTCCAATGCATCCGCGACGAACGCATGCGTCAGCAACGCCTTTGCCCGCGCCTCGCCGACGCCGCGGCTGCGCAGATAGAACAGCGCCTTGGCGTCGAGTTCGCCGACCGTAGCGCCATGCGCGCACTTCACGTCGTCGGCAAAGATTTCGAGTTCGGGCTTCAGGTTCACCGTCGCCGTCCGCTGCAGCAGCAGGCCGCGCAGCGATTGCTCGCCATCGGTCTTCTGCGCCCCGCGCGCGACTTCGACGCGGGCGGCAAGGCTCGCCTGGCTGCGATCGGCGGCGACGGCGCGCCATGTCTGGCGGCTCGACCCGTTGAGCGCGGCGTGGCGGACGGCGACGGCGCATTCCTGCCGCTGCTGTTCGCGGGTCAGCAATGCGCCGCCATAGTCGACGAACGCGGCGTCGCCATCGAGCGTCAGTTGCGCATCGATGCGGCTGCCCATGCCGCCCGCGCCGAGGAACTGGGTAACGAGGCTCGCTGCCTCCCCCACCACTGCTTCGTCGCGGATCGACACGAAGCCGTCCGTCTGGAGCAGGCGGACGCTGCGCATCAGCCGTGCACCGCGTTCGAGGTCGATCTGCGTCAGGCGATTGGTCCAGCCGGTGCCGACATAGGTCTCGACGACCGATGCGACGGCGTCTTCATCGAGTGTCAGACGCGCGGGCAGATGGTTCTCCGCACCGGTGGCGATGTGGACGATCTGCACCGGATCGACGATCTCGGCCGCCGACAGGTCGATCGACCAGCCCGCCGCGCCCGATGCCTGCACGCCCAGCGGGTGCGCGGTGTCGAGCGTCAGCGGCGTGACCGCGACATGGCCGGGGCTGCTGTGATCGGGCGCATAGACGCCGTCGACGAACACGATCCTTGGCCCGGCAAGGTCGAGCCAATAGCCATCGGCGCTCGCCGCTTCACCTCGGGTCGAACCGGCCGCGGCCGTCAGTGCGGCGAGGTCGGTCCAACGGAACGCCTCTTGCGCGTTGGTCGGAAGCGTCGCCATTACGCCGCCACCGCTCCATAGCCTTCGCGTTCCAGTTCGTGCGCCAGTTCCGGCCCGCCCGAGCGGACGATGCGGCCATCGGCCAGAACATGCACGAAATCGGGCTGCACATAGTCGAGCAGCCGCTGGTAATGGGTGATGAGGATCACCGCCTTGTCAGGCGAACGCATGATGCGGTTGATGCCGTCGCCGACGATGCGAAGCGCATCGATATCGAGGCCGCTGTCGGTTTCGTCGAGGATGGCGAGCTTCGGGTCGAGGATACCCATCTGCACCATCTCGTTGCGCTTCTTCTCGCCGCCCGAAAAGCCGACATTCACCGGCCGCTTCATCATGTCCATGTCCATGCCCAGCGCATCGGCCTGCGCGCGGGCGAGCTTCAGGAATTCGGCACCCGACAGCGGCTTTTCATCGCGGGCGCGGCGCTGGCTGTTCAGGCTTTCGCGCAGGAACTGGACGTTCGACACGCCGGGGATTTCGACCGGATATTGGAAGCCGAGGAACAGGCCGGCGGCGGCGCGGGCATCGGCCTCCATCTCCAGCAGGTCCTCGCCGGCAAAGGTCACGCTGCCATCGGTCACCTCATAGCCCGGACGCCCGCCCAGCACATAGCCGAGGGTCGACTTGCCGGCACCGTTCGGCCCCATGATCGCATGGACCTCGCCCGCATTGACACTCAGCGACAGGCCCTTGAGGATTTCCTTGCCGTCGATTTCGGCGTGGAGATTGTCGATGTTCAGCATGTTCCGTCCTGTTCGTGCGGGGCGGCGCCCGCGTATCTCAAAAGCTTAGGGCGTCTCACCCGCGACCGGTTCGGTACCGAACTCGGCCTCGGCGGCGTCCGGGTTGGTCAGCACCGCCTTCATCGACGCGTCGATCTTGTCGAGCATCGGCGCATGTGCCTTCGCCACCTTCGCCCGCACCGGCGCACAGGCCTTCGCCGCATCGTCGAAGATCGCGACCCGCGCCGCTGCCTCGGCCGGCGGCTTGGCCATGCGCGCGTCCGCATTGATCCGCTCCGAAAGACATTCGGCATAGGGCGCGGTCGGCGCGACCGCCTGTAGCGCCAGCAGGAGGGCGATCACCCCACCGACCCTTCGAGGCTGATGCCGAGCAGCTTCTGCGCCTCGACCGCGAATTCCATCGGCAGTTGCTGCAGCACTTCGCGGGCGAAGCCGTTGACGATCAGCGCGACCGCCGCCTCCGAATCCAGCCCACGCTGCATCGCGTAGAACATCTGGTCCTCGGAAATCTTCGACGTCGTCGCCTCATGCTCGATCTGCGCCGAGGGGTTCTTGACCTCGATATACGGCACAGTGTGCGCGCCGCACTGGTCGCCGAGCAACAGGCTGTCGCACTGGGTGAAGTTGCGCACGCCCTCCGCCGAGGGGCCGACGCGCACCAGCCCGCGATAGGTATTGTCGCTACGGCCGGCGCTGATGCCCTTCGACACGATGGTCGAACGCGATCCCTTCCCCAGATGGATCATCTTGGTGCCGGTATCGGCCTGCTGCCGGTTGTTGGTGACTGCGACCGAGTAGAATTCGCCGACGCTGTTCTCGCCCGCCAGCACGCACGACGGATATTTCCAGGTGATCGCCGATCCGGTCTCGACCTGCGTCCACGACACCTTCGAATTCTTGCCCTGACACAGGGCGCGCTTGGTCACGAAATTGTAGATTCCGCCCTTGCCGTTCTCATCACCGGGATACCAGTTCTGAACGGTCGAATATTTGATCTCGGCATCGTCGAGCGCGACCAGTTCGACCACCGCCGCGTGCAGCTGGTTCTCGTCGCGCATCGGCGCGGTGCAGCCTTCGAGATAGCTGACATAGCTGCCCTTGTCGGCGACGATCAGCGTGCGTTCGAACTGGCCGGTATTTTCGGCGTTGATCCGGAAATAGGTCGACAGCTCCATCGGGCAACGCACGCCTTCCGGAATGTAGACGAAGGTACCGTCCGAAAAGACCGCGCTGTTGAGCGTCGCGAAGAAATTGTCACGCTGTGGCACGACCTTGCCCAGCCATTTGCGGACCAGATCGGGATATTCGCGGATCGCTTCGCTGATCGAGCGGAAGATGACGCCGGCAGCTTCGAGTTCCTTGCGGAACGTCGTCGCGACCGACACGCTGTCGAACACCGCGTCGACCGCGACCTTGCGCGATCCCTCGACGCCGGCGAGCACCTTCTGCTCCTCGATCGGGATGCCCAGCTTTTCATAGACGCGCAGGATTTCGGGGTCGACCTCGTCGAGCGACGACAGGGTCGGCTTCTTCTTCGGCTCCGCGTAATAATAGGCGTCCTGATAATCGATCGGATCGATGTTCAGCTTCGACCAGTCGGGCGCTTCCATGGTCTGCCACAGGCGGAACGCCTTCAGCCGCCAATCGAGCATCCATTCGGGCTCGTTCTTCTTGGCGCTGATATAGCGAACCGTATCCTCGCTCAGCCCCTTGGGCGCGAAGTCCTGTTCGATGTCCGAGGAGAAACCCCACTCGTACTTCTTGTTTGCGGCGGCGAGCGCCTCGGCATTCTTCGTGGCCATCACACTACCTCTTGGGGCATTGCCCCGGTGTTCGCGAGTTGGGCGAGCGTCACGCCCGCCAGAGCACCCCGGACCACGGCGTTGACCGTGCCGGCATGGGGGCGGATCATGCAGTTCGTCTCCACCGCGCAATCGTGGCGCGCGGCATCGACACAGGTGGTGAGCGCGATCGGCCCTTCGATCGCCTCGATAATCTGCGCCAGGTCGATCGCCTGCGGAGTGCGGGCAAGGCGGAAGCCGCCGCCGGTACCGCGTCCCGTCTCGATCAGACCGGCAGCGGACAGGCGGCTGACTAGCTTCTGCACGGTCGGCAGCGGCAGGCCGGTTTCCTCGGCCAGCACCGTCGCCGTCACGCGCACCTCCCCGCCCCGCCGCGCGGTAGCGGCGAGGAGGACGACGGCATAGTCGGCGAGGCTGGAAAGGCGCATTGTTTCCTTAATCGGATCATTCCGGTCGGATTGGCATGTGGTCGTGCAGGGGCGTGAGGTCAACCGGGTTTGTTTCGATCGCTGTGATCGATTGTTTGGGGCGGGATGGATTCGGTTTCACGCGAAGGCGCGAAGCCGCGAAGAGAAGAAGGTTTGAGGTTCGCGCAGAGGCGCGGAGGCGCAGAGGAGGCTCGCTCGCTGCCCCGTCTCACGTCAGCGAGACCTTCAAGCTTGCGGCAGCCGGCAGGATGAGGGCGCCTGGCGCGGCAGACCGATCTGCAGGCACAACCCCTCCGCGCCTCTGCGCCTCTGCGCCTCTGCGCGAACTACTCTTCTTCTCTTCGCGCCTTCGCGCCTTCGCGTGAAACCGAATCTTCCTTCCGAGGCGCGCCGACGATAGAGCGCCGCATATGGCCTGGTATCACCCGCTCCTCTTCACCCTCGACGCCGAACGCGCGCATTCGCTGACGATCGCCATGCTGGAGGCATGGGGCAAGGCGGGAACGCCGCTGGCACCCCGCACCGACAGCAAGCACGCGGTGACGGTCGCCGGCATCCGCTTTCCCAATCCGGTTGGGCTGGCGGCGGGTGTCGACAAGGACGCACGAGCCGTCGCAGGATTCCTTGGCCTTGGCTTCGGCTTTGTCGAGGTCGGCACGCTGACCCCCAAGCCGCAGCCGGGCAATCCCAAGCCGCGCATTTTCCGCCTGCCCGAAGACAAGGGCGTGGTGAACCGGCTGGGATTCAACAATGGCGGGATCGACGCGGCGCTTGCGCGGGTCGCGGCGCTCATCCCCCGGCCGGGCATCATCGGCATCAATGTCGGCGCGAACAAGGATTCGACCGATCGCATTGCTGATTACGGGACGGCGGTCGCGAAGGCCGCGCCGCTGGCCGATTATGTCACCATCAACATCTCCAGCCCGAACACGCCGGGACTACGCGACCTGCAATCGCAGCCCGAACTGGGGCAGTTGATCGCCGCCAGCGACGCCGCGCGCCATGTCGGAGGCAAGCGCGTGCCGCTGTTCCTGAAGGTCGCGCCCGACTTGTCGCGCGACGGAATGGAGGTCGCGATCCGTGCGGCGGTCGATGGCGGGGTCGATGCGGTGATCGTATCGAATACAACGATCTCCCGGCCGACCACGCTGCGGTCTGCAAATGCTACGGAGACCGGCGGCCTGTCGGGCGCCCCGCTTGCCCCGCTCGCGCTCGCCAAGCTGGTCGAGGCGCGTGAGATTGCCGACGGTGCGATCCCGCTGATCTCGGCGGGCGGCATCGGGTCGGCGGACGAAGCACGACGGCGGCTCGATGCCGGGGCCAGCCTCGTCCAGCTGTACAGCGCGCTGGTCTATGAAGGGCCAGGCCTCGCCCGGCGGATCGTCGACGGATTGTGATCCCGCTGTTCCGGCCATTGCTGGCCAATGCCGGCTTCGGGCGGCGGCTGGTCGCTTGTATCGGTGCGGCGATCGGTATCGGGCTGACCATGGTCGTCTGTTCGCAGGTGCCGTGGATCGAGGGCGACCTGCCGATCATCGTCGCGCCGCTCGGCGCCTCCGCCGTGCTGGTGTTCGCGGTACCGGCCAGTCCGCTCGCCCAGCCATGGCCGGTGGTCGGCGGCAATATCCTCTCGACGCTGATCGGCGTGGCGGCGTTTCAGGCGATCCCGAACGTGACGGTCGCCGCCGGGGTCGCGGTCGGCTGCGCGATCCTCGCCATGTCGCTGTGCCGATGCCTGCACCCACCAGGCGGCGCGGCGGCGCTGACTGCGGTGATCGGCAGTGCCGGCATTCACGAAGCGGGCTTTGCCTTCGCCTTCGCGCCGGTCGGGATCAATTCGATCGCTCTGGTGTCGATCGGCATCTTCTATCACCGCATGACCGCGCTCTCCTATCCGCACGAGCCGGCCTCCCCGGTCGCAGTTGCGGCAGCGGCGGAGCCGGGCGGCATTCGACCGGAAGACGTGGACGCGGCGCTGGCCGAGACGCCGGATGCGTTCGACATCGCGCCGGAGGATCTGACGCTGCTGCTCGAACGGGCGGAGCATTTCGCTCGGGTTCGGCGGAAGAAGTAGGGTTTACGCGAAGGCGCGGAGACGCGGAAGAGGTCGCGTTGCACGCAACCCTATCCGCGCCAGCGGCGTCATACATCGTGGCAGCGTTAGAAGAAGTCTGCCGATCGGGAGGAGCTGGCCCGATACGCAACCCTTCCGCGTCTCCGCGCCTAGCCAACTTTCCTTTTTTGCGCCTTCGCGTGAACCAGTCTACTCGACAATCACCTTGCCCTCGCGCCGGGGATCGAAGCCGCCATCGATCTTCCCGTCGCGCACGATGACGCCGTGCAGCCCGGAATCCTCGCCCTGCCCGGGCTGCAGGCGGATACCCTTCGCCGCGAGCGCACTGAGGATTTCCGGCGAAAATTTCGTCACCTCCCCCTGAAAGCTGTCGCCGCGCGCGACGAGATTGGGGAGCGCCAGCGCCTGCTGCATCGGCAGCTTCCATTCGACCGCGCCGATCAGCGACTTGCCGACATAGGCCAAGATGGCATTGCCGCCCGCCGACCCCAGCGCACCCGCGAACCTGCCCTGGCGGTCGATCATCACCAGCGGCGTCATCGACGAACGCGGCCGCTTGCCCGGCGCGACCGCATTGGCGGCGGCGCGGCCCTGCGCATCGACGGGGGAGAAGGCGAAGTCGGTCATCTGATTATTCAGGAAGAAGCCGTCGACCATCCGGCCGCTGCCGAAGATGCTTTCGACCGTCGTCGTCATCGACACGACATTGCCCGCCGCATCGCCGACGATGAAGTGCGACGTCCCCGCCGGTTCGCGGGTCGTGTCCGCCGCCGCCGTCACCGTGCCGGCCGGGACGCCCGCCACGGGGGCCGGACCGGCGGTCGCGCCGATCAGCTTGGCGCGCTCGGACAGATAGGCGGGTGCCAGCAGCCCGGCGACCGGCACGTTCACGAACTTGGGATCGCCGACATAGAGGTCGCGATCGGCGTACATCAGCCGGCTCGCCTCGGCGAACAGATACCAGCTTTGCGGATCGTTCGGCCCGCGCCGGTCGATATCGGTGCGGCCGAGAATGCCGAGCAGCTCGATCAGCCCGACCCCGCTGGAGGGCGGCGGCGGGGTGCAGACGATATAGACCCGCCAGTTGGCGCACAGCGGATCGCGCTTGACCGCACGATAGGCGGCAAGGTCGGCCAGCGTCATCGTGCCCGGCAGCGTGCCCGTCGTCGTGCGTGCCACGATGCGCTTCGCCGTCTCGCCCGTATACAGCGCGTCCGGTCCCTGCTTCGCCAGCCGCTTGAGGAAATCGGCATAGGCACCGTTCCTGATCCGGTCGCCGGTGGTCGCCAGCGCCCCGTTCTTCCCCTTGAAATAGCGGCGGACATCCTCCGCATGCAATTCGGGGAAACGCCCGGTCAGCAAGCGGCCGAGACGTGGCGAGATGACGAAGCCCTTGCGCGCAGTCCCCTCGGCATCGTCGAACAGGTCGGCCCATGCCAGCGTGCCATGGTCGTCATGCGCCTGCCCCAGCATCCGCACCGCGCCGGGAACCCCGGTCGCGCGTCCGCCCAGCACTGCTTCGGCAAAGGGCAGCGGCTTGCCGTCCGCACCCAGCAGCATCGTCGGCGTCGCGCCGGCCGGGGCAACCTCGCGCCCGTCATAGATTTCGACCTTGCCGGTCTTCGCATTGAAATAGGTCATGAACGCACCGCCGCCCACGCCCGAACTCTGCGGTTCGACCAGCGACAGCATCGCCTGTACCGCGATCGCCGCGTCGACAGCGCTGCCCCCGCGCCGCAGCACCGCCATGCCGGCTTCGCTGGCCAGCGGATTGGCGGACACCACGAACTTCTGACGCTGTTCCGCGACCGCGGCGGCGGGAGCAGCAGGGGCCGCGACCTCGGGCCTGCCGAACGGCAACAGGTTGCAGCCCCCCAGCGACACGGTGGCGAGCAGGGCGGCGGCGATCGTCAATTTCCTCATGGCCGCCTTGTCTAACCAAGACGATCCGCCCCGTCACCCGCGTTCGGACCATGTTCGGACATTGCCGAGACCGTAGCGTCTGCCTACACCCTGGCATCTGGAGAAGGATGACGAATGGTCCGGCAGCTCGAACGATTCCCCAATCTGGTCACGATGTTCTTCACGCGGGCCAGCGAGCGCGGCGATGCGCCGTTCCTTTGGCGCAAGACCGGCAGCGGGTGGGTGTCGATCAGCTGGGCGGACGCCGCGCGCCAGGTCGCGTCGCTGGCAACGGCGCTGAAGGCGATCGGGCTGAAGCGCGGCGACCGGGTGATGCTGGTCAGCGAGAACCGGCCCGAATGGTGCATCTCCGACCTCGCCATCATGGCGGCGGGGTGCGTGACGGTGCCGACCTATGTCACCAATACCGTGCGCGACCATGGGCATATCATCGAGAATTCGGGCGCCTGCGCGATCATCGTATCGACCGAGAAGCTGGCGCGCACCGTCCTGCCCGCCGCGCTGCGCGCGACCAATTCGTCGGAAAAGATCATTACGATCGAACCGATGAAGACCGCGCAGCAAGGCAGCCTAGAGTTCCACGACTGGCACGAGCTGATCGCGCGGCATCCGGCCGATCCGGCGCAGGTCGCGGCCGCGGCCGACATGCAGCGCGAGGACCTCGCCTGCATCATCTACACCTCCGGGACCGGCGGGTCCCCGCGCGGCGTGATGCAGCACCACGGCGCGATCCTGCACAACGTCAACGGTTGCTGCGTCGTAATCGCCGAGGATTTCGGTTGGCGCGACGAGGTGTTCCTGTCGTTCCTGCCGCTCAGCCACGCCTATGAACATACCGGCGGGCAGTATTTCCCGATCGCGCTGGGCGGGCAGATCTATTACAGCGAAGGGCTCGACAAGCTGGCGAGCAATATCGAGGAAGTACGCCCGACGCTGATGGTCGTGGTCCCGCGCCTGTTCGAGGTGCTGCGCGCGCGCATCACCAAGGGCATCCAGAAGCAGGGACGCCTTTCGACGTGGCTGCTCGATCGGGCGATCGAGATCGGCGCACGCGAAGGCGGGCCGCGCCTGACCGACCGTCCGGCCAAGCTGCTGGTCGACACGCTGCTCAAGCCCAAAGTCGCCAAACGCTTCGGCGGGCGGTTGAAGGCGATGGTGTCGGGCGGCGCGCCGCTCAATCCCGATATCGGCAATTTCTTCGACTCGATGGGACTGTGCCTGCTGCAAGGCTATGGCCAGACCGAGGCGGCGCCGGTCATTTCGTGCAATCGCCCGGCGGCGGGGGTCAAGATGGACACGGTCGGCCCGCCGCTCGCCGAAACCGAAGTCCGCATCGCCGAGGACGGCGAAATCCTGGTGCGCGGCGAACTGGTCATGCATGGCTATTGGCGCAACGAGGCCGAGACGGCGCGCGTGCTGAAGGACGGGTGGCTGCACACCGGCGATATCGGCGAGATCGACGGCCGGGGGCGCATCCGCATCACCGATCGCAAAAAGGACATCATCGTCAACGACAAGGGCGACAATGTCGCGCCGCAGAAGGTCGAGGGGATGCTGACCCTGCAGGATGAGATCGCGCAGGCGATGATCGTCGGCGACCGCCGTCCGTACATGGTAGCGGTGATCGTACCCGATGCCGAATGGACCCAGCAATTCTGCGCCAGGGGCGGCGCGCGCTGCGACTTCGCCCGGCTGCGCGAGGACAGCGACTATCGCGCGGCGCTGGGCGCGGCGGTCGAGCGGGTCAACAAGGACCTGTCGGTCACCGAACGCATCCGCCGCTTCATCATCGCCGACGAACCCTTCACCATCGAGAATCAGCAACTTACGCCGAGCTTGAAGATCCGGCGGCATGTGTTGAAGGACGTGTATGGCGACCGACTGGACGCGCTGTACCGGGGGTAACGCGGCGCCAAAGTTCACAAAGTTCACACTCGTGCACATGTTGCGCAGCGCGCGCTCGGCTGGCTATGGCGGCGATGCGGGATCGATGGTGAGACAGAGTGCGCCTCGGGCATCGCATGCGGTCCGGGCTGTAGGAAAGACGTTTGTGGGCTGGCGCCCAATAGGGCGTAAGCGCCACGTCCCAGCCCTGACGTCACCATGGGTTCGATCCGGGTTCCACTTTTGCGACACGCCTTTTGAAGGTCGGGCCTTCGATCCGAACTTCATCGTACCCCGGCGGAGGCCGGGGTCCAGTTGGGAAGGTTTTCCAGTGAGTTACGAACGTCCCCCAACTGGGCCCCGGCCTTCGCCGGGGCACGGGACGAGCGGCTTCGTAGAGGTCTTGCGCAGGCGGGAGTCCGTATCCGCCCGGATTGCCGATACAGCGGAAACCACGGCCGCACTGGATCCCCGCCTTCGCGGAGATACGCGAGGACTCGGGGATTTGCACAAGCTCTTTGCAAAGATCCCCCTGTTGCAGCGTCCAAATGCACACCGACGTACGACATTGATTTAAAATGGAATAATCTGCGGTAGCATCACCCTTCCCGATTGACGGCAAGACCCACTTGCGACAGCCTTCGCAAAAACCGGGGGAAAAAAATCATGCTGCTGGCTCTCCTTCTCGCGTTCACCGGGACGCCGGCCGAACTGGTCGACCCACGACTGCCGCGTCGGCTGGAAAAGGCGAATGTCGGTCGTGATGGCGCGTCGGCGGCAACCGCCTACAAGGTCGACAGCGTCGCCGAAGAATATCAGATCGCCCGCAAGCTCGGCGTGCGAACGCATGGGCAGGCGCTGATCGAACAGGATGGGAGGATGTTCGACATGCTGATGGGTACCGATGCCGATGGCAAAGATCGCGAATTGTGGTTCGATATTAGCTCCTTCTACGGTGAAGCCGCCCGAGGCATCCTCAAGGCCCCAAAATGACGAACACGTATGGATAGCCGTTTGACCGGTTGATCGATCGCCATCCCCTACCATATGGCCCGCTGTGAAATGCTGCGCCGCAGCAAGGAGCGTGCCGATGACCCGAACCCGTAACCCTGCCCTCGTCCACCTTGCGCTCGCGCTTGGCGGCTTCGCGATCGGGACGACCGAGTTCGCGACGATGAGCCTCGTGCCGTTCTTCGCACCTGGCCTCGGCATCGACGAACCGACGGCGGGGCATGTCATCAGCGCCTATGCATTGGGCGTGGTGGTCGGTGCGCCGCTGCTGGCGGTGCTGACAGCGCGGATGGCGCGACGGACGGTGCTTATCGCGCTGATGGCATGTTTCGGGATCGCCAATGCGGCAAGCGCATTGGCGCCGACCTATGAAGCAATGCTGGTCGCGCGGTTCTTCAGCGGGTTGCCGCATGGTGCCTATTTCGGGATCGCGGCGCTGGTCGCGGCGTCGCTGGTTCCGGCCGAAAAGCGGACGCAGGCGGTCGGGCGGGTCATGCTGGGGCTAACGACCGCGACGATCGTCGGCGTGCCGCTGGCCAATGCATTGGGACAGGCGATCGGGTGGCGCTGGGGCTTCGGCGTCGTGGCGGTGCTGGCGGCGGCGACGATGGCGATGGTCGCATGGATGGCGCCGCACGACCGGCCGGACCGGTCGGCCAGCCCGCTCGGCGAATTGAACGTGCTGCGATCGGGGCAGTTGTGGCTGACGCTCGGCATCGGCGCGATCGGCTTCGGCGGCATGTTCGCGGTCTATACCTATCTTGCCTCGACGCTGATCGAGGTGACCGGGGCCGGCGCGGCGATGGTGCCGGTGGTGCTGGCGGTGTTCGGCATCGGCATGACCGTCGGCAATCTGGTCGTACCGCGTTTCGCCGACCGCGCGCTGATGCCGACCGCCGGGGCGCTGCTGCTGTGGAGCGCGGCGACGCTGGCGCTCTACCCGCTGGCGGCGGGGCAGCTGTGGTCGATGCTGGTGATCGTGTTCCTGATCGGCATCGGCGGCGCGCTCGGCACCGTGCTGCAGACGCGGCTGATGGATATCGCCGAGCACGGCCAGAGCCTTGCCGCGTCGCTCAACCATTCGGCGTTCAACACCGCCAATGCGATCGGCCCATGGGCCGGCGGGCTGGCGATCGCTGCCGGCTATGGCTGGACCTCGACCGGGATCGTCGGCGCCGGGCTGGCGCTGGGCGGCTTTGCGATCTGGGGGCTGGCGGTCATCGCCGGCGCGCCGGTGCGGCGGCGGGCGGCGGCCTGATTCCTTGAAGTAGAGGAAGGGGTTCGCGCAGAGGCGCGGAGGCGCGGAGGGGTTGCGTTCCGGGCAGGCGCTTCACGAACGGGAGACCGTCCGCGACGGGACAGCGGAGTGCTGAGGCCGCTTACACGGGCGATCGAGCAACGAACGCACCCCCTCCGCGCCTCCGCGCCTCTGCGCGAAACAATTCTACTTTGCGCCTTCGCGCCTTCGCGTGAACCAATCTTCTAGCAACGAAGGGGGACGCCTGTGGACGCCCCCCTCCACCACCGCTTCGCGGCGGTCCCCGGCATCGGGTTGACCATGCCCCGCATGGTCAAGGATCGTCCGGGGGACGATCCGACCCGATGCTCCGTGCCGGGGAGGATTATTTCTTCTCCGGGACCACCGCCATCGACCAGTCCTTGGACGGCACCAGATATTTCGCGGCCAGCGCCTGCAATTCCTCAGGCGTCGTGCCGCGGATGTCGTTGATGATGCCGGGGATCGCCGCCAATCGTGCCGGATCGCGGGTGCCCCCCTGTGTCTGATTCATCCAGAACATGTTGCCGCTCGACATGCGTGCGATCAGCTGGATCACCGGCAGCTTGGCGCGGTCGAGTTCGTCGGCGGGGACCGGCGTCTTGATCAGATCGGCGGCGAGTTCGCGGGCCAAGTCGAAGAAGAAGCCGGTACGGTCGGGCGGCACCATGCCGATCGCCATGATCCGTCCGCCACCCGGCAGCCCAACCGGCCAGTTATTGTCGACGTTCGGCGAATAGCTGACCCCCGCCTGGCTGCGCAGCCGGTCGAGCAGCCGGTCGCGAAACACCGCCGCCAGCACCTCCAGCTTGCGGCTTTCGGTCAGGCCAGCGCTGCCGCCGCCGGTCGGCCATGCGATCGCCGCCGCCGCCTGATTGGGCTGGCCGCTATGGGTGCGCGTGACCGGCTGGGCGACATGCGCGGGGAAGCGGACCGGGGGTGGCGGACTGGTATCCGCCGTGCGCTTCGCCATCGCCCCGATCGTCGCAGCGACCGCATCGATCGCCGCCTGTTGCGGCACATCGCCGAACACCTGCACCTCGATCGGACCGGTGGCCAGTAGCGGCGCCCAGAACGCCTTGAAGCTGGCGGGGGTCAGCGCCTCGATATCCTTGCGGTCGGGGCTGACCCAGCGTGCGTCGCCGGCGTGCAGCAGTCCTTCGAGATCGCGGCCCATGACGCCATCGGGCGAAGCGCCGAGCGCGTCGTAGCTGGCGAGCATCACCGCCCGCGCCCGCGCCACCGGCTTCGGATCCCAGGCGGGCGATTGCAGCTTGGCGGCGATCAGCTTCAGCTGATCGGTCAGGTCGGCGGCGGTGGTAGTACCCGTCATGACAAAGGCGTCATCGTCGATGCCGAACGACAGCCCGATCTGCCGCCCGCCGGTCAGCCGGTCGAGTTCCTCCTGCCCCAGCACGCCCTTCGGCGTCTGGATGCCCGAGGCGACCAGCGCGAGATCGGCGGCGAAGGCCGGGGTCCGGCGGTCGGCGGGCAGCGCGTTCAGACCCCGGCCGAAGCGGACGCGGACATAGACCTTCCCCGTCTCCGATTCATTGGGGAACAGCAGCAGCGACGATCCATTGGCGAAATCGACGCGCTCGACCGGCGGATCGGGCAGCGCCATGCTGCGCGTGGTGATGGTACCGGGCTTGCCGAGCGAGGGCAGACGATCGAAGCCGATCGCCGCCTGTCCGCTGCGCTTCGTGGTGGTGCCCGCGACCTTTTCGTTGAGCGCGGCGGTCAGCTTCGCCAGCGTCGTCGGATCGGGGGTGCGGGTGTTGACCAGCGCGCGGGTGGCGGTCCCTTCGAACACCTTCTTCGTCGCGGCCTGAACGCGTGCCGGGGTGAAGAACTTCTTCGTCACCGCGCCTTCGAAAATTCGCAACGACGTCTCCGGCCCCGCCACGGTCTCGCGGATATCGGTCGCAGCGATCAGATTGTCGGCGAGCAGCGCGCCCGCCGTCACCGGTGCGGTGCGGACCTCGTTCTCCATGCCGGCGCGGATCTCGGCGACCTCGCGGTCGATCTCGGCTTGGGTCGGTGCGGTGCGGATCGCGTCCGCAATCGCCTGCCGCACGTCGCGCAGCGCCGCCGCCCAGTCGTCGCCCAGCGGCAGGATCGACACCTGCGTGATGTTCGCCGACCGCGATACGTCGTCCAGATTGGCGCCGGCCGAGATGAAACTCCCCCCGCTGCGCGCGCGACTTTCCAGCCGCCGGTTGAGTATCCGCAACCCGATCTGGTCGATCATCCGCTCCTGATTGAACAGGATGGTGTCGTCGCCGACGGTCCAGGGGCGCAGCACCGCCATCTGCAACAGCGTCGGGATGGTCGGTTCACTGACCGTCGCCGCGACCGGTTCGTTGGCCTTGGGCGATCCGAATTTAGGCTCGGCGGGCGCCGGGCCGCTGCCGGCCCAGGCGGAGAAATGCTTCTTTACCATCGCTTCGAGGATCGCCGGGTCGGCATCGCCGGCGATGACGATGACCGCGCGGTCGGGGCGATACCAGCGGTCGTGGAACGCCTTCACGCTGGCGGCAGTGGCGGCTTGCAGCGTGTCGACATTGCCGATCGGCGAGCGGTCGGCGAGTGGCTGTCCGGCAAAGAACAGCGCACGCGTCGCATCGCCCAGCCGCACCTGCGGTCCGGGCTGCTCACGCTGTTCCGACAGGACGACCGGCCGTTCGGCGTCGAGTGCCGCCTGGCTGAGCGTCGGTTCGGTCATCATGCCCGACAGGATCTTCATGCTCTCGTCGAGGCCGGCGGGCGTCGCAGAGGGGAGGTCGAGCTTGTAGACCGTCTGCGTAAAGCTGGTCGATGCGTTGCTGTCCGAGCCGAAGGTGACGCCGAGCCGCTGCCACACCCGCTTGGATTCGCCGTCGGGGACATGGACCGATCCGCGAAACGAGAGATGTTCGATCAGGTGGGCAAAGCCGCGTTCGCTGTCGGTTTCCATCAGCGACCCCGCGCCGATCGCGACGCGGATCGCGATCTGCCCCGGCGGTACGCCGTTCTTTCGCACTGCATATTTCAGGCCGTTGGACAGCACGCCATAGGTCCAGGACCGGTCGGGCGGAATGTCGCTGCCCTTGAACAGCCAGGGCGTGTCCGGCCCCTGCGCCACCGGTTCGAGCGGCGGAAGCTGGCGGACGGGGGCCGGCGAAGCGGGCGGGGTCTGCGCAGCAAGCGGCGCGGCGATCAGGGCCAGGGTCGAAAACGCGCCCGTGGCCAAGCGGAACGGAAATGCCATGGCGCAAAGGTGTAGCGTCGTTGCAACGCCGCGACCAGTATCGACGAGCAACGCGAAATATAAAGCTGTCGGACGCTATCCGTTCAGCGTCCGCTCATGTCGGCCTCACCGGTCCTCGCGACGCAGATACAGATAGGAATCATCGAATTCGGCGACAGCTTTCAATCCCGGCAGGTCGGTGATCGTCACGCGCCGCCCGCGGAAGTCCATCAGGCCACGCTCCCGCAGGTCGCGTAGCGTCCGGTTGACATGGACCGGGGTCAGCCCGGTGCAATCGGACAGATCGGCTTGCGTCAGCGGCAGTCCGAAGCCGCTATCGTCGGCCTGCCCGATCAGCCCCAGCCGGACGCGCAATTCGCAGATCAGGTGGGCGATACGCTGGATCGCGCTGCGCCGGCCCAGCGACAATTCCCATTCGCGGTGGATCGCGGCATCGAGCGCGGTCAGGAACCAGTAGACGCGCGCCAGATGCGGATGCTGTTCGGTAATATCCTTCAGCTTCGCATGCGGGACCAGCACGACCCGGCACGGCGTCAGTGTCATGACATTATGGTCGAGCTGTTTCAGCGAGAAGCTGTGCAGGTCGAGGAAATCGCCGGCGACATGCAGCTCGGTGATCTGCCGGTCACCGCCCGGCAAATCTTTGTACCGACACATTAATCCCTCCAGCAACAGCGTGCTGGAATGCAGGCGTTCGCCGGCGCGGATGCAGGTATGGTGCGTCGGCAGCGACCGCACCTCCCCCAGCGAGTCACGCATCACCCGTTCCTCTTCAATCGAAATCGTGTCGCGCGCGCGCAATTTCGCCAGATGCGTTTCGATCACGGGCGCTTTCCCCTCTTGCAGTTGCCGGCTCGTACAGGAGCGTAACGATCGAGGCAACGCGCCGCTGTTCCCGATGAACGGAGCGTTTCCATGTCCTGCCCTTGATCCCTTGTCCGCCGGACGCCAAATGGGCGCCATGTTGATCGAGACCGAATCCACGCCCAATCCGTCGACGCTGAAGTTCCTGCCCGGGCAGGTCGTGATGGACGCGGGCACCCGCGATTTCGCCAGCCCCGAAGAGGCCGAGGCATCCCCGCTCGCCACCCAGTTGTTCGCGCTGGGCGATGTGGTCGGCGTGTTCTTCGGGCGCGACTTCGTGTCGGTCACCAAGGCGCCGGGCAGCGAATGGGCCGATCTGAAGCCCGATGTGCTGGCGTTGATGCTCGATCATTTCGGCGGACGCATGCCGTTGTTCAAGCCGACCGGGAGCGCGGGCTTTTCGGTACCGGCCGAGGAGACGAGCTTCACCGACGATCCCGTCGATGCCGATATCGTCGAACAGATCAAGGAGCTGATCGAAACCCGTGTCCGCCCGGCGGTCGCCAATGACGGTGGCGACATCGTCTATCGCGGTTTCGACCAGGGCAAGGTCTATCTGCAGCTCCAAGGCGCTTGTTCGGGCTGCCCGTCGTCGAGCGCGACGCTCAAGAACGGGATCGAGCAACTGCTCAAATATTATGTTCCCGAAGTCACGGAGGTTCGTGCAGTCTAATGGCAAAGCTCGACGATCAGGCGCTCGATACCCTGTTCCGCAGCGCGCGGACCTTCAATCACTATACCGACCGGCCGGTGACCGACGCCGATCTTCAGGCGATCTGGGACCTGATGAAAAGGGGTCCGACCAGCGCCAATCAGCTGCCCGCGCGGATCCTGTGGTGTAGCTCGGCAGAGGCGAAGGAAAAGCTGGCGGCATGCGCCACCGGCACGAACCCGGACAAGATCCGCGCCGCGCCGGTCACGGCGATCATCGGCATGGATACCGAGTTTCACCAGTATCTGCCCGAACTGTTCCCGCATGCCGACGCCAAATCATGGTTCGACGGCAATGCCGAGTTGCGGCAGGCGTCGGCATTTCGCAATTCATCGTTGCAAGGTGCCTATCTGATCCTCGCCGCGCGGGCGCTGGGGCTGGATACCGGACCGATGTCGGGGTTCGATGCCGGCGCGGTCGACAAGGCGTTCTTCGGCGATACACCGTCGGTACATGCCAATTTCATCACGACGCTCGGCTATGGCGATACGGGCACGCTGCACCCGCGTTCGCCCCGGCCCGATTTCGCGAAGTTCAATCGGGTCGTCTGACGCGTACGTGCGGACGCTCGTCATCGAAACCGCCACGGCCGCCTGTTCGGTGGCGTTGATCGAGGATGGCGCATTGATCGCGCGCGACCATGTCGTGGTCGGGCGCGGCCATGCCGAACGCCTGGTGCCGATGATCGCCGGGCTACCCGGTCACGGCCGCGCCGACGCGATCCTCGTCGATTGCGGGCCGGGCAGTTTCACGGGCGTCCGCGTCGGGCTGGCGGCGGCGCGCGGACTGGGGATCGGATGGGGCGTGCCGGTGCATGGCTATTCGTCGCTGGCATCGATTGCCGCCGCCGCCTTGGCCGAGCAGCCGGACGAGGCGATCGTCGTGGTGCTCGACGGGGGGCATGGCGAAGTGTTCCAGCAGGGGTTCGACGGCGCGCTTATAGCCGATGGCCCCGCCGTCTCCTGCAAGCCGGGCGATGCGGTTGCGGCATTGCGGGGACGGCGCGTTGTCGGTCAGGGCCTTGCCCGGTTGCGAATGATCGATCCCGCCCTGCCCGAGTCCGATCGCCTGCCCGACGCCGCCGATGCGATATTGCTGAGCGCCGAACAGAGCAGCCTGCCCCCCGCCCCGCTCTATGGCCGGGCGCCCGATGCAGTGCCCAGCGTTCGCACATGAGCGACGTGCGAAGCCACATCGCGCTGGCGACGGGCAGTGCCGCCGATGTCGACGCGGTCGACCGGGTGATGCAGGAGGCGTTCGACCCGCGCTTCGGCGAGGCATGGACGGCGTCGCAATGCCTCGGGATGTTGTCGCTGCCCGGCGTCTGGCTGACGCTGGCGCGGGATGCGGACGGCCTGGCGGGTTTCGCGCTGACGCGGACGGTCGCCGACGATGCCGAATTGCTGTTGCTCGCGGTTCTGCCCGACCGGCGCGGTTGCGGCATCGGGCGGGCGCTACTACAACGCGCGGTCGCCGACGCACGATCGCGGGGTGCGGTGCGCGTGTGTCTGGAGATGCGCGCCGGCAACGATGCAACGCGGTTATATGTCGGCGAAGGCTTCGTTAAGTGCGGAGAACGTCGCAACTATTATGGCGGTCGCAGCGGCGAACGGTTTGACGCCCATACCTATGTCCGATCGCTTTCCGATCCAGTTCCGGCCAAAACGTAACCGAAGCTGAATGACGTCGGCAATATTCTAAAAAAGTCGGGAATATTGTTGCACCACCTCCATTCTGGTCCGATATCAGGCGAGAACCGCTCGGGCGGTTGAGTTAAGAGGGAATAGAATGGACATCCATGCGGAGCGCGACGACACGCTCATTGCTCTGACCGCGGACATCGTGGCGGCGCATGTCGGGAATAATCACGTCGACGTCGGCGATATCGCCGTCCTGATCCGCAGCGTACATGACGCCTTGAACGACCTGGGCGCGCCGGCCGAACCCGTCGCCCCGCCCGCCGAACCGGCGGTGCCGGTGCGCGCGTCGGTCAAACCCGACTTCATCGTCTGTCTGGAGGATGGGCGGAAGCTCAAGATGCTCAAGCGTCACCTGATGACGCATTACAATCTTACGCCCGAACAATATCGTGCCAAGTGGAACCTGCCTGCCGACTATCCGATGGTCGCGCCCAACTATGCCGAACAGCGTCGCACGCTGGCGAAGAAGATCGGTCTGGGCACGCAGCGCCGCACGCGTTGATGCACGCGGGGCCGCGTCGGTTCGGACCGATGACGGCCCCGACGCCACTTAGCGGCTTTCACTCGGCGGCGGGCCGCGTTAATGTCGGCGCACCTCCTCTGGACGTACAGGACCGCATGCCCCGCAAGATCGATCTCGAAGCATTGTGCCAACAAAAAGGGCTGCGCATCACCGAACAGCGCCGCGTGATCGCGCGCGTGCTGTCCGAAGCCGACGACCATCCCGATGTCGAGAAGGTCTATGAGCGCGCATCGGCGATCGATCCGGGCATTTCGATCGCGACGGTGTATCGCACCGTTCGCCTGTTCGAAGAGGCCGGCATTCTCGACCGCCATGATTTCGGCGACGGGCGCGCCCGGTACGAGCCGGCACCCGAAGCGCATCACGACCATCTGATCGACGTCGAAAGCGGGCGGGTGATCGAGTTCGTCGATCCCGAGCTGGAATTGTTGCAGAAGCAGATCGCCGAACGGCTCGGCTTCCGCCTCGTCGACCACCGTATGGAACTCTACGGCGTCAGCCTCGAACGCAAGGGCTGATCGTATGTCGCCCGGCGCGCGCCTGCGATTGACGGCGCGTGCGGCGGCGATGCTGGCGACGCTGCTTCTCTACCTGCTACTGCACGGAAGCTGGCGACTGGTGCGGTTGCGCTCGCCATGGCCGCCGCGCTTCCTCGGCGCGATCGCCCGGGTAGTCGGCGTGCGGACGACGGTGGTCGGCACCCCCGTTACGCGCGACGTGCTGTACCTCGCCAATCACCAGAGCTGGATCGACATTCTCGCCATCGCCGGGGCCAGCGGCAGCGCGTTCGTCGCCAAGGGCGAGTTGCGCGATGCGCCGCTAGTCGGGTGGCTGTGCACGCTCAACCGCACGCTGTTCGTCGATCGCGGCGACCGGCTGGGGGTAGCGCGGCAGATCGATACGCTACGAGAGGCGCTGCTTGCCGATCACCCGGTGACGGTGTTCCCGGAAGGGACGACGGCACGGCCGGGCGAATTGCTGCCGTTCAAGGCCGCCCTGCTGGGCGCGATCGACCCGCCGCCGCCGGGATTGCAGGTGCAGCCGGTCCATCTCGATTACGGCGATGCGCGCGAGGTCGCATGGATCGGCGACGAACCGGGCACGACCAATGCGGCGCGTATCCTCGCGCGGCCGGGACGGATCGGGCTGACGATCCATTTCCTGCCGCCGTTCGATCCGGCCGGACTGGGGCGCAAAGCGGTCGCCAGCCGCGCTCGCGACGCCATCGTCGACGCGATGGCGCCCGGACCGGCAGCTACTCGCTAAATTCGCCGACCGTCACCCGGCGCCCCAGCAGGAACGCGTCGTTGACATGGACGAAGGGCGACAGGTCGACATCGCTCACCCGATCGCGCAGGCATTCGGCGAAACGGCGATAGAGGCGCGCATATTCGGGTTCGTCGCCGACATCGACCGAGACGCCGTCGACCGCCATCTGCGACGCGCCCATCGACAGCTTGAGGTGGCCGTTGTCGGTCTCGACATCGATATCCCAGGTCTGCGGCCCCGTCTGGTCGAAGTCGAATTCGACGCGCACCGGCACCCCGGCGGTGTCGGTGAAGTCGAGATCGGCGGCGATCGGTGCGTCGCGGTTCGACGGGAAGCGCAGTTCGGCGGCGTCGAGCAGCAGCGGGCGCGGCAGGATGCGGGTGATGACCGACAGCGCGTTGATGCCCGGATCGAACACGCCGATGCCCGGTTCCCAGATCCATGCCTGTCCCGGGTGCCAGACGCGGACGTCCTCCTTCCAGTTAACCTCGACCCGGCGGATATTGCGCTCGGCCAGCCATGCGCGGGCGGGCTCGACCGCTGCGGCCTCGCGCGAATGCCATGTTGCGAACAACAGCTTGCCGGCCGCTTCGGCGGCGCGGGCGAATGCCTGCGCTTCGGACAGGGTCGCGGCGGGCGGCTTTTCGATCATGACGTCGAGGCCGTGGTCGAGCGCCTGCTGGATCAGGTTCAGCCGGCCTCGCGGCGGGGTGCAGATCGAGATCGCCTGCACATCGGGCACCGCCGCCATCATCTCGTCGATCGTCTTGAACCCCGGCACGCCGTCGGGCGGGGTGTGACCGGTGACGGCGGCAACCAGTTCGAAATCGGGGCTGGCGGCGATATGCGGGATATGCTGGTCGCGCGCGATCTTGCCGATACCGGCCAACGCGATGCGGGTCGGGGCGTTAGCCAACGTCGCTCTCCTGATAGGTTATTAGTCCGACATATCGAGCGGACCGCAGCCTTGCAACTAGGCTTGGCTCAGATTCCGCCGGTCACCGGTTCGCGGCCTTCGGCACGCAGACGTTCGACCAGGTCGGCGATACAGGCATCGACCATCCCCGGATCGGTCGCGCGCACGACGAAGTTCGCGCCGGTGCGGCCTTCGCGGAAGAACGGGTAGCTTCCGATCGCGACGCCGTCATGAGCGCGTTCGACGTCGCGGAGAATGTCGGCGACTTCGCTCTCCCCCACCCAGCAGCCGAGCGTCGCCGAAACGACCGGCAGGCCACCCTCCAACGTGCCGGTCAGGCTGTCGAGCATCGCCGCGGCGATATGCGGAACGCCGGCCATGATGAAGATATTGGCGATGCGGATGCCCGGCGCGCCCGACATGCGGTTCTCGATCAGATCGCCGCCCTCGGGCACCCGCGCCATGCGCAGCCGGGCGTCGGTGAGGCCGCCGCGCGTCTCATAATAGGCTTCGAGGATCGCGCGCGCCTTGGGATGGACGATCACCGGCACGCCTAGCGCCGCCGCGATCGAATCGACGGTGATGTCGTCATGGGTCGGGCCGATGCCGCCGGTGGTGAAGACATAGTCGTTGCGCGCGCGCAGGATGTTGACCGCCTCGACGATCGCTTCCTCGCGGTCGGCGACGACGCGGACCTCGCCCAGCCTTATGCCCTGCACGTTCAACCAACTGGCGAGCTGTGCGATATTCTTGTCCTGCGTCCGGCCGGACAGGATTTCGTCACCGATGACGATCAAAGCGGCGGTCCAGATGCGGTCGGTCATGCGCGCGGACATAGCGTGGCGACCTGCCCTCGCCTAGCACCCCTTCCTCGCTTATATGGCGATCATGACCGAATATCAGACCGTCACCACCGACATGCCGCTGGCCCGGACCGGCGCGATCAAGCTGCACGATGCCGCCGGGTTCGAAGGGATGCGCCGCGCCGGGCGGCTGGCCGCTTATATCCTCGACGAGATTACGCCGCATGTCGTGCCGGGCGTCACCACCGCCGAGCTGGACGCGATCATCTTTCGCTTAATGCGCGAAGGTGGCGCGGTGCCCGCGACGCTCGGCTATCGCGGCTATGCGCATTCGACGTGCATCTCGATCAACCATGTCGTGTGCCACGGCATCCCGTCGGACCGGACGCTGAAGGACGGCGACATAGCCAATATCGACGTTACCCCCCTGCTCGACGGCTGGCATGGCGACAGCAGCCGCACCTATCTGGTCGGCAATGTGCCCATCAAGGCGCGCAAGCTGGTCGACGTGACCTATGAATGCCTGATGATCGGCATCGAACAGGCGAAGCCCGGCAACCGGATGGGCGATGTCGCGAACGCCATCCAGCGCCATGCCGAGGCGCATCGCTATGGCGTCGTCCGCGATTTCTGCGGCCACGGCCTGGGCCGGCTGTTCCACGACGCGCCGGAGGTGATCCATGCCGGTCGTCCGGGAACCGGGCCGGAGCTGCGTCCGGGCATGTTCTTCACGATCGAGCCGATGATCAATATCGGCCGGCCCGATGTGAAGATGCTCGACGATGGCTGGACGGCGGTGACCCGCGACCGATCGCTGTCGGCACAGTTCGAGCACTCGATCGGCATCACCGAGGATGGCTGCGAGATCTTTACGCTCAGCCCCAAGGGGTTCACGAAGCCGCCGTATCTTTAAAATCCTCCTCGGCACGGTGAGGGGAACAGCCCCAGACTGGTAAAGGGGCTTTCCGCGAAACGCGATCGTCGTTGAGGAGGAAGCCCCCCTCCACCACCGCTTCGCGGCGGTCCGCCTCCGTGCCGGAGAGGGATTTCACTGCCCGAAAAACCGGCACCCTGCCCCTTCTGCAGGCAATATCGACACCCCCGACCAAATCCCCGATGATCGTATCCGAGGCGAATCGCCGGTTGGCACAATCTTTGTTTAACGGGACGTAAACGGCCAGACCGGCCGTGTCCGAGGGGATCGGCAAGGCGCATGAAGAAGATCGAGGCCATCATCAAGCCGTTCAAGCTGGATGAGGTGAAGGAAGCGCTGCACGAAGTCGGCGTTAGCGGCATCACCGTGACCGAGGCCAAGGGGTTCGGCCGGCAAAAGGGCCATACCGAACTGTATCGCGGTGCCGAATATGTCGTCGATTTCCTGCCCAAGGTGAAGCTGGAAGTCGTGGTCGAGGACGGCCTTGCGGAGCGCGTCGTCGAGGCGATCGCGGCGGCCGCACAGACCGGCCGGATCGGCGACGGAAAGATTTTCGTCATTCCGGTCGAGACCGCCTTGCGCATCCGCACGGGTGAGCGCAACGACGACGCGATCTGACGCAGCGCAGCAAAGTTTCGAATCGAGGGGCGTTCCGGCACGATACGTTGCGTCGGAATGCGGGGTTTAATCAGAAAGGGCAGTTTTCGATGGCTACTTCCGCCAGCACCATCCTGAAGCGCGTGAAGGACGAGGAGATCGAATGGATCGACCTCCGCTTCACCGATCCGAAGGGCAAGTGGCAGCATTTGACCATGGTCGCATCGATCCTGGGTGAAGACGAGCTCACCGACGGCCTGATGTTCGACGGTTCGTCGATCGAGGGTTGGAAGGCGATCAACGAGTCCGACATGGTGCTCAAGCCCGATCTGGACGCGGTCTATACCGATCCGTTCTCGGCCACCCCGATGCTGGTCATCTTCTGCGACGTGGTTGAGCCGTCGACCGGCGAACTTTATGCGCGCGACCCGCGTTCGACCGCGAAGCGCGCCGAGGCGTATCTGAAGACCACCGGCATCGGCGACACCGTCTATGTCGGGCCGGAAGCCGAATTCTTCATGTTCGACGACGTCCGGTTCGAAAACAGCTATTCGACCAGCTACTACAAGATCGACGACATCGAACTGCCGGGCAATTCGGGTCGCGAATATGAAGCCGGCAACATGGGCCACCGCCCGCGCGCCAAGGGCGGCTATTTCCCGGTCGCGCCGGTCGACAGCGCCGTCGACATCCGCGGCGAGATGGTCAGCACCATGCTCGAAATGGGTCTGCCCTGCGACAAGCATCACCACGAAGTCGCCGCCGCGCAGCATGAACTGGGCCTGACCTTCGGCACGCTGACCACGACCGCCGATCGCATGCAGATCTACAAGTATGTCGTGCATCAGGTCGCCCATGCCTATGGCAAGACCGCGACGTTCATGCCGAAGCCGATCAAGGAAGATAACGGCTCGGGCATGCACACCCACTTCTCGATCTGGAACGGTGGTTCGCCGCTGTTCGCTGGCGACGGCTATGCCGGCCTGTCCGACATGTGCCTGTATTTCATCGGCGGCATCATCAAGCATGCCAAGTCGGTGAACGCCTTCACCAACCCGACCACCAACAGCTACAAGCGCCTGGTGCCGGGCTATGAAGCGCCGGTGCTGCTCGCCTATTCGGCGCGCAACCGGTCGGCGTCGTGCCGCATTCCGTATGGCACGGGTCCGAAGTCGAAGCGCGTCGAAGTCCGCTTCCCCGACGCGATGGCCAACCCCTATCTCGCCTATGCGGCGCTGATGATGGCCGGCCTCGACGGCATCCAGAACAAGATCCATCCGGGCGAGGCGATGGACAAGAACCTGTACGACCTGCCGCCGGCAGAACTCGCACAGGTTCCGACCGTGTGTGGTAGCTTGCGCGAAGCACTCGACAGCCTCGAAGCCGATTACGACTATCTGCTGAAGGGCGACGTCTTCTCGAAGGACCAGATCGAAGCCTATATCGAGATCAAGCGCGGCGAAGTGGCTCGCTGGGAAATGACCCCGAGCCCGGTCGAATATGACATGTACTACAGCGCGTAAGGCGCGGCGACGACCGCGCCGGTGCCCAGCGGGCGCATCCGCGCTGTCGGCCGGCCTCGCCGACCGGCGAGGACCGACGACGTGGCTTCGCTACGTCGCGCTTGGGTTGAGAAGAGGCGTCGGGAGCGATCCCGGCGCCTTCTTCTTTGCCGGCGACGATGGCCTTACCGGAACTGACGGATGGCGCGATGAAGGTTCGGCAGCAACCGCCGACGGATCACCCTCGCCCATCCGCGGCTGCGCCGCTCGCTCCCTCTCCCGCCGGGAAAGGGAGAAGACGCCGAAGGCTGAGAGCGACTTCGTCCGATCGAAAGCGACCTGCGGGCGCAGAGGGGATCCAGCCGTACGATCGGTCAACTGCCGGCGACAGCTTCACCGACCGCAGCCAGCCGGTCTGCCACAGAAACGTCACATCCCCGTGTCTTATCGCTTCCCACCAACCCGCTAGCAGGACCAGCCCGCATGACCATCCTTCTCGACCGCCGGACATTGTTGAGCGGGTTCGCCATGGGGGCTGCCGGGCTGACCGTCCCGCCGGCCGCCGCGGCACGCGAGAAGCAACCGAGAGGGTGCACCTTCGCGGTGCTCGGCGACTGGGGGCGCGATACGCCCGAACAGCATCACGTCGCAGCCGCGATGGGTCGTGCGGCGGCGGCGGCGCGCAGCGACTTCGTGCTGGCGATCGGCGACAATTTCTACAGCGACGGGGTGGCGTCGGTCGATGACCCGTTGTGGCAGTCGGTGTTCGAGGGGGTCTATACCCATCCGGCGTTGCAGGTGCCGTGGTATGCGCTGCTCGGCAATCACGACTATCGCGGCAATCCGCAGGCGCAGATCGACTATGCGGTGCGCAGCAAGCGGTGGCGGATGCCGGCGCGCTATTATCAGGTCGCCGATGCAGCATTGGTGCGCGCGGATGCGGACCTGTTCGCGATCGACACCTCGCCCTTCGTCGAACGCTATCGCAGCAACGACGGCATGATCGGCGGCAACACGCGGTCGCAGGATACGAAGGCGCAACTTGCATGGCTCGACCATGCGCTGTCGCAGTCGCGGGCGAAGTGGAAGCTGGTCACCGGCCATCATCCGATCCGGTCGGGCGGCAGCGGCCATGGCGACCAGCCGGAGATCATCGCGCAGGTGCTGCCGATCCTGAACCGGCATGGCGTGCAGGCCTATATCGCCGGGCACGACCATGATTTGCAGCATATCCGCCGCGACGGGATCGACATGATCCAGTGCGGCGGGGGCATGGAGGCACGGCCGGTATCGCCGGTCGAGGGCACCCGCTTCTGCCGCGCGGCGGCGGGGTTCGGCATGGTGCAGGTGGCCGGCGACCTGCTGTCGTTGGACCTGCGCGATGAGGCGGGCAAGAGCCTGTATAGTGCCGCGGTGCCGGTGCGCGCGGTGGCTTGAGCGGGTCAAAGTTCACGAAGTTCACGCTCGTGCGCGTTTTGCGCCGTGAGTGGCTTTGCTGCGTACGCAACTACTCCCCCGTTTGCTTCGAGCAGCTTCGAGCGAAGTCGAGAAGCGTCCGTCGAGAAGGCGTTGGTGGGCTGGACGTGTCAAAGAGCGCGGGCATTCTGCGCGGCTGATCGGATGTAGGAAAGCTGCGTTCCGCTCCAGGAGGCCAGTTCTCGACGAGGGTCGCGCCGGATTGTCCCCCGGACAATCTTGAACCTGCGGGGCATGGTTCACCCGACCCTCTTCTCGACAAGCTCAAAGCTGCTCGAACCGAACGGTAGGGGCGGGCGATTCGCGTCCTTCCCAACCGTTCGTGCTGAGTAGGGGCTGAGCGAAGTCGAAGACCCGTATCGAAGTACTTGGTCACAAGCGGTCCTTCGATACGCCATTTCGACAAGCGCAATGGCTACTCACGACGAACGGGCGGGGTGTCAGACCATCGCTTCGTCAGTAATCCCGCGAGATGCGGACGTTGGTGCTCTGGCGTCCGAGCGTCGAGATCGACGCCAGCAGCGATAGCCAGCGTGTCACCTGAAACTCGATGCGGGTGGCGGAATAGCCCTGCCCGTCGGTTACGATCTCGGCATAGAAGCGCCGCGTCAGATACTTGCCGGCCGCGACCGATGTCCCTTGGCCCGTCTGCGGATCGGCGGGGAGAATGCGCAGGCGGTCGAGGCCGGCGGCGCGGCGGACGGCGTTGATCGGGTTGAGGCCGCCCTCGCCATTCTGGAGCGCGGCGACGGCGGCGGCGAGCTGCAACGCTTCGGGCGCAGACAGGTTGGTGATCGACGTGCCGAACAATAGCCGCGACAGGAGTTCGTCCTCGGGCAAGGCGGGCACGCTCTGGAAACTGATTTCGGGGCGGGTCGCGGTGCCGGCGACGCGGATCGTCGCGTTCAGCCCCTGCGTATCGGCGGCTGCGACGATGTCGAGTGCGGGATCGGCGGGGCTTTCACCGTTGAAGCGCAATGCTCCGCGATCGACGCGGAATTCACGGCCGGCAAATTCGTAATCGCCGCGCACCAGATCGGCGCGGCCGTTAATGATCGGGTTGGTCGGCTCGCCGGTGATGGCAAGGTCGGCGGACCATTCGCTGGTCAGGCCAAGGCCGGTGACGATCAGCCCGCCGGGGGCGCGGGCCTTCAGGTCGAGCTTCCACGGCACGACGGCGGCGGCGCTCTCGTCGTCGCCATCGGGGCGGTTGATCTCGCGGATATTGAGGCGCGGCAGCGGCGCGGTGGCGGTGGCGCGGCCGAGGCGATAGCGGCTGCCGTCCATCCGCACCTGTCCGGAGATGGTGCCGCCCGCGCCGTCGCTGCGGATCGCGATCGGGCCGGTGACCGTCGCGCCGATCGAATCGGTGTTGATCAGCCGTGCGCGATCGGCGTTGAGCGACAGGTCGATGCCGAAACCGCGCACCGACGCGAATTCGAACGCGCCGGTGCCGGTCACCCGCCCCTGTCGCCCGTCACTGGCCGCAAAGCGATCGATCACCAGCCGAGATCCGTCGAAGCGGCCCTGCGCCTCGACGCCGGTCAGCACGGTGCCGGTGATCGCGCTTTCGATACGCGCGCCGCTGGAGCGGACGACGCCGCGGATGCGCGGGTCGGCGAGGCGCCCGGACACGTCGGCACCGACCGCGACCGGGCCGGACAGGTCGAACAATTCGATGCCAGTCAACCGCCACAGCGTATCGGCGGGGCCGCCATAGCGAAGCTGCGCGATCAGCGGCGCGTTGGCGATGCGGGTGGCAAGGTCGCCCTGCCCCAGCGGCGACAGCCGGGCCTGGGCGCGGCCGATCGTCCTGCCGCCGCTGGCCATGACTGCGCGCACGCCGGCGCGGTTGGCGTCGAGCACGGCGGCGATGCCGACGTCGATCGGGGTCGAGGACAGAACCAGCCCCGACCGGCTGAGGCCGCGCACGGTCATGTCGACCCGGCCGCTGGGCGTATTGCCGGTCAGCGCATAGGCGATCTTGCCGGATGCGGTGCCGCCCAGGCCCAGCCCCGGATAGCCGATGTCGAGCACCGCCAGCGGCATGCGCGCGACGTCGAGGGTCAGTTCGCTGGCGGTCGTGCCGAACGCGCCGCCGACCGTGGCGGTGCCGCCTGCGAAGCTGAAGCGGGTCGGGGCAAGGCGCCAGCCCTCCCCCTCCCAGCGCAGAACCGCCGGAGTTTCGAGCTTGAACGGGCGGCGGTCGAGCGTGCCTTCGGCGGTGATGGTGTAGCTGTCGGTGGCGACCTGCGTCACGCTCTGGATCGAGAAGGCGCGGCCGCGCGATCCGGCGATGGCGGCACGGACCTCGCCGACGCCGTCGACCAGCTTCGCACTGCCGGCGAGGCGCGCGATCGACAATTGGCCACGGCGAAAGCCCTGTGCGGTGACGGTCGCGTCGAGGGTCGTGCCGCCCTCCGCCAGCACGATTCCTGCCTCCAGCCGCCCGCGCCGGACCATGCCGGCGGCGCCCAGCCGGGCGCGGGTCGCGTCGAGCGCGATATCGATGCGCTGGTCGCTTCCCTGCGGCCGGAAGGCGATGGTGCCGGTGATGCCGCCGCCATCGACGTTCAACTGCCCGAGGAAGCCGTTCTCGACGATATCGATGGCGCCATTGGCGCGAGCGCCGCTGACCTCCAGTTCGTCGACGGCGATGCGCGCGGTACCGCCGCTCGGCAACAGGATGCGGCCATTGGCGGTGAACGGCCCCAGCCGAGATCCACCGACGGCGCGATAAGCGAAGCCCTCGGGCGTCGGGTCGAGATGAGCGATTACGTCGGCCAGACCCAGTGTGGCGTTGGGCGATGCGAACCGCAGGTCGAGCGTCGGTTTCGAAATGTTGCCGTCGAGGACCAGCTGGACGGGACCATAGGTCGCCTGTCGCCCGCTGCCTTCGAAATGGAAGGTGCCGTCGCGGCGGCGATAGCCATTGCCGCTGAGGGTCAGGCCCGGCGAGGTCAGGCGCAGGCCGCGCAAATAGAGGATGCCGTCGTTGCCGCGCTCCAGCCCGGTCTCGATCCGCGGCAGCCCTTGAGTCAGCGAACGGAAGAAGCCGTTGTCGAGCCGGCGGACCTGCGCCAGTCCGCGCCCGACGATGCGGGTGCCGCCGCCGGGGATCGGCACGGCGGTCAGGCGGGTTTGCACATCGACCAGACCGAGGCCGGGGATGAAATAGCGTTGCAGCGCGCCGCTGATCCCGACCTCATAGCGGCCGGTGGTCAGGTCGAGCGTCAGCATGATGCGCCCGTTGAGCTTGTCCGAACGGACGATCAGGTCGTTGCCGACCAGCGTGCGGGTGCCGACCGCGAGCTTGCCGGTGACCGACAGGTTGCGCAGGATGCCGCCGGCAACGTCGCCGACCCCGGTAACCCGCGCCGCCGCCAGTCGGACGGGGACGATCACCGGTGCCTTCGAAAAGCGCCCCTGCCCTGCCGCCACGACTTGCTCAAAGCCGGTCTGGTCGAAGGCGAGCCGGGCGGCGCGCAGGCGATAGTCGAAGCGCGCGGTCGCGAATTCGCCGTCGAGGATCGCGCGCAGTTCGATATCGCGGCCGGTCATGTTGGGGAACAGCGCGGCCGGGCGCAGCAGGCGAGCACGCAGGCGCAGGTCGCGGAAGGCACTGGTGCCGAGATCGACGATACCGTCGGCTTCCAGCGCCAGCGCCGGACTGCGTAGCGCGAGCACGCCGTCGATCTGCCGATTGGCGAAGGTCGCGCTGCCAGTGACACGGACCTGCGGCGCGGTCAGGCGTTGCAGCTTGCCCTGTAACAGCGTCGAGGGCGCGAGCGTGCCGCCGAGCGTATAGCGGCCGGCGCGGACACCCAACGTCAGATCGAGCAGACGGGCGCGGCCGGCATCGACTACGGCGCGCCCGTCCCATGCCGACCAGCGACCATCGCCCGATATCTCTACCGACAGGGGCCGGCGAATGCCGCTGGCGGTGGCGAGCAGGCCGTCGGCGACGCTACGTGCGCGCAGATCGACATCGAACCGGTCGCGATCGGGTTCGGCATCGAGGCGCAGGCGAAGCCGGTCGCTAGTGGCAATGTCCAGCGCAAGGTCGACCAGTGCGCGGCCCGAGCGGATATCGGCCTGTCCGGCGAGGCGGCCGACCCGGGCGGTGCCGGTCACCGCCTTGGCCAGTTCGAGCCGCTCGACAGTGAGCCGGCCGATACGGATGTCGAAGCCGGGCAGGATCGGGCTCTTGCGCCCGGTCGGGTTGGGCTGCGGGAGCTTGGCGAGGATGGCGCGGGGGATGGTCAGGCTGGTGATCGCCAGCCGGTTCGACCAGAATTCCCATGGCCGCCAGTCGAGATCGGCGACCGGCGCGCGCAGCACCAGCCCCTTGGGATCGTAAATGCGGACGTCGATCAGCCGCGCCTTGCGATAGATCGAACCATCGATCCGGCCGATGCGATAGCGCATGCCGTTGGCGGGTTTGAGCGTCGCGATCTTGTTGGCGATCAGCCGGTGGCCGGGGCCGGTGTCGATGACGACCAGTAGCCCGGCAATGGCGATGACGATCGCCGCCACCAGCTGGGCGAGACGGCGGCCCCAGCCGATCCGACGCCGGGGCGCAGAGGCGGGCGCAGGCGCGGTGTCGGCGGGTGCCTCGGTCAAAAGGCCTGCCCCAGCGAGACATAGACCGCGACGCGCGGGTCGCCGCGCTGCGGATTGATCGGGGTGCCGACATCGACGCGGATCGGGCCGAAATTACTGTAATAGCGCACGCCGATGCCGGTGCCGAAGCGCATGCCGGTGAAGCGCGGCAGCGTCGAGGTATAGATGTTGCCCGCGTCGAGGAACGGCACGACCCCGAAATTGCCGAAGGCGCGGACGCGCGCCTCCAGCGAGAATTCGGCGAGGCTGCGGCCGCCGATCGGATCATTGTTGGGATCGCGCGGGCCGATATCCTGGAAGCCATAGCCACGCACCGATGCGCCGCCGCCGGCATAGAAACGCCGCGAGGGTGCGACCGCATCGCGCGGCGCACCGAGGATCGAGCCGATGCGGGTGCGGCCGGCCAGCACGACGCGGCCGGTGACCGGGCGATAGACGCTGGCGTCGATCTGGGCACGAGTATAGCCGAACACCTGCCCCTGCAGCGACAATTCGGGGCTGATCCGTCCGCCGAGGCGAAAGCCCTTGGTCGGGTTGAGCAGGTCGTCGGAGCCGTCGTAATTCAGGCTGCTGGGTAGCGCGCCGATGAAATAGGTGCGGCGGCGCGGTTCGCCGGTGGCGACGATCACGTCGCGTTCGTCGGTCGCGACCAGTTCGCCGCCCAGCGACCAGGTCCAGGTCTTCTGAAAGAAGATATTGGTCTGCCGCTCCAGCCCGGCCGAGAGCGAGACGGTGTTCGCTTCGAAGGCGTTGCGGACCAGATGGGTCGCGGCGACCTGCGCGGTCAGCACCCGGTCGCGACCATGGAAATTGTTGCGGCGGAACGTCACCGCCGCGACCTGTTCGAGCGTGCCGAGCACGCCGCGCAGCGTCAGCGCCCCTTCGGGCGGGAACAGGTTGCGATGGGTCCAGCTCGCCTCGACCCGCGCGCCTTCGCCGGTGCCATAGCCGATTTCGCCGGCGATGGTGCGCGGCGGGGCGGGTTCCATGGCGAGGTTCAGGTCGACCGTGCCGGGCGTCGCGCCCTCGACCGGGGTCAGGCGGACCTGCGACACGAGGCTGGTCTGGACGATGGCGCGGCGCAGATCGTCGACCAGCGTCGAATCATAGGTCTCGCCGGGTTTGAAGCGAGCGATGTCCTGCGCATGGTCGCCGTCGAAGATGCGGTTGGGCGCCGTGACGATCCGGCCGAAGCGGCGCTCGCCGCCCGGCGCGACCGCGATGTCGAGCGTCGCGGTGCGGGTGGCGTGGTCGACGGTGATCTCCGGCTCGCCGACCTTGGCGAAGGGAAAGCCTTCGCGGCCGATCGTCTGGGTCAGCCGGTCCTGCGCGGCGACGACGCTGTCGCCCTGTACCGGGGTTTCGGGCTTGATCGGGAAGGCGTCGCGCAGTTCCGGCGCCTTGTCGCCCGCGGCGGCGATGCCAGGGGTGCGGACCTGCGCGAAGCGGTAGAGCTGGCCGAGTTCGACCTCGAGATAGACGATCAGCCTGTCGCCTTCGGGGCGGACGCTGGTCGAGATGCGCGCGTCGAAATAGCCTTCGTTGCGAAGCAGTTCGTCGAGGAGGCGGGCGTCCTCGCGCGCGCGGCGATCGATCTGCGCGGCGTTGGCGGGTTCGCCCTCATTGGCGCGCAGCGTCGAGAGTTCGTTGAACCGCTGTCGGAACAGGTCGGTATTGATGCCGTCGATGCCGGTGATGCGGTAATTATAGCGGAATTCGCCGCCGGCACGCTGCGGCCCTGCGGTCGCATCGGGATCGGCGGGCGCGGTCGACAGGTCGGGCCACGCGACACCGATATCGGGCAGGTCGGTCATCGGCGCATCGGGATCGAGCGGCGTTTCCTGTGCGAACGCCGCCGGGCCCGCGAAAGCGAGCCATCCGGCGCTCAACAGCACGGCAAGCCGGCAGCTCGACATGAGAAGCTCCTAGCGGAGCAGCACCACCCCCGCCAAGGGCCAAGCTTAGTGAATCGTGCCCCAAACGCCCGGACGTGCGAGCAGATTGACGAGGCGCGCGACCTGTCGCCAGCGGCAGAACTGAATGACATTGTCGTTGTCGCGGGCGTCGGCTGCCCGCGAGATGGCTTCGTCGGCGGCGCGCGTACCGAAATCGGAGATCAACTCATGCGCCGTCGCCAGGTCGGATGCGTCGGAAATATATGGCGGAAGGGCGATCGAATCGAGCATGGCGGCGCTTGTATCATGGTTCGTGCCGGAACCGTACCGACCGCATCTACTGCGGGAGACGATGGTTACCGCCTGCACCGCAATCCCGTTTCGGGACGGCGGGGCGTGCCGGAGCGGTACGGACGGCACGCAGTGGCGCGGGCGCGGCGCGTGTGGCAAAAGTCGGCGATGAACAGACCTTCGCAAAGCCCCAAGGCCGGCGGGATGCCGATCGCGCTCGGCACGCTGGGCGGTGCCATCATCGGCGCGGTGTTCGGTGAGGCGACGATCGGGTTTCTGGTCGGGCTGGCGCTGGGTATCGGAATTGCCGTGATAATCTGGCAGCGCGACCGCCGCTGAAAGTTGGCGAAGTTGACACTACGTCGACGTCATTGGGCAAATTTATTGCTTACACGTCAGTGATGTAGATGCGTTTTTCAGCTTGAAAGTTGACACTTGACGCCCTTCGCCTGCGGACGGCTGGAGGAAACACGGCGACCCTCGCAAATATCGGCTGGGTAGGAAACGCTATAGCGAGCGCGACAGCCAGACGACGCGGCCGATGATGTCAGGCCGGCCGGTCACCGCGATCGGCGGATAGGCCGGATTGTCGCTGAGCAGTTCGACGCCGTCGCGGGTGCGGGCAAGACGCTTGACCAGCAGCACGCCGTCATAACGCACGACATGGATCGCGCCCGACACGCCGCGCCGGTCGCCGCGATCGACGAGAATCGCGTCGCCATCGGACAGTGTCGGCTGCATCGAATCGCCTGCGACGGTAATCATCGACGCATCTTGGGCACGGACCCGCAATTGGCGAAGCAACGCCGTATCGATGCGCAGCGCGCCGTCGCCCAGATCATCCTCGACCAGCCCGCCCGGCCCGGCGGAGGCGGCGGCATCGATGCGGGGGATCGCGATCAGCGGATTTTCCGGCGGGCCACCCAGCAGCGATTCGGGGACGCCCAGATAGCGGGCGAGCGTCGCACGATCGGCCTCCGCCAGTTTCCGCGGAGAACCGCGTTCGATAAATTGCTGAAGATACGCGGGGTTACGCCCCAGCACGCGGGACAGCTCCGCAAGGCTGACGCCCCGTTCCCCGGCAAGGCGCGCGATCGCGGCGCGGATGTCGTTCGATTCCATAGGTAATTCCTAGCCGTAGGATTTTTCCTAGACAAGTTGGATTTCAAGGAACAGATCATGAACACGGATTGAGTCGAGAGGGTAGACGGGAGGTATGGATGCATACGATTTTGCAACGGATCAGCCAGCATTTGCAGGCTACGGGCACGCCGGAAACGCTGTTCGGACGGCGCGCGGCGGGCGATCCGCGATTGGTCGGCGACCTGCGCAACGGGCGGCAGCCACGCCCCCCGCTGATCGCCAAGATCGAAGCCTATATCGACGCGCAGGAGCGTCGGCATTGAGCCGGGGTCCCGATGCGGCGACGCTGCTCGAACGGCGGTTGCGGATCGCGGCCGAGGCGGCGGGGGTCGCGGTCACGGTCGGCGAGGCGGACTGGACGCGCTGGGCCAGTGCGACCTTCGTCGGGGCGCGGCATCGGTTGACGCTGAGTGGATCGGGCGTGGCATTCGATGCATGGGTCGCGGGGCTGGCCGAGGCGAACCTGCCGCTACGCGGGCATCTGGTCGCGGATGTCGCGCTGGTGGCGCGGACGGGGGATGCGGTGATGGTGGAGGTGCTGACGGTCGAGGAGCGGTGAAGGTCAGGTACAGAGCGGCCCCCTCGTCCCGATAAGGGGAGCGGGTTGTGCGGACTTTGTGTTTGCTGCCAGCAAACGCCTCGAGTTGAATGACATGAAACTGACCCGTTCGTCCTGAGTAGCCATTGAGCTTGTCGAAATGGCGTATCGAAGGACCGTCTGTGGCGCGTGCTTCGATACGGGTCTTCGACAAGCTCAGCCCTACTCAGCACGAACGGTTCTGCCTGTTGTCATCACGCTATAGTCGGAGCTGGGTGAGGGGTGGAGCGCTCGCTTTAGCGAGCGCGCGAGCCCGTGGCTCGCTCGACCCCTCTCCCAAGCTGCGCTAGCCAGCAGGCTGGCAAGCTTCGCTAACCCTCTCCCCTCTCCGGGGAGAGGGGAGAAGGGTCATTCGCCGCCAGCCATGCGGCGGAGGGCGCCCAGCGCGGAGGCGAGGCCGGTGGATTGCGCCTTGGCGGCTTCCTGCCGTTCGATTTCGGCGGTCCGGCGACGTTGCAGCCCTTCGTCGAGGCGGTCGAGCAGCGCGTCGAGGCTGGGCAAGGGGGCCGGTTCGATCGCCGGTTCGGCGGGCGCGATATCGGGATGGGCCGCTGGTGCTTCCGCGACCGGCGGTGCGGCGGCGGGCGGCGGAGTGACATCCACCAATTCGGGTTCTGCGGGCACGTCGGCCACGAACGGTGAAACCTCGTCCGGATCGGACGTAGTGGCAGTTTCCAGCACGACCGGCGGCTCCGGCACGAACAGCGGCTCGGCCTCTTCCCGCGTCGACGCTTCGGCGAGCGGCGGTTCGACGGGCGTCGGCGGCACGGGCGCCTCCTGTTCGGGGGGCGCAAAGAAGGCGTCGGGTGCGACGGTCGGTTCGTCGACAGGCGCGGGCGTCGGGCGGAAGAGCGGCCGCACCGCCTGCGCCGGGGCGGCGGGAACCGGGGGCACGGCGGCCGGGTCGAAGATCGCCATCGGCACGTTCAGGTCGCGCGGCAGATCCATTTCGGTCTCGACCGGATCGAGCGGGTCGAGGAACGGCTTGCCCAGATCGCGCGCGGCGCGGACCGGCGGGCGCGGCGGCGCGTCGGGATGGGCATCGGCACGGCGAACGCTGGGTTCGGCACCGGCGGCGCGGCGGCGGCGCTTGGCGGGCAGCAACAGCCATAGCCCGATCCACAGTGGCCCGGCGATGAGCGTCGCGGCCGCGAGCATCAGCATGATGCGCGCGGTCATGCCCAGCGGCGGCGCGGCGGCGGGGAGCAGCGCCGGTAGCCCGCTGGCTTCTACCGCAGCCTCGATCCGCCAAACCGGCAGCAGCGCGATGACGAGCGCCACCGTCAGCGCGGTAAAGATCGCGACGATCGGGACCTGCGAGCGCTTCATGCGTCGACCAACGGCCGGGCGGGCGCAGTGGTTGCAGGGGCGTTACGACCGATCAGCCGCTGGTAAAGCGGTTGATAGCGCGCGACGTTCGCCGCCCAGTTACGCTCCGATTCGACGAAGGCACGCGCACGATCGCGCATCGCTTCCCACCCCGACCGGTCGGCGAGTAAGGCGGCGACCCGGCTGGCGAGCGCGGCAGGATCGTCGGGGGCGAAGAGCGTGCCGGTGTCGCCGTCGCGGATCAACTCGCGATGGCCGCCAACATCGGACGCGGCGACCAGCCGGCGCTGCGCCATCGCCTCGAGCGGTTTGAGCGGGGTGACAAGATCGGTCAGGCGCATCGCCTTACGGGGATATACGAGTAGATCGACGAGTCCATAGTAGCGTTCGACTTCGTTGTGCGGCACGCGACCGATGAAGCGGATCGCATGGGCGGCGCTGGACGCTTCGGCCTGGGCGCGCAACGCCGATTCCATCGGGCCGCCGCCGACCAGCAGCAGGCGGACATTGGACCGCGCGGCGACCAAAGCGGGCATCGCGGCGATCAGCGTGTCGAGCCCTTCGTAGTCATAGAAGCTGCCGAGATAACCGAGCACGTCCCTGCCCGTCAGACCGAGTTCGGCGGCAAGAGTAGCGTCGGGCGCGGGCGAATCGCCGAACAGGGTCAGGTCGACGCCGTTGGGCGACACCATGATCTTGTCCGGATCGATGCCACGCGCGATCAGGTCGCGGCGCAATCCTTCGCAGATGACGGCGACGCCATCGGCGCGCCCCACCGCCCAGCTTTCGAGCGCCCGAGTCGCGCGGTAGCGGAGCGAGCCTTCGGTGCCGGTGCCGTTGCCGACGGCGGCGTCTTCCCAAAAGGCGCGGATCTCATAGACCAACGGCAAGGCACGCTTGCGGGCGACCTTCAGTGCGGCGAGCGCATCGAGGACCGGCGAATGGGCGTGAAGGATGTCGGGGCGGAATTCGTTGACGACTTCGTCGATGCGCGCGGCGAAGGCGCGGATTTCGGCGAGTTCGCCCAAGGGTGCCGGCAGGCTGCGCGGCGGCACGGTGCGGTGGAAGTCGATACCGTCGATCGTCTCGCCTGCGACGTCGCTCGTCCCCTGCCGCCCGCTGGTGACGGCAGCCACGCTCCAGCCGCGCGCCATCTGCGCGGTCAGGATCGCCCGGGTGCGGAACGTGTATCCACTGTGCAGCGGCAGACCATGATCGAGGATATGGAGGACTCGCATGGCCTGTTCCTGCCAGAACTTGGTTAACGGAGATGTAAAGCCACGATAATCCTAATCCCCGGCAAAGGCGAAGGGGGTCAGGCCGCCGTCGCGATCGTCGAGGCGCATGGCGCGGCCGGCGGGCGGGGCGGAGCGTTGTGGACAGTCGCCGCGGGTGCAGGCGCGGCACCCTGCCCCGACCGGCACGCCACGCGCGGTAAGGTCGAGGCCTCGCGCGGCGGCGAGGCCGGCGGCCTGTTCGGCGGCGATGCCGAGCATGACGACGAAGCGCGCACGGACTTCGCCGGCCAGCGCGCCGGGCGGGGTAACGGTGCGGGCGATGGTCAGCCAGCGGCCACCGGCTTCGGGTTCGACGAGTTGCACGATCGCCTCCCCGCTACGTGCGAAGGCGTCGAACGCGCCGAGCAGCGGACAGGGCGCGCCCTCGACCAGAGGCGACTGGCTGGCGCCTGCGAAGCGCTTCGAAATCTGGCCCGCGCGGTCGATGCGCAGCAGGCAGAAGGACAGGCCCCGCGCGCCGACGCGATGGAGCGTGGTCAGGCGGTGGGCGACATGTTCGAACCCCGCGCCGAAGCGACGGCCGAGTAGCGCGATGTCATAGCCGGTCGCTTCGCACGCGCGGAGGAAGCGGGCATAGGGCATCATGACGGCGGCGGCGAAATAGCCGTGGAGGTGGCGGCGCAGCCAGAGTTCGGCGGTGCGATCGGTCAGGGCCGCGCCGCGCACCAACGCGTCGACTTCGGCGCGTGCCTCGGCATGACCCAGTGCGCGGGCGAGCGCGAAGCTGCGCGAGGCGGGGTCGAGGCGTTCGGAGAGTTGGAGTTGCCGGGCGTGCAGGTCGGTGCGGTGAAGGCGGTCGGGCATCGCCTCCACCGGCAGCAGCCGGACCGAGAGATGGTGGCGGACGCGCAGGCGATCGGCCATCGCCGCCGCCGGGTCACCGCCGCTCTGCCGAAGGTCATCGGCGAGTGCTTCGGCCTGTGCGTCGAGGTCGGGGAAATGGTTGCGCCAGCGTTCGATCGCGGCGCGGGCGTCGATGGCGGGATCGGCGGCGATCGTCTCCCCCGCCCCGCTGCCCAATCGGTCGAAGGCGCGAGCAAAGGCTTCGGCGCCGCCCGGCGCGCTTGCCAGCCACTCGGCAATGTCCGCGCGGTCGAGCGCGAGGTCGGCGAACATCGGGTCGGCAAGGCGGCGGCGCAGCGCATCGGCGCCCCCTGCCGGTTCGCTGGCGGCCAGCGTGCGGGCGTCGAAGCCGAAGCGTTCGGCGAGCGCCACCAACAGGGTCGCGGTCAGTGGGCGCTGATTGCGTTCGATAAGATTCAGATAGCTGGGCGATACGCCGAGCAGCTCGGCCATCGCCGCTTGCGTAAGCGCCTGCCCACGACGCAGGCGGCGGACGGCGTGACCGGCGAAGAGCTTGGTTTCCATGAGCCACCCCTTGTCACGAATTTACATGCTGACAACAGGAACACGGGCGGACGCGACAGTCCAACCGGAATTTCGGCACGTAACGGCTGACGCTGCTGCGTCGACACCGGCATAGCGGTGTCAACGACAACCGATACTGTGAAGGACATGACAATGGACATCGCCGAAATGGTCCCTGCCCCGCCCGGCCGCTTCGACGGGATCACCCGCCCCTACACCGCCGCCGACGTCGCGAAGCTGCGCGGATCGGTCGCGGTCGAACATACGCTGGCACGGCGCGGGGCGAACCGGCTTTGGGAGTTGCTGCACAGCGAGGATTATGTCCATGCGCTGGGCGCGCTGTCGGGCAATCAGGCGATGCAGATGGTGCGCGCTGGGCTGAAGGCGATCTATCTGTCGGGCTGGCAGGTCGCGGCCGACGCCAACACCGCCGGACAGATGTATCCCGACCAGTCGCTCTATCCGTCGAACGCCGGGCCGGAACTGGCCAAGCGGATCAACGCGACGCTCGGCCGCGCCGACCAGATCGAGCATATGGAGGGTGGTGCTACCCGCGACTGGTATGCGCCGATCGTCGCCGATGCCGAGGCCGGGTTCGGCGGGCCGCTCAACTGTTTCGAGATCATGAAGGCCTATATCGCCGCCGGCGTCGCGGGCGTGCATTATGAGGACCAGCTGGCATCGGAAAAAAAGTGCGGGCACCTTGGCGGCAAGGTTCTCATTCCGACCCAGGCGCATATCCGCAACCTCGACGCGGCGCGGCTGGCGGCGGATGTGGCGGGGGTGCCGACGATCATCTGCGCCCGGACCGATGCCGAGAGCGCGCGGCTGATCACTTCGGATATCGACGCGCGCGACCATCCGTTCCTGACCGGCGAGCGGACGCCCGAAGGTTTTTTCCGGCTGAAGGAGGGAACCGGGGTCGATCATTGCATCGCGCGCGGCCTCGCCTTTGCCGAACATGCCGATCTGTTGTGGTGGGAGACGAGCAAGCCGAACCTCGACGATGCGCGGCGTTTCGCCGAGGCGATCAAGGCAAAGTATCCGAACAAGCTGCTCGCCTATAACTGTTCGCCGTCGTTCAACTGGGAGAAGAATCTCGACAAGGACGATATCGCCCGCTTCCAGCGTGAGATCGGGGCGATGGGGTACAAGTTCCAGTTCGTGACCTTGGCCGGGTTCCACCAGCTGAATTACGGCATGTTCGAACTGGCGCGCGGATATCGCGACCGGGGCATGGCGGCCTATAGCGAGTTGCAACAGGCAGAATTCGCCGCCGAGGACAATGGCTATACCGCGACCCGCCATCAGCGCGAGGTAGGCACCGGCTATTTCGACCTTGTCGCGACGACGCTGGCCGGGGGCAGCAGTTCGACCACCGCCCTGAAAGAATCCACCGAAACGGCCCAGTTCGACAAGGCCGCCTGAACCAGAACGAGAGGAGAAGTACGATGCCCGAACCGACCCGCAGCCGCGCCGTTTTCTCGACCGAGGATTTCCGGTTGCTGAAGGAAGCGCTGGCCACCCACATCCAGACGATCGCCGACCAGCCGCAATCGAGCAAATTCGCCCATCTCTACCACCGGCTCGGCCGGATCTGATCCACGCTCCCTAGCGCGGACGGGCGCGTCGCCGGTTGGCGGCGCGCCCGATTGCGTGATCGGGTATCCGCTGTCATCCTGACGAACCGGACGATTCGAAGATCCGGTTTGTTGCAGGAGAGTTTATGGACACCGCCAGCCTGTTCCGCCTCGACGGACGCGTCGCGCTCATCACCGGCGGATCGCGCGGCATCGGGCGGATGATCGCGGCGGGATTCGTGGCACAGGGCGCGAAGGTGTTCGTGTCGGCGCGCAAGGCTGACCAGTGCATCGCGACGGCAGAAGAGATCGGCGCAACCGCGCTGCCGCAGGACGTGTCGACCATCGAGGGATGCCGCGCGCTGGCCGACCGCCTCGCCGCGCAGACCGACCGGCTCGACATCCTCGTCAACAATGCCGGTGCGGCATGGGGCGAAGCGTTCGAGACCTTCCCCGAAGCGGGCTGGGACAAGGTCATGGACCTGAACGTGAAATCGCCATTCTTCCTGACGCAGGCGCTGCACCCGATGCTGAAGGTGGCGGCATCGCGCGCGAGGCCGGCCAAGGTCATCAACATCACCTCGATCGACGGACAGCGGGTCAATCCGTGGGAGACGTACAGCTATCAGGCGTCGAAGGCCGCACTGATTCATCTCACCCGGCGGATGGCGGCGCGGCTGGTTGCGGATGCGATCCACGTCAGCTCGATCGCGCCCGGCGCGTTCGCCAGCGACATGAACAAGGCGGCGCGCGACCATGGCGACGGAGTCGCGAAACGTATTCCGGCCGGGCGGATCGGGGTCGACGAGGATATGGCGGCGGCGGCGATCTACCTTGCGTCGCGCGGGGGCGATTATGTGGTGGGCGAGACGATCACCGTCGACGGCGGACTGGTCAACGCGTCGCTCGGCGGGTCGATCGACGGATAGGAGTGGTGTCGGGGCGATCGGATCCACCCATGCCGATCCATTTCGGAGCGTGCGACGAATATTGGCCCCGAACTTCATCCGGGCCTGTGCAAAAATCTCTCCCCAAATTCAGGCCGCAGCCGGCAAAGCCATAACATTGATCGCATCGGGAATGCGGAATTGCGCAAGCGACCGCGCCAGCGCGTCCGCCCCGGTCAACAACCGTGCCAGCGTCTCGCCCGCCTCACCCGCTGCCACCGCGTTGCGTTCGGTGACGCGCGCAATGTCGCGCATCCGTGCATCGACATCCTGAACCTCGCCCGCCTGCCGTTCGGCCGCGCCGGCCAGATCGGTGACCAGCGTCGACATCTCCTTCACATCCCGCAGGATCAGCCCCAGCTTGCCGCTGGCGGTTCCTACCAGGTCGACGCCCTCGATCGCGCATGCCCGCGCCGATGCCAGCGATTGGGCGATATCGTGGCTTGCCGCGCGCAGCCGGGTGGCAAGCTGGCTGACCTCCCTGGCGACGACCGCGAACCCGTTGCCCGCCGCCCCGGCGCGCGCCGCCTCCATCTGGGCGTTCAGCGCCAGCAGATGCGTCTGTTCGGCGATCGACCGGACCAGCCCGGCAATGGCGCCGATCTGTTCCGAACTCTCGTCGATCCGCGCCATCGCCCGCACCGCCTCCCCCACCGTCCGGCGCGATTGTTCGGCGGCCTCGCCGGTCGACTGCGCCACTTCTGCGACGCGCCGGACGCCGATGGTGTTGCGGTCGATCAATGCCGTGACCTGGGTCAACCGGTCGCCGACGATGGCGATCGCCGCCGATTGCTCGACGGTCCGCTGGGTCAGTTGCTCGCCGGCGAAGACGATACTGCGTGCGTCGCGATCGACCGCGCCAACCATCCTCTGCACCCGCCCCAGCAGTCCGCCCAATTGCGCCAGGGCCGAATCATAATCCTGCTTCAACACCGCGGCATCGCCCGACAATCCACCGGATAGGCGAAAGGTCAGGTCGCCGCGCGCGATCGCCGCCAGCCCGGCGCCGATGATGCGGATCGTCGCCCGGTCGCGTTCGGCATCGATCCGCACCCGTCGCGCCACGTCTTCCGCATCGCTGGCGCGGGCCTCGACCATCCGTTGCGCCTCGGCTTCCAGTCGCTGGTTCTCGATCCCCGCCACCCGGAACACTTCGAGAGACCGGGCGATCCGGCCGATCTCGTCGCGGCGGCGGCGCTGGTCGACCGGCACCGTCACGGTAAAATCGCGTCCCGTCAGGCGATCGACGACATCGCTCAACCGGGCGAGCGGAATCGCGATCGATCGGGTCAGCAACCACGCCATCGCAACCGCAATCGCCAACAGGCAGAGGCCGCCGGTCCCCAACGCCAGAAAGGCGTGCGCCATCGTTTCGTACAGTTCGTTCTCGCGCTCGGCGATACGCCGTTCCTCGATCTCGCGCAGCGATGCGACCATGCGGTTGATATAGGTGACGCGGACTTTCGGCCCGCCGGCGACCAATATGGCGGTCGCCTGCGCCCGCCCGCCCGGCCGCCGCGCAAGCGCGAGCAACGGATCGCCAAACTGCCGGCTCCAGTCCGCTTGCGCGGCGACCGCCTGCTGCACCAGCGCACGCTGTTCGGGCAGGTCGACCAGCGTCGCGAGGCTCGCCATCGACTGAACGAACTGCGCGCGCCCCTCGTAATAGGTGTCGAGATAGTCGAAATTGCCGGTCAGCAGCACGCCGCGCATCTGCGAATTGGCGCGGATCACGCCCTTTTCGGCGACATGCGACAGGCGGATAATCCTCGCGCTTTGCTGGTTCAGTTCGACCGCGTGGCGGATCGAGCCGATCTGCCCGACGACCATGCCGATCAACAGGATCGCCATCGCCACCAGGATTCCGAACGCGATCGTCAGTTTTGTGCGCGTGGAGCCGTCCCGGAACCGGATGAACGCTCTTCGTACCCGCATCGACCGACCTATCCCCTTCGCCGGCAATGGTGCCGTCGACGCCTACCGAGCCGGTTCGGACGTCGATCTTGCGATGCCGCTACGGCCGACAGGATATGCGACCATGGCTAAGAAGGGCTTAACGGATCAATGGCTTGACGACCGGATGTCGACGCCGCCGACATCGCGCGGTGATGGAACGGTACGGTGGTGAGCCCGTCGGGATTCGAACCCGAGACCTACAGATTAAAAGTCCGTTGCTCTACCAACTGAGCTACGGGCCCACGAAGCCCCGCCCCCTAGTCCCGCGGGCGAGCGCGGTCAACCAGTTGGTGCAGTTGCCGGACCGTGCGCCCGCTCACCGGATCACGCCAGCCGGGTGCGATCCGGGTCAAGGGACGCAGCACGAAGTCGCGCGCACGAAATGCGATGTGCGGCACGGTCAGCCCCGGCCCCGACCAGCAGCCACCCGACCACAGGACGATGTCGAGGTCGAGGACCCGCGATCCCCAACGCCGCCCGCGCCGCCGCCCGAACGCCCGCTCGATCGCCTTCAGCCGTGCGAGCATCGCTGGCGGCGACAGGTCGCTGTCGAGCAACAGGACGGTGTTGGCATAGCGCCTGAGCGACGGACCCAGCGGCGCGCTGCCGATGATCGGCGCGACCGCCCGCACTCCGTCGAGCGCGGAGATCGCCGCACGTACCTCGCTTGCCGGCCCGCCATGCCGTCCCCGCCTGTTCGATCCGATCGCAATCGCATAGGTTGAGGTCGCCATCGCCCGCGCCTATCGCCCGCCAATGGAAAGCACCACCCCCGCCCCGCTGGACCTCGAAGCCGCCGCCGTCGCCGCCGTCAACGAACCGTCGCGAGACTGCCCGCGCTGCCCCCGTCTGGTCGGCTTGCGCGAACAGCTTCGCATCGACCACCCGAACTGGTGGAATGCCCCCGTTCCCATCTTGGCCGACGCCGATCCGTGGCTGGCGATCATCGGCCTCGCGCCGGGTTTGCAGGGGGCGAACCGCACCGCCCGTCCCTTCACCGGCGACCGGTCGGGGCCGCTGTTCTGGGACACGCTGATCGCCGCCGGTCTGGCCGAGGGCAGCTATACCGGCCGGGTCGAGGACGCACCGGTGCCAAGGGGCATCGCCATCATCAACGCCGTCCGCTGCCTGCCGCCCGAGAACAAGCCGTCGCCGGAGGAAATCCGCACCTGCCGCCCGTTCCTCAATGCCGATCTGGCGACGATGCCGTCGCTGCGCGTCGTCGTCGCACTGGGCGCGATCGCGCACCAGTCGGCGGTGAAAGTGCTCGGCGGCCGCCTGCCCAAAGCGCCGTTCGCGCATCTTGCCGAACATGCCATGCCCGGCGGACGGACGCTGATCGATAGCTATCACTGCTCGCGCTACAACCAGAATACCGGGCGCCTGACGCCGGAGATGTTCGCGGCAGTGTTCGCGCGCGCGATCGAACTGCGCGAGGCACGCTAAATCCGCTTGTGCGGCGGCCCCGGCCCGGTAGCGTGGCGGATCAGGACTTGAGGGGATTGCCGCATGTATCGCCGCCATTTCGTCGCGCTGATGGCGCTCGCGCCGCTGGCCGGCAGCTTTCCGGCGCTGGCGCAGAGTGGGCCGGCCGGCGATTTCGCGCGGCTGTCGAAACGCTATCTCGACGGCATCGCGCGGTTGCATCCGGGCTATGCCACCGCGCTCGGCAACCATGCGCATGACAGCGAGGTCGAGGACCTGTCGGCCGCCGGGCGCGCCCGCGATGCGGAGTTCCTGCGCGCGACGCTGCTCGAACTGAACGCGATTCCCCGCGACACGCTGTCGCGCGACGATCAGGTCGATGCCGCGCTGCTCGACAACGAGCTTCGGTATCAATTGTGGACGCTGGAGGTGCTGCAACCCTTTGCGTGGGATCCGCAGGGCGCGGCCGGCACGATCTCCGGCGGCCTGTATGCGCTCGCGGCGCGCGACTTCGCGCCATGGCCGCAGCGGCTGCGCGCGGCGACGCGGCGGATGGAACAGGTGCCGACGATGTACGCGCAGATGCGCGAGAGCATCGTCCCCGAACGCGTGCCCGCCATCTATGCGACCACCGTCGCCAAACAGAATGACGGCATCCTCCAAATCGTCGAGACGATGCTGGCGCCGCATCGCGCCACGTTGAACCGCAGCGACCGGGCGAAGTTCGACCGTGCCGTCGCGACGCTGAAGACCGCGACTGCCCAACAGCAGCGCTGGCTCGACACGGTGCTGGTGCCCGCGGCGAAGGGCGATTTCCGTCTGTCGCCCGAACTGTACGATCAGAAGGTCAAGTTCGCGCTCCTCTCGCCCCTGTCGCGGACCGAGATCAAGGCGCGCGCCGTCCGCGCCGCCGCCGATACCCGCGCCGAAATGTACGAACAGGCGCGCATCGTCCTGCGCGGCCGGCCCAAGGCCCCGCCGACGCCCGCCAAGCCGACCCCGGCCCAGCAGCAAAAGGCGATCGAGGCCGCGCTGGAGATGAGCTACGCCCGCCGCCCGACCCGTTCGGGCGTGATGGCAAAGGCGCGCGCGACGCTCGAACAGGCGACCGCCTTCGTCCGAGAAAAGAAGCTGGTGCGGGTACCGACCACCCCGGTCCAGATTATCGAGATGCCGAAGTTCCAGCAGGGTGTCGCCGTCGCCTATTGCGACAGCCCCGGCCCGCTCGAAAAGAATCTTGGCACCTTCTACGCGGTGTCGCCGATCCCGGCAGACTGGACCGAAGCGCAGACGACCTCGTTCCTGCGCGAATATAACGACTATATGCTGCACGACCTGTCGATCCACGAGGCGATGCCGGGCCATTACCTGCAGATCGCGCACAGCAACGAGAACAAGTCGGTGTTGCGCGCCGTGCTGTCCTCCGGGCCGTTCGTCGAGGGCTGGGCGGTCTATGCCGAGCGGGTGATGGCCGATGCCGACTATCTGGACGGCGATCCGCTGTTCAAGCTGACCGTGCTGAAAATGCGGATGCGGTCGATCACCAACACCCTGCTCGACATCGGCATCCATACCGAGGGGCTGACCGAGGCGCAGGCGATGAAGCTGATGATGGAAGGTGCCTTCCAGCAGGAACGCGAAGCGGCCGGCAAATGGACCCGCGCCCGGCTAGGGTCGACGCAGCTGCTTAGCTACTTCGTCGGATATAGCGAACATATGGACATGCGCCGCGAAGCCGAGCGGCGCGCAGGGAGCAAGTTCGACCTGATGCGCTACAACAACGCCGCCATCTCGCACGGATCGCCGCCGGTCCGGTTCGTCCGTGCGCTGATGTTCGACGAACCGATCGCGTAAATCCTCCCCGCTTCGTGGAGAGGGGGACTTGCGAAGCTGGTGCAGAGGGGTATCCGTAGTCGAAACTGCTGGGTCGCGGGCGCCCCCTCTCCCCGCCGATCGGGGAGGAGCTTATCGCGCGGCAAACGCTCCGCGATATTCCGGCTTCACCGCCCGCAGCACCGCTGCCGTCGCCGGGAGCGTATGTTCATACTGCCCCTCGGCATAGGACCCGACGACATATTGGTCGGCGATCACCCCGATCCGGTCGAATGTCCGGCCGTTCGACGAGCCGAGCAGCACGGTCACATCCTTGATCGGCGGACATTTGCCGAAGGTGGCGTCATTCTCGGCGACCGCCCCGACCCGCCGCGTCCGCTCGGCGGTCATCCAGCGGCACCAGCCGGGCATCACTGCCGCCTGTAATGCGGTATGCGACACGAACACCGCTTTCGGATCGACACGCCGCCCGGCGCGCTTGTCCCATAACAATCCGCCCGATGCGGTTCCGCCATGCGCGCCGCCGCTATAACTGTAGTCGCTGACCGACAGGCTGAGGAAGCGTGGCGTATCCGCCACGACCTTCCATTCCTTCTGCGCCTCATATTTGCGGAACGGGAAACCGTCGCGTTTGGCCTCGCGACGGAAGGTCGAGGCGTCGCGCGCGATCGTCGCGCGCTGTTTCGCCTTGTCCGCTTCGAGCCAAGCCTTGAGCGGCGCGATCCGCGCAGCTTGCAGCGGATAGCGATAGGCGAAGTCGTAATCCGCCGATTGCCCCGATGCCGCCTGCGTCACCGCCAGCATCGCCGTCCCGATCAACCACCCTACCCGCATCGCGTCCTCCTACGGTTCGACGATATTGCCGGTGCGAGGATGACCACAGGCTGACCGATCAGTCCGCGAACAGCAGCACCGGCGTTTCGATCAGCCGCTTCAACGCCTGGACATAGCTGGCGGCGTCATGGCCATCGACGACCCGGTGATCGCAGCTGATCGACAGGTTCATCAGTTTGGCCTTGACGATCTCCTCGCCACCACCCGGACGCGCGCGGAATACCGGGCGTTCGACGATGCGGTTCGGACCGATGATCGCGACTTCGGGCCGGTTGATGACCGGCGTGGTCGCGATCCCGCCCAGTGGCCCCAGCGAGGTGACGGTGATCGTGCCGCCCGACAGTTCCTCCGACTTCGCCTTGCCGGTCCGCGCCGCCTCGGCCAGCCGCGATATCTCGGTCGCGAGCTGCCATGGGTTCAGGTCCTGTGCGTCGCGGATCACTGGCACCATCAGACCGGCATCGGTCTGTGCGGCCATGCCTAGATGCACCCGCCCGAACCGCGTGACCACACCGGCTTCGTCGTCGTAACGCGCGTTGAGCATCGGGAAGTCGGGCAGCGTCCGGCAGATCGCGACAATCAACAGCGGCAACATGGTCAGCTTGGGCCGTTGGGCGCGTGCGGCGTTCAGGTCGGCGCGCATCGCCTCCAGCGCGGTGACGTCGATTTCCTCGACATAGGTGAAGTGCGGAATGTGGCGCTTGGCGGCGGCCATGTTCTCGGCAATGCGGCGGCGCATACCGATGACCTTGACGGTTTCGTCCGGGCGGGCGCGGCTGGCGTTGGGGGCGCGGTAGCCTTGGCCGCTGCCGTAGCGGAGGTACGCGTCGAGGTCGGCGTGGCGGATGTGCGGGCCGTCATGGTGGACGGCGGACAGATCGATTCCGAGGTCGGCGGCGCGAGCACGGACGGCGGGGGACGCCAGTACTCCTCCCCGTTCACGGGGAGGGGGACCATCCGGCGTCGCCGGATGGTGGAGGGGGGCGGCCTGTTGCGGAACATCGGCGGGCGTTGCGTCCAGCGGCGCTCCCCCTCCACCATGCTGCGCATGGTCCCCCTCCCCGTGCCGGGGAGGATCTTGCCGTTCCGCTACTGGCGAGGTCGCGACTTCCTCGACACCCGGATTCTCTGCTTCGACCCGCTCGGGTTCCGCCGGCTGCACCACCTCGCCCTCGGTCTCGATCACCACCAGCGTTGCACCGATCGCGACCTGATCGCCCGGCTCACCCGCCAGTTCGACCACCGTGCCCGCGACCGGGCTTTCCATTTCGACGGTCGCCTTGTCGGTCATCAGGTCGGCCAGCCGGCCATCTTCCTCGACGCGGTCGCCTACGCCCACGTGCCAGGCGACGATCTCGGCTTCGGAAATGCCTTCACCGATATCGGGCAGGCGGAAAGAGAAACGTGCCATGGCGGTCAGTCCTGCATGATTTTCTTGAGCGCTTGTCCGATGCGGACCGGCCCCGGGAAATACGCCCATTCGAGGCTGTGCGGATACGGCGTATCGAAGCCGGTTACGCGCTCGATCGGCGCTTCGAGATGGTGGAAGCAGCGTTCCTGCACCAATGCCGACAGTTCGGCGCCGAAGCCGCCGGTGCGCGTCGCTTCGTGGACGATCATGCAGCGACCGGTCTTCCTCACCGACTCCTCGATCGCGTCGATATCGAGTGGGACCAATGTGCGCAGGTCTAGGATCTCGGCATCGATGCCGGCCGCTTCAACGGTCGCCTGCGCGACATGGACCATCGTGCCATAGGCGAGGATGGTCAGGTCGCCGCCCTCGCGCACCACCTTCGCCTTGCCCAGTTCGATGCGGTAATAGTTCTCGGGCACCTCGCCGCCAGCGTGTTTCGACCAGTTCTGCGCCGGCTTGTCCCAATTGCCGTCAAACGGGCCGTTATAAATGCGCTTGGGTTCGAAGAAGAGAACGGGGTCATTGTCCTCGATCGCGGCGATCAGCAGCCCCTTGGCATCATAGGGCGTCGACGGAATCACCGTCTTGATGCCGCTGACATGGGTGAAGATGCCTTCGGGCGACTGGCTGTGCGTCTGCCCGCCGAAGATGCCGCCGCCGAACGGCGAGCGGACTGTGATCGGCGCGGTAAAGTCGCCAGCCGAGCGATAGCGCAGCCGTGCCGCCTCGCTGACCAGCTGGTCGAGCGCAGGGTAGATGTAATCGGCGAACTGGATTTCGGGGACCGGACGCAGGCCATAGGCCCCCATGCCGACCGCGACGCCGATGATGCCGCATTCGGTGATCGGCGTGTCGAACACGCGAGTCTTGCCGTATTTCGACTGAAGCCCGGCGGTTGCGCGGAACACGCCGCCGAAATAGCCGACATCCTCGCCCATCACGATCACGTTTGGATCACGATCCATCATGACGTCCATGGCCGAATTGATCGCCTGGATCATGTTCATCCGCGCCATGTCAGTGGCCCTCCTTACGCGCCCAGGGCCGGCCGGAGGCTTCCTCTTCCGCCATCATCTGCGCCTGTTGCTCGCGCAGGTGCCACGGCATGTCCTCGAACACCCCGTCGAACAGCGTGTCGAGCGGCTGATGCAAACCGTGCCCGAGAATGCCGTTGCCTTCCGCATCCTTCTGCGCGGCGCGGACGCGCTCGGCGACCTCGCGGTCCATCGCGGCATGGGCGTCTTCGTCCCACTCGCCGATCGCGATGAGATGGGCCTTCAATCGCGCGACCGGGTCGCCCAGCGGCCATGCCGTCGGCTCGCCAGCCGACCGATATTGCGACGGATCGTCGGAGGTGGAGTGTCCCTCGGCACGATAGGTGAAATGCTCGATCAGCGTGGGACCGGCATTGGTCCGTGCCCGCTCCGCTGCCCATGCGGTCGCCGCATAGACCGCCAGCGCATCGTTGCCGTCGACGCGCAACCCGGCAATGCCGTAGCCGATCGCACGCGCGGCAAAGGTCGTCGCCTCCGCCCCCGCGAAGCCGGAAAAGCTGCTGATCGCCCATTGATTGTTGACGACGTTGAAGATGACGGGTGCGCGATAGACGGTGGCGAAGGTCAGCGCGGAGTGGAAGTCGCCCTCGGCGGTGCTACCCTCGCCGCACCATGTCGCCGCGATCCGGGTATCGCCCTTCGACGCCGACGCCATCGCCCAGCCGACCGCCTGCGGATATTGCGTCGTCAGGTTGCCGGAAATCGAGAAGAACCCGAAATCCTTCGACGAATACATGATCGGCAACTGCTTGCCCTGCAGCTTGTCGCCCCGGTTCGAGTAGATCTGGTTCATCATCTCGACGATCGGGTAATCGCGCGCGATCAAGATGCCCTGTTGGCGATAACTGGGGAAGGTCATATCGTCGCGGTCGAGTGCCATGGTTCCGGCAACCGCAATCGCCTCTTCCCCGGTACATTTCATATAGAAGCTGGTCTTGCCCTGCCGTTGCGCGCGGAACATCCGTTCGTCGAACGCACGCACCGTTGCCATGTGGCGCAACATCCGCCGCAGCACTTCCGGATCGAGGCGCGGGTTCCACGGGCCGACCGCCTGCCCCTGCTCATCAAGCACCCGGACCAGCGTATAGGCGAGGTCGTGGAAGCTGTCGGGCGCGGCGGTGGTGTCGGGGCGCGGCTGCGCCCCGGCAGCGGGCACGGCGACGTCGGCGAAGTCCACCGCATCGCCGGGACGGAATTTGGGTTCGGGCACATGCAGCGCGAGGCGCGGCAAATTGGTGCGGCTGTCGCCGGTCATGCACTCTCCATGTCGCTTCCACGTCGCCGGTTTCGGTCGCGCAGACTCGTTTCAACGCCTTGTTATATAATTTCAACGCGCTTGGCGAGAGGGGCGAAGGCCCGGCCGTTCGCTTTCATCGGAACCGTGGGCCGCTTGGCCCGTATCATGCTGACAAAGCTAGGAGAATTTCGTGGAGGAAATGGCGGGATGGATCGCCCCGGCGGCGACGATGATCGCCGCGATGATGACCGCCGCGAATTTGGGCGCACGGGTAACCGGCTGGGGATTCGTCGTCTTCACGGTCGGGTCGGTCGCGTGGACGACGGTTGGACTAACCAGCGGGCAGACGAATCTCGTACTGTCGAACGCTTTTTTGACGATCGTCAATCTCGTCGGCATCTGGCGCTGGCTCGGGCGACAGGCGACGTACGACAAGGGAAGCAGCGCAGCGGCGGACGCGAGCGCGCGGCATCCGGTACCGTCCCTATATCCGGCCGGCGGGGTCGTAGGCGCCAAGCTGACCGGGCCGGGCGGTGAGGCGGTCGGTACCGTCGTGGATGCGATGCTGGGCTGTGGCGACAATGCTATCGCCTATGTCGTGGTCACTACCGGCGGTGTCGGCGGCGTGGGTGAGACGCTGCATGTGCTCACGCCCGCTGAGTTGGTATTCGGCAAGGATGGGGTGCGGACGGAGCTTGGCGTCGATGCCATCCGACGGAAGCCGAAGGTCCAGCCGAACCAGTGGCCCGAGGCGCTGTAAGCTACGCCCCGGTACCGGGTGGGGGATCGTCCGAAGATCGGTGGAGGGCCGTACCGCGCAACGCAGCAGTTCCGTATGTGGACAGCCCCCTCCACCATGCTGCGCATGGTCCCCCTCCCCGCGGAGCGGGGAGGATTTAGTTGGTTGGGAAGCCGCGGCGCTTGAACAGCGCGGTCACATCCGGGTCGCGGCCGCGGAAGGCGCGATAGGCATCTTTCCGATCGGTTTCGTTGCCGGTCGATAGCAGCGTCTTGCGGAACCGGTCCGCCGTCGCCTTGTCCCAGACATTGCCGGTGGCCTCGAACGCTGCCCAAGTGTCGGCGTCCATCGTTTCCGACCACAGATAGGAATAATAGCCCGCCGAATAGGCGTCGGAAGCGAACAGGTGATTGAACTGCGGCAGGCGGTGCCGCATCACTATCTCCTTCGGCATGCCGAGCTTGGCCAGCGTATCGCGTTCGAACGCCGCGACATCGGTCACCGGCGTCTCGCGATCATGCAACTCCATGTCGACAATGGCCGAGGACAGATATTCGACGGTGTCGAAGCCTTGGTTGAAGGTCGACGACTTCTCGATCTTGTCGACCAGCGCCTGCGGCATGGGCTGGCCGGTCTGGTAGTGCTTGGCATAGCGGTCGAGCACGTCGCGGGTCAGCAGCCAGTTCTCGTTCACCTGGCTGGGATATTCGACGAAGTCGCGCGGCGTGCCGGCAAGGCCCGGATAGGTCACGTCCTGCAACAGCGAATGGATGGCATGGCCGAATTCGTGGAACAGCGTTGACGCATCGTCGAGGCTGATGAGCGTCGGCTGTCCGGCCGCGCCCTTTACGAAGTTGTTGTTGTTCGACGCCAGCACGTTGCGCTCCCCGCCCAGCTTCTGCTGACCGCGATAGCGCGTAGCCCATGCCCCCGACCGCTTGCCGCTGCGGGCAAAGGCATCGAAATAGAAGATGCCGACATTCTTACCCGTGCGCGCGTCGGTTACGACGAAGGTGCGGACATTCTTTTCGAACACCGGGATCTGACCGGTATTTTCGGTGAACTTCAGGTCGTACAACCGGCCCGCCGCGTAGAAGGCACCGGCAAGGATATTGTCGAGTTGCAGATACGGCTTCACCTCGCTTTCATCGAGGTCGTACTTCGCCTTGCGAACCTTTTCGGCGTAGAAGCGATAGTCCCACGGTTCGATGGTGATGTTCGCGCCGTCCTTTGCCGCCAGCGCTTGCATGTCGGTCACTTCCTCGCGGACGCGTGCGACGGCGGCGGGCCAGACGCGCATCATCAACGCCTTCGCATTGGCGGGGGTGCCCGCCATGGTGTCGTCCATGCGGAGATAGGCATGGTTGCGGAAGCCGAGCAGCTTCGCCCGCTCCTGCCGCAATTTCAGGATGGTGGCGATCGTCGCCTTGGTGTCGTTGGCGTTGGCGTTGTCGCCGCGCATGGTAAAGGCTCGCCAGACCTTTTCCCGCAAGGCCCGGTCGGTTGCGTAGGTCAGCACCGGCGCGACCGACGAGCGGGTGTTCACGATCGCCCATTTGCCAGCGAGGCCGCGTTCGTCGGCGGCGGCCTTCAGCGATGCGACAAAGCTGTCGGGCAACCCGGCCAGTTGCCTCGCATCGTCGACGACGATCCACGTCTCTTCATCGGCCAGCACCTTCTGGCTGAAGTCGTTATAGGCGACCGAGAGTTGCTGATTGAGGCCGCTGACCTGCTGACGCTGCGCATCGGTCAGCAGGCTGCCGCGCCGCACGAAGCTGCGATAGGTGCGCTCGAGCAACCGCAATTGCTGCGGGTCGAGATTCTGTTTGGCGCGGGTGTCGTAGGCCGCCTTGATCCGAGCGAAGAGCTTCGGGTCGAGGAATAGTTCGTCGTTGAACGCCGAGAGCTTCGGCGACCATTCGCGGTCGATCGCCTGAACCTCCTTGGTCGCGAGGTTGCTGGTATAGACACCCCACATCGACCCGACCCGGTCCATCATGTCCCCGGCAAGTTGCAGCGGTTCGATGACCGTCTTGAACGTCGCCGGCCGCTTGTCGTCGCGGATCGCATGGATTTCGCGGCGCATCTCCGCCATCGCCACCGGGAAGGCGACCGGGAACATCGCCGGGGTCACCTTGTCCCATGGCGGTACCCCCTGATACGGGCCGCCCCATTTCGCGGTGAGCGGCGTGGCGTCGATCGCGGCAGCGCTGGTATTGGCGGTTTGCGGCATGACGGCACCATGGGCCGGGAAGGCAAGAGCAGTCGTGGCAAGCAACGCGCCGAGACGTACGATCATCAACAGGTCCGTCCTCAATATCGAATATCAGCAAACTGAAAGATCGGGAGCCGCTTGGCAAGAACGGCGTTGATGCGGCAACGAAACGATACGGGGCCATCATGCACATCACGTCTATCGCCGAACTCGACCGCGTCCGCGACGAAGCGCGCAAGCTGGTGACCAAGCGCGCGCTGGTATCGGCGGGCGCATCGGCGGTGCCGGTGCCGGGCGCCGACCTGATCGTCGATGCCAACATCCTGACGAAATTGCTGCCCGATATCAGCAGCCGTTTCGGCCTGAGCGAAAAGCAGGTGCAGGCGCTCGAACCGGATCGTGCGAAGCAGGTGCTGCTGATCGCCGCCAATCTGGGCAACGGCGTCATCGGCCGGTCGATCACGCGTCGGGTGGTGACGATGCTGATCCGGCGGGTTGGCGCGCGCTATGCCAGCAAGTCGCTGTTGCGCTTCGTGCCCTTCGCCGGACAGATCGCGGCGGCAGGGATCAGCTTCGGCGCGATGAAGCTGGTCGGCAATTCGCATATCGACGATTGTTACGAGACGGTGCGGCGGACGCTGGTGGCTTAGTACCTATCGCTAGGACAGGACCGTTCGTGCTGAGCAGGAGCTGAGCGAAGTCGAAGACCCGTATCGAAGCACCTGCCACCAACGGTCCTTCGATACGCCATTTCGACAAGCCCAATGGCTACTCAGGACGAACGGACGACACTTGGTCCCGTCCCGACAGGCCGAAGCGTTTAATCCGCTGGCACCAGTTCGATCACATCCAGCAACGATTCGAACCGCGGATAAGGTAGCACCAGCCGCCAGCGGCGTTCGACGACCCGTTCCAGCACGCCGGCCATGTCGCGATCGCGATCCTGCCCATATTGCAGCGGCGCGCGTTCATCGCCGAGCAGCAACGTGCCGAGAAAGACCGTCCGGTCGCCATCGGCGAACAACAGGCCGACCGGCCGCTGCGACCCCGTCTCCTTGTAGAAGCTGCGCACCCGCCCTTCATCGGCGATGCGGCAGTCGAAGGCGGGATAGGCGGTGAAGTCGCGCATCGCACTGCCCGCCGCGCCCAGCTTGAACACGCGGCAGCGATAGCGCCCCGCGGGCGCCGCGCCGGCGAGGGCAAGGTCGGGCTGGAACAGCGCCCCCTGCTCCGCCACCGCCGCCGGATCGGTGGCGCGGGCACGGGGCAAGGCGGTCAGCCATGCCTCGCGCCAACGCCGCAACCGGTCGCGATCGGCCGGCGTCGCCACGCGCCGCCAGTCGTCGGCGGCGGCCGGTGTCTGCGGCGGGGCAGAACCGGCGGACACCATCCCTGCCCCACCACCACAGCCGCCGGTCGACAGGCCGAGCATCAGGCCGGCGATGCACGCGCTGCGCTTCATACTACGATCATGCCGCGGTCCAGCCGCCGTCGATCGACAGGTTCGCGCCGGTAATCGCCTTGGCTTCGTCGCGGCACAGGTACAGCGCGAGGCTGGCGACCTGTTCGGACGTCACGAACTCCTTGGTCGGTTGTGCCGCCAGCAGCACGTCGTTCATCACCTGCTCGCGCGTGAGCCCACGCGACGCCATGGTATCGGGGATCTGCTGTTCGACCAGCGGGGTCCAGACATAGCCGGGCGAGATGCAGTTGGCGGTGATGCCGAAGGTTGCGACTTCGAGCGCGACCGTCTTGGTCAGCCCCGCCAGACCGTGCTTGGCGGTGACATAGGCCGATTTGTTGGGACTGGCGACCAGGCTGTGCGCCGATGCGGTGTTGATGATCCGGCCCCAGCCGCCCTTCTTCATATGCGGGACCGCCGCACGGATCATGTGGAAGGCCGACGACAGGTTGATCGCGAGGATCGCATCCCATTTGTCGATCGGGAAATCCTCGATCTTCGCCACATGCTGGATACCGGCGTTATTGACGATGATGTCGACCGATCCGAACTCTGCCGCCGCCTTGTCAACCATCGCCGCGATCTGGTCGGGCTTGGTCATGTCGGCCGGGTCGTAGCGCGCCTCGGCACCGCTCGCCTCGGCCAGCGCAGCGCGTTCGGCCTCGATCTTCGCTTCGTCGCCGAAGCCGTTGATGACGACGGTCGCACCCTCGGCGGCGAATGCCTTGGCATAGGCGAGGCCGATGCCGGAGGTGGAACCGGTGACGATCGCAGTCTTGCCTTTCAGGAACATGGCTATCCTTGGCGTTGATGGAGATGCGGGGTCAGGTCGAACGCGGCGGTCCGACCATCGAGGATGTTTTCGGCGACGACGCGGGCATTGGCGAGGGTGTCGGCGATCGCCGCGCGACCCGCCGCCCAATGCTCCTCCATCGCGCGTGCCGAAAATTCATAGTCGCGTGCCCCGCCCTCCCAGCGATTGGCGCGGTAGATCAGGTGGACGAGGCTCAAGGGATGTTCGTCGGCCATCGCCTCCAGCGCGCGGACATCGGCATCGTCGCGCAGTTCGACCGGCAGCTTGGCGACCAAGCGCCGGATCAACTCGCGTTCCTGCCGCAGGCGCAGCCGGTCGGCGGTGACCTGTCGCGTACGGCTGGAGAAGCGGATTTCCTTTTCGCGCGCCACCACGTCGCCGATCGTACGCGGCAGGGTCGCTTCGGCGGAGAACAGATCGACCTGGAACACCAGCATCGGATCGCGCTGATGGTCGAGGATATGGGTCAGCGGGGTGTTCGACACCAATCCACCGTCCCAATACCAGCGCCCGTCAATCTCGACCGGCGGCAGGCCCGGCGGCAACGCGCCGGACGCCATGACGTGCCGCGCGTCGAGGCGTTCGCGCGCGCTGTCGAAATAGACGAAATTTCCGCTTTCGATATCGACCGCGCCGACCGACAGCCGGACCGGCCCGTCATTGACCCGGTCCCAGTCGACCAGCCGGTCGAGCGTCTCGAGCAGCGGCGTCGTATCGTAATAGCTGAGTGCAGCGGCAGTGCCCGGTGCTGCGAACTGCGGCGCCATGCCGCGCGGGCGGAAAAAGCCGGGTACGCCGGTCGCGAGCACCACGCCGGCCGACCATTCATGCACCCATTCGCGCACGCGGTCGTCGGGCAGGATCGGAAACCATGGCAGCACGCTTGCCGCCTGTTGCCAGAAGGCACGCAGCCGCGCGACGCGGCATTCGGGCGGGTTGCCGGCAAAGATCGCCGCGTTGATCGCGCCGATCGAAATGCCCGCGACCCAATCGACCTCGATCCCGGTTTCGTCGAGCCGTTCGATCACCCCGGCCTGATAGCTGCCAAGCGCACCGCCCCCCTGCAACACCAGCGCGACGCAGTCGGGGAGCGGCAGGCCGGGCGGGGATACTCGGCGCAGGCGGGGATCGGCTTCGGCCATTCTGGACACTTTGCGCGTTATACGAACCGGGTTCAACGCCCGTACAACCGAATTCATGCAGACCGGTTGCAACGCAGGCAGCGTTTCGCGCATTTCAGTACGCAGCTTCAACGAACGGACCGCCGCCCATGCGCCTCGACGATCTCGATCCATCCAGCAACGTGCGGGACCTTGGCCAGGGCGGCGGCGGCGGTGGGCTGAACCTGTTGGGGTTCCTGCCACTGTTGCTCGGACGCGGGCTGGGTTGCGGCACAATCGGTATCATCGCCGTCATCGCCATCGCCTTCATGATGTTTTCCGGCGGTGGCGGATTGCTGACCGGCGGCAGTCAGGCACCGACGACGCAACAGGGATCGGCGCAGGGCAACGTCCCGTGCGACACGGCCGAGGAACTGTTCGCCTGTCGCGTACTGGCATCGACCGAACAGGTCTGGGGCCAGATCTCCCAGCAGCAGGGGCAACGTTACCCCGCCCCAACGCTGAACTTCTATCAGCGTGGTGCGCAATCGGGCTGCGGCGCTGCGCAGTCGGCAATGGGACCCTTCTATTGCCCGCCCGATCGCGGAGTATATCTCGACACCAGCTTCTTCCGCGAACTGTCACAGAAGTTCGGCGCGCGTGGTGACTTCGCCCAAGCCTATGTCGTGGCGCACGAGGTCGGCCATCATATCCAGAACCTGACCGGACAGGCCGAAGCGGTCAGCCGTGCGCAGCAGACGCTGCCCAAGGCGCAAGGCAATGCGCAGTCGGTCCGGCTCGAATTGCAGGCGGACTGCTATGCCGGGGTATGGGGCAAGCGGAGCGGCCGGATGGAGCCGGGCGATCTTCAGGAGGGCCTCACCGCCGCCGAAGCAATCGGCGACGACACGTTGCAAGGGAGCGCAGCCTCACCGGAAACCTTCACCCATGGAACCTCTGCGCAGCGCGCCTATTGGCTGAAGCGCGGCTATGAAACCGGCGATCCGGCGCAGTGCGATACCTTCTCGGGCGCGATCTGATGAGCGTTGCGTTCCGCCGGGAAGACGATGACGAACATAAGGAACCGCGCTTCGAACTGCCGCTGCCGCCCGGGCCCAATCTGGTCACGCGGCGGGGGCTGGCGGCGATGGCCGGGCAGGTCGCGCGACTGGAGGCCGAACTGGCCGCGGTCAAGGACGATGCCGAACGGACGACCGCGATCAAGCGCGACCTGCGCTATTGGCGGACGCGGCATTCGACCGCCGAGATCGCGCCGGTCCCCGAGGACGAGGTCGCATTCGGGTCACGGGTGACCTATCGGCTGAACGGGCAGGTGAAGACGATCGAACTGGTCGGCAGCGACGAAGCCGATCCGGCGGCGGGCCGCATCCCGTTCACCGCGCCGCTCGCGGTGGCGCTCACCGGCTTGATGGCGGGCGAGACGGCCGGTTTCGGCGGGCGGGCCGATGCGATCGAGGTGATCGAGACCGGCCCGATCGAGCCATGATCCGTATCCTCGTCGATGCCGATGCCTGCCCGGTAAAGGACGAGGTGTACCGTGTTGCCGAACGGCACGGTGTCGGCGTGGCGATCGTCAGCAACAGCCATATGCGCGTACCGCTGGTGCCATGGGTCGAACGGGTCGTGGTGTCGGACGGCTTCGATGCCGCCGACGACTGGATCGCCGAGGCTGCCGACAGGGATTGCGTGGTGGTGACCGCCGACATCCTGCTCGCCGATCGCTGCCTAAAGGCGGGGGCGACGGTCATCGCGCCGAACGGCAAGCCGTTCACCGGCGCGTCGATCGGCGGCGCGATCGCGACGCGGGCGATCATGGCCGATCTGCGCGCGGGCGGCGAGCAACTGGGCGGATCGCCGCCATTTGCGAAGACCGATCGCTCGCGCTTCCTGCAATCGCTCGACACTGCGCTGGTCCGCTTGGCACGGGGGCGATAGGAGAGACGTCATGGCCGAAAAATTCGAACGTCACCGCCAGCCGTGGCGGCCCGATGAAATCCAGAAGCTTCATCAACTCGCCGGCAAGGGCATGGCGTTGAAGGCGCTCGCCAAGGCACTGACGCGCAGCGAGGAATCCATCAAGCAGCGCGCGAAGGAAGATGGACTTAAGATCGCCAAGCTGCACTAGTTCCTCCCCGCCTAGCGGGGAGGGGGACCATGCACAGCATGGTGGAGGGGGTTGGCCGCATACGGAACAGTTGCGCATCCGGACGGTCCCCCTCCCCCGTGCCGGGGAGGACTTATAGCTTTACCAGCATCTTGCCTTTGTTCCTGCCGCTGAACAGGCCTAGGAACGCGTCGGGCGTCGCCTCGAGCCCCTCGACCACCGTTTCCTCACGCTGGAAATTACCGCTGGCGACGATTTCGCCCATGCCCTGATGGAAGTCGCCGATCCGACCGATAAAGTCGCTGACGATGAAGCCCTGTACACGGATCCGCGCCGCGATGACGCGCATCAGATAGCGCAGGCTGGTCGGGTGCGACGCGTTATAGCCATCGATCATTCCGCAGATCGCGAAGCGCGCGCCCTGCTTTGCATGCGCTAGTGCCGCGTCGAGATGATCGCCGCCGACATTGTCGAAATAGACGTCGATACCGTCCGGCGCGGTAGCACCCAGTGCCTTCACCAGCGGCACCTCGCCCTTATAATCGATCACGTGATCGGCGCCCAGCGAACGGACCCACGCCGTCTTGTCGCTGCCGCCGGCCGAACCGATGACCGTCATGCCCTTCGCCTTGGCAATCTGGACTACGGTCGAACCGACCGCACCCGCCGCTGCCGAGACGAACACCGTGTCGCCGGCCTTCGCCTCGGCAACGGCCAGCAATCCGAACCACGCCGTCATGCCCGGCATGCCGAGCGCACCCAGAAACGCCTGATCCGGAATATTAAGGTCGGGCAACTTCTGCACGCCTTTGGCAGGGACGATCGCCTCGTCACGCCATCCCGCCATATGCTGGACACGCGTGCCCTCCGGCAGTTCGGCTGCCCGACTTTCGGTCACCTCGCCCACGGCACCGCCGTCCATCGGCGCGTCCAGCGCGAAGGGCGGCACATAGCTTTTCACATCGTTCATCCGCCCCCGCATATACGGGTCGACCGACAGCCAGCGATTGGCGATGCGCACCTCTCCCTCCGCCAGATCGCGTGCCGGTAGATCACGCAAGGCGAAATCCTCCGCCACAGGCATTCCGTTCGGCCGCCGCACCAAATGCCACGCCTTTGCCATGCTCAAATCTCCAAATACGTTTCTTTAAGCAACTTACAGCCAGTGCCGGACAAAGCAAAGGGGGCCGGTTTCCCGACCCCCTCCGCCTGTCGCCACTGCGAACCGATCAATAGGTTCCGGGGAAGCTGCGATTCAGGTTCGTCTCGCTGTCGCCCGACATATTGGTGGTCGTGCCGCCAATCCCGGTACCGGCGCTGGTGGACGTCCCCGCCCCCAGTGCCTGACCAGTCGTCGCGGTCGATGCGCTGCCGGTCTGCGTACGACCGGTTTCGTTGTTGCGGTCGCTGCCGAACCGGTCGTTGCCGTAGTTCCGCTGCGACGACTGGTTACCGAACATCGCTTGCTGTTCTTCTTCGTCCCGCCACGCCTTCTTGGCTTCGCTCGCGCTCTTGCGCAGCTTCACCTTTTCGTCGACCGATTCGACCCACCGCGACGGGATCGAATGATGATGGCCGCCAGCGTCCACATCATTCTTGGTCAGGATGATGCGATCGCCACGGACCTTGTCGACCGTGCCGACATGTTCGCCATCGGAGCCCAGCACTTCCATATGCTCGGTCACCTTGGTCAGGCTGTCACGCTGAGTTTGACGCTCGGTGCGGAAGGCAGTGAACTCGTTCTGGAAACGGGTCGCGTTTTCCTGCCGATATTCGTCGTAGTCGCGGTCGAAGGCGCTGACCTGCGTATCGCGCCACGAACGATATGCATGGTCGCTGTGCCGGTCGTCATAGCGTGCCATACGCTCGTCATATCGCTGGTCGCGTTCGCGGCGGCGTTCGGCGTCCTCGTCGCCAAACCACGAGCGAACCTCGTCGCCTGCCCGCGCCAGGAAGCCGCGATCGTCGGCGTCATAGTCGAGATTTTCACGGTCCTGACTACGGCTGGCCCGATAACGATCGTCATCGCGATTGCGTTCGCGATACCGGTCGTTGCCGCCGAAGCGATTGTCGTCATTGTCGCGATAATCGGCAAAGCGATGGCCGTCACTGGCATAGCTGCCTTGATAGCGACCGGTCTGCGAGCCGTAGTTGCTGGAGCCGCGATCGTTCTGGTCGAAGTCGCGATTGCCATAGCCACGGTTGCGGTCGGCGCCATAGGTCGAGCCATAGGAACGGCTGCCGCCCGACGAACCGCCGTAATAGTCGCGGCCGCGGTTTTCGTCACGATCGTCGCGCTGCGACGACGATCCACCGTAATTCTGCTCGCCATAACCCTGCGATCGGCCCGAGCCGTAGCCACGCGCGCCATAGCTTTGCGATCCGCCATAGCTGCCACGCGACCGATCGTCGCGGTCCCGCCAGCGTCCCTCGTCTCCCGACCGGTCGTACGACGACGAATCGTCACGTCCCGAATAGCGATCATAGCCCATGAAAATCTCCTGCAGATGGTTCATGTTATCGCGGCGCAGCAGCACGGGCTGCCATGTCGTACGCGAACAAGCACCGACCCTGCGGTTGGTTCCGGCTCAAATTATACGCCACGACGAAGAGCGCGTTCGGTACGATCGGTCGCCGTCCGACAATTTGTTGGAGGCAGTGCGCGAGACCCGTTGCATCGGTCGAAACGGCCAGCTAAGGGAGCGGCCCCGGCTTAGCCGGATGAGGGGCGGGGCTGTAGCTCAGATGGGAGAGCGCTGCAATCGCACTGCAGAGGTCAGGGGTTCGATTCCCCTCAGCTCCACCACCCCGAACCGCCGTTGATCCTCCGGCACCATTACCCGCATCATCGATCCGACCGTACCGGCCAGTATCCGGTGCGCATGCGCGCGCTGCGATGATAGCCGAACATTACCCTACTAAAGTAATGGGATTATAGTCTCCCCGGTTCCGCCGCGTACAACAGGCGCTGCAACGGTCGCTTCCGGGCGGCGAAAAGGGAGATCAGGTTTGACCAAATTCATCGCACCGCTGGCGGCTTTCGCGCTGGTCGGGCTGGCCGGCTGTTCGGGCAACGAGCCGACCAGCGACGCCAACGCATCGTTTGAAAGCAACCTGACCTCGGTGGACGAGCCGCTGACGAACGATGCCGCATTTGGCAACGAAGCCCTGTTGTCGAACGATACCACGCTCGCGACCGATCCGACGCTGAACGTATCGACCGTCGATCCGACGCTGAACGCGACCGGCAACAGCTTCTGAGTTTCACCGCGCCCCGGCGCGGTGCCCGTGACGCTTTGGTAGCTCCCTAAGCGTAACCTCCGGCCGGGCGTCGTCATGTCGCCCGGCCCTTTTTGTTTCGAAACGATCCGCATGGCCCAAGCAGACGACGACCGCCGCCATATCATCGACCACGCGACCCGCGCCCTGTCCAGCGCACGCATGGCGTGGCGAAGGGCGCAGCCGAGCAGACAGCAACCGGCGATCTTTCCGTCGCGGCCGACGCTGCAGCGGGCGGTCGAGCTATTGTCGCATGCGCTGTTCCCGGGACGGATCGGCGGGTTTGCCGGCGAGGCGGCAGCGGAGGACGGGTTCGTCGCCGATCGGCTGGATACCGCCTTCGCCCTGCTGGACGAAGCGATCCGCGCGGAATTCGCCTATTGGCAGGACGTGTCGGCGATCGATTTCGCACCCGATCGTCCGGCGGAGATCCTGCGCTTGTTCGCAGGTACGCTGTCGCGGGTGCGGGCGTTGATCGATACCGATGTCGCGGCGATCTTTCGCGGCGACCCGGCAGCGCGCAGCGTCGACGAAATCCTGATCTGCTATCCCGGTGCGATCGCGATCCTGCACCACCGACTGGCGCATGAACTCGACTCGCTCGGCGTGCCGATCGTCGCGCGGATCGTGTCGGAGATCGCAAATGAACGCACCGGAATCGACATTCATCCGGGCGCCACGATCGGTCCGGGCTTCTTCATCGATCACGGCACCGGCGTGGTGATCGGTGAGACCGCCGTCATCGGCGCGCGGGTGCGGTTGTACCAGCATGTCACGCTGGGCGCGCGCACCCCCCATCGCTCGCAACCGCGCACCCAGAGCGGCCCGTTCGCGGAGCGGATCGCGCGGCATCCGATCGTCGGCGACGATGTCGTCATCTATGCCGGGGCGACGATCCTCGGCCGGGTGACGATCGGCGACCGCGCCGTGATCGGCGGCAATGTCTGGCTGTTGCAGGACGTGGCGGCGAACAGCGTCCTCATGCAGCCGGAGGCGGTGGCAATCGGATAACGTCCGGACGTCAGTGGCCTAGCGTCGCCACCCCGCCTGCGCGGCGCGAATGATCCGGGGCCGATCGTCGCCCGGACGATCGTCTCTCTGTGCAGCGACCGGCTATCGCCGGCCGAATGACACGGCACAAATCGTCCCCCGGACGATTTGAGTCCGCGTCATTCCCATTCGATCGTGCCGGGTGGCTTGCTCGTATAGTCGTAGGTGACGCGGTTGATGCCCTTCACCTCGTTGATGATCCGGGTCGCAACGCGCGGCAGGAAGTCGCCGGGGAACTGGAACGCCTGCGCGGTCATGCCGTCGGTCGAGGTGACCGCCCGCAACGCGAGGACGTTGTCATAGGTGCGGCCGTCGCCCATAACCCCGACGCTGCGTACCGGCAGCAGGACCGCGAACGCCTGCCAGATCGTGTCGTACAGACCGGCAGCGCGAATTTCTTCGAGGTAGATCGCGTCGGCCTTACGCAGGATATCGCAGCGCTCGCGGGTCACTTCGCCCGGTATGCGGATGGCGAGGCCGGGTCCGGGGAACGGGTGGCGGCCGACGAACACATCGGGCAGGCCCAGTTCGCGACCCAGGGCGCGGACCTCGTCCTTGAACAATTCGCGCAACGGCTCGACCAGCGCCATGTTCATGCGTTCGGGCAGGCCGCCGACATTGTGGTGGCTCTTGATCGTCACCGACGGACCGCCGGTGAAGCTGACGCTCTCGATCACGTCGGGGTAGAGCGTGCCCTGGGCGAGGAACTGCGCACCGCCCAACTTGTTCGCCTCCGCCTCGAACACGTCGATGAAGGTCTTGCCGATGAACTTGCGCTTGGCCTCCGGATCTGTGACGCCGGCCAGACCGTCCATGAACAGGTCCTGCGCATCCACATGGACCAGCGGGATGTTGTAGTGGCCGCGGAACAGGCTGACGACCTGTTCGGCCTCGCCCGCGCGCAGGATGCCGCCGTCGACGAACACGCAGGTCAGCTGCTCGCCGATCGCTTCGTGGATCAGCAGCGCGGCGACCGACGAATCGACCCCGCCCGACAGGCCGCAAATGACCTTGCCATCGCCGACCTGCTCGCGGATCTCGGCAATCTTCGCCTGGCGGAACTCGGCCATGGTCCAGTCGCCGGCAAGGCCGCAGACGTGGCGGGCGAAATTGGCGATCAGCTTGCCGCCATCGGGGGTGTGGACGACTTCCGGATGGAATTGCACGCCATAATAGCGGCGATCGTCATCGGCGACGACGGCATAGGGCGCGCCGGGGCTGGTCGCGACGGTACGGAAACCGGGAGCGAGCGCGGTGACCTTGTCGCCGTGGCTCATCCACACCTGATGCCGGTCGGTCTTCGCCCAGAGCCCGTCGAACATCGCGCAGTCGTCGCCGACTTCGATATAGGCTTCGCCGAACTCACCCGAATGCCCCTTCTCGACATTGCCGCCGAGTTGCTGGGTCATGACCTGCTGGCCGTAGCAGATGCCGAACACCGGCACGCCCGAATCGAAGATCGCCTGTGGTGCGCGCGGCGATCCTTCGTCGCACACCGATGCGGGACCGCCCGACAGGATCACCCCCTTGGGCTGCATCCGCGCGAACGCTTCCTCGGCCTTCTGGAACGGAGCGATTTCGGAATAGACGCCGGCCTCGCGCACGCGACGCGCGATCAGTTGCGTCACCTGGCTGCCGAAGTCGACGATCAGGATGGAGTCGGGGGTCTCGTTCATGCGCGTTCCGATAGCGGGGACATGGACAAGAGGAAAGCGGTTCACGCGGACGGGGCGGCCCCGCCCGCGCGAACCGGAACGCGTCAGTTGATCGGCTTGACCTGCATGCCGGTCCATTTCGCGATGAACGCCCACAGATCGGCGGTTTCCTCGATCACCTTGTCGGTCGGCTTGCCCGATCCATGGCCGGCGCGGGTTTCGATGCGGACCAGATGCGGCTTCGGCCCCAGCTCCTTTGACTGCAGCATTGCCGTATATTTGAAGGTGTGGCCCGGCACCACGCGGTCGTCGGTGTCAGCGGTGGTGGCGAGGATCGCCGGATAAGTCACGCCCGCCTTCACGTTGTGATAGGGCGAGTAGCTGAGCAGATTGCGGAAATCGGCTTCCTTGGCGGGCACACCATAATCGTCGACCCAGTAGCGTCCGGCGGTGAAGCGGTCGAAGCGCAGCATGTCCATGACGCCCACCGCCGGCAGGGCGGCGGCGAACAGGTCCGGACGCTGGTTGACGACCGCACCGACCAGCAGGCCGCCATTCGATCCACCCTGGATCGCCAGCTGCCCCTTCGACGTCACGCCCTGTGCAATCAGGTCTTCGCCCGCACCGATGAAGTCGTCGAACACATTCTGCTTGTTGAGCAGCTTGCCGCCATCATGCCATTCCTTGCCATATTCGCTGCCGCCGCGGATGTTGGCAACCGCGAGCACCCCGCCCTGTTCTAGCCACGCAATGCGTCCGGCCGAGAAGCCCGGCAGGATCGGCACATTGAACCCGCCATAGGCGTAGAGGAGCGTCGGCGCCGGGCCCTTCACATCCTTGCGCTTGACGATGAACATCGGGACCTTGGTGCCGTCCTTCGACGCGTAGAAGCGCTGGCGGACGTCATATTGCGCCGGATCGAACGCCACCTTCGGGGTGGCCCATGGCGTCACCGTGCGGGTCGCGACGTCGTAACGGTAGATGGTGGTCGGAGTCGCAAAGCTCGAAAAGGCGAAGAAGCCTTCATTGTTGTCGAGTTCACCGCCGACGCCGCCGACCGTGCCGATGCCCGGCAGTTGGATGCTGCCGTCGGGCTTCCCGTCTAGCGTGAAGCGCTTCACCTCGGTCTTCGCATCGACCAGATAGGCAGCCATGATCCGGCCGCCGACCAGCGACGCGCCGTTCAGCACCGCCTTGTCTTCGGCCACCACTTCCTTCGGCGTCGGGTTCGCAGCCTCCATGTCGAGAGTCACGACGCGCAGACGCGGTGCGCCCTGCGTGGTCGTCAAGTACAGCGTGCTGTCCTTCGACCCGATCGTCGACCAGTCGACATTGTCGGTGTTGACGATCGTGCGCGGCTTGTCGTCCGGCTTGGTGAGGTCGAGCACCGCGATCTCGGTATGATCGCCGGGGCCGCTGGTCGAAATGACCAGCCAGCGGCCATCGTCGGTGATGCCCGGATAGAAGGTATAGCGCGGCTGGTCCGGTCGTTCGTAGATGAGCCGGTCAGCGCTCTGCGGCGTGCCGAGCTTGTGGAAATAGACCTGTGCGTTGAGGTTCTGGCTCTGGAATTCCTGCCCCTTTTCGGGGGTCGGGAAGCGAGCATAATAGAAGCCCGATCCATCCTTCACCCATGACGCGGTCAGTCCGTACTTTACCCAGTCGATCTGGTCGTCGAGCGTCTTGCCGGTATCGACGTCGAGCACGCGCAGCTTGCGCCAATCGCTGCCGCCGTCCTGGATCGAATAGAGCAGCCGCTTGCCGTCTTTCGACGGCGCCCATTCGGCGAGCGCGGTCGCGCCGTCCTTCGACCAGCCATTGGGATCGATCAGCACCCGCCCCTGCCCGTTCAGGCTGTCGCGGACATAGAGGACCGACTGGTTCTGCAACCCCGAGTTGCGGCTGTAGAAATAGCGGCCGCCCTCGCGCGCCGGCACACCGAAGCGTTCATAGTCGAACAGCTTGGTCAGGCGCTGCTTGAAGATGTCCCGGCCGGGCAGCGTCGCGAGATAGGCGTCGGTGACCTTGTTCTCCGCCGCGACCCACGCTGCCACCTCGGGATCGTTGCGGACGTCGTTCTCGAGCCAGCGATAGGGATCGGCGACCTTCACCCCGAACTGTTCGTCGACCTGATCGACGGTGCGAGTCTGGGGATAGGCGATGCTCTGGGCAAGGGCGGTCGTGCTGGTCATCAGGCAGGCAATCGCGACAAGGGCATGGCGGTACATCGTTGCTCCATGGGCAGGCGGCCGGACCGGTATCCGGTGTTACCGACCACGATAAGCGCTGTGCCGTCGCACGCAACCCCGCGAGACCGTCGTACCCGCCCCAACGGAAAAGGGCGGCCGTACCGAGGTACGACCGCCCTTCCCTGTCTCTCAAACCGAAACGCCGATCAGGCGGCTTCGTCGAAATCCTCTTCGGTCAGCACCGGACCCGAATCCTGGCCCTTGGCCGACACGTCGCGGTCGACGAATTCGATGATCGCCATCGGCGAGGCGTCCGACGCGCGGATGCCGGCCTTGATGATGCGGGTATAGCCGCCGTTACGATCGGCATAGCGGGTCGCCAGCACGTCGAACAGCTTGGTCAGCTGCGCATCGTCGAGCAGACGAGCGTGCGCGAGACGACGGTTCGACAGGCCGCCCTTCTTCGCCAGCGTGACCAGCTTTTCGACGTAAGGACGCAGTTCCTTCGCCTTGGCGACGGTGGTGGTGATCTGCTCATGCTTGATGAGCGCGGCCGACATGTTGCGGAACAGGGCCGCACGATGGGCCGAGGTACGCTGCAGCTTACGGCCGCCGACGCGATGACGCATGGGTAGTTCCTTCGTTCGTTAAGGGGCCGTGTCACGGAATCCCCAGAGCAGGTGGCTGTTAGAGGCCGCCACCGGTTCGCCTGTTCACGGCAAAGTTCACGAAGTTCACACTTGCCGCGTGTTCGTTTGGGTGGCCCGACATGGGCCAAGCCCATGTCGTCGGACGAGCTGAAAGCTCGCCGGCCGGGCTGTCGCCGCCGCCGGACTAGGTTGCGCTACTCCGGGGCGGCTCGGCCTCACCCCATTATTTCCTGTTCGAGCTTCTTCGCCATCTCTTCGATGTTCTCGGGCGGCCATCCGGGGATGTCCATACCGAGGCGAAGGCCCATCGACGACAGCACTTCCTTGATTTCGTTCAGCGACTTGCGGCCGAAATTCGGGGTGCGCAGCATCTCGGCTTCGGTCTTCTGGACCAGATCGCCGATATAGATGATGTTGTCGTTCTTGAGGCAGTTGGCCGAGCGGACCGACAGTTCGAGCTCGTCGACCTTCTTGAGCAGGTAGCGGTTGATCTGCGCGGTATCGCCCTGACCTTCGCTCTGCGGTGCTGCCACCTGCGTGCCGACGACGGCCGCGCGCGGCAGGGCCGAGTCATCGAAGTGGACGAACAGCGCTAGCTGGTCCTGAAGGATGCGACCGGCATAGGCCAGCGCGTCTTCTGGGGTCACGGTGCCATCGGTTTCGACGGTCAGCGTCAGCTTGTCGTAATCGAGTTCCTGCCCGACGCGGGTGTTCTCGACCTTGTAGCTGACCTGACGGACCGGCGAATAGAGTGCGTCGACCGGGATCAGACCGATCGGCGCATCGGCCGGACGGTTGCCGGCGGCAGGCACATAGCCCTTACCGACATCCGCGGTCAGTTCCATGTTGAGCGTCGCACCATCGTCAAGGTGGCACAGGACCAGATCGGGGTTCATCACCTCGATATCGCCGGTGACGGCGATGTCGCCGGCCTTCACTTCGGCCGGGCCGGTGACGGACAGCTGGAGACGCTTCGGGCCTTCGCCCTGCATTTTCAGCGCGATCTGCTTCACGTTCAGTACCATGTCGGTCACGTCCTCGCGGACGCCGGCAAGGCTGGAGAATTCGTGAAGGACATTCTCGATCTTGATCGAGGTAACGGCGGCGCCCTGCAGCGACGACAGCAGCACGCGACGCAGCGCGTTGCCGAGCGTCAGGCCGAACCCACGCTCCAGCGGCTCCGCGACGAAGGTCGAACGGCGCTTGGGATCGCCGCCCGGCTTCTTCTCGAGGCCGCTCGGCTTCTTGAGTTCCTGCCAGTTCTTAGCGTTGACGGACACGGGCTTCCCCTAGCTTGGCGGCGCGGAAAGGACGGGTCCGCGCCATGAAAGAACGGCCCCGCCGGACGAACCCGGCGAGGCGGCAGGCACGGATCAGACGCGGCGGCGCTTCGACGGACGCACGCCGTTGTGCGGGATCGAGGTCACGTCGCGGATCGACGTGATCTGGAAACCGACCGCCTGGAGCGCGCGCAGCGCCGATTCACGACCCGAACCCGGGCCCTTCACTTCGACTTCGAGCGTGCGAACGCCGTGATCGGCAGCCTTGCGGCCGGCGTCCTCGGCAGCAACCTGCGCGGCATACGGCGTCGACTTGCGCGAGCCCTTGAAGCCCATCATGCCGGCCGACGACCACGAGATCGCGTTGCCCTGCGCGTCGGTGATGGTGATCATGGTGTTGTTGAAGCTGGCGTTCACATGCGCGACGCCGGCGGTGATGTTCTTGCGCTCGCGACGGCGAAGGCGCTGCGGTTCACGTGCCATTGTTGGTAATCCTGACCTGTATATCGTGCGTGGTACGGAGATCGGGAGGCGGTCGGCCTCTTACCTGTCTCCGACGGAGAAGAGGTTAGAAACAGTCCCCCGGACTGCTTCTTACTTCTTCTTGCCCGCGATCGGCTTCGCCTTGCCCTTGCGGGTGCGCGCATTGGTGTGCGTGCGCTGACCGCGGACCGGCAGGCCCTTGCGGTGACGCAGGCCACGATAGCAGGCGAGGTCCATCAGACGCTTGATGTTCATCGCGGTCTGGCGACGTAGGTCGCCTTCCACGGTGTGGTTCGCGTCGATCGCTTCGCGGATCTGCAGAACTTCCTGGTCGCTCAGGTCCTGCACGCGACGTTCGGCAGTGATGCCGAGCTGATCGGTAAGTTCCTTGGCCTTGGCCGGGCCGATGCCGTGGATATACTGCAGCGCGATGACGACGCGCTTGTTGGTCGGGATATTAACACCCGCGATACGTGCCATGAACTAAATTCTCCCAGCTCCACGAGGCGCCGCATGGCAGCGGCCCCTCATCTCGTAGCGTTGCGCCCCATAACGCACGATCGCGGCGAACGCGCGGAAGCGCCGCCGTAAACCGGTATGTCGGGGTGTTGTGCTGATAAGGACCGATTCGGGCAGTGTCAACCGGCGCCGGGAACCAAATTCCGGTTGCGGCGTGGGCGATAGCGGGCCGACACCTGCCCGGCAACGCGTCGCCCCAACGCCGGCGGACCTTCCTTTCCGGCCAGTGATGCGCTTTCGAGCGGGCCAGGCCCGGGCCTGCGCTGGAAGGCCCAATGCGTATAGGCGGAAAGGCAGCGGGCCTTCCCTGCCCTTACGCGCCGAGAATAGCGCCGATCTGCGCGGTCACGTCGTCCATATCGGCCATGCCGTCGACGCGGTGGACGATCCCGCGCGATTCGTAGAGCGGCAGGATCGGCGCGGTCTTGGCCCGATATTCGACCATGCGAGTCCGCACCGTCGCTTCGTTATCGTCCGGCCGGCGCTTGAACTCGGTCGAGCCGCAGGCGTCGCAGACCCCGGCGACGACCGGTTGCTTGAAGCGGTCGTGATAGCCGGTCCCGCAATTCGCGCAGGTGAAACGACCGACGATCCGTTCGACCAGCGCATCTTCATCGACGACGAGTTCGATGACATGGGTAAGCTTGCGACCACGATGTTCGAGCAGCAGGTCGAGCGCATCGGCCTGCGCGGCAGTACGCGGATAGCCGTCGAAAATCGCGCCCTGATCGCCCAGCTGGTCGAGCCGTTCGCCGATCAGCGCGGAGACGATCGCATCGGACACCAGTTCGCCGGCGTCCATCACCGCCTTCGCCTGAAGACCGACCGGACTGCCGGCCTTTACCGCCGCGCGCAGCATGTCGCCGGTCGACAGCTGGACCATGCCGTGGGTCGATTCGAGGCGCGCTGCCTGCGTGCCCTTGCCTGCTCCCGGCGGTCCGAGAAGGATGATGTCCATTGCTGCCCCTTTAGTCCTGTTGCGCTCAGCCGCGCAGGCGTCCGCCCTTGAGCTTCGCCTTCTTGATGAGATCGCCATACTGGTGGGCCAGCAAGTGCGACTGGATCTGCGTTACCGTGTCCATCGTGACGTTGACCACGATGAGCAGGCTCGTTCCGCCGAGATAGAAGGGAATCGACAGCGCCGAAACCAGATATTCGGGCAACAGGCAGATGATAACCAAATAGGCTGCGCCGATCACCGTGATCCGGGTCAGGACATAGTCGAAATAATTCTCGGTATTCTTGCCCGGGCGAATGCCAGGAATGAACCCGCCATAGCGCTTGAGATTGTCGGCGGTCTCTTCGGGATTGAAGACGATCGCGGTGTAGAAGAACGAGAAGAACACGATGCCTGCGCCGTACAGCAGCATGTAAAGCGGCTGACCATGCGCCAGATACTGGTTCAGCGTGATGATGAAATCACCCCAGCGGCTCTCGCCCGCCGTCGCCTGTCCGGCGAACTGGGTGATCGTCACCGGCATCAGCAGCAGCGAGGAGGCGAAGATCGGCGGGATCACGCCCGCGGTATTGATCTTGAGCGGCAGATGGCTGCGATCGGCCTGTACCCCGCGCGCGGTTTGGCGCTTGGGATACTGAATCAGGATGCGGCGCTGCGCGCGCTCCATGAAGCAGATGAACAGGACGAGGCCCGCGACGGCGGCGATGATGCCGATCAGCGTCAGCGGGTTCATCGTGCCCGAGCGGCTGCCTTCGAACAGCTGCAGCAACGTCGTCGGCAGATGCGCGACGATACCGGCCATGATGATGAGCGAGATGCCGTTGCCGATACCGCGGCTGGTAATCTGCTCGCCCAGCCACATCAGGAACATGGTGCCGCCGATCAGCGAGATGACCGCGGCGATGCGGAAGGTCATGCCCGGTTCGATCACCGCCTGCGCGCCGGCCGACGCACCGAACGCTTCGAGACCGACCGCGATGGTATAGCCCTGGATCGCGGTCAGCGCGACCGTGCCGTAACGGGTATACTGGTTCAGCTTCTTGCGGCCCGATTCACCTTCCTTCTTGATGGCGGCGAGCTGCGGGCTGAGCGAGGTGGCGAGCTGCACGACGATCGACGCGGTGATATAGGGCATGACGCCCAGCGCGACGACTGACATGCGCGTCAGCGCACCGCCCGAAAAGGTGTTGAAGAAGTCGAGGACGCCGCCCTGCGTCTGATTGGCGAGCAGGCCGAGCTGCGTCGGGTCGATGCCCGGCAGCGGCACATAGCTCAGCATGCGGAACACGATGAGCGCACCGAGCGTAAACCACAGGCGCTTCTTGAGTTCGGTCGCCTGGCCGAATTTCGACAGATTGAGATTGGTCGCAAGACCGTCTGAGGCGGCTGCCATGGATATGTCCCGAATGATGCCGGCGGGCCGTCAGCCCACCCCCCGGGCGACCATATAGGGGTTGCTGCCGGGATGTCTAAGGGGGAGCGACACCTAGTCACTCCGCCCGTTCATACCGAGTAGGGACTGAGCGAAGTCGAAGGCCCGTATCGAGGTACGCCACCATGGGCGATCCTTCGATACGCCGCTTCGACTTCGCTCAGCCGCTACTCAGGATGAACGGCAGTCCGCAAAATTACGCGTGCGCAGCCTTCTTGGCGGCGAGCGTCTTGCCCTTCTTCGCAGCGGCCTTTTCGTGCGCGGGCACGACTTCGATCACTGACACCGAACCACCGGCCTTTTCGACCGCTTCGATCGCCGACTTCGACGCACCGGCGACGGTGAAGGTCAGCTTGGCGGTCAGTTCGCCCTTGCCGAGCAGACGCACACCATCCTTGCCGCCGCGGGCGAGGTTGGCGGCCTTCAGCGCGGCATGGTCGAGCGTTGCGCCGGCTTCGATCTTGCCGGCGTCGACCGCCTTCTGGATCGCGCCGAGATTCACTTCGGCATAATCCTTGGCGAAGATGTTGTTGAAGCCGCGCTTCGGGATCCGCATGTGGAGCGGCATCTGACCGCCCTCGAACCCGGCGATCGACACGCCTTCACGGCTCTTCTGGCCCTTCTGGCCGCGACCGGCGGTCTTGCCCTTGCCCGAGCCGATGCCGCGTCCGACGCGCATCTTGCTCTTGCGGGCGCCTTCGTTGTCGCGGATTTCGTTGAGTTTCATGTGTTGCACTCGCTTTCGCTATGTTCGCGCTTGAGAAAAGAGGAAGGGGGCCGCTTAGCCCCCTTCCCCATCTTTGTCACCGGTAAAGGTGGAAGGCCTCAGCCTTCGACCGAGACCATGTGCTGCACCTTGCGGATCATGCCGCGCACCTCGGGGGTGTCGGTCAGTTCCACGGTCTTGTGCATCTTGTTGAGGCCGAGACCGATCAGCGTCGCGCGCTGATCCTTGGTCCGGCGGATCGGCGACCCGGTCTGGGTGATCTTGACGGTTGCCATCGTCGCTTACTCCACGATCGCCGCGGCATCAGCCTCGGCGGTCTGCGATCCACCGCGACCCAGCAGGTCGGCGATCTTCTTGCCGCGACGCTGGGCCACCGCCTTCGGCGACGACTGGTCGTTCAGCGCCTCGAAGGTTGCGCGGATCATGTTGTACGGGTTCGACGTGCCGACCGACTTCGTCACGACATCGGCGACGCCGAGCGATTCGAAGATGGCGCGCATCGGACCGCCGGCGATGATGCCGGTACCGGCCGGAGCCGAACGCAGCGTCACGCGGCCGGCACCGAAGTGGCCGTTGCCGTCATGGTGCAGCGTGCGACCGTCGCGCAGCGGAACGCGGACCATCGCCTTCTTGGCAGCGGCGGTCGCCTTCGAAATGGCTTCCGGCACTTCGCGCGCCTTGCCATGCCCGAAACCGACGCGGCCCTTGCCGTCGCCGACGACGACCAGCGCTGCGAAACCGAAGCGCTTGCCGCCCTTCACGGTCTTCGACACGCGGTTGATGTGCACGAGCTTTTCGATCAGCTCCTCGCCACCATCCTCAGCACCGCGACGATCGTCGCGACGGCCACGGTTGCCGTCACGACCGCCACGGCCACGGTTGTCGCCGCCGGGGCCGCCACGACCACGGCCACCACGGGGCCCGCGGCCCTGCGGCTGCTCGCCACCCGTCGCTTCGACGGCGGGCGCTTCGGCCTGATTGTTTTCGTCAGCCATGTCTTAGAACTCCAATCCGGCTTCGCGGGCGGCCTCGGCCAGCGCCTTGACGCGGCCGTGGAACAGGAAGCCGCCACGGTCGAACACGACCTGCGTCACGCCGGCAGCCTTCGCCGCTTCCGCAACGCGGGTACCGACGCCCTTGGCGGCATCGATGTTCGCGCCCGAGGTGCCACGCACGTCCTTTTCCAGGGTCGATGCGGCGGCAACGGTGTGACCCGCCGCGTCGTCGATGACCTGGGCATAGATGTGCTTGCCCGAACGATGGATCGACAGCCGCGCACGGCCGCCCGAACGCGCCTTCAGCGCGGTGCGATTGCGCCGACGGCGCTTCTCGAAGAGGGAGAGACCCTTGGTCATTACTTCTTCTTCCCTTCCTTGCGGAAGATGAACTCGTCGTCGTACTTGATGCCCTTGCCCTTGTACGGCTCGGGCTTACGCCAACGACGGATCTCGGCAGCGATCTGACCGACCTTCTGCTTGTCGATCCCGCTGATTTCAATCGTGGTCTGATCGGGCGTCTTGATCTCAATGCCTTCCGGCACGTCGATGTTGACGTCGTGGCTGTAGCCGAGCTGCAGCTTCAGGTTTTTGCCCTGGGCCGCGGCGCGATAGCCGACGCCGGTGATCAGCAGCTTCTTGGTGAAGCCGGTGGTCACGCCGGTGATCAGGTTCTGCACGAGCGTACGCTGCATGCCCCAGAACGCGCGAGCGCGCTTCGTGTCGTTCGCCGGCTGCACCGAGATGGTGTCGCCTTCGACGGCATAGGCGATGTCGTCGGCCAGCGGCAGCGTCAGCGTGCCCTTCGGACCCTTAACGCTCAGCTCGCGCCCTGCGATGTTGGCGGTCACGCCGGCCGGAACCGGGACTGCCTTCTTACCGATGCGGCTCATCAGAAGACCTCCGCAAGGACTTCGCCACCGACATTCTGTTCGCGCGCTTCGGCGTCGGACAGAACGCCACGCGGCGTCGAGACGATGGTGATGCCAAGGCCGTTGCGGACCTTCGGCAGTTCCTGCGAGCCCGAATAGACGCGGCGGCCGGGCTTCGAGACGCGCGCGACGTGCTTGATCGCCGGCTGGCCTTCGAAATACTTCAGCTCGATGCGGATGCCGGCCGCGGGGCCCATCTGCTCTTCGCTGTAGCCACGGATATAGCCCTCGCGCTGCAGCACGTCGAGGACACGGGCCCGCAACTTGCTGGCAGGCGTCAGGACGGAGTCCTTGCGTGCGCGCTGGCCGTTGCGGATGCGGGTGAGCATGTCACCCAGGGGATCGGTCAATGCCATTGCTGTGTTCCTTACCAGCTCGACTTCGTGACGCCGGGGATCAGGCCCTTATTGGCCAGTTCACGCAGCATGACGCGGGCGAGACGGAACTTGCGATAATAGCCGCGGGGACGACCCGTCAGCTCGCAACGGTTGCGGATGCGGGTCGGATTCCCGTTGCGGGGAATCTCGGCCATCTTCAGCCGCGCGATCAGACGCTCGGTTTCGTCGAGCGACTGGTCGGCTGCGATCGCCTTCAGCTTCGCATATTTGGGCGCGAACTTCTTGACGAGCGCGCGACGGCGCTCGTTCTTGTTCACGGAACTCAGTTTCGCCATGGACTTAAGCTCTCTTTGTTAAAGCGAACGGCCGCCCCCGTTGCCGGGGGCGGGCCGGATTAGGCCGCCTTCTTTTCCTCGGCGTCCGCTTCCTGCGGGAAGGGGAAACCGAAGAGACGCAGAAGCTCGCGAGCTTCGTCGTCGGTCTTGGCGGTGGTGGTCACGATCACATCCATGCCACGCACCTTGTCGATGCGGTCATAGTTGATTTCGGGGAACACGATCTGTTCCTTGATGCCGCAGGCATAATTGCCACGGCCGTCGAACGACTTCGGGTTCAGACCACGAAAGTCGCGGACGCGAGGAAGCGCGATGGTGATGAAGCGATCGAGGAATTCGTACATCCGCTCGCGGCGCAGCGTGACCTTGCAGCCGATCGCCATGCCTTCACGCAGCTTGAACTGCGCGATCGACTTCTTCGCCTTGGTGACGACAGGCTTCTGGCCCGCGATCAGCTCCATCTCGGAACTGGCCTGCTCGACCTTCTTCTTGTCCTGCGTCGCTTCGCCCACGCCCATGTTCAGGACGATCTTTTCGATCCGCGGCACTTCGAGCGCGTTCTTGTAACCGAACTTCTCGGTCATCGCCTTCACGATGCGATCGTCATAGATCGACTTCATGCGCGGCGTGTACTTATCAGCCATTGATGACCTCCCCGCCCTTCACGGCGACCCGGACCTTCTTGCCGTCACGCACTTCGAAGCGCACGCGGCTCGGCTTGCCGTCGACGACATGCGCAACCTTGCTGACGTGCAGCGGCGCTTCCGAGCGCACCAGACCACCCTGCGGGTCGGCCTGGTTCGGCTTCTTGTGGCGCACAGCGATGTTCACGCCGGCAACGACGACCTTGCCGTCCTTCGGCATCGACTGGGTGACCTGACCGGTCTTGCCCTTGTCCTTGCCCGACAGGACGATCACGGTGTCGCCCTTCTTGATCTTGGCAGCAGCCATTACAGCACCTCAGGGGCGAGCGAGATGATCTTCATGAAGCCCTTCGAGCGCAGCTCGCGGACCACCGGGCCAAAGATACGGGTGCCGATCGGCTCCTCGTTCTTGTTGACCAGCACCGCGGCATTGCCGTCGAAGCGGATCACCGAACCGTCGGTGCGACGGATGTCCTTGGCGGTGCGAACGATGACGGCGCGATGCACGTCACCCTTCTTCACGCGGCCGCGCGGAGCGGCTTCCTTGATGCTGACGACGATGACGTCGCCGACGCCCGCCACGCGGCGCTTGGACCCGCCAAGCACCTTGATGCACTGCACCCGCTTCGCGCCGCTGTTGTCCGCGACGTCGAGATTGGATTGCATCTGAATCATGGATGCGATTCCTTACCCTATGGGGCCGATTCCGACCGGACCCCGCCTGCTAAAAATGAACCCCCGGCTGCGGGCATACCGCGCCGGGGGGAGCGGCCCATTAACCGCCCCATGGCGAAAAGGCAAGCGCCTCTCCGCGAATGTTCGTCCTATCCGGGTCTGACCCCGGAATTGCGTGGGGTGGCGACGCCGAAGCGCCCCACCCCTGCAAAGGCTTACGCCTCGGCTGCGACTTCCGCCGGCGTCGCGTGGGTGTTCACCCGCTCGATCACCTTCCAGGTCTTCAGCTTCGAGATCGGCGCGGTCTCTTCGATGCGCACGGTCTCGCCTTCGCGATACTCATTGCCCTCATCATGGGCATGATACTTCTTCGAACGGCGGATGATCTTGCCGTAGAGGGGGTGCTTCACCTTCCGCTCTACCTTGACCACCACCGTCTTGTCGGTCTTGTCCGAGACGATCATCCCGGTCAGCACGCGCTTCGGCATGTCTCTCGTCCTTACTTGTCGGCCGAGCGCGAACGCTCGCCCTGCAGCGTCTTGATCCGCGCGATGTCGCGACGGACTTCCTTCACGCGGGTCGGCTTTTCCAGCTGGCTGGTCGCCGCCTGGAAACGGAGGTTGAACGCCTCACGCTTCAGGCTCGACAGTTCCTCGACCAGCTGGTCGTCGCTCTTGGCGCGAAGATCGGTTGCCTTCGTCATTATCAACCCTCCAGGTGCGAGGTGTCGCCCAGACGGGCAACGACCTTGACCGCGATCGGCAGCTTCATCGCGGCGCGCGAGAACGCTTCCGCGGCGAGCGGACCGGGCACGCCGTCCAGTTCGAACAGGATGCGACCCGGCTTGACGCGGGCGACCCAGAATTCGGGCGAACCCTTGCCCGAGCCCATGCGGACTTCGGCAGGCTTCGACGACACCGGCAGATCCGGGAAAATCCGGATCCACAAGCGGCCCTGGCGCTTGATGTGACGCGTGATCGCGCGGCGAGCCGCTTCGATCTGGCGGGCGGTGATCCGCTCCGGCTCCATCGCCTTCAGGCCGTACGACCCGAAGTTCAGCGACGTACCGCCCTTGGCATCGCCATGGATGCGGCCCTTGAAGGCCTTGCGGAACTTGGTGCGCTTTGGTTGCAGCATCTCAAATTATCCTTAGCGGCGGTGATCGTCGCGCGCGGGGCGCACGCCGGAGGTCTGGGCCTCCATCATCAGCCGGTCCTGCGCCATCGGGTCGTGGCCGAGGATCTCACCCTTGAAGATCCAGACCTTGACGCCGCAGACGCCGTACGCGGTGTGCGCTTCGGCCTCGGCATAGTCGAGGTTCGCGCGCAGCGTGTGCAGCGGCACGCGACCTTCGCGATAGCCTTCCGAACGGGCGATTTCCGCACCGCCCAGACGACCGCCGCAAGCGACGCGGATGCCGTCGGCACCCAGACGCATCGCCGACTGCACCGCACGCTTCATGGCGCGGCGGAAGGCGATACGACGCTCGAGCTGATCGGCGATGCCTTGTGCGACGAGCTTCGCGTCGATTTCCGGCTTGCGGATTTCGACGATGTTCAGCGACACGTCCGACGACGTCATCGAACCCAGCTTCTTGCGAAGCTTTTCGATGTCGGTGCCCTTCTTGCCGATAATCACACCCGGACGGGCTGCGAAGATCGAGATGCGGCACAGCTTGGCCGGACGCTCGATCACCACCTTGGAGATCGCCGCCTGCGGCAGCGTCTTCATGATGTACTGGCGGATCTTGAGATCCTCCAGCAGCAGACGGCCATAGTCGGCGCCTTCGGCATACCAACGGCTGTCCCAGGTGCGGTTGATCTGCAGACGCAGACCGATGGGATTGGACTTGTGACCCATTACGCTTCCTCCACCTCGGACACGACGATGCGCACGCGGCTGAACGGCTTCAGGATGCGCGTCGACTTGCCGCGACCGCGGGTCGCGAAACGCTTCATCGTGATCGACTTGCCGACCGAGGCTTCCTTGACGACGAGCGCGTCGACGTCGAGGTTGTGATTGTTTTCCGCATTCGCGATCGCCGAAGCGAGGCACTTGCGGACATCGACCGCCATCGCCTTCTTCGAGAACGCCAGGATGTTCATCGCATCGCCGGCATTCTTGTTGCGGATCAGCGCTGCGACGAGGTTCAGCTTCTGGGCCGAGCCGCGAACCTGCGTCGCGACTGCCAGAGCTTCCTTGTCACCAACGCGGCGGGGTGCTGCCTGCTTGCTCATCAGCGCTTGCCCTTCTTGTCGGCGGCGTGGCCGGGGAAGAAGCGGGTCGGCGCGAATTCGCCGAGCTTCATGCCCACCATGTCCTCGTTGACCGAAACCGGCACGAACTTGCGGCCGTTATAGACGTTGAACGTCAGGCCGACGAACTGCGGCAGGATGGTCGAACGGCGCGACCAGGTCTTGATCGGACCCGAACGGGTGCCGGCGTCCTGCGCCACTTCCGCCTTCTTCAGCAGATTGAGGTCCACGAACGGACCCTTCCATACGGAACGAGCCATCGCTTAGCCCTTCTTCTTCGCGTGACGGCTACGGATGATCATCTTGTCCGTCGCCTTGTTGTGCCGCGTGCGCGCGCCCTTGGTCGGCTTGCCCCACGGGGTGACCGGATGACGGCCGCCCGAGGTCCGGCCTTCACCACCGCCGTGCGGGTGGTCGACCGGGTTCTTGGCAACGCCGCGGGTCAGCGGACGCTTGCCCAGCCAGCGGTTGCGACCGGCCTTGCCCAGATTCTGGTTCTGGTTGTCGGGGTTCGACACCGCACCGATCGTCGCCATGCAGGCGGCGTGGATGTAGCGCTGCTCACCCGAGTTCAGGCGGACGATGACCATGCCCTTGTCGCGACCGACGACCTGCACATAGGTGCCGGCCGAACGCGCGATCTGACCGCCCTTGCCCGGCTTCATCTCGACATTGTGGACGATCGTGCCGACCGGCACCTGGCCCAGTTCCATCGCGTTGCCCGGCTTCACGTCGGTCTTCTTGCCGGCGATCACCTTGTCGCCGACGTTCAGACGCTGCGGCGCGATGATGTAGGCGACGTTGGCCTTGCCCTCGGTCTCGCCATAGTTGACGAGCGCGATGAACGCGGTGCGGTTGGGATCATATTCGATCCGCTCGACGGTGCCTTCGACATCCCACAGCCGACGCTTGAAGTCGATGATGCGGTAGCGCTGCTTGTGACCGCCGGCGATGCCGCGCGAGGTCACATGGCCCTTGTTGTTGCGGCCGCCCGACTTGGTCTTGCCTTCGGTCAGCGACTTGACCGGACGGCCCTTGTACAGGGCCGAACGGTCGATCAGGACCAGGCCACGATGCGACGGCGTGGTCGGATTATACTGCTTGAGTGCCATGTTACTTGGCCCCCTCGGTAATGTCGATCGACTGGCCTTCGGCCAGGGTCACGATCGCCTTCTTGAAGTCCGAGCGAGTGTAGGGTGCGCCCTTCCACTTCTTGGTCTTGCCCTTGGTCACGATCGTGTTCACGCCGGTGACGGTGACGTTGAACAGCGCTTCGACCGCTGCCTTGATCTCCGGCTTCGACGCCTTGTTCGCGACCTTGAAGACGACGGCGTTATGCTCGGAGAGCATCGTCGACTTTTCGGTGATGTGCGGAGCGAGCACCACGTCGTAATGACGGATGTCGATCGCCTGCTGCTGCTTAGCCATTGAAGCGGGCCTCCAGCTTTTCGACGGCGGCGCGGGTCAGCACCAGCGTGTCGTGCTTCAGGATGTCATAGACGTTGGCGCCACCGGCCGGCAGGACATTGACCTGACGCAGGTTGCGGGCGGCCAGCGCGAAGGTGTTTTCCACCGCGTCGCCGTCGATGACCAGCGAGGTCTTGCCGAAGCCCAGCTTGGCCAGGTTGCCAAGCAGGACCTGGGTCTTGCCGTTCTCGACGGTCAGGCCGTCGAGGACGACCAGCGAACCCGCCTTGGCATGGCTCGACAGCGCCATCTTCAGGCCCAGAGCGCGAACCTTCTTGTTCAGGCCCGGGTTGAAGTCGCGCACGCGGGCGCCGTGCGCCTTACCGCCGCCGATGAACACAGGCGCGCGGCGATCGCCGTGACGAGCGACACCGCCGCCCTTCTGGCGACCCAGCTTCTTGCCCGAACGCGCAACATCGGCGCGCTCGCGGGTGCCGCGAGCAGTGCCGCGACGCTTTTCGAGCTGCCAGGTCACGACCCGGTGCAGGATGTCCGCACGCGGATCGAGGCCGAACACCTCGTCGTTCAGCTCGATATCGCCGTTTTCGACGGCGTCGAGGGTCTGTACCTTGACCTTCATGATCAGCCCTCCTGGCCGTCGGTCGCTGCCGGTGCGGCGGCGTCGTTGCTGTTGGCGCTCTTCAGACCAGCGGGGTACGGCGCGTCGGCATGGCGCGCGACCTTCACCGCGTCCTTGACCGTCAGCCAGGTGCCCTTGTGACCGGGAACCGAACCCTTGATAAAGATCAGCCCGCGCTCGACGTCGGTCGACACGACCTGCAGATTCTGCTGCGTGCGGTTACGATCACCCATGTGGCCGGCCATCTTCTTGTTCTTGAAGACCTTGCCCGGATCCTGACGCTGACCGGTCGAACCGTGCGAACGGTGCGACACCGACACGCCGTGCGTGGCGCGCAGACCACCGAAGCCCCAACGCTTCATGGCGCCCGCAAAGCCCTTGCCCTGCGTACGGCCCGAAACGTCGACCAGTTGGCCGGCGACATAGTGATCGGCACCGATGGTGGCACCGACGTCCAGCAGCGCATCGTCCGCCACGCGGAACTCGACCACGCGCGCCTTCGGGGTCACTTCGGCCTTGCCGAAATGGCCGCGCTGCGGCTTGGCGACGTTCTTCGCCTTGGCGACGCCGGCACCGAGCTGCACCGCGACGTACCCGTCACGATCCTTCTCACGACGGGCGACGACCTGCACGTCTTCCAGCTGCAGGACGGTGACGGGCACGTGGCGCCCATCGTCCTGGAACAACCGGGTCATTCCCATTTTCTTCGCGATCACACCTGTACGCATGACCAACTCCTCCAACAGAGGCTCGTCTTGACGACGAGCTTGCCTAACGAAAAAGGCCCCGGTGCGCGGTCACCCGCCTCCGAAGCCCCAGCCCTTGCGATCTGCACGCCCCCGCCAGGGCCAGACATCGCCGATATTCCCCCACCGAAGGGCTGCATCGACGATAGCGGGGACGCGGACAACGGCACTAGGTCCGCAGACATCGTGCCGTTCGGTATCCCTGTGGTTGCTTTCCCGGCCTCTACCGCCGCTGTCCAGAACGAACCGGCGGGAAGCGAAAGCGCGACGCAGGGCGGAATCAACCTACGTCGCGGAAGCCGGCTATTACGCCAGCTTGATCTCTACGTCCACCCCTGCCGCGAGGTCGAGCTTCATGAGCGCATCGACCGTCTGCGGGGTCGGCTGCACGATGTCGAGCAGACGCTTGTAGGTGCGGGTCTCGAACTGCTCGCGCGACTTCTTGTCGATGTGCGGGCCGCGGTTGACCGTGAACTTGTCGATGTGCGTGGGCAGCGGAATGGGTCCACGGATCAGGGCGCCGGTGCGACGCGCGGTGTCGGCGATGTCGCCGGCCGCCTGGTCGAGCACGCGATGGTCGAACGCCTTCAGGCGAATACGGATATTGTTGTCCATGGTCCTACCGATGCGAAAGAGCGGGCCGTTGGGACGGCTCTTGATTAACAACGAATGGCTTAGTGGATACCCCAGCTACAAGCGAGGTGCCCTCATTAAATAGCAAACGGCCGCCCCCGTTGCCGGGGGCGGCCGCCTGTTCGAGTCGCTATATTACTTGTCGATGCCGCTGACAACCCCTGCGCCGACGGTACGACCGCCTTCCCGGATGGTGAAGCGCTGGCCGACGTCCATCGCGATCGGTGCGATCAGCTTCACGCCCAGCGCGACTTCGTCGCCCGGCATGACCATTTCGGTGCCTTCCGGCAGTTCGATGGTGCCGGTCACGTCCGTGGTGCGGAAGTAGAACTGCGGACGATAGTTGGCGAAGAACGGCGTGTGACGGCCACCTTCGTCCTTCGACAGCACGTACACCGACGACTGGAAGTCGGTGTGCGGGGTGATCGAGCCCGGCTTCGCCAGAACCTGACCACGCTCCACTTCGTCACGGGCGACGCCGCGGATCAGCGCGCCGATGTTGTCGCCGGCCTGGCCCTGGTCGAGCAGCTTGCGGAACATTTCGACGCCGGTGACGACGGTCTTGCGGACCGATTCGTGGATGCCGACGATTTCGACTTCTTCGCCGACCTTCACAACGCCGGTTTCGACGCGGCCGGTGACCACGGTGCCGCGACCCGAGATCGAGAACACGTCTTCGATCGGCATCATGAACGGCTTGTCCAGCGGACGTTCCGGCTGCGGGATCGATTCGTCTACCGCCTTCATCAGTTCCAGGATGGCTTCCTGGCCCAGCTTCTGGTCCGAACCCGACAGGGCGCAGGTGGCCGAGCCGCGGATGATCGGAATGTTGTCGCCGTCGAATTCACGCTTCGACAGTTCTTCGCGGATTTCCATTTCGACGAGTTCGAGGATTTCCTCGTCGTCGACCAGATCGACCTTGTTCAGGAAGACGACCATGGTGGGAACGCCGACCTGCTTGGCGAGCAGGATGTGCTCCTTGGTCTGCGGCATCGGGCCGTCGGTGGCCGACACGACCAGGATCGCGCCGTCCATCTGCGCCGCGCCGGTGATCATGTTCTTCACATAGTCGGCGTGGCCGGGGCAGTCGACGTGCGCATAGTGGCGGTTGGCGGTCTCATACTCGACGTGCGCGGTCGAGATGGTGATGCCGCGCTCGCGCTCTTCCGGGGCCTTGTCGATGTTGGCGAAATCGACGGCGACGCCGCCCATCGTGTCCGCCAGCACCTTCGTGATCGCGGCGGTCAGCGAGGTCTTGCCGTGGTCGACGTGACCGATGGTGCCGATGTTGAGGTGCGGCTTGTTCCGCTCGAATTTTGCCTTAGCCATTTTCCTACCTTCTGATTCGAATTCGGTGCCGCCGGGGCCACGCGAACGCGGCCCTTTAGCGGGTGTTGTTTCGTAATGCCAGCCCCCGAACCGGGGAGAGGACGACGAAGTAAATTCGTCGTCGGTCGGGGCGGTCGTGGGACCGCCCCGCCGGCCGGCCTCTCGGCGTCTCGGAGCTAAGCGGGCTTAGCTCCGTGCGCCTCAGGCCATCTTAGCCTTCACCTCGTCAGCAACGTTCTGCGGCACTTCATCATAGTGCGAGAACTGCATCGAGTATTGCGCGCGGCCCTGGGTGAACGAGCGCAGCTGGTTCACATAGCCGAACATGTTGGCAAGCGGGACCATCGCTTCGACGGTCTGCGCGTTGCCGCGGCTGTCGGTGCCCTGGATCTGGCCACGACGGCTGTTCATGTCGCCGATGACATCGCCCAGATAGTCTTCCGGGGTCACGACCTCGACCTTCATGATCGGCTCGAGCAGCTTGATGCCGGCCTTCTGGGCCGCTTCACGCATCGCGCCACGCGCGCAGATTTCGAACGCCAGCGCCGACGAGTCGACGTCGTGATATTTGCCGTCGATCAGGTGCACTTCGAAGTCGATGATCGGGAAGCCGATCAGCGAACCGGTCTGTGCCGTCTCGCGCATGCCCTTTTCCACCGACGGGATATATTCGCGCGGGATGTTGCCGCCCTTGATCTCGTCGAAGAACTGGTAGCCCGAGCCACGCTCGCCGGGGACGACCTTGACCTTGACTTCGCCGAACTGGCCCGAACCACCCGACTGCTTCTTGTGAGTGTAGGTCAGTTCGACCGGCTTGGCGAGATATTCGCGATACGCAACCTGCGGCGCACCGACATTCGCCTCGACCTTGAACTCGCGCTTCATGCGATCGACGAGGATTTCGAGGTGAAGTTCACCCATGCCCTTGATGATCGTCTGGCCCGATTCATGGTCGGTCGACACGCGGAACGAGGGATCCTCGGCAGCCAGGCGGTTGAGCGCGATGCCCATCTTTTCCTGGTCGGCCTTGGTCTTCGGCTCCACCGACAGCTCGATGACGGGTTCCGGGAACTCCATGCGCTCGAGGATGATCGGGTTGGACGCGTCGCACAGCGTGTCGCCGGTCGTCGTTTCCTTCAGGCCCGCGATGGCGACGATGTCGCCCGCACGCGCCTCGTCGATGTCCTCACGCGAGTTCGCGTGCATGAGGAGCATACGGCCGATCTTTTCCTTTTTGTCCTTCACCGAGTTCAGGTAGCTGCCCTTGGTCAGCGTACCCGAATAGATGCGGGCGAAGGTCAGCGAGCCGACGAACGGATCGTTCATGATCTTGAACGCCAGCAGCGACAGCGGCGCGGTGTCCGACGCCGGACGCGAATCCGGGGTTTCGCCGTCGAGCTTCACGCCCTGCACGTCCGGAATGTCCAGCGGCGACGGCAGATAGTCGACGACCGCGTCGAGCAGCGGCTGCACGCCCTTGTTCTTGAACGCCGAACCGCAGACGATCGGCACGAAGTTCATCGCCAGCGTCCCCTTGCGGATCAGCTTCTTCAGGTCGGCGACCGACGGTTCATTGCCTTCGAGATAGGCTTCCATCAGGTCGTCGTCCTGCTCGACGGCCATTTCGATCAGGTCGCTGCGATACTTCGCAGCCTTTTCCTTCATGTCTTCCGGAATGTCCTGATATTCGAACTTCGCGCCCAGCGACTCTTCGAGCCAGATGATCGCGCGGTTCTCGACCAGGTCGACGAGGCCCTTGAAGCCGCCTTCGATGCCGATCGGGAGATACAGGACCGCCGGACGGGCACCGAGGCGTTCGATGATCGAGTCGACGCAGAAATAGAAGTCGGCGCCGGTGCGGTCGAGCTTGTTGACGAAGCACATGCGCGGCACGCCGTACTTGTCGGCCTGACGCCACACGGTTTCCGACTGCGGCTCCACGCCGGCGACGCCGTCGAAACAGGCGACCGCGCCGTCGAGCACGCGCAGCGAACGCTCGACTTCGATGGTGAAGTCGACGTGGCCCGGCGTGTCGATGATGTTGATCAGGTGCTCTTCACCCTTGCCCTCTTCGGCCCGCCACTTGCAGGTGGTTGCCGCCGAGGTGATGGTGATGCCGCGTTCCTGCTCCTGCTCCATCCAGTCCATGGTGGCGGTGCCTTCATGCACTTCGCCGATCTTGTAGGACTTGCCGGTGTAGTAAAGAATACGCTCGGTGGTGGTCGTCTTGCCGGCGTCGATGTGCGCCATGATGCCGATGTTGCGATACCGTTCGAGCGGATGGCTGCGGGCCATGATCGTGCTTCCTTAGCAATGTGGGGAGCGAGGCATGACGCCCGCTCCCCACGATATAGTCGGTTGCGTCAGCGGTGAAAAGCCACCGCCTGCGCTTACCAGCGGTAGTGCGAGAAGGCGCGGTTCGCTTCCGCCATGCGGTGCGTGTCTTCGCGCTTCTTCACCGCGTTGCCGCGGTTGTTGGCAGCGTCCATCAGCTCGCCCGACAGGCGTGCGGACATGGTGTTCTCGCTGCGGTTGCGGGCCGAAGCGATCAGCCAGCGGATCGCCAGCGCCTGGGCACGTTCGAAGCGGACTTCGACCGGGACCTGGTAGGTCGCACCGCCGACGCGGCGGCTGCGGACTTCGATGTTCGGCTTCACGTTGTTCAACGCATCGTGGAACACGCCCAGCGGGTCGCGCTTCGCGCGGCTCTCAACGGTTTCGAATGCCGAATAGACGATGCCTTCGGCGACGGACTTCTTGCCGTCCAGCATCACCGAATTCATGAACTTGGTCAGAACCTCATCCCCGTATACGGGATCGGGCAGGATTTCCCGCTTTTCGGGACGACGACGACGAGCCATCAGATATTCCTTCAATCTTCAGCCGGTTCCGGAACCCGTCCGGGGCTTACTGGGGGTAGGTGGACTTCAGGCCGCGCAGGTCATGCGCGGCGCGAAATCACTTCGGACGCTTGGCGCCGTACTTCGAACGCGACTGGCGGCGATCCTTGACACCCTGCGTATCGAGCACGCCGCGCAGGACGTGGTAGCGAACGCCGGGAAGATCGCGCACACGACCGCCGCGGATGAGCACGACCGAGTGCTCCTGGAGGTTGTGGCCTTCACCCGGAATGTAGCTGATGACTTCGCGCTGGTTGGTCAGGCGAACCTTGGCCACCTTGCGCAGCGCCGAGTTCGGCTTCTTCGGGGTCGTCGTGTAGACGCGGGTGCAGACACCGCGCTTCTGCGGGTTCTGGTCCATCGCAGGGACCTTCGACTTGGCCTTCTGCGGTTCGCGGCCCTTGCGGACCAGCTGGTTGATCGTCGGCATGAAGCCCTTCACCTTATCTTGCGGTTACTTTGCCGGAGCCGTTCCTGTCAGAAATGCGCAAAGGCCACGTGAGCGAATCGCCACGGGGCCGATGTCTCCAGCAATGTTCAGCTCTTTGAACCCACATGCAGGCCGGTGACGGCTACGACGCCGACCCAGCGGGACGCGCGGCCTATATAGACGCGCCCCCCTTCGGTCAATGGTGCGCCAACGCACACGGGCGGCACGAGGAATGCCTCGCACCGCCCGTCTATCCTGTACCGGCCCGCGTGTCAGTTGGCGGTGTTGCCCATCGTGGCGTTCATCGCATCGGGTGTGTTGCCCATCATCGCGTCACCCGCCGTCGTCACCGAATTGGCTTCGGTTTCCATCGGGTTGATCGCGATCATCTCGTTGCCGACCTCGCCGTCGTTGCGGAAGGCCGCGTTGGCATAGACGTCGTTCGACACGACGTTCGCATCGTTGGTCGTCGTGATTTCCTGCCCGCCGCATGCCCCCAGGAACGCGAGCACGGGCAGAGCGGCAGCGGCGGCGAAGCGGGTCATGGCAGTCTCCGAATGGGGTTCGCCGGTCAACGTCACAACTCTCGGCCCGTTCCGCTGCGTCCGTCAGCGCGCCGAGAAGCCGATATCGATCGCAAAGCCGATCCACATCGCGGCGAGCATGCCGGTCGAGGCGAGGAACAGCGCGAATCGCAGCCGGACCCGACCGGCGATGTGCGCGATGCTGTGCCCCGCCCGCAGCGCGACATAGATCCAAGCGAGCGTCACCTGCGCCAGTCCGGCAAGCCCGGTCATCAGCAGCAACGGCACCAGCGAGAAATACAGCACCGGCAGTTCGAACAGATTGGTGAGGTTGGCCGCGGGACGTTCGACCGACCGGAAATAGGCGCGGCTCGCTTCCCCATCGGCGAAGTCGCGCGCGGTCGGCGGCTGTCGGCGCATATGCCCGACCCGCGCGCGGAGCAGCGTGATGCTGACGACGAAGATCAGCGCGACCAGCGCAAAGGTCGGCCACAGGATCGCCCGCGTCATCATCATCGCACCCCCAATGCTGCGCGATCGATTTACCCGAACAGGCGCGCGGCGTACAGCGGGCGGAGCGATCCATCCCGGAGCAAGACGATGCCCCCTGCCCTGCCGATCGAAGGCGGTTGCCGTTGCCGACAGGTGCGCTTCCGCATCGACGCCCGGCCGATGATGACCATGGCGTGCCACTGTCGCGGGTGCCAGCAGATGAGCGGCAGCGCCTTCTCGCTCGACGTCGCGGTGCCGGGCGGGGCGCTGACCGTCACGCAGGGCGACACGGTGATTGGCGGGCTGCGCGGAGAACATATCCGTCATCATCATTGCGACGCCTGCAAGAGCTGGCTGTTCACACGGTTCGAACCCGATCCGGGGTTTGCGAACGTCCGGGCCGGCGCGCTGGACGACCCCGCGCCGTTCGTCCCGTTCGTCGAGACATGCACCGACGAGGCCCTGCCATGGGCGACCACGCCCGCCCGCCATCGCTATCCGCAATTTCCGCCGTCAGAGGCGTTCGGTCCGTTATTGGCGGAATATGCCGCGACCCAAACCGACTGACCCGCTTTCGCCGGACGGCACCGGGCGATAGGTAGCGGCAATGCGTATCCTGCTTGCCCTGTTGCTGCTGGCCTTCGCCGCGCCGGCATCCGCCCAGTCCGCCACCCGCGCCACGCCCGGCTATGTCCGGGTCCGCTTCGACACCTCGGCCGGGCCGATCATCGTCGCGCTAGACGTGAAGCGCGCGCCGGCGACCTCGAAGAACTTCCTCGCCTATGTCGATGACGGGCGGTTCGACGGTACGGTCTTCTACCGGTCGGCGCGACGCAAGGCCGAACCGTCGCTCGGCTTCGTGCAGGGCGGCATCCGCACCGATGCGCGGCGTATCCTGCCACCCTTCCCGCACGAGCGCACCGACAAGACCGGCGTTCGCCACGTCGACGGCGCGATCTCGATGGCGCGGCGGCCCGAACCCAATTCGGCGGGCGGCAATTTCGTGCTGCTGGTCGGCGCGATGCCGAGCATGGACGCGAAGGGCGACTTTCCCGGCTATGCCGCGTTCGGCCGGGTGGTCGGCGGCATGGCGACGGTCAAGCGCATCCTCGCCAAGCCGACCGGCGGCGGGTCGGACGCGATGAAGGGGCAGATGATCCTCGACCCGGTCCGCATCATGCGCGCAAGGCGCCTGGACGGGACGCCGAGACCGACCGGCGGACCGAAGCCATGGCTGATCGATATCAAACGATAAGAGGTCGGCGAACAGGTGGCGTGTCGCGCGAAATCACGCTCCCGCCTGCATCTCCGGCATCGCCGCATCGTCCAGTTCGCTCGCCCGCACATGCGCCGGGCGATCGGCGAGCCGTCCGATATAGGCCATGAACGCGTCGAGCTTCGGCAGCGTCCCGAACTGCGTGCCCCACATCACATGCGATCCGACATAGACATCGGCCGCCGTGAAGCGATCGCCGGCGATATAGGGATGCACCGCCACCGCTGACTCCAGCACCGCGACGACGCGGTCGTAATCGCCATAGCCGACCATCCGTTGCTGATCGTCGGTCGGCATCACGCCCAGCGAACGGTTGGTGATCGCCTGTTCGAGCGGCCCGGCCGCGAAGAACATCCAGCGATGATAATCGGCGCGCTCGTCGGCGGTCGGCGCAAGGCCGGCGTCGGGAAAGGCGTCGGCGAGATAGGCGCAGATCGCGGCACATTCGGTGACGATGCGACCGTCATGGACGATCGCCGGCACCTTCCCCATCGGATTGATCGCCAGATAGGCGTCATCCTTCATCGTCCCGCCATAGCCGAGCATTTCGACGTAGTAATCGGCGCCGACTTCCTCCAGCATCCACCGCGCGATCCGTCCGCGCGACATCGGGTTGGTGTACAGCGTCAAGCCGGCCATGGTCGATCTCCCCTGCGATTCGCCAGGAACAAAGATGGAACCTAGCCGCGTTTCGCGTCAAGTTCGCGATGCAGGAAGGCGGTCGTCCGCTCCCATGCCAGCTTCGCCGCCGCCGCGTCGTAGCGCATCGCCGAGGTATCGTTGTTGAAGGCATGGTCAACGCCCGGATAGACATGGGTCGTCGCGTCCTTGCCCGCCTTGCGCAGCGCCTCTCCCCACGGCAGCGCGGTCGCATTCACCCGCGCATCCTTTTCGGCGAGTTGCAGCAGCAGCGCGGCGCGAACCTTGGTCGCCTCCGCCGGATCGGGCGCCGGGCCGTAATAGCTGACCCCGGCGGTCAGCGCCGGATCGGCCACCGCCAGCCGGTTGACGAACGCCCCGCCCCAGCAAAACCCGACCGCGCCGGTACGGCTACCGCCCCGCTCGCCCCGCGCCTTGGCGAGGAACGACTTCGCCTGCGCCAGCGCGAGGTCATAGTCGATCGTCCCGATCAGTTCGCGGGCACGATCCTCGTCGGCGGGCGTCCCACCCTGCGGCGCGAGGAAATCAGGCGCGATGGCACGGAAGCCGGCCAATGCGACGCGGCGCGCGACATCCTCGATATGCGCGTTCAGCCCACGATTTTCGTGGATGACCAAAACGACCGGCAACGGCTGCTTCATGCCCTTGGGCGCAGCGAAATAGGCGGTAGCCGGTTTGCCCGCTTCGGTGCCGCTGCGCTTGGCGGTGTCGAGCCGGGGGTCTGCCGGTGCGATCTGTTGCGCCGCGGCAGGGGATGCCGCGATACCCGCGATAAGTGCCTCGGCGGCGGCGGCCGATCCGGCTAGCGCCACCATTTCCGCCATGAAGGCGCGGCGGTCACGATGGTCGTGGGTGAAGGCGTCGTAGAGCGCGATCGCGCGGGCACGAAGGTCGGACATGGCTGCTCACTCCCGGTGGACGCCAGCAGCCTAACCGATCGACCCCGATACGCAAACGGCCCGGCCGCTCGATGGGAGCGACCGGGGCGTCCAGACGGTTCGGGTGCGCGTCAGCGCTTGAACGGATCGAAGAACGACGTCGACACTTCGGGCAGTTCGCCCCGCTCGGCCAGTTCGGCGTCGCGCGCCGCCTGGGTCCGTTCGTTGCGAAGCTGTTCGATCAGCGCCTCGCGATCGCCCTCCAGACGGGTGTCGGTCGGCGCCTCGATCCCGGCGGCCTTCGCCGCCTTTCCGACAAGTGCGTCGAGTTCGCGCTGCGAGCACAGGCCGAGCGTGACCGGATCCTTCGGCACGATGTTGCCGATGTTCCAATGGGTACGGTCGCGGATCGCGGCGATCGTCGTGCGGGTGGTGCCGATCAGCTTGCCGATCGCGCCGTCGCTGATTTCCGGATGGTTGCGGATGATCCAGGCGATGCCGTCGGGCTTGTCCTGCCGCTTGCTGACCGGGGTATAGCGCGGGCCCTTGGTCCGGCGGACTTGTTCCGGGCCCTTCATCATGACGAGGCGATAATCGGGGTTCTTCTGCCCCTTCTCGATCTCTTCCATCGTCAGTTCGTGCGCGCGCACCGGATCGCGGCCGGTCAGCTTGGTCGCGGCGGTATCGTCGGCGATCGCCTGTACCTCGAGGACGTGCAAACCACAGAAGTCGGCGATCTGCGGAAAGGACAAGGCGGTGTTGTCGACCAGCCAGGAAGCGGTCGCGTGCGGCATCAGCGGCTGGGCCACGACGGGTCTCCGAAATAGAAAGGGCCGCCCAAACCGGGCGGCCACGTTGGGTACGGACTTAGTACCGCTTGCCGCAAAGGGCAAGCGGTCGCGGGATTTGGCGGTTTGCGGCGGTTCAGGCCGCGTCGGCGATGGTCAGCACGATCTTGCCGACATGGTCGCCCGCCTCCATCCGGCGATGCGCGTCGTCGGCACGGTCGAGCGGGAAGGTCTTGTCGATCACCGGGCGCAGCCGCCCCGCCTCGACATGCGGCCATACGGTGCGCGACAGTTCGTCGGCGACCATTTCCTTGAACGCCGCGTCGCGGGCACGCAGTGTCGACCCGGTCAGCGTCAGGCGGCGGCGCATAATATCCCAGAGCGGCACGGTGGCGCTCGCCCCGCCCTGCACCGCGATCGATACATGACGACCATCTTCGGCGAGGCATTTGATGTTGCGCGGGACATAGTCGCCGCCGACCATGTCGAGCACCACGCTCACGCCCTTGCCGCCGGTGATCTCGGCGACGCGTTCGACGAAATCCTCGGTGCGATAGTTGATGGCGTGCGCCGCGCCGAGATCGAGCGCCGCCCGCGCCTTCGCATCGCTGCCGACCGTGACGATGACGTCGAGGCCGAAGACGCGCCCGAGCAGGATCGCCATCGTGCCGATCCCGCTCGTGCCGCCATGGATCAGCACCGTATCCCCCTCGGCCGCGTAACCGCGTTCGAACAGGTTGGTCCACACGGTGAACAGCGTTTCCGGCAACGCCGCCGCCTCGACCATCGACAGCGTTTCGGGGACGGGCAGGCACTGTCCGGCCGGGACCGCAGCATATTCGGCATAGCCGCCGCCCGCCAGCAGCGCGCAGACCGACTGCCCCAGCCAGTGCGGCTCGACGCCCTCACCCAGCGCCACGACCTCGCCGGCAATCTCGAGGCCGGGGATCGACGATGCGCCGGGCGGCGGCGGATAGCCGCCGGTGCGTTGCAGGACGTCGGGCCGGTTGACCCCGGCGGCCGCGATACGGATCAACACTTCGCCTGGCGCTGGTTGCGGAGTCGGACGTTCGACGATCGTCAGGACCTCCGGACCGCCGGGTTCGGCCGGATCGATCGCACGCATCGCCGCTGGTAAGTCCATATAGTATTTCCCCTGCACGGCGGCGTTATTGACATCGTCGGCCACAGGGTCAACGCTGCATGCAATGGAACCCGACGAAAATGTTAACCATGTTCGTGGCAACCTGCTCGCCATGCTGTTGCGCGAGGATCTCGACCCGTTGTCACAAGACGAGCTGACCGCGCGAATCGCCGCGCTGGAAGGCGAAATCGCGCGATGCCGTGCGCGAATCGACGCCGCGCGCAGCCACCGGGCCAGCGCCGATGCGCTGTTCCGGTCATGAGATGTTCCGCCCCCCGCTTGATGCCGGGCGGCGGCATACCGACATGGTGGAAGACCCGGGCGACCGGGACGCAGGGCCGGCGCGTTCTCGCCGGCCGACCGGAGTGAATTGAATGCCATCCTTCGCATCCGCATTGGAATCCACGCTGCACAAGGCGCTCGAGGCCGCATCCTCGCGCCGGCATGAATATGCGACGCTCGAACATCTGCTCTTCGCGCTGACCGACGATCCGGACGCGGCGAAGGTGATGACCGGCTGCGGCGTCGAACTCGACGAGCTGCGGACGACTGTCGCCCATTATCTCGACACCGAACTCGACACGTTCAAACTGGATGCCGCGACCGATCCGTCGCCGACCAGCAGCTTTCAGCGCGTCGTGCAGCGCGCGATCCTGCACGTCCAGTCGTCGGGCCGCGACGAGGTGACCGGCGCCAATGTCCTGGTCGCGATGTTCAGCGAGCGCGAGACCTATGCCGTCTATTTCCTGCAGCAGCAGGATATGAGCCGGCTCGACGCGGTCAGCTTCATCAGCCACGGCGTCGGCAAGGGCGGATCGACCGCGACCGAAACCCCGCCCCCCAAGGGTGCCGAGGAAAAGGAAACGCCGAAGCCCGCCGAAAAGGGCAAGGGCGAGAGCGCGCTCAAGCAGTTCTGCGTCGATCTCAACGAGAAGGCGAAGACCGGCAAGGTCGATCCGCTGATCGGGCGTTCGGCCGAGGTCGACCGCACGGTGCAGATCCTGTGCCGCCGCTCGAAGAACAATCCGCTCTATGTCGGTGATCCGGGCGTCGGCAAGACCGCGATCGCCGAAGGGCTGGCGCGCAAGATCGTCGAGGGCGACGTGCCCGAGGTGCTGTTGCCCGCGGTCATCTATTTGCTCGACATGGGCGCGCTGCTCGCCGGCACCCGCTATCGCGGCGATTTCGAGGAACGGCTGAAGCAGGTCGTGACCGAACTCGAAAAGCTGCCGCACGCGGTGCTGTTCATCGACGAAATCCATACCGTCATCGGCGCTGGTGCGACCAGCGGCGGGGCGATGGACGCGTCGAACCTGCTCAAGCCCGCGCTGTCGGGCGGGCAAATCCGCTGCATCGGCTCGACGACCTATAAGGAGTTCCGCAACCACTTCGAAAAGGATCGCGCGCTGCTGCGCCGGTTCCAGAAGATCGACGTGAACGAACCGACCGTCGAGGATACGATCAAGATCCTCACCGGCTTGCGCAGTGCGTTCGAGGAGCACCACAAGGTCAAGTACACCCCCGATTCGATCAAGTCGGCGGTGGAACTGTCGGCGCGCTACATCAACGACCGCAAGCTCCCGGACAAGGCGATCGACGTGATCGACGAAGTCGGTGCGATGCAGATGCTGGTGCCTGCGCCCAAGCGGAAGAAGACGATCACCGCTAAGGAGATCGAACAGGTCATCGCGACGATGGCGCGTATCCCGCCGAAGACGGTGTCGACCGACGATACCCGCGTGCTCGCCAATCTCGAACTCGACCTGAAGCGGGTGGTGTTCGGGCAGGACGACGCGATCAAGGCGCTGTCCTCTGCGATCAAGCTGTCGCGCGCGGGCCTGCGCGATCCCGACAAGCCGATCGGCAACTATCTGTTCACCGGCCCCACCGGCGTCGGCAAGACCGAGGTCGCGCGGCAGTTGTCGGAGATCATGGGCATTCCGCTCCAGCGCTTCGACATGTCCGAATATATGGAGCGCCATTCGGTCAGCCGGCTGATCGGTGCCCCGCCGGGCTATGTCGGCTATGACCAGGGCGGATTGCTGACCGATGCGATCGACCAGCAGCCGCACTGCGTCCTGCTGCTCGACGAGATCGAAAAGGCACATCCGGACCTGTTCAACATCCTGTTGCAGGTGATGGACAACGGCAAGCTGACCGACCACCACGGCAAGACCGTCGATTTCCGCAACGTCATCCTCATCATGACGACCAATGCGGGCGCGTCGGACATGGCCAAGGAATCGATCGGTTTCGGCCAGATCGACCGCGAGGACGTGCAGGAGGAAGCGGTGAAGAAGCTCTTCACCCCCGAATTCCGCAACCGCCTCGATGCGATCGTCCCGTTCGGCTATCTCCCGCCCGAAGTGGTCGCGCGGGTGGTGGACAAGTTCATCCTCCAGCTCGAACTGCAGCTGGCCGATCGCGGTGTCCATATCCGTCTCGACGAGCCGGCAAAGACGTGGCTGACCGAGAAGGGCTATGACAAGCTGTACGGCGCGCGTCCGATGGGCCGCTTGATCCAGGACAAGATCAAGCAGCCGCTGGCCGAGGAACTGTTGTTCGGCAAGCTGGTCCATGGCGGCGAGGTCAATGTGAAGCTGAAGGACAATAGCCTGTCCTTCGAAATGACCCCGGCTGCGCCGAAGAAGCCGCGCAAGCGCGGCAAGACCACGGCGGAAGCCTGAAGACGACGCCGCCCCGCAAAGCGATCTGCGGGGCGGTTTTCGTTTGTGCCGAGAAAAGCGCGCTTATTGTCCGGCGTTGCGCGCGACGCGTTCGACCGACCCGTCGCCCCGCTCTACCTCCAGCGCCACGATCCGCCCGCCCTGTTCGACGAAACGGAAGCGCGACAGCGGATCGCCCTCGGGCGCCATGACATTCCCCTCGACCGGAACGAGTGCGGATGCCGGCCGCGATCCCCGGCTGGACATCAAGCGATCGCCGGCGACAATAAGTTTCCGGTCGCCATAGACTCCCGCATAATCCCCCAACGCCCGCCCCGATTTCACCCCGGTCGCCAGTGCGCGGTAGAAGACGGCCAGCCGCTCCGCCTCGCGCTTGTCATCGGCCGTGGCCGTCGTTGCGATCCGGGCCATCGCCGCCGCCTGTGCGGTCGCCAGCGCGCGGTCGGATGACACCGCAATCGCCGGGGTAACGCCGACCCCTTCCCAGTCCCTGCCGGTCTTCAGGCTGATTGCCCGGCCGCTCGACACGCTGAGCACATAGTTTTTGCCGACCGGCAGCAGGTCGTTGCGAAACCCCGCCCCGGCGGTCCGTTCGCCAACCAGCGTGCCGAAGCCCAGCGCCGACACATGGGTCGCGAATTCTTCCGCCGCCGATGCGGTATTGCCGCTGGTCAGGACATAGAGCGGTTTGCCCGCCAGGTTGAACGGCGCCCGGGGCGCAGTGGTCGCCTCGCCCGGCCGACCGCGCATCTCGAAGCGCATCAGCGGGGTGCCCTCAGCCACGAAATAGCTGGCCAGTGCCGCGACCGCGCCGGGCGATCCGCCACCGTTGCGGCGGAGATCGATGATGTACGCGTCGCCACCACGCAGGAACTGCATCGCGCCAACGATCGCAGCCTCGGCCTCCGGCGTGCCCCATGCGAACCCCTCATAGGCGATCATGCGGACATTGCCCGGCAGAACCTCCATCGCCCGCACCCCGCCATTCTGCCGTGCGATCATCCGCGCCATGGCCGGGGGCATGGCGGCGTCGTCGTCGGGCAGCGGCTGGTTGCCCAGCATCGCCGCCATTTTCGGGTCGTAGCGGATGCCCAGATGCTTGTCGGCGGTGACCGTGTGAAGGTCGGCATCGATCCGCTCTGCCAAGGCGTCACCCGACAGGCCGCGATACCGCTCCGGCGCGGCAAGCGCCGCACTAAGCTTCGCGGCCGTATCGGGCAGGACATAGCGCTCGGCGATCGCGGCCCGCGTGGCGGCAACGATCGTGGCGGGGTCGTCGGCGGGCGCCTGCGCGACGGCGATGCCCGGCATGGCGAGCGACAATGACAGAGTGACGATCCAGCGATGCATATTCCCTCCCGGTGACGAGCGGCGTTATCGCTTGGCGCCCCTGCCCGATTTCGGCAAACATCGTGCAGCCACCGCCGAAAACCGGCAATGCCGCAAGGGACATGGACAGGAATGCGCGATCTGGATCGCTACGATCGCGAACTGCTGCACTGGCTGCAACGCGACGCACTGCGCACTGCCGAGGATCTGGCGCGCGACGTCGCCCTCTCACCGTCCGCGATCACCCGCCGGGTGCGGCGGATGCGGGAGGACGGGACGATCGTCGCCGATGTCTCGATCGTGTCCGATCGGGTCGGACCCTTCCTGTCGGCGCTGGTCGACATCCAGCTCGATCGCCACGCCTTGCCGCATGTCGATGCGTTGCTCCGGCGGCTGGACGCAACGCCGCAGGTACAGGCGATTCTGGAAGTCACCGGGGCGTTCGACCTGACCCTGATGGTCGTGGTCGCGGACATGGCCGAATATAATCGCTTCGCCGACGCCATGCTGGCCGACGATCCGGTCATTCGCCGTTACGAAACCCGCTTCGTCAAGAAGCGGCGCAAATGGTCGGCGGCCCGGCCACTCGACTGAGGGGCGGCGGTGGGGGCACCGCCGCCCGCCCGGCCTATTGCAGGACGACCGTCACCGCGCGACGGTTCTGCGCCCAGGCACCTTCGTCGGAGCCCAGCGCCAGCGGACGTTCCTTGCCATAGCTGATCGTGGTGATCCGCGACGGCGAAATGCCACGCGTCGCCAGATAGCTGGCTGCCGCATTGGCGCGGCGGTCGCCCAGGGCGAGGTTGTATTCGCGGGTGCCGCGCTCGTCGCAATGCCCCTCGATCGTTACGCGGACATTGGGATAGCGTGCCAGCCACTGTGCTTGGCTGTCGAGCACCGCGCGGGCCGAGGCATCGATATCATATTGGTCGAGACCGAAATTGATCGTGTCGCTGGCGACCGACTGCTGGAAATCGGCGCGCGACCCCGGCACGACGCCGGTGGTGCCGGTGCCTGTCCCGGTCCCGCCGGTGCCGGCGTTCGGATCGACCGTCTGGCCCGGTGCCGGCGGCAACACCTCGGGGCGCTTTTTGGCGCAGCCGGCAGTCGCCAGCAATGCCGCGCCGACGATCAGCGTGGTCGAAAACTTGGTCATCAAAACCTCCCTTGGTCGTGTCGCACCCGCTACAATGCCCCTGTAACGGATTTGCCCCCGTTGGTGAAACCGTCAGGGCCGGATCGGCCCCCAACCCGGGTCCGAACCGTCGAGCGCGGTCGGAATGCGGCGGATGTTCGATCCGGTCAGGTCGACCGACCAGACCTGCGTTTTGCCCGACCCCTGCGCGCTGCGGAAGAAGGTCAGCACGCGGCCATTGGGCGACCAGCTCGGCCCCTCATCCCCCCAAGCATCGCTCAACAACTTCTCGCCGCCGCCCGAAGGCGACATGATGCCGATGCGGAACGATCCCCCGCCCTGCCGGGTGAAAGCGATCAGGTCGCCGCGCGGGCTCCATACCGGCGTGGCATAGCGCCCGCCGCCGAAGCTGATCCGCTGCTGGTTCGAACCGTCGGCGTTCATGACATAGAGCTGCTGCGTGCCCGACCGGTCGCTTTCGAACACGATCTTCGACCCATCGGGCGAATAGCTCCCGCCGGTATCGATGCCGGGCGCGTTGGTCAGCCGTTGCGGGCTGCCCCCCGCCGCCGGCACGCGGTAGATGTCGGTGTTACCTGCCTGCGCCATCGAGAACAGCACATAGCGGCCATCGGGCGAGAAGCGTGGCGCAAAGGTCAGCGACGCATTCTGCACCAGCAACCGCTGCCGCCCGCTGCCAAGGTCGAGGATGTAGATGGCCGGTCGTTCGTTGACATAGCTCACATACACGACCGACTGCTGATTCGGCGCAAAGCGCGGCGTCAGCACGATCGACTGGCCGTTGGTCAGGAAGCGGTGGTTGGCGCCATCCTGATCCATAATTGCCAGCCGTTTGATCCGCTTGCCCTTCGGCCCGGTCTCGCTGACATAGACGATGCGGCTGTCGAAATACGGCCCTTCGCCCGACAGCCGGGTATAAACCGCATCGGCGCATTTGTGGGCAGCACGGCGCCATTCGGCGGGCGGCACGTTGAATCCCTGCCGCGTCAGTTCGGTGCGGCCGAACGTATCGTAGAGATAGCAGCCGATGGTCAGCGTCCCGTTCGCCTCGGCGCGGACATAGCCTTGCACCAGCGCCTGCGCGCCGCTCCACACGGCATAATCAGGTGCCTGCACCTGCGCCATGGCGACGGCGGGCAGCCCTGCCGGACCGGCGGGCTTGAACAGGCCCGAATTGCGCAAATCGCCCGCGACGATCTCCGCCAGTTGCCGCCCGAGTGCATCGGTCGATCCGGCCGGAGTAGAGGCGACTTGCGGCGTTGGCATCACCGGCACCGCGATCGGCAGCGGTTCCGAGATGCCGCCCTCGATATCCACCTCGACCTGTGCGAACGCGGCGGGTGCGGCCAGCACGCTTGCGAACGCCGCACCAAGAGCCAGAGTCAGTTTCCGCATAAATCCTCTCCGGTCAGCCGGGCAGTTTGTAGTTGATGATGATATCCTTCCAGCCGCCTTCGTACAGGTCCGCCGGAAGTTCATAAGGGGCACACTGGATCAGCGCGGCGATGGCCAGTTCGGACACGCGCTGCGCATAGCGTTCGTTCTCGCCATCGACACCGGTCTGCCCCCGCAACTGCGGACGCGCGGCGAGCGTACCGTCGGCACGCATTTGCAGGCGGATTTTCGATCGGATCTGGTTCGCGCCGGGGCCGGGATTAGGAATCTTGTTGGCGCAGGGCTGGACCTGCCGCTGGATCGCGCTGGCGAGCCCGGCCACCGACTGCGCGCTGACCGCTGTGCCGCGTGGCGTTTCCGCCTTGCCCGGCTTGGGCGTGTCGGCGATGCCCTTCAGGAAATTGTCGCCTAGCCGTCCTCCACGCGGGCGAGGTGCGGTCGCCTGCGCGTTGGTCCCCTGCCCCTTGGTCGCCGCGGGCTTGGCCGGAGCCGGTTTTGCCGGTGCCTTTGCGGCAGGCGCGGGCCGCGCTGGTGCTGGCGTCGGGCGGGCAGGTTGCTTCGCCGGCGCGGGCTTCGGCTGTGGCTTGGGCGCGGGGGCCGGTTTCGGCGCGGGCTTGGGAACCGGCTTCGGCACGGGTTTGGGTGCCGGGACCGGCTTCGGTGCGGGCTTCGGTTCGGGACGCGGCGCCGGTTGCGGACGCGGTGCCGGCGCAGGGGGTGCAGGTTCCGGCTCGGGTGCCGGTTCTTCCACCGCCTCGGGCGGGGCGGCGTCTTCCGGCGCGCCGGTGTCGGGCGCCTGACTGGCGGCTGGTGCCTCGGTCTGCTGCGGCGATGACTGTTCGGCGGCGACGTCTTCGGCGAAGCTGACGTCCATCGGCTCGTTCTTCAACTTCACCGGGTTCGGCGTGGCGAGGAAGCCGACCGACAGCAGGCCGAACAGGACGGCATGTCCCGCAACCGCAACGCCAAGCCCGATCTTCTCCGCCTTCTGCATCGCGTTATTGCGCCACGCTGATGAGCGACACCCGGTTCAGACCCGCGCGGTTCAATTCGCCCAGCACGCCGTTGACCCGCCCGTAATCGAGCGTGCGGTCGGCGCGCAGCATCACCTGGCGCGGTTCGGTCGCCCCGGCGCCCGCCGCCGCGATCTTTTCGAGTTCGCCGGGCAGATTGTCGGCCGACACCTCGGCATCGTCGATATAGGTCCGGCCATCGGCGTCGATCGACAGGGTCACCGGCTGCTGCGTCTGTTCGACGGCCTTCGCGCGACTATCGGGCAAGTTCACCGGCACGCCGGCGGTCATCAACGGCGCGGTGACCATGAAGATGATGAGCAGCACCAGCATCACGTCGACCAGCGGCGTGACGTTGATTTCCGCCATCGGCGCACGACGCCCTTTTCCCTTTGCGGACGGCAGGTTGATGCCCATCGCTCAGACGCCTTCGAGCTGGCGCGACAGGGTGGCGTGGAAGGCGTCGGCGAAGCGATTCAGCCGCGCCTCGATCCGGTTCACGCTATGGCTGAAGCGGTTATACGCGATGACGGCGGGAATGGCAGCGAACAGGCCGATCGCGGTCGCGAACAACGCCTCGGCAATGCCCGGCGCGACGACGGCGAGCGACGTATTCTGTTCGGAAGCGATGGCGGTGAACGACCGCATGATTCCCCACACCGTGCCGAACAGCCCGACGAACGGCGCGACCGACCCGACCGTCGCCAGCACGTTCAGCCGGTCGGCCAGCGTCTCGCTTTCGTCCGCAACACTCGACGCCATCGCAGTGGCGAGGCGTTCGCGGGTGCCGTCGCGGTCGATCTGTTTCGACGCGGTCGATCGGCGCCATTCGCGCACGCCGGACGAAAAGACACGGGCGATGGCGGTGTCGCGCGTCCCCTGCAACCGGTGGAAGGCGTCGATATCCTCGGCCTGTTCGAAATCGGTTTCGAACCGGTCGATGTCGCGGCGCACCTTCCTCGCGCGGACGAGGAAGCCGATGATGATCGCCCAGGTCCAGATGCTTGCCGCCAGCAGCCCCAGCATCACCGCCTTCACCACCCAGTCGGCGGCGAGGAAGAGCGCGACCGGCGACATGGTCGCGGCGTCGGTGTTCACGAGTACGTCCATCATGCCTCTTTTTCGGTTGCGACCAGGCTCTGGAAGGTGTCGACCCATGCGGCCGGCTGACGACGCGGACGGCCGTTCGGGGCCACGAACGCGACCTCGACCCGAGCCGATGCCAGTAAGAGCGTGTCGCGGATGACTGTCTGATGAATATCGACCGCCGCCGCGCGGACGCGCTCGACGGTGCTGACCACGACCAGCGCGTCGTTCAGTCGTGCCGGCGCCCGCCAGTCGAGCTGCATCGACCGGACCGCATAGGCGCCCTCGCCCGCTTCGTGCGCTTCGCGCTGGTCGATGCCGGCGATCCGCAGCATGTCGCTGCGCGCCCGTTCGAAATAGCGCAAGTAGTTCGCATGATAGACGACGCCCGACAGGTCGGTGTCCTCGAAATAGATGCGGACGGGAAAGCGATGCGTGCCGCCGACAAAGCGGCCGCCGGCCGGCTGGTCGGGGTCGGTCATTTGTCCGCTTTAACCATTGCCGTCGGACGGGGAAAGGGGTGACGGACCGCTGCGTACCGTCAATCGGCAGGCGGTTCGTTCAGGACCGTGATCTGCGTGAAGCCGGCCGATTGGGCCAAGTACATGATTCCGCCGATTACCCGATACGGCGCGCCGACCCGACCGAGAACGGCGATCGTGACCGGACGATTCTTGTCGGGCAATGCCTTTAGCGCCGTCGACATCCGCTCCTGTTCGTCGGGTAGCATGAACTGCGCGCCTTCGATCGTCACCTGCGCAGCGGCATCACCGGTCATCGTCACGCCGATCGTCAAGGGCGTTCGGGCAGCGGCAACGGGTGCGGTCATCAGCCCTAGTGCCGCCGACGTCAGCAAAGTCTTCTTCATCGCCATTCCTCAGTCGAACAATCCGTCCTGCGATCCGGCGGGCGGCTCGAAACCGAGATGCTTCCACCCACCGGCGTTCAGGCAGCGCCCCCGCGCGGTGCGGGCGATCATGCCGATCTGGATCAGATAGGGTTCGATCACTTCCTCGATCGTGTCGCGCGGTTCGCTGAGCCCCGCCGCAAGCGTTTCCACACCGACCGGCCCGCCGCGATAGACGTCGGCGATCATCGTCAGGTAGCGTCGGTCCATTGCGTCCAGCCCCTTGGCGTCCACCTCCAGCCGGTTGAGTGCGGCATCGGCGGTTCGCGCATCGACGACCTCGACCCCAGCGACATTGGCGAAGTCACGAACGCGCCGCAGCAGGCGGCCGGCGATACGCGGCGTGCCGCGCGCGCGCCGGGCGACTTCGGTGGCGCCGTCCTTGGCTATACCCAGACCCAGCAGGCCCGCGGCGCGGGTGACGACGCGGGTCAGTTCGTCGACGGTGTAGAATTGCAGGCGGACCGGGATGCCGAAGCGGTCGCGCAACGGCGTGGTCAACAGCCCCTGTCGTGTGGTCGCGGCGACCAGAGTGAAGCGCGGCAAGTCGATGCGGACGCTGCGCGCCGATGGCCCCTCCCCGATCATCAGGTCGAGCGCGCGGTCCTCCATCGCCGGATACAACACTTCCTCGACCGCCGGATTGAGACGGTGGATTTCGTCGATGAACAGGACATCGCCATCTTCGAGGTTGGTGAGCAGCGCCGCCAGATCACCCGACTTGGCGATGACCGGGCCGGAGGTGGCACGGAACCCGACGCCCATTTCGCGCGCGACGATCTGCGCCAGCGTCGTCTTGCCGAGACCCGGCGGACCGAAGAACAGCACATGGTCGAGCACATCGCCCCGTCCGCGCGCGGCATCGATGAACACGCGCAGATTCTCGCGCGCTGCCTGCTGCCCGACGAACTCATCCAGCGCCTTGGGTCGCAGCGCGGCGTCGACGTCATCGGGGCGGCGGATCGGGGTGGTGATACGGTCGTCGGTCACGACTGTTCCCTAGACGTTCGCGTGGAGCGGGTCAAAGTCCTCCCCGGCACGGGGAGGGGGACCAGCGAAGCTGGTGGAGGGGGGTGTCCGCATACGGCGCCGTTGCGTGGCGGGGAGATCCCCCTCCACCACCGCTTCGCGGCGGTCCCCCTCCCCGTGCCGGGGAGGAATTAAGTGCGCGACGCTTTGCGCAGCGCCAGCCTGACCAGCGCGTCAAGACTCGCTCCCGCACCCAGTTCTTCGGCCGCCTTGCCCACCGCCGTCGCCGCCTCGGCGGGCCGGAAGCCGAGGTTGAGCAGCGCCGACACCGCATCGCCCTCGATCCCGTCGCCGCCCGCTGCCGGGGCAACCGCGCCCGGACCGATGGCGATACCGCCGACCTTGTCCTTCAATTCCATCGCGATACGCTGTGCGAGCTTCGGGCCGACGCCGTTGGCGCGGGCGATGCTGGCCTTGTCGCCGCGCGCGATCGCGGTGCGGACTTCCTCGGGCGACAGGGTCGACAATATGCCGAGCGCCACGCGGGCACCGACGCCCTGTACGCCGGTCAGCAGGCGGAACCAGTCGCGCTCGTCCGCCGTGGCGAAGCCGACCAGTCGGATGAAGTCCTCGGCGACCAGCATCTCGGTATGGATGGTGACGCTGCCGCCGACCGGCCCCAGCGCCTGCAACGTCCGCGACGATGCGCCGACCAGATAACCGACGCCGTTCACGTCGATGACCGCATGGTCGATGCCGGAGACGGACAGCGTGCCTTTGAGATGGGCGATCATGCAACGCTCATTTGTTGGAAATGACGGTTACCCGCACCCGCCGTACCCCGGCGAAGGCCGGGGTCCAGTTGCGGGCCGTTCATACTATCGCGTGCGTGACCCAACTGGACCCCGGCCTTCGCCGGGGTACGCAGAGGGGGACGATCGATCATGATCACGCCCCGATCCCCGTCGACCGTCTGGCCCGCGCCTGCGCGCTGGCAAGGTGATGCGCATGGGTGATCGCCACCGCCAGCGCGTCGGCCGCATCCGGACCGGACAACTTCACGCCGGGCAGCAGATGCCCGACCATCGCCTGGATCTGCTTCTTGTCCGCGCCGCCGGTGCCGACCACCGCCTTCTTGACGATGCTCGGATGATACTCGCCAATCGCGAGCCCTGCGGTCGAGGCGGAAAGCAACACGACCCCGCGCGCCTGCCCCAGCTTCAGCGTCGATTGCGCGTTGCTGTTGCCCAGCACCTCCTCGACCGCCGCGCCATCGGGACGTTCGGTGCGGATCACCTCACCCAGCGCGCCGAACAGCAGCGCGAGGCGGCGCGGAAGCTGCATCGACGGGTCGGTGCGAATCTGTCCGTTGGCGACGTGCGACAGGCGATTGCCGTCGGCGCGGATGATGCCCCAGCCGGTGGTGCCGAGGCCGGGATCGAGACCGAGGATCAGCACGTTCCAATTCCTCCCCGTTCACGGGGAGGGGGACCAGCGAAGCTGGTGGAGGGGGGTGTCCACAAACGCTGCGCTGCGTGGCACTCCCCCTCCACCACCGCTGCGCGGCGGTCCCCCTCCCCGCAGGCGGGGAGGATTTGGGTCGTCAACCCAGCTTCTCCATGACCTCGTCGGACACTTCGTAATTGCCCCACACGGTCTGGACGTCGTCGTCATCGTCGAGCGCGTCGAGCAGCTTGAACAGCGTCGCGGCATCGTCTTCGCCGACCGACACCATCGTCTGCGGACGCCATGCCAGCTTGGCGCCTTCGGCTTCGCCCAGCACCGGCTCCAGCGCCTTGGCGACTTCGTGCAGGTCGCCCTGTGCGGTCCAGATTTCGTGGCCGTCCTCGCTCGACGTCACATCCTCGGCGCCGGCTTCCAGCGCCGCCTCGAACACCTTTTCGGCATCGCCCGCCTTGGCGGGATAGTTGATCAGGCCGACCCGGTCGAAGCCATGGCTGACCGATCCGGCGGTACCGAGATTACCGCCGTTCTTCGACACCGCGGTGCGCACGTTGGTCGCGGTGCGGTTGCGATTGTCGGACAGCGCCTCGATGATGAGCGAAACCCCGGCGGGACCAAAGCCCTCGTAGCGAATTTCCTCGTAATTCTCCATGTCGCCCTTCGACGCCTTGTCGACCGCGCGCTGGATATTGTCCTTGGGCATCGACTGCGCCTTGGCGGCATTGATCGCCGCGCGCAGGCGCGGGTTCATGTCGGGATCGGGCAGGCCCATCTTCGCCGCGACGGTGATTTCGCGGCTGAGCTTGGAAAACATGCCCGACCGCTTCTTATCCTGCGCACCCTTGCGGTGCATGATGTTCTTGAATTTGCTATGGCCTGCCATCGGTGCCTCTTATTGGTTGCGCCCGCTCTACGCCCGGGCGACGTTTTGCGCCAGCGCGTCGATCTTCGCCTCCAGCGCCGCCAGCCGGTCGATCACATCGCTGTCGAGCTTGGCGTGCAGCGCGAGGATGTCGATCTCCGCGCGCAAATTGGTTTCATAGTCGAGCCGCGCCGCCAGCCGGTCCTTTTCCGATTGCCGGTTCTGGCTCATCATAATGACCGGCGCCTGGATCGCCGCCAGCGTCGACAGCATCAGGTTCAGGAAGATGTAGGGGTACGGATCGAACGCCAGCCCGAAATGCGACAGCACGTCGGAATTGAGCAGCATCCAGCCCAGCAGCACCGCCGTGAAGGCGATGATGAACCCCCACGACCCGCCGACCGCCGCGACGCGGTCCGCCAGCCGGTCGCCGAAGGTCGATCGTGCGTCCGATTCGTCGGCCGCGTCGCGTGAGATCGGCGCGCCGCGTTCGATCGCGGACAGGACATGCGCTTCTTCCTCGCCATGCGGATCGCCATGCCCTTTCAGCAGGCGCGTCGCGATATGGAAGACGCTGGCCATGTCCCTGTCTCCTTCGACCGGTGTCAGATACCGAGTGCCTGCTTGTAGGTTTCGAGCAGCATGTCGGCTTCGTCGCGATGATGCTTTTCCATGCGGCGCAGGCGGATGATCGTCCGCATCGTCTTCACGTCGAAACCGGTCGACTTGGCTTCGGCATAGACGTCCTTGATGTCGTCGCTGATGCCCTTCTTCTCTTCTTCCAGCCGCTCGATACGCTCGATCAGCAGGCGGAGTTGTTCCGCCGAAACATTGTCGGTCATGCAGTCCTCGGATGTGACGAAATTGGTGAACGGGCGCGCCTAGCCGATCCGCGCGCCCGCCTCAACCGATCAGCGCGGTTCGGTGATCGCCGGCGGGTCGCTGGCCGGGAAACTGTCGTCGAGCGCTTCGTCCAGCGCCTCATCGTCGCTGCGGTTCTTCGCGACGCTCTGCTCCATCTTCGCAATCTGATCGGGGGTCGCCGGTTGCTGATGCTCCGCCTTCCACTGCGCATAGGGCATGCCGTACACCGCCTCGCGCCCTTCGTCCTTCGACACACCCGCCGCTTCGCCCAGCCAGTCGCCGAGGCAATTGCGACAAAAACCCGCCAGCCCCATCAGATCGACATTCTGCGCATCGGTGCGATGCTGCAGATGGCGGACCAGCCGGCGGAACGCGGCGGCCTGTGCCTGCTCGGAAATTGAATCGATTGTTGCCATCACATCGGCCTCCAAGGTTGATCGTTTACGAATAAGCACTAGAGGCAGGCGCGCAACGCCCGGAGAGTGATTATGACCAAGGCCATCAGCCCCCGTTCGCGCAAGGTCCGCGTTCTCGCCACGCTAGGTCCCGCCAGCAACACGCCGGAAATGATCGCGAAGCTGTTCGAGGCCGGCGCCGACGCGTTCCGGGTCAATATGAGCCATGGCGACCAGCAGTCGAAGGTCGCGGTGATCGAGGCGATTCGCGGACTGGAGCGCCAATATGGCCGCCCGACCACGATCCTCGCCGATCTTCAGGGGCCGAAGCTGCGCGTCGGTCGCTTCGCCGAGGGGCGGGTGATGCTGGAGACCGGACAGCGCTTCACGCTCGACCGCTCGAGCGAGCCTGGCGATGCGACCCGCGTTGAACTACCGCATTCCGAAATCTTCGCCGCGATCGCCCGCGACGCGCGCCTGCTCCTCGACGACGGCAAGCTGGTGCTGCGGGTGCTCGACCATGACGACGACAAGATCGTGACCGAGGTCGTGGTCGGCGGCGCGCTGTCCAATTCGAAGGGGCTGAACGTGCCCGACGTCGTGCTGCCGATGGCCGCGCTGACGCCCAAGGACATTTCCGACCTGCACTTCGCGGTCGAACAGGGCGTCGACTGGATCGCGTTGTCGTTCGTGCAGCGCCCCGAGGATCTAGCGGAGGCGCGCAAGCTGATCGAGGGCAAGGCGGCGCTGCTCGCCAAGATCGAAAAGCCGTCGGCAGTCGCCCGGCTGGAGGAGATCGTCGAGCAGTGCGACGGCGTGATGGTCGCGCGTGGCGACCTGGGCGTCGAACTGCCGCCGCAATCGGTGCCGCCGCTGCAGAAGCGCATCGTCGAGACCGCCCGCCGCCTCGGCCGCCCGGTGGTCGTCGCGACGCAGATGCTCGAATCGATGATCACCTCGCCCTCGCCGACTCGCGCCGAGGTGTCGGACGTCGCGACCGCCGTCTATGACGGTGCCGATGCGATCATGCTGTCGGCGGAGAGCGCGGCGGGCAGTTGGCCGGTCGAATCGGTGACGATGATGAACGACATCGCGCACGCCGTCGAACGCGATCCGGCGCATGGCGACCGCGTCCATTTCACTGTGCTGCGTCCCGATCCCACCACTGCCGACGCGCTGGCCGAGGCGGCCAAGAACATTGCCGCGACGGTCGATGCGAAGGCGATCCTGTGCTTCACCAAATCGGGTTCGACCGCCCGCCGCATCGCGCGCGAACGGCCGCCGGTGCCTATCATGGTGCTGACCCCGCAGATTGACACCGCACGGCGGCTGGGGCTGCTCTGGGGCGTCCACGCGGTTCACACCCGCGACGTCGCGTCGTTCGAGGAGATGGTCGCCAAGGCGAAGCGCATGATCCTGCGCCACAATATCGCCAAGGCCGGCGACCGGGTCGTGGTCTGCGCAGGCGTGCCGTTCGGGACGCCGGGATCCACCAACGTGCTGCATGTCGTGCAGATCGTCGGTGACGAACTGAAGAACTACAAGGGCTTCGAAGCGTAACCTGAGAAATCCTCCCTGCCACGGGGAGGGGCGACCAGCGAAGCTGGTGGAGGGGGATCGTCGCGAGCGCAGGGTGGCTGGCCAACCGCCTCCACCACTCGCTTTCGCGAGCGGTCCCCCTCCCCTTATCGAGGAGGAATTAAGCCTCTTCTACCCTGACGTCGACGTCGAGCACTTCCTCGCCAGCGCCCATGCGCACACCGGCGATCGGCGCGGCACCCGCCGCGTCGAGCGCCACCGCGACGCGGATATGGTCGAGGCCCGAACGCCCACCGACCGCCGGATCGAAAGCGAACCAGCCGCCCGCGACATACGCCTCCGCCCAGGCATGCGGGGCCAGCGTCCGGCGTTCATCATCGCCCGACAGGCTGTATCCCGACACATAGCGCGCCGGCACGCCGTGCGCCCGCGCAGCAGCGACGAAGATTTGCGCCATGTCGCGCGGCGACACCCGATCGTCGGCTGCCGCCTCGACCGCACTGCGGATCGCCGGTGTCGGTCGACGGTCAAGTGACGAGCGGCCATGGATCGCCGCCGCCAGCGCGGTCATCGCCGCCAGGTCGCTGCCGGTCGCCAGCATGGCGATCGCATCGTCGGCGCGGGTCAGCGGCGTCACCCGCCGGAACAGCTCGGGTGGAAACGGTTCGTCCGTCGCCTCGATCGGCCCGTCGCTCTCGCTCAGCAACGCTTCGCCGGTCACGGTCAGGCACAGCGTCTCCACCGGCCCCTCGGCATAGAGCATTCGGGTCAGATTGCCGTAGCCGTCGATGCTTTCACGCAACCGCGCATCGCAATCGACATCAATCCGCCAGTTGACCACCGTCTGGTGGCTGGTGTCGCCGGGGAAAAGGCGCAGTAACTGGACGATACGCGCCTGCGGTTCGGTGAAGCGATACCGCGTCTCATGTTGGACCGACAGCCGCATCAGATGAAGCGGAACTGGCGGGCGATCGCGGCGTCGAGCATCGCATTCTCCCGGATGAAGGCGGTCAGATATTCATGCAGCCCGCTGACGATCACCTCGTGCGCGCGGGTCTTCTGCATCCGGGCGAGACGTGCGCGGGCCATGCGGTCGGCCTCCCCCTGGAAACCGGTGCGCTTGCCGAGCATGTTCAGCATCTCGACCGTTTCGTCGACGCACGCCGCGAGGCTGCGCGGCACTTCGCCGCGCGACAGCAGCAATTCGATGACGCTCGCCGGCTTCAGCCCGTCGCTGTACAACCAGCGATAGGCGGTGACCGCCGACACCGTCTGCAGGATGGTGGTCCATTGATCCCGGTCGATCGCGCCGCCAATCCGTTCCCCTTCGGGCAGCAACAGGTGATATTTGACGTCGATCAGCCGCGCGGTGTTGTCGGCGCGCTCGATCGCCGCGCCAAGCTGCACGAACCACGTCGCCTCATTCTTCATCATGCGCTGCACCGCGCCTTCGAAGCCGCGGGCTTCGGCTTTGATCGCCTCGACGAGGTTGAGGATATCCTCGCCCTCTTCGCCGCGCGGAGCGTTGAAGACGATCCACGCGCGGTTGATCGCGGTCCATGCGTCGCGGGTCAGCGCGGTTCGAACCGCCTTCGCATTGTTGCGCGCGGCGTCGAGGCACCACAGGATCGATCCGGGATGGCTGCGGTCGCACGTCAGGAAGCGCGCCACCGATCCCTGCCCCACCGCCTGTCCAGTCGCGGCGAAACTGTCCTCGGTATAGCTGACCGCCAGCGCGCTGGCCCACGCCGCATCGCCTGCCGGGCGCGACGACAATGCATCAAGCCGCACCGTCGCCTCGACCAGTCGCGCGAGGAAATCGGCACGTTCGACATAGCGGCCCAACCAATAGAGCGAGGCGGCGGTGCGCGACAGCATCGCCATCTCAGCGCCCTCCCTGCGACTGGGTCATGCCGCCCATCGTCTGCGTCTGCGCCGGCCGATCGTCCATCAGCACGAAACTGTCCTTCGTTCCGCCGCCCTGGCTGGAATTGACGACCAGCGATCCTTCCTTCAACGCGACGCGGGTCAGACCGCCCGGCACCACCTGCACCTTGTTCGCACCGGTCAGCACGAACGGGCGGAAATCGACATGGCGGGGGCTCAGGCCTGTCTCGGTCAGCGTCGGCACCGTCGACAGCGCCAGCGTCGGCTGCGCGATATAACGCTGCGGCTCGGCGATCAGCGCGCGGCGGAAATCCTCGATTTCCGCTTTCGATGCGGTCGGCCCGACCAGCATGCCATAGCCGCCCGATCCGTCGACCAGCTTCACCACCACTTCGTCCAGATGGTCGAGGACATATTTCAGCGCGTCGGGCTCGCGACAGCGCCATGTCTCGACATTGGGAAGCAGCGGCTCGCTTTCCGAATAGAATTTCACGATCTCGGGCATGTAGCTGTAGATCGCCTTGTCATCGGCGATGCCGTTGCCCGGCGCGTTGACCAGCGCGACATTGCCCGCGCGATAGGCGGCGATCAGCCCGGGCACGCCCAGCAGTGAATCGGGACGGAACACGACCGGATCGATGAAGTCGTCGTCGATTCGACGATAAATCACATCGACCCGCACCCGCCCGGCGATCGTCTGCATCCATACGACATCGCCATCGACCACCAGGTCGGCCGGCTCGACGAGTTCGATCCCCATCGAATCGGCAAGGAAGCTGTGTTCGTAATAGGCCGAGTTGAAATGGCCGGGCGTCAGCACGACGCAGTTCGGATGCGCCCCCGCTCCCGGCGGCGCGACCGACCGCATGGTTTCCAGCAGCAGGTCGGGATAGCTGTCGACCGCCGCCACCCGGAAATTGCGGAACAGTTCGGGGCACAGCCGGATCATCGCCTCGCGGTTCTCCAGCATGTACGACACGCCCGACGGGGTACGGGCATTATCCTCCAGCACGAAGAATTCGTCGGGGCCGGTCCGCACCAGATCGATGCCACAAATATGCGCCCACACCCCATGCGGCGGGCGAATGCCGGCGATCTCGGGGCGGAACTGGCTGTTGCCAAAGATCAGGTCGGGCGGCAGCACCCCGGCCTTCAGGATGCGGCGCTCGCCATAGATATCGTCGAGGAACGCGTTGATTGCCTGCGTCCGCTGCACCAGCCCCTTCGACAGGCGCGCCCATTCATCGGCCTTGAACACCCGCGGTACGATGTCGAACGGGATGATCCGTTCCGCAGCCTCGCTATCGCCATAGACGGCGAAGGTGATGCCCAGCTGGCGAAAGGTCGCCTCCGCCGATTGCAGGCGCCGTTTCAACTCATGGGACGGCACCTCGCGCATCCAGCGTGCCAGTGCCGCAAGGTCGTCGCGCGGATTGTCCGGCCCACCCTGTCCCCAGATTTCGTCGAACGCCTGCCCCATCCGTCCTCCAACGCCGCCACCCGAATATTTCTCCGCATGCTGCGATGCGAAAACGACGCTGGCAAGCCGGTTCGGACGTCAGGAAACCAAATCGGTCAGCGTGGCGGGCGTAAGTACTTGCGGTAGCACCCGTGCGTCGCGACTGCCGGGGGCATAATAAAGGTACAGCGGCACCCCGGCGCGATTATGCGCCTCGATAAAGCGGCCCAGTACCGGGTCGCCATCGGTCCAATCGCCGACCAGTATCTTTACACCCCCCCTCCCAAACGCATCAGCCACCGCCCGAGTCTCGATCGCGGCGCGTTCGTTGACCTTGCAGGTCAGGCACCAATCGGCGGTGAAGTAAGCGAAGACCGGCTTGCCCTCGGCGCGCAACGCCTCCAGTCGCACCTCGCTGAACGGCTCGGCTCCGGCGATACCGGTCGGCGCCGTGCCGGCGGGGGCAGCGCGCTCGACCAGCGCGGTCGTGCCGATCGCCAGCACCAGCGCCGCGAGACCGGGCCACCATGGCCGGTCACGTCCGCGCAGCTGCCGCCGTCCGGTCCACCACAGGCCGAGCGCCGCGAGCAGCAGCGCGGCGAGCCCCAGCGCCATGCCGTCGACGCCCGCCTGCCGCCCTAAAATCCAAGCCAGTGCCAACGCGGTCAGGAACATCGGCACCGACAAGATCCTGCGGAAAATATCCATCCACGCGCCCGGTCGCGGCAACCGGCGGCGCAGCGCGGGCACGAAGCCGAGCAGCAGGAAGGGCAGCGCCAGTCCGAAGCCGAGGCCGGCAAAGACCGCCATCGCCGCGACGGGCGGCAGGACCAGCGCCGATCCCAGCGCCGCGCCCATGAACGGCCCGGTGCAGGGCGTCGCGACGAACGCCGCCAGCGCGCCGGTGGCGAACGCCCCGCCTCGCCCGCCGCGCGTACCGACCTGCGGCGTTGGCAGTTCGAACAGTCCGGCGAGGTTCAGCGCGATCGCGCCGGTCAGCACCAGCAACAACAGCACGACGCGCGGATCGGTCAACTGGAACGCCCAGCCGGCGGCCACCCCCGCTGCGCGGATGGCGAGCAACACGCCGCCGAGCAACAGGCACATCGCCACTGCGCCTGCGGTATAGGCGACGCCCTCGGCACGGGCATGCGCGGCCGACTCGCCCGATCGCGCGAGGCTTAACGCCTTCAGGCTCAGGATCGGGAAGACGCACGGCATGATATTGAGCAGCAAGCCGCCCAGCAGCGCGCCGGCAAAGGCGATCAGCGCGGCGCGCAGCGGCGCCGGCTCGGCAGGTGGGGCGACAGTGCCCGGCGTGGCGCGGATCAGAAAGCCTTCGCCGCTGCCGGTTGCCAACACGCCTTCCAGAACCGCCGGACTGCCGCTGCCTTTCGACGCGACCACGATCGCATCACCGTCGCGCCGGATCGTCTGGGGCGCGTCGTAATCGACCGCGTTCTCGGTCAGCGGAAAGAAATAGGCGTTGCCGATCGCGACATCCGCCGGAAACGGTACCCGCAACCGGAATTGCTCGCCCGGCTGGAAGATGGCCGGCGATCCGATCGGCTTGGGCAGCGCACGGCGCCAACCGTCGAACTGCGATCGCCGGGCCGGATCGATCGCGCCGTCGCCGATCGTCAAGTCGGTGGCCAGCGTCGCCTTTTCCGGTACGCAGATCTCGCGGGTGCAGACCAAATAGTCGATCGCCAGTCTCACCGGCAACTTCGTGCCTGGAGCCAGCCCCGCCGGGACGCGCAACTCGGTCAGCAGCGTCCATGGTCGCTCATAGACATAGTTCATGATCCCGGCGACGGTCAGCCGTTCGGGCACAGGATAGCGTAGCTCGCCGACGCTCGCCCCGACCGGCAGCGCCCAGTCTAGCCGCGGCTGCGTTCCGACCGCACCGGGATTGCGCCAATAGCCGTGCCAGCCGGCATCGGGCACCGACACCAGTGCGATCGCGACGGCCGTCCCCGGTGCCGGGGTATCGCTTTCGGCGATCATCCGCATCTGTACATGGCGCTGCCCGGGCGTCTGCGCCGCAGCCGGTAGCGCCGCGCCGAGCAGCACGAACAACAACGCGATTCGAAGCCACACTATTCTTGCCGCTGTCATGGACGCGGGGTAGCGGAGATTCGGGACGGATGCACCGTCCGCGGAGTACACGATGCGTCTCGTTTCCCTTGCCGCGCTGTTGCTGGCGACCGTCACCCCAGCCTTCGCCCAGACTGCGACACCGGCGCCCGCCGCCGATGCCGTGCCGCCGACCTATCCGGCGACCCCGCCCAAGCTGATCGTCGCGATCTCGGTCGATCAATTCTCGGCCGATCTGTTCGCCGAATATCGCGGCCGCTTCACCGACGGGTTCGCACGCCTGATGCAGGGCGCGGTGTTCCCGGCCGGCTATCAAAGCCATGCCGCGACTGAGACCTGCCCGGGCCATTCCACGATCCTCACCGGATCGCGCCCGTCACGCACCGGCATCATCGCCAACGACTGGGTCGACCAGCGCAGCAACACCCGCCCCGGCTTCAAGGTCTATTGCGCCGAGGACGAGCGCGTTCCCGGCTCGACCTTCGACGACTATACCGTGTCCGACGCCCATCTGATGGTGCCGACGCTGGGCGAGCGGATGAAGGCCGCCGACCCGCGCACCCGCGTCGTCTCGGTCGCGGGCAAGGACCGCGCGGCGGTGATGATGGGCGGGCACAAGGTCGACGAACTCTGGTGGTTCGGCAAGAACGGCTTCGTCAGCTATGCCGGTCGCACCATGCCGCCGGTGGTCGCCCGCGCCAACGCCGCCGTCGCCAAACGCATCGCGACCGCGCAGCCCGCAATGACGCTGCCGACCTTCTGTCAGCCGCTGGCACGCGCGGTGCGGGTCGGGGACAAGACGGTCGGCACCGGCCGGTTCGAGCGCGTCGCGGGCGACGTCGCCAATTTCCGCCGCTCGCCCGAATATGACGCCGCCGTCCTCGCGCTCGCCGCCGGGCTGATCCAGGACATGAAGCTGGGTCAGGGACCGCAGACCGACATCATCTCGATCGGCGCATCGGCCACCGACTATGTCGGTCATGGCTATGGCACCGAAGGCAGCGAGATGTGCCTGCAACTCACCTCGCTCGACCAAAGCCTTGGCGAATTTTTCCGCGTGCTCGATGCGACCGGCGTCGATTATCAGGTCGTGCTGACTGCCGACCATGGCGGCAGCGACGCCAGCGAACGGCTGGCCGCCCATGCCGTGCCCGATGCGGTCCGGCTCGACGGCGAATTCACGGTCGACCGCATCGGCAAGGCGATCGGAGAGAAACTGAAGATTGCCGGCCCGGTGCTGTACGGCGGGGTCAACGGCGATGTGTGGTACGACATCAAGCTGACCGCCGCACAAAAGGCGGCGGTCGAGCGCGAGGCGATCGCGATGTTCGCCGCCCATCCGCAGACGCAGGCGGTGTTCACCCGCGCGCAGATTCTCGCGACGACCGTACCGAACACCCCGCCGGAGACGTGGTCGCTGATCGAACGCGCGCGCGCCTCCTTCTACCCGCCACGCTCGGGCGATCTGCTGGTGGCGATGAAGCCGCGCGTGCTGACCGTGCCCCATCCGGTCGCCGGCACTGCCGTCGCGACGCATGGCAGCTTCTGGGACTATGACCGCCGCGTGCCGATCCTGTTCTGGCGCAAAGGTCAGGGCGGGTTCGAGGAGCCGTTCGGCGTCGAGACGGTCGACATCCTGCCGACGCTGGCCGCGACCATCCGCCTCCCGGTACCGAAGAACGAGATCGACGGCCGTTGCCTCGACCTCGATCCGGGTGATGGGACGACGTGCCGATAAGCACGTCCCCGATCAGACGTCATGGCCATGCGGCTTCGCATGGCCATCAACCCGCAAGTAACGGCGATCAAGTTCGTCGATCGTCGCTTGATCGGTGCCGGACAGCTTGAGGAGCAGGTCCATCTTCGCTTCCATCCGATCATCATTTTCCTTTGACGCCGGCGATCCGGCGTAGAGGAAATAGGCAAGACCAACGACTTGCCATAGCAATTGTAGAAATTCGGACTGCCAGTTCTCGAACGTATCGCGTCCCATTTCGACGAGATAGGCGTTTAGGTCGGGCGATTGCCCATGTTCACGCGCAGCATCGACAAAGGCGTACCAACCGAACACCCAGTGCCCGATGATCGATACCAGGAAGAACGCAACGGTGATCCAGCCATAAGCATATTTGCGCATGTCCATCTCCATTCGCCATGCGGCTGAAAACGAACGGTTTTAGCAAAGGATCACCGCTTCTCGAACGTCCGGATTCCCGGCCCCAGCCGGTTCGGGCCGACCGCGACGCCGTCGCCGCTATAGTCGGCCACGAACGCCGGGTTCTTTGTGACACCCGGTGCGAGTCGCGCGTCATTGCCCTCGACGCGCAGGCCGCTGGCCGGGAAGGTCCGCTTCTCCGCTCCGACGACGATGAACCCTGTCCAGTTCTCCTTCGCCTTGCCCTGGACGAAGGCATTGCGCGAGATCACCCCGGTCGCGCCTTCGGGCAGGTCGATCATATAGTTGGTTTTATTGCCACGACTGTCGTCAAAGCTCGAATCGGTGATCTCGATGCGCGGCGCGCGGATTTTGACGTAATGCCCACCGGTGCCGCGTTCGAAGCGCGAGCGCCTGATGACGATCATGCCATTGTTGCTGAGATAGACCGCATGGGAGCAGTCGGTCGTTTCGCACTGGCCCAGTCCGGCAAAGGTCGAGCGGTCGATGGTGATGCGCTGCTGCCCATCGGGATTGCCGCCCAATATCCCTTCCTGACTGTCGAGGAAGGTGGAGTTAGTGACGGTCAGGTCGCCGATCTCGGTGCGGATGCCCGCGCCGTTACCGTCGGGAACGCGAATGCCGCGAAAGATGATGCCGTCGACCGTCGAGCGGCGACCGCGCAGGACGAAGGTCGCCTTGCCTTCGCACGCGCCGCCGGCGAAGATCACCGTGCCGGGCACCCGCGCGCGGAAGGTGATGTCGCCGCCGCTCTGAACGGTGCAGTCGCGATAGGTGCCGGGCGCGATCAGGATCGTCGCCGTCCCGTCGCGCACCGCGCTCACCGCTGCGTCGACCGTTGGATAGCTCTCGCCGGTCTGTTCGATGACGAACGGCGCGGCACGCTGCTGCGCTGGCAGTGGCGCTGCGCCGAGCAACAGGACGATGGGCAGGAAGCGGCGGCAGGTCATGGGGGCGGGCCTCGGTAGGGATCGCCCCGCTATGCGCCGTGATCGCAGCCGACGGAAGCGTCGGGTACACCCTGCCCCCGTCCCGCCGCGATACGTCCGATCAGACGTTCAGCCGCGCCCGCATCTCTTTGCCGGGCTTGAAATAGGGAACGCGCTTGGCGTCGACCTCGACCGCTTCGCCGGTGCGCGGATTGCGTCCGACGCGCGCATCGCGGGCACGGGTCGAGAAGGCGCCAAAGCCGCGCAGTTCCACCCGGCCGCCATTTCGCAGGCGTTCGGTAATGGTGTCGAAGAACGTCGATACGATCCGTTCGACATCGCGCAGCGGCAGCGTGGGGTTTTCCTGCGCAATCTTCTGAACCAGTTCGGATCGGATCATCTTTCCCTCGGCATTCCAGGCATCTAGGCCGAAACCGGGTCTGGTCTGGCGGCTTACGCCTAACCTGAATTTATTTGAAACGACAATCCGCCTTTCGAATGAACGAAAAACGGGGCGCTCCGCTTTGGAGCACCCCGTCAATCGTCCGGTAGAGGAAGGAGAAGCTTACTTCTGCTCGCCGCGAGCCTTCAGCGCTTCGCCGAGGATGTCGCCCAGCGACGCACCCGAGTCCGACGAACCGTACTGCGCAACGGCCTGCTTCTCTTCGGCGATCTGCATCGCCTTGATCGAGAAGGTCGGCTTCTTCGAACGATCGAAGCCGGTGACCATCGCGTCGAACTTCTGGCCGACCTGGAAACGCTCCGGACGCTGTTCGTCGCGGTCGCGGCCAAGATCGGTGCGCTTGATGAAGCCGGTCGCGCCATCGTCGCCCTGCTGCACTTCGAGGCCCGCATCGCGGACTTCGAGGACGGTCACAGTCACGATCGCGTTCTTGTTCAGGCGATCACCCGCCTGCGCGGCGACCGGGCCGCCACGCTCGAGCTGCTTCATGCCGAGCGAGATACGCTCCTTGTCCGGCTCGATCGCGAGCACGACGGCCTGGACCGTCTCGCCCTTGCGGTGCAGGTTGAGCGCGTCTTCGCCCGAAATGCCCCACGCGATATCCGACATGTGGACCATGCCGTCGACGTCGCCGTCCAGGCCGATGAACAGGCCGAATTCGGTCGCGTTCTTGACTTCGCCCTCGACGGTCGAACCGACGGGGTGATCTTCCGCGAACTTCTCCCACGGATTGGCCTGTGCCTGCTTGAGGCCCAGCGAGATGCGGCGCTTGTCCTGATCGACTTCGAGGACGATCACGTCGACTTCCTGGCTGGTTGAGACGATCTTGCCCGGATGGACGTTCTTCTTGGTCCAGCTCATTTCCGAAACGTGGACCAGACCTTCGATGCCCGGCTCCAGTTCGACGAACGCACCATATTCGGTGATGTTCGTGACGCGGCCCGACAGCTTCGCGCCGACCGGATACTTGGCACCGGCACCATCCCACGGATCGCTCTCAAGCTGCTTCATGCCGAGCGAGATGCGCTGCGTGTCGCGGTTGATGCGGATGATCTGGACGCGGACGGTGTCGCCGATGTTCAGCACTTCCGAAGGATGACCGACGCGCTTGTACGACAGGTCGGTGACGTGCAGCAGGCCGTCGATGCCGCCGAGATCCACGAACGCACCGTAGTCGGTGATGTTCTTGACGACGCCGTCGATCACCTGGCCTTCGGCCAGCGACTGGATCAGACCCGAACGTTGCTCGGCGCGGGTTTCTTCCAGCACGGCGCGACGCGACACGACGATATTGCCGCGCTTGCGGTCCATCTTCAGAATCTGGAACGGCTGCGGAATGTCCATCAGCGGGGTGACGTCACGCACCGGACGGATATCGACCTGCGAACCCGGCAGGAACGCCACGGCGCCCGACAGGTCGACGGTGAAGCCGCCCTTGACCCGGCCGAAGATGACGCCTTCGACGCGCGCGGTCTTGGCGAATTCGGTTTCCAGCTTGTCCCACGCGGCTTCGCGACGGGCGCGGTCGCGGCTCAGCATCGCTTCGCCGTTCGCATTCTCGACGCGGTCGACATAGACTTCGACTTCGTCACCGACCTTCAGATCGGCCTTCTGGCCCGGCGCGGCGAATTCGCGCAGCGGCACGCGGCCTTCCGACTTCAGACCGACGTCGATGACGGCGAGGTCGTTCTCGATCCCGGTGACGGTGCCGATGACCACGCGGCCCTCGAAGCTCTCCGAAGCACCGAACATGTCGTCGAGCATCGACGCGAAATCGTCACGGGTGGGATTTGCCATGCTGGCCATATAAATCTTGGTTCCTAAACGTATCTGTTTCCGGCCGGCCGGTTGTCTCCGGCGGTCTTTGACCGGCATTGCCGCGCGCGCCGAATACGACACGCGGCATTCCACGACCATGTCGTCACGAAAGGCTTGCCCCGGCTGTGCGGAAAGGACGCGCGAGCATCCGGCCTACGCGAGTCTGTGCTCGTTGAACCGGCGCGCCATACGCCTTTTGGGCGCATGGCGCAACGGTGTCACCGCGTTACCTGGGGCAGAAGCAGTGTTGGTTCAAGCGAAGGTGCGAAGACGTGAGGAAGAGACAGATTTCGCGGGGAGACGCGGAGGTGCGGACGAACGGCGCCTGTGGCGATCGCCCGCCGAGCCAGCGGCCATCATTGCTCATTGCAGCGACTCCGAAAGGCTTCGCCGGGAAAGCGCCGACTTCCCGATCCGCCACCTCTCTGCGCCTCCGCGTCTTTGCGCGAATCTACCTTCGCGCCATCGCGTGCAATCCTCTTCACGCCGACTGGATTAGCCCCGCCGCCCCCCGCGATACGGCTTGGCGGAGTGTCGCGGCGGTGCGCCGTTGGTACGACGCTGCGGTGCTGCCGGTGGCCCCGCCATCTGTTCGAACATCAGATCATCGTCGGGCGTCGCCGTCCGCTTGACCGATGCGATGAACTTGGCAGCGATCGCCTTCGGTATCTCGAACGCCGATTCGTCGTTGGCGATGCGGATCGCGCCGATCTCGCCCTTGGTGATATGGCCGCGACGACACAGCAAGGGCAGCAGCCAGCGCGGATCGGCATTGTGGCGCCGACCGACGTTCATGCGGAACCACACTGTGTCCTCGAAGCCCGGACGCGGCCCTTCCTGGCGTTCGCGCCGCTCGGGCACGCCACCCGCGGACAATTCCTCGGGCGCAGGCAGCTTGGCGCGATAGGCGCGGACCAGCAGCGCGGCGATATCTTCCGGCGTCTTTTCGGCGAGCAGGCGCGCGCCCAGTTCGACATCGGCCTCTTCGAACTCGACCGGTTCGGCCAGCTTGGTGAGCAGGCGCTCGCGGTCAGCAGCATGAATTTCGTCCGGGGTCGGCACGCCAATCCATTCGGCATTGATCTTCGCATCGCGCAGCAGCCCCTCGACGCGGCGACGGCGCTGGAACGGCACGATCAGCGCGGCGATACCCTTCTTGCCCGCGCGGCCGGTCCGGCCCGACCGGTGCTGCAGCGCCTCGGCATCGCGCGGCAGTTCGACATGGACGACAAGGCTCAGCGACGGCAGATCGATGCCGCGCGCGGCAACGTCGGTCGCGACGCAGACCCGGGCGCGGCGATCGCGCAACGCTTGCAGCGCATGGTTGCGCTCCGACTGCGAATGCTCACCCGACAGAGCGACTGCATCGAACCCGCGCTCGACCAGATTGGCGTGAAGATGGCGGACGGCCTCGCGCGTAGCGCAGAACAGGAAAGCCGTGTCCGGCTCGTGCAGGCGCAGCAGGTTGACGACCGCATTCTCGATATCGTTCGGCGCGACGGTCATCGCCTGATAGCTGATGTCGCCATGGCCCCGCTCGGCCTCGCGCGTGTCGATGCGATACGCGTCTTTCTGGTAACGCTTGGCGAGCGCCACGATTGGCTTGGCGAGCGTCGCCGAGAACAACAACGTGCGGCGCTCGGCCGGTGTACCGTCGAGAATCCCTTCGAGATCCTCGCGGAAACCCATGTCGAGCATCTCGTCGGCTTCGTCGAGGATCGCGACCTTTAGCCCCGACAGGTCGAGCGCGCCGCGTTCGAGATGGTCGCGCAGACGGCCCGGCGTTCCGACGACGATATGCGCGCCGTGGCTCAGGTTGCGGCGCTCGCGAGCCGCGTCCATGCCCCCGACGCACGATACGATGCGCGCGCCGGTCGGGCCGTACAGCCACAACAGTTCACGAGCGACCTGCAACGCCAGTTCGCGTGTCGGAGCGATGGCCAGCGCTAGGGGGGTGCCGGCACGGGGCATCTTGTCATCGGCGTCGAGCAGGTCGCGCGCCATAGCGAGACCGAAGGCAACGGTCTTGCCCGATCCGGTCTGGGCGGAGACAAGCAGGTCACGCCCCTCGGCTTCGGGGGTCAGGACGGCCGCCTGTACGGCGGTCGGGGCTTCATAGCCGCGCGCGGATAGCGCCGCGGATAGCGGTTCGGGCAACGTCGAAAAAGGCATAATGCGCCAAATGGCCCCAAATTGCGGCTACGGCAAGGCCAAGCGTCGCCCTATCTTGGCGTTCCGCACCGACGCCGCGCCGTTTTGAACCGAATTCATGGTCCTTGGTCGGCTGGCGTACCTGCCCGTTGTCGCCCGCCGCCCCCAAACCCACATCGGTCGAACGAAAGGATTACCCATGTCGATCGATCGTCGCCGCCTGTTGGAACTGACCGGATTGTCGGGCCTCGCCGCCCTGATCGGCTGCGCGCCCGAGACGAGCGAGGCCGCACCGAATTTCCCGTTCAAGCTGACCGATGCGCAGTGGAAGGCACGGCTGACCCCGCCGCAATATAATGTATTGCGACAGGAAGGGACCGAGCGACCCTATAGCAGCCCGCTCAACGGCGAGAAGCGCAAGGGCATGTTCGCCTGCGCCGGCTGTGGCCGCCCTCTATTTTCCTCGACGACCAAGTTCGAGAGCGGCACCGGCTGGCCGAGCTTCTATGCGCCGCTGAACGGTGCGGTGGTCACGAAGACCGATCGCTCGCTGATGATGACGCGGACCGAAGTGCTGTGCGCGCGTTGTGGCGGACATCTCGGCCATGTGTTCGACGACGGACCGCGCCCGACCGGCAAACGCTATTGCATGAACGGCGTGGCGATGACCTTCCGCCCCGCCTGAACCGGTAGCCGCGATCAGTCGTTGAGCGCGACGACCTGACGGGCATGGGCGGGCTGGATGCTGGCGCCGCCGGCCGGTGCCGGCGGATCGACCTTGGCGATCTCCATCGGCGCGGCGAATTCGGCAGGGGCCGGCGCGTGGCCCGAATAAATGAAGCCGTTGGTTGGATAGGCCGAGGTGCCCAGCCCGCCCAGCGGACCGAACCACACCTTCACCTCGCTCCAGTCACCCGCCGCCGATACGTCGATGGCGCGCACGTCGCGCTCGATCCCGCCGCGCTGCGACCAGTTGGCGTGGGTCAGCAGCACTTCGCGGTCGCTGACGACCTTCGACACCATCGCGACATGGCCGAAACGCATTTTCGAGGTAGCGGCGAACGAAAGGACCGCACCTTCCTTCGGTGCATGGCCGCGTTCATACTTGCCGGCGGCCTGGCTCCACCAGGTATGTGCATTGCCGAAAATCTCGACGCCCGAAATTTCGCGGGCATAGGGGGCGCATTGCCAGAACCGGGCCTGTGCCGGAGCCACCATCGCCAGAGCGCACGAAACCACCAGCACAAAACGCGCTGCCAAAGCACCAAAATTCATCTGACCCCCACGGCCCCACGAATGTCTTGGGCGGCATGAAGCAGGGTTTTCCGCGCACGAAAACCCCATGCCCGGCCGATCGGGAACCAATTCCGATGAAGCGTGTTTGCGCGGCGATGACTGGCGGATGAACCGTTCCCGTCGGTCGTTCGCGTCCCCTACCTGGCAACGAAACGGCACTTCGTCCGGTCCCGGACGATGCGACGAACCGCATGACATTGATGTTGCAATGCAGCACCCGACATGATCGGATGTGTCGTCGACCGGGTTCCGCCACGTTCGTTCAGCAAGCTGTTAACCGTTTCCGCGTAACATCCGGTCGTTGGCTATTTGGGCGGGGAGTTGAAGATGGCGATTGCACGCAGACCAGCCGAAGGAGCGATGACGCTGGCCGAAATGAAGGAATTTGCGACGTTTTCGGCGGCGACGCAGCGCTATATCCGTCGCTCGCTCGACATCGGCCTTGATCGTGACGACGCGATGCGCCGCTGGTCGCGTGACGTGGTGGAAGCCGCCAGCATCCGCGCCCAGGCACGCATCTACGACCGCTTGCCCGACATCCGCGCCTGCATCCCGGAAGACAGTGGTCTCGACGCGACCGAGCCGTTCATGACCCCGCTGCTGATGGTCACCGCCTTCGATCTGGGACAAGGGCGGCTGACCACCTTCGGCGCCTATCGCTTCCTCTACGAACGGTTGGTCGGGGCGGAGGCGCGACCTTGGCTGCCCGCCGCCTTCTGCGCTTCGGCGGCACTGCCGCATCTGCACCCGGAATTGCGCCGCAAGCTGCTACAGTCGCTCAGCGAAGCCGCGGCAACCGCCTCGGGCTGGTCGCTGCGGCAACCGGCCTTCTATCCGGCGTGGGTCGAAAAGGTCGAAGCCGGCGCACCGATGCACTGACCGGTCGGCGGGGTCAGCGACATGCCCCGCCGAAACCCCGCGCCGCCTGATCGAAGTGAAAATGGTCGCGGTGCGCGGCGTTGTAATCGGGGGACAAAACCGTCGAGAACACGCCGCACGCCCCGTCGCGCACCTCGCGCAGGAACGCCGCCTTCGCCGCGTCGTCACGCCCCCGCCCCGCCGTCCAGTCGCCGACGACGCTGATCCGGCGACCATCGTCGAGGACGAAGGCAGCGATATCCAGCGCGTTCGCCGTCGCATGCTCGCTGAACGCCCCACTGTCGCGACCATAAAGGCGACGGCAATTATAGCTGCCGAAATTCTGGATACGCGCAACCGACGTCCCGAAATGTTTCTGCGCGGCGGGCTGCACGACCTGCCACTCCCATAGCGCCATGCCGGTCGCGACGCGGCACGACACGCCGACATCGGGGGTAATCGCGATGGTGCGCGATCCGCCGCCACGCATCCGCACCGCATCGTCATAGCCGCATTGTGCCGACCCCTCGCGTGGCGGCAGGGCCGTATAGCGCACTCCGGCGGCATCGAGCAGCGCCCGACATCCAGCGAAATCGCCGCGCAGGTCGCCGATCTTGCCGCGCGTGAACATGCCGATCGGCTGCGACAGCTCGAGCGGGGTCCAGGGCACGTCCTGCGGGCGGCTCCGCGCGAAGGCATATAGGGCGAACGCGATTGCGGCGAGGATGGCAAGCCAGACGAAAAGGCGTATGCCCGCCGACAGCGCCTTCACCCGCGCACCGCGCGCGACGCCGGTTCGGCAGTAAGCGGATAGCCGAGATCGTCGGGGATGCAGATCCAGTCACCGTCAGGACGCACTTCGACCCATGGCGTGATCATCCGCACCGGCCAGCGGGCTGCGGACGCGAAGGCGGCATCGCTATCGCCGTGTTCGGCCAGTCGTTCCAGCACGCGGCGTGTTGGGAACAGCAACGTTGCTTCGCCACGGTCCGCCGCCGCCAGCGCGTCCGCGGCCGTCGTCCACAACACCCGGCTGTTCTCGGTCGCATCGACCCGCGCCTCGGCTGCGGCTTCGGGCAGGCGGGCCAAGAAGAAATGCGTATCGAATACCCGCACCGGCACATGATCGGGTCGCCACCGGGCATAGGGGACCAGCGGCGTCGGATCGACCGGTCCTAGTTCCGACAGGGCAGCACCACCGGCCAGTGCGCGCCGCATAGGTTCGACATCACCGTCGATCCCGATCGCGATTCCGGCCTCTTCGATCGTCTCGCGTATCGCCGCCAGCCGCGGAGCCAGATGATCGTCGCCCATCGCCAATGCCAACGCATAGTCCCCGGCGTCGATCCGCCCGCCGGGGAACACCAGTGCTCCGCCGGCAAACGCCATCGCCGCCGCACGTTCGACCATCAAAATTTCCGGCGGACCGTTTGGCCGGTCGCGCAGGACGATTAGCGTGGCGGCAGGAATAGCAGCGGTCATCACCCGCCGACTTGGGGAGCGGCGCGCGCGATGTGAAGTCAGTTCGTCGACGCGGAAAGTGGAACAGGCGGCGGCGCGACCAGCAACCGCCAGCCATCGGGCAGAAAGTCGAGCGACATGTAATAATAGAAGACGCACGTCCCATCAGGTCGATAGCTGCCGCCCTTCAGCAGCCCGATCGCAGTATCGCCTAGGAACACCGGCCCGCCACTGTCGCCCTCACGGCACCCCGGCCCGGAGACCGCGACCCAGGTCGGCAGACATGGTCCACCACACAGATCGCCCGATGGCGCGAAGTCGGTCATCATCACCTCGGCACAGCTATAGCCGCTACTCTCGCCGCGATGGCAAACGATATCGCCGACGCGCGTACTTGCCCGGCTGCGCTGCCCGTCGACGGCGCGGATCTGCGTCCGCGCCGCGTCGGCGTAGAATAGCGGGCGGATGGCGTCGGATGTCGCATTCACCTGTACGTCGTGAAACCCCCAGCCCCATTGCCCGACAAAGGTCGTCGGCGTTACCGATCGGTCGGGGGCGATATGGTCAAGCTGATCGGGACAATGAGCGGCGGTGACGATCCCCGTCTGTGCGCCATTGGTCACGACGAAACCGGTCGTGCAATAATAGCGCCGACCATTGGCCGGATCGGGTCCGATCAGTCGCGATCCGCCGATCACCTCGCCTGAGAGATCCAGATCGGGCCGCCCGGTCGTAGCGAGCCGGATCGGCACGCCGGTCAAGTCGGCCAGTCGCCGCCGCAGGGCAGCGACGTCGCCCCCGGCATCGCCAGCACCGATCTGAATCAGCAATGCCCCCCGTCGCGCATCGATGCCGATCGCCGGCGGGCGGGTGAGCATAGCACGAATGGCCGCCTGATGCCGGTTCAGCGCGTCGAGCAGCTCGACCCGCGTCGACCGGGCCCCAACGCGGAAACGGACCGGCACGGTCAGGTCGCCTGCGCCGATTTGGGCATCGGCGACCGGGCGGTTGCCGGTCAGCAGCACCGATACCGCGCCGTCCGGCTCGATGGCGATGCCAGCCAGCCGGTCGCGATAGCGCCCCTCAATCCACTCGGTCGCCGCAACGCTGGCGATTTGCTTGCGCAGCAGAACCAGTGCCGCAGCCGGATCGATGCCCCGCACCCGCGCAACTTCGTCGGCGTCCTGCGCCAATGCCGCTTCGGCGGAAACGACGGTGGCGGCGTCCTGCGCCGCGGCGGGATTTCCCACCACCAACGCAAGCGCCGCCACCAGCCAGCGCAGCATGTCGCTCAGTCGAGCCGGCGCGCCAGTTCCTTGTTGAGCGCCAGCGCCGCCAGCGTGCCGACCGCACCCGACAACAGGTACAGACCCGACGCGATCAGCCCCAGCTTGTCGGCCAGCGCCAGTGCGACCAGCGGCGCGAAGCCCGCACCGAACAGCCAGGCGAGGTCCGACGTGAGTGCTGCACCCGTATAGCGCGAATCCTTGGCGAAGTTCGCAGCCACCGTCCCCGACGACTGGCCGAACGACAGCCCGAGCAGGATGAAGCCGGTAATCATGAACGCAATTTCACCGGCATCGCCGCCGTTCAGCAGCAACGGCGCAAGGCCAGAGAACAGCGCAATCGCGACCGCGCCAATGCCCAGCAGCGTCCGGCGACCGACATGGTCGGCGAGCACGCCCGAGATGATGATCGCGAAGATGAAGAAGATCGCACAGGCGGTCTCGATCCACAGGAATCGCGCAATCTCCTGTTCGGTGAACAGCAGGATCCACGACAGCGGAAACACGGTGACCATGTGGAACAGCGCGAAGCTGGCGAGCGGCACCAGCGCGCCGATCGCGATCGTCTTCCATTCGCGTGCCACCGTCGGCAGCACCGGTGACGCCTTCAGTTCGCGATTCTCGAACAGCGCGGTATATTCCGGCGTTACGACGATGCGCAGCCGGGCGAAGAGCGCAACGACGTTCAGCGCGAACGCGACGAAGAACGGATAGCGCCAGCCCCAGCTGATAAAGTCTTCCGAGCTCATATAGGCGGTGAAGAACGCAAACAGGGCGCTGGCGACCATCAGGCCGAGCGGCGCACCGAGCTGGGGGATCATCGCATACCAGCCGCGACGGTCCTGCGGCACGTTCAGCGCCAGCAACGAGGCCAGGCCGTCCCACGCGCCGCCCAGCGCGATCCCCTGCAGGATACGGAGCGTCGCCAGCAGAATCGCCGACCATACTCCAGCCTGCGCGTAGCTGGGCAGGAAGCCCATCGCCACCGTCGCGGTGCCGAGCAGGAACAGGGCGATGGTCAGCTTCGTCCCGCGCCCGTGCCGCCTGTCGATCCACATGAACAGCAGCGTGCCCAGCGGACGGGCGAAAAACGCCAGCGGAAACAGCGCGAAGGAATAAAGTGTGCCGGTCAGCCGGTCGACATAGGGGAAGACGAGCTGCGGAAACACGATCACCGACGCGATCGCATAGACGAAGAAGTCGAAGAATTCCGACGTACGGCCGATGATGACGCCGATCGCGATCTCTTCCGACTGGACGCTGATCTGCGCTTCGCCATTGGGGGACGTGTTGACCGCCCGGGCGTCGGCCTCGATCTCGCGGGAATGGACGAAGGCCTCGGCCATAGGGACTCCAAACGTTGCGCGGATGGGCGCGCGGGTAGACTGAATGTGCGCCCGTTATCGCAATGCACCAAACGCGGGGATAGGACAAAATGTCCTATCGCAGTGCAGCATCGGTCGGCATAGGTCGCGCGCATGATCCTGCCCCGCTCGCTTCCGTGGCACCGGCCACTGCGTTCGCTCCTGCCCCTCGCGGCCCTGCCGCTTGTTGGCGGGTGCGACATGGTCGTGCTCAATCCCGCTGGCGACGTCGCGCGCCAGCAAGCCGACGTCCTGATGATCTCGGTCGGCCTCATGCTGCTCATCATCATCCCGGTGATGGCACTGACCGTCTGGTTCGCGTGGAAATACCGCGCGTCCAACGAGAAGGCGACGTACAAACCGAACTGGGACCATTCGACCGCACTCGAACTGGTCATCTGGTCGGGCCCGCTGCTGATCGTCATCGCGCTGGGCGCGCTGACGTGGATCAGCACTCATTTGCTCGACCCCTATCGGCCGATCGGGCAGATTTCGTCGGGCAAGCCGGTGCCGGAGAATCAAAAGCCGCTGGAGATCCAGGTCGTCTCGCTCGACTGGAAATGGCTTTTCATCTATCCCGAACAGGGCATCGCCACCGTCAATCGGCTGGTCCTACCGGTCGATCGCCAGGTCAGCTTCCGCCTCTCGTCGTCGTCGGTGATGAACACCTTCTACGTCCCCGCCATGGCCGGCATGATCTACACCATGCCCGGCATGGAGACGAAGCTGCATGCGGTGCTGAACAAGCCGGGCACGTTCGAGGGCATGTCAGCGCATTATAGCGGCGCCGGCTTCTCCTATATGAACTTCAAGACCACCAGCACCGACACCGCCGGCTTCGACCGGTTCGTGGCCGGCGTGAAGGCGATGCCGAACCGGCTCGACACCGCGCGCTATCGCGAACTCGAAAAGCCGAGCGAGAAGGTGCCGCCGATGGGCTTTGGCGGGATCGAACAGGGCCTGTTCACGCGCATCGTCCAGATGTGCGTAAAGCCTGGTACGCCGTGCATGACCGAGAGCATGCAGCATGGTGGCGGCCATGGTTCGGCGGTCAACAGCCGCCTGCCCCAGCAAGGCGAACGCACCAAGGGCGCACTCGAAAAGGCGCCGTCCGAATATGGCGTCAGCCCGCACAGCAGCGGCGACGCACCGGAGGGATCGTCGGCCGCCCCCGGCGCCACCGATCCCGGAAGTGACGCCAACCGCAACATGACCCGCAACGCAACGCCTGCGCTGCCGGGCCGCCGCGCCCCGGCGCTAGGCTGAGAACCAGATCATGTCCGATACCCTTACCAAGCTGATCTTCGGTCGCCTGACGATCGAAAGCTTCCCGATCCACGAACCGATCATCGTCATGACCTTCATCGCGGTCGCCATCGGCGGTGCTGCGCTGCTGGCGGCGCTGACCTACTTCAAACTGTGGGGCTATCTCTGGAAAGAGTGGTTCACCACGGTCGACCACAAGAAGATCGGGATCATGTATATGATCCTCGGCATCGTCATGCTGCTGCGCGGCTTCGCCGATGCGATCATGATGCGCAGCCAGCAGGCGATCGCCTTCGGCCAGAACGAAGGATTCCTGAACGCCCATCACTATGATCAGGTGTTCACCGCCCACGGCGTCATCATGATCTTCTTCGTGGCGATGCCGTTCGTCACCGGTCTGATGAACTATATCGTCCCGCTCCAGATCGGTGCGCGCGACGTGTCGTTCCCGTTCCTGAACAATTTCAGCTTCTGGATGACCGCGTCAGGCGTCGTGATCGTAATGGCCAGCCTGTTCGTCGGCGAATTCGCCCGTACCGGCTGGCTGGCGTTCGCGCCCTTGTCGGGGCTGGATTACTCGCCGGACGTGGGCGTCGACTATTATATCTGGGCGCTTCAGCTGGCGGGCGTCGGTACTTTGTTGTCGGGCGTCAACCTGATCGCGACCATCGTGAAGATGCGCGCGCCGGGCATGGGCCTGATGAAGATGCCGATCTTCACCTGGTCGGCGCTGGTCACCAACATCCTGATCGTCGCCGCCTTCCCGGTCTTGACCGCCGTGCTCGCCATGCTGTCGCTCGACCGCTATGTCGGCACCAACTTCTTCACCAACACATTGGGCGGCAACCCGATGATGTATGTGAACATGATCTGGATCTGGGGCCACCCGGAGGTCTACATCCTGGTACTGCCGGTGTTCGGCGTGTTCTCTGAAGTCGTGTCGACCTTCTCGAGCAAGCGGCTGTTCGGCTATACGTCAATGGTCTACGCCCTGCTGGTCATCACCATCCTGTCGTACCTGGTGTGGCTGCACCACTTCTTCACCATGGGGTCGGGGGCGAGTGTCAACTCGTTCTTTGGCATCACAACGATGATCATCTCGATCCCGACGGGTGCGAAGATCTTCAACTGGCTGTTCACCATGTATCGCGGCCGGATCCGCTACGAACTGCCGATGATGTGGGCGATCGCCTTCATGCTGACCTTCACCATCGGTGGCATGACCGGCGTGCTGCTCGCGGTGCCGCCCGCCGACTTCGTGCTGCACAACTCGCTGTTCCTCGTGGCGCACTTCCACAACGTCATCATCGGCGCAGTGGTGTTCGGCACCTTCGCCGGCATCAACTACTGGTTCCCCAAGGCGTTCGGCTTCAAGCTCGACCGCACCTGGGGCCTGGTCAGCTTCTGGTGCTGGTTCGTCGGCTTCTGGGTCGCCTTCACCCCGCTTTATGTGCTGGGCCTGATGGGCATCACCCGGCGCCTGCGCCACTTCGACGATCCGAGCCTGCAGATCTGGTTCGTCATCGCCGCCGTGGGTGCCGCGATCATCGCGGTCGGCATCGCCGCCTTCCTCATCCAGATCGCCGTCAGCGTCCTGAATCGCGACAAGCTGCGCGACGTCACCGGTGATCCGTGGGACGGCCGCAGCCTCGAATGGGCGACCTCGTCGCCGCCGCCGGACTATAACTTCGCGTTCACCCCCGTGGTTCACGACATGGACGCGTGGTACGACATGAAGAGCCACAAATATGCCCGGCCGACGGAGGGCTTCCAGCCGATCCATATGCCGAGCAACACCTGGGCCGGCATCGTGATCGCGGGCGTGTCGACCGTCTTCGGTCTGGCGATGGTCTGGTACATCTGGTGGCTGGCGGCGCTGTCGTTCGTCGCGGTGATCGGCGTCGCGATCTTCCACACCTTCAACTACAAGCGCGACTTCCACATTCCGGTCGAGGAAGTCATCGAGACGGAGCGTCGGCGGACCGCCGACCTCCAGGCCGCGGGGGCGTAAGGATTATGGGTTCGTCGGTTCAAGTCCCCGCAGGCGCGTCCGAGCGCGCCTTCCACCTGGCGGAGGAGCATGAGCATGAAGCCGGGTCGAGCACGATGCTCGGCTTCTGGCTCTATCTGATGAGCGACTGTCTCATCTTCGCCATGCTCTTCGCCTCCTATGGCGTCTATTCCGGCAGCACCGCGGGTGGCCCGGACGCCAAGGAGCTGTTCGACCTGCCGCTCGTCGCGCTCAACACCGCGATGCTGCTCTTCTCGTCGATCACCTACGGCTTCGCGATGATCGCCGCCGAAGAGGGCAAGAAGGGCGCGACGCTGCGCTGGCTTGCCATCACCGGCGTATTCGGCCTGTGCTTCCTCGGCATCGAACTCTACGAGTTCAGCCATCTGATCCACGAAGGCGCCGGACCGCAGCGTAGCGCGTTTCTGTCCAGCTTCTTCACGTTGGTCGGCACGCACGGTCTGCACGTCACCTTCGGCATCGTCTGGCTGGTGACGCTGATGGTGCAGGTCGCCAAGTTCGGTCTGGGTGCTGCGAACATGCGCCGCCTGATGTGCCTGTCGCTGTTCTGGCACTTCCTCGACGTCGTCTGGATCGGCGTCTTCACCTTCGTCTATCTGCTGGGAGTGCTGTAATGGCCGGCCACGCACATCACGACGCGCATGCGCACGGCCATGGCGGCCATGGCGATGCGCCCGCGCACGGCTCGCGCCGCGAATATGTCATCGGCTTCCTGCTGTCGGTGGTGCTGACCGCGATCCCCTTCGCGCTCGTCATGACCAATGCCTTTGCCGATAGCCGGATCACCGCCGGCATCGTCATGGTCTGCGCGATCGTGCAGATCGTCGTGCATATGATCTACTTCCTCCACATGAATACGAAGTCGGAGAATGGCTGGACGCTGATGGCGCTGATCTTCACCGCCATCCTCGTGGTCATCGTGCTGTCGGGGTCGCTATGGGTCATGTACCATATGAACCTGAACATGATGCCGCAGATGTCCGGGGAAATGAGCACGATGTGACCCGGCCGGGGGCCTTGAAACGCATCCTGATCGGAACGCTGATCGGATGCGTCATCGCCGGCCTCCTCGCGCTGGGGGTTTGGCAGTTGCAGCGTCGGACGTGGAAGCTGGACCTGATCCAGCGAACCGAAACGATGCTGCGCTCCCGCCCTGTCCCCGCCCCGCCGCCATCGGCATGGCGCGCGATCACGACCAACGACGCCTACCGGCCGGTGGCGGTCACCGGCCAGTACCGCCCCGACGCCGACAGCTATACCCAGGCCGCGACGGCGCTCGGCGGTGGTTTCTGGGTCCTGACCCCGCTCGATACCGGACGCTTCACCGTCCTCGTCAATCGCGGCTTCGTGCCCCCCGAACAACGCGGCAAGGTGCCGCCACCCTCCGGCACCGTCACCGTTCGCGGGCTGTTGCGTCTGTCCGAGCCGGGCGGCGGGTTCCTGCGCAGCAACGACCCGACCGAAGACCGCTGGTATTCGCGTGACGTCGCTGCGATCGCCGTCAAGCGTAGCCTGTCCGATGTCGCCCCCTATTTCATCGACGCTGCCGCGATGCCCGGCAAGGCATGGCCGCGCGGCGGGCTGACGGTGGTCAGCTTCCGCAACAACCACCTGGTCTACGCGCTCACCTGGTTCGGCCTCGCCGCGCTGTTGGCCGGCATGACATGGTTTGTCGCGCGGCCGAACAAACGGGCGTAGCATGCGCCCGATGCAGCCTGCCACCTCCCCGCCCCCCTATGCGCCTCCGGCGGAGGGGGTCGGCCGCAACATGCTGTTGCTGGTCCAGCTGCGCTGGCTGGCGGTCGGTGGTCAGCTGGCGACAATCCTCGTCGTCGATGGACTGCTCGGCATCCGCCTGCCATTGGTACCGATGGCCAGCGTGCTGGCGGCACTGGTGCTGCTCAACCTCGTCACCCTGGCCCGCCGGTCGCGATGGAGCGACACCAACCTGCCGCTGTTCGCCGCGCTGGTCCTCGACGTGGCGGCGCTGACCGCACAACTCTATCTATCGGGCGGAGCACGCAACCCGTTCGTGTCGCTCTATCTGTTGCAGGTGGTGATCGGCGCGATTCTGCTGAAAGTCTGGTCGAGCTGGGCGCTGGTCGCGATCACGAGTGCCGCCTTCGCTTTATTGGGGCCATTCCATCGCCCGCTGCAACTGCCGCAATTCTATGCCAGCAGCCTGTCCGACGCGTTCCTACTCGGCAACTGGATCAATTTCGTGCTCGCCGCGACGCTGCTGGTCGCCTTCGTGACGCGCATCGCCGCCAATCTACGCGACCGCGATACCAAGGTGGCGCAACTGCATCAGCGCGCGGTCGAGGAGGAACATATCGTCCGCATGGGTCTGCTCGCCAGCGGTGCCGCACACGAACTCGGCACGCCGCTCTCGTCGATCTCGGTGCTGCTCGGTGACTGGAAAAACGAGCCTGCCGTCCGTCGCGACCCGCGCTTCGCCGCCGAGGTCGACGACATGCGGGCCGAAGTCGCGCGGTGCAAGGAGATCGTGTCGGGCATCCTGTTCGCCGCCGGGGAGGTGAAGGGCGAGGCGCCGACCCGCACCACGCTGCGCACCTTCCTGACCGATACGCTCGACCGTTGGCGCGGCAGCGACCCCGCTCGAGCCGCGTTCGAAGATCGCCTCGGACCCGACGTGCCGATCGTCGCCGACCGCGCGCTGGCCCAGGCGCTGACCAACCTGCTCGACAATGCGGTGGAGGCGGGCGGACGCGACATCGCGCTGATCGCGCTGCGCGACGGAGGGATGCTGCGGCTGACGGTGCGCGACGACGGCAATGGTTTCGCCGACCGCATTCTCTCCAGCCTTGGCAAACCCTATAATACCAGCAAGGACCGGCAGGGTGCCGGGCTCGGCCTCTATCTCGCGACCAATGTCCTGCGGCCGCTGGGTGGAACGATCGAGGCGGTGAACCGCGACAGCGGCGGCGCGGAAACGACGCTGCTCCTGCCGATCGAGTCGCTGGCGCTGGAGAAGACCAAATGACCGACCGTCGCCTGCTGATCGTCGAGGATGATGCGACCTTTGCCCGCACCTTGTGCCGTTCGTTCGAACGGCGCGGCTATGCGGTGGAGGTTATTACCGGCCCCGATCGGCTCGACGATGTCGCACGGCGGTTCGAACCCGAATATGCGGTGGTCGACCTGCGGCTGGGCGGCGCATCGGGCCTTGCCTGCGTATCGGCGCTGTCGGCGATCGATCCGGCGATGCGGATCGTCGTGTTGACCGGGTTCGCCAGCATCGCGACGGCGGTCGAGGCGATCAAGCTCGGCGCCACCAACTATCTGACCAAGCCCGCGAATACCGACGAAATCGAAGCCGCCTTCGCCAAGGTCGAGGGCAATCCGCAGGCCGACCTGACCGCTGCGCCGACCTCGATCAAAACGCTGGAATGGGAGCATATCCACCAGACGCTGGCCGATACCGGCTTCAACATCTCCGAAGCCGCGCGGCGGCTGGGCATGCATCGGCGCACCCTCGCCCGCAAACTCGACAAGCGGCACCTTTCCTGATCGCTTAGGGGTTCGAAACCGGTCGCGCCTTGTGGTAACAGAGCGACAAAGGGGAACGGTTCATCGTGCGGCAGGTTGGAATCCGTATAGGACGCCTGTCGTACCAAAAGAGTCTGGGATGAAAGCGATTACCGAACACCGTCTCTGTTTCGTCCGCACGCTGCGGTGTGCCCTGTTCGCCGGCGCGGGCCTGACCCTCGCGAACGCCGCTTCGGCGCAGGTGCTGCCGCCGCCGGTCGTACCGACCATGCCGTCGACCACGCCGATGGTGCAGCCGATCCCCGCCCCCCTGCCGCTGCCGGCGCTGACCGCCGCGCAGGAGAGCGAACTCGCCCGCCTGCTGGCCCGCGACGCGGTCGCGCAGGGGCTGAAGGACCGCGAGCCGTTGCTGGGCGCGCTGACCGGACCGGCGCTGGTGCAGGCCGCGCTCGACCATGCCCATGCGGTACGCGCCGGACGGCTCGACACCGCCGATTTCCAGAAGGATTGGGCGATGCGCCCGCAATCCTATGATCCGCTGCCGTCGTTCCGCGACGCCGTGGCGAAGGACCGGCTGGCGGCATGGGTCGCGTCGCTGCCGCCGCCCTATGCCGGATATGATACGCTGGTCACCGGTCTGGCACGCTATCGCAAGATTGCCGCGAATGGTGGCTGGCCGACCGTCGCCGCCGGGTCCGAACTGCGCCCGGGCGGTCGCGGGCCGCAGGTCGCGGCGCTGCGCAAGCGGCTGGCGCTTGAGGATCCCGAATTGTCGGCGAGCGGCGATACGTTCGACACGGCGTTGCTCGACGCGGTCCGCCGCGCGCAGCGGCGCTACGGCCTGAACCCCGCCGGACAGGTCGGCGCGCAGACCATCGCCTCGCTCAACGTGCCCGTCGGCGAGCGGATCAAGCAGATCAAGGCGAATATGGAACGGTGGCGCTGGCTGCCGACCGAACTGGAAAAGAACCGCATTCAGGTGAATATCGCCGCGGCGGTGCTGACCGTGTTCGACGGCGACCAGCCGGTGACGTCGATGAAGGCGGTGACCGGGCGTCCGGGTGACGAGACGCCGATGCTGACCTCGACGATCCATTCGATCGTGCTCAATCCGCCATGGAATGTGCCGTCGTCGATCGCCGAGAAGGAATTGTGGCCGAAGGAACGCGCCAATCCCGGCTATCTCAAGCGCAACGGCTTCCGCGTGATCGAGACCGAGGGCGGCGGACGGCGCCTGCAACAGGCATCGGAGCGCAGCGCGCTCGGCCGGTTCAAGTTCGATTTCGACAATCCGTTCGCGGTCTATCTGCACGACACGCCGGCCCAGTCGGGCTTCGCCAATTTCGACCGGCTGGCCAGCCATGGTTGCGTTCGCCTCGAAAAGCCCGAGGATCTGGCGCGCCTGCTGTTGCGGACGACCCCCGAATGGCCGGCGGAACAGATCGACGCGACGCTCGCCTCGGGCAAGACCGTGCGGGCCAAGGTCGCCGATCCGGTGAAGGTCTATCTGCTCTATTGGACGGCGTTCGCGACGCCCAACGGCACGATGAGCTTCCGCGAGGATCCGTATAAATGGGACGGCGTGCTGGCGAACAAGATCGCCGCTCGCGCCGAGGCCAGCCAGTTGGCGGCACGATAAGGGGATGAAGATGAAGAGCGGATGGCGCGCGATGCTGCTGGCAGGCAGCGGTCTGTTGCTGGCGACCGGCGTGGCGGGATGCTCAGGTTCCGAGCCGGAGGATGCCCCGATCGAAAATAGCGCATTCGACGAGGAGGCACCGCCGCCTACGCCCCTGCCCGAGGAGAATTACGAAGCCGCGCCGCCGGTGACGGAAAATCTAAGCGCGGTCGCCCCGGCGGAGGAACTTCCTCCACCCCCCCCGATCGAACCCGACCAGCAGGTGTTGGACGACGCCTCTGCGACCGGCATGACGTCGCGCTCGACACGTGGCGAGGCGAAGGCGGCGGAGGAAGCGCCCGAAGAAGCGGCGCCGGCCAACGAAGCGGAGCAGTAAGCGCTTGGTATAGAGCTACGTCGTTCCGGGTCTGAACGGGACCTCTGCAAAAGCCGCGCTCATGCTCCGACTAAGGCCGGGACCGGGTCGGGGAGGCATCGGCAAGTACGAACAAGCCCTGCCAACCGGACCTCGGCCTACGCCGGGGTCCGGAAGTTTTCAGATGATCGAACGGCTTTCGCAAAAGCTTCGATAAAGTCCGGCGCGACGTCGAATAGCTGGCGAGCGCGTCGCTTCAAGCAAGCCGGGATTCAAACGCTGGCGCTCGGCTTGTACAACTTCAAGCAGCTTCCGCACCTACCTCCGGCCCCGTCACGCCATCGGCATAGGCCTTGTCGAGATACAGGTTCGCCAGTTCGTAATGGGCGTGGACGACCTGTTCATGGTCGGCCTGCTGGGCCAGTTCCAACTGCTGTTCCGCACGGCGTACAAAATAGGACATTTCGTCCGGTCCGATCAAAGACACGACAACCTCTCATGGGGCGTTTGCCGCCCATTCTAACTCGCCCGGTGCAACCGAACCCGCGTGAAACGCATGGCGGCCGCGAGAGATGCCTGTCGCTTCGAAATCTGACGCGGTGATTACACCGCCGGGCGCAGCGTCAGATGCGACGATGCTTCCCGCCATAGCGCCCGCCAATATAGGCGCCGAGCCGGTTCATCTCGCTGGCGGCGGCAACGACCGCATCGGACTGGCAGGGCAGCGGGTCGCGTTCATGCTCCGCGGCGCGGCTGGCAACTTTAGCGGCCAGTTCCTCGATATCGGCGCGCGACAACAGGTTCTTTTCGCGCAACAGGCAGAGCAGGCTTTGCAGGATGACCATGCTCTTCTCGCCCGCTGCGTCGCCCGGCTCGATCGGATTCATCGTTCCTCTCCTATATGTTATAAGGGAGAGCATATGCCGATCGCGATGCGATGCAAGGGCCGCTAGTTCAGTCCGCCCCCCAGCGTCCGGTACAGCGTCACCAGGTTCGTCGCGCGGGCGAGGCGCGTCTGGACCAGCGTCTGCCGCGCGGCATAGCTGGTTCGCTGCGCATCCAACGTGTTGAGGAACGAATCCACCCCGGCGCGATACCGCGCGTCGGACAGTCGCTCGGCGGTCGCCGCCGACTGCGCCCGTGCCGTCTGCGCGGCCAGTTGCTCATCGATCGTGCCGCGCGTCGCCAGCGCATCGGCGACCTCGCGGAACGCGGTCTGGAGCGTGCCTTCATAGGTCGCGACCGCCGCAAGCTGCTGCGCGCGGGCGACCTCGACATTGCCGCGCCGCTGGCCCCCATCGAATAGCGGCAGGGTGGCGGCGGGCGCGATCGAGAAGTTCTGCGTCCCCGCGCCGAACAGGCCGCCCAGCGCCGTGCTGATCGTGCCCAGCGTCGCGGTGAGCGAGATGGTCGGGAACAATGCCGCCCGCGCCGCGCCGATATTGGCATTGGCGGCATAGAGTCGGCGTTCGGCCTGCAGCACGTCCGGCCGGCGCAACAGAACGGCGGAAGACACGCCGGTCGGCAGGTTGGTCAGCACCGCGTCACGCTCGCCCAACTCGGACGGCAATTGCTCGATCGGCACCGTCGTGCCGGCCAGCAGGTTGATCGCATTCTGATCCTGCGCGATCTGCGCGGTCAGCGCGGCGATGTCGTTGCGCGCCTGCTGATAGCTGGTTTCCGCCTGCTGCACCTCTAGCTCGGAGATGACACCGACGAGGAACTGCGCCCGGGTCAGCTCCAGCGTGCGGCCGAAACTCGCCAGCGTCTCGCGCGACAGGCGCAACTGGTCCTGATCGGCGGCCATGGTCAGCCACGCCGTCGCTACTTCGCCGACCAGCGCGATGCGCGCGGCGCGCTGTGCTTCCTCGGTCGCGAAATATTCCTGAAGCGCCGCCTGGCTGAGGTTGCGGACGCGGCCGAACAGGTCGAGTTCGAAGGCGGAGAAACCGACCGACGCCTGATAGATTTCGAGATTGCCGGTCTGTGCCGGCACCCCGCCCGCGCCGCCGGCCTGTCCACCGGCACCCCCCGCCCCGCCCAGCGCACCGAACGGATTGTTGGTGTAGGTGACGCCACCATTGGCGGCGGTGGTCGGCACCTGACTGGCGCGGGTCACGCGATATTGCGCGCGAGCGACCAGCACATTGGCCGCCGTCACCCGGTAATCGCGATTATTCTCCAGGGCTGTCGCGATGACCGCCTGCAACCGCGGATCGGTAAAGAAATCGCGATAGGCGATCGCAGTCACGTCGGCCTGTTCGGCGCCCAGCGGCGGATAGGCGCCACCCTGCGGCAGCGTCAGCGGGATCGCCCCCTCCGGCCGGATATTGTTGGGGGCGAGGTTGCACCCCGTCAGCGCCGTCGTGGCGGCGAGGAGGATCAGGCTACGCAGCGTCATCGGGTTGCTCATGGTCATGCCCCCTGCGGCGCAGCTTCGCCGCCGTCGGAGGACCGGTTGCCGCCATCGGGTTCGATGTCCCGGTTGGCGGACGGGGTGTTCTTGTCGCTGCCGCCATGGCCGAACAGGCGCAGTACGACGACGAAGAACATCGGCACGAAGAAGATAGCGAGGATCGTCGCCGACAACATGCCGCCGACCACTGCGCGGCCGATCGCATTCTGCCCGCCGGCACCCGCACCGGTCGACAATGCCAGCGGCAACACGCCGAAGACGAAGGCGAGCGACGTCATCAGGATCGGGCGGAGACGGAGCCGGGCAGCCTCCACCGCAGCATCGACCGCGTTCATCCCGTCCCCCATCCGCTCCTCGGCGAATTCCACGATCAGGATCGCATTCTTCGCCGACACGCCGATCGTGGTGATCAGGCCGACCTGCAGATAGATGTCGTTGTTGAGACCAGTCAGCCATGCCGCCAGCAGCGCGCCGAGAATCCCGAGCGGCACAACGAGCAGGACCGAGATCGGCACCGACCAGCTTTCATACAGTGCGGCGAGACACAGGAACACGATCAGCAGCGACAGCCCGTACAGCGCCGGCGCCTGCCCGCCCGACAACCGTTCCTCGAACGACAGGCCGGTCCATTCGAGCGCGGTGCCCGGCGGCAGCTTGGCATGGATTTCCTCCATCGCCGTCATCGCCGCACCGGTGCTCAGCCCCGCCCCCGGCGAACCTTGCAGCTGCATCGCCGACTGCCCGTTATATCGGGTCAGCTGAACCGGCGCATTTGCCCATTCGAGCGTCGAGAAGGCGGTGAACGGCACCATCTGTCCGGTGGCATTGCGCACATACAGGTCGCCGACATCTTCGGGGCTCAGTCGATAGGGGGTATCGGCCTGGATATAGACGCGCTTCACGCGCCCCCGGTCGATGAAGTCGTTGATATAGCCGCCGCCCCATGCGGTCGAGATCGTCGAATTGACGTCGGCTAAGTCTAGGCCCAGCGCGCGCGCCTTATCTTCGTCGATATTGATCTTCAGCTGCGGCGCATCGTCGAGGCTGAGCGGACGCACCTGTGCGACACGCCCATCCTGCGCGGCCATGCCGAGCATCATGTTGCGTGCCTGGAGCAGCCGGTCATGGCCGATGCCGCCGGTATCGACGAGTTGCACGTCGAATCCGGTCGCATTGCCCAGTTCCTGCACGGCTGGCGGCACCAGCGCGAAGATCAGCCCGTCCTTATAGCCCGCGAACGCGCCCATCGCCCGACCGACGATCGACTGCGCCTTGTTTTCGGCACCGCTGCGTTCGTCCCACGGCTTCAGGTTGACGAACACCAGACCGGCATTCTGCCCCTGTCCCGCAAAGCTGAACCCGTTGATCGTGAAGACCCCGGCCACATTGGCCGATTCCTGCTTCAGGAAATGGTCGCGCACCAGGTTCAGGCCCTTTTCGGTACGACCGCTGGTCGCTCCCGCCGGACCCTGTACCAGCGCCAGCACCGTCCCCTGATCCTCGTCGGGCAGGAAGCCCGAGGGCAGACGCGTGAACACGAACACCATGCCGCCGACGATCAGCAGATAGACCAGCATCGACCGTTTCCAGTTGCGCGTGGTGCGTCGGACGCCGCCTTCGTACTTGTTCTGGCCGCGTTCGAACCGGTCGTTGAACCAGCGGAAGAAGCGCGCGAGCAGGCCATTGCCCTGCTCATGCTTGTGCGGATCATGCGGTTTCAGGATCGTGGCGCACAATGCGGGCGTCAGGATCAGCGCGACCGCGACCGACAACACCATCGCCGACACGATCGTGATCGAGAACTGGCGATAGATGACGCCGGTCGACCCGCCGAAGAACGCCATCGGCAGGAACACCGCCGACAGGACCAGGCCGATACCGACCAGCGCGCCGGTGATTTCGTCCATCGACTTGCGCGCGGCTTCCTTCGGGCTCAGCCCTTCGGTCTGGATTAGGCGTTCGACGTTCTCGACCACGACGATCGCGTCGTCGACCAGCAGGCCGATCGCCAGCACCATGCCGAACAGCGTCAGCGTGTTGATGGTGAAGCCCGCGACCGCCATCACGGCAAAGGTGCCGAGCAGCACCACCGGGACGGCGATGGTCGGGATGATCGTCGCCCGCCAGTTCTGAAGGAACAGGAACATGACAAGGAAGACGAGCACCACCGCCTCGATCAGCGTGTGGATGACCTGTTCGACCGACAGGCGGACGAACGGCGTCGTGTCGTACGGATAGATGACTTTGACGTCGCCCGGCAGGCCGCGACCGATTTCCTGCGCGCGCGCCTTGACCAGTTCGACCGTGTCGAGCGCGTTCGCACCCGCCGCCAGCCGAACGCCGAAGCCCGATGCCGGACGGCCGTTATACTGCACGTCGAAGCCGTAATTCTCGGCGCCGATCTCGACCCGGGCGACGTCGCCCAGCCGGACGACCGCACCGTCGGCATTGGTCTTCAACCGGATATTGGCGAATTGCTCGGGCGTTTGCAGGCGCGACTGGACGCTGACCGTGGCGTTCAGCATCTGCTCCTTGGGCGCCGGCTGTGCGCCGATCTGTCCGGCGGAAACCTGTGCGTTCTGCGCCTGGACCGCCGCCGTCACGTCGCCGATGGTCAGCTGATAGCTGTTGAGCTTCAGCGGATCGACCCAGATGCGCATGGCATATTGCGCGCCGAACACTTGCAATTCGCCGACGCCGGATACGCGGCTGATCGGGTCCTGAAACTGCGACACGACCATGTCGGACAGGTCGTTGTTGCTGTGCGACCCGTCGGTCGAGACCAGACCGACGACGACGAGGAAGCTGGCAGCGGACTTGGTGACCTGAATCCCTTGCCGCTGGACCTCCTGCGGCAACAGCGGGGTCGCCGCCTGCAGCTTGTTCTGGACCTGCACCTGCGCGATGTCGGGATCGGTGCCCTGCTCGAACGTCAGCGTGATCGTCACCGTCCCCGCCGAGGAGGAGGAGGACGAGAAATAGCGCAGATTGTCGATGCCGCGCAGCTGCTGTTCGATGATCTGGGTCGTCGTGCGCTCCAGCGTCTCCGCGTCCGCCCCCGGATAGGTGGCGGTGATCGCGACCGCAGGCGGCGCGATTTCGGGGAACTGCGCGATCGGCAGGCTGCGGATCGCGATCGCGCCGGCCAGCATCATGACGACGGCGATGACCCATGCGAAGATGGGCCGGTCGATGAAATAGCGGGACATCAGCGGTTACTTCGCCTGTGCCTGCGGACCGCCGGCGGCACCGGGGGCGGCGCCCTGCGGTGCCGCTCCGGCGGTCTGCGGATTCCATTGGTAACCCTTCACCGGGGTGCCGGACTGCAACATCTGCGCGCCTTCGACGACGACCTTGTCGCCGGGCCGGAGGCCGCCGGTCACCAGCCACGCATCGCCGATCGTCCGGTCGGTCGTCAGCGGGCGGGGCGCCAGCTTGCCGTCGGCCCCGATGACCAGCACCGTCGCGCTGCCCTTCGGATCGCGGGTCACCGCGCGTTGCGGGACCAGCATGCCGTTCGCCTTGGTCCCTTCGACCAGTTCGGCGCGGACATACATGCCCGGCAGCAACAGCCCGCGCGGATTCGCGAAGACCGCCCGGATCGCCTGCGTTCCCGTCGCCGGGTCCACGGTCACGTCGGTGAACTTCAGCGTCCCCTCGATCGGATAGGTGCTGCCATCCTCCAGCTTCAGCCGGACCCGCGCCGCGCCGGAGCCGCGCGACAGGTTGCCGTCGAGGATCTGCTGGCGCAGCTTAAGGAGGTCGGCGCTCGACTGCTGGATATCGACGTAGATCGGGTCGAGCCGCTGGATGGTGGTCAACGCCTCGGTCTGCGCCGCCGACACCAGCGCGCCGGTGGTATAGACCGACCGTCCGATCCGGCCCGAGATCGGTGCTTTGATCGTCGTGCGCGACAGGTCGATCTGCGCCTGCCGCAGCGCGGCCTGCTGCGCGGCGATGTCCGCCTCGGCCTGCTGCGCGCCAGTTACCGCATTCTCATATTCCTGGCGCGCGATCGCGTTGATCTTGACCAGTTCGCCATAGCGGCGGGCAAGGTTGCGGGTCGATGCGATCGACGCCTGTGCCCGCGACAATGCAGCGCGCGCACTCGCCACCGCCGCCTGATAGGGCGACGGGTCGATGCGATAGAGCGGCTGGCCCTGCCGGACGTAATCGCCCTCCTGGAACAGCCGGGCAAGGATCAGCCCGTTGACCTGCGGTCGCACATCCGACGTTTCATAGGGCGCGGTGCGGCCGGGCAACTGGGTGGTCAGCGTCACCGGCTGCGCCTGAACGGTCACGAACCCGACCTGCGGCGGCCCCTGCGGCGCGCCCGGCTGCGGTTGCTGTTCGCCGCCGCCGCCGCCACAGGCCGAAAGGAGGAGCGCCAGTGCCAATGGGGCCATGCGATGTTTCATGAACGTCCTCGACGGATGTGCTAAACGTGAGTGATCGATCACTCACACATTGGCGGCGCCTACGCCGACCGGCGGAAAGTGGCAAGAGGTTACAGGTGAATCGGACGTGAATTTGTTGCAGTGCGGAGTGGCATGCCGGGCGAGCAAGGCGTTGGCCCGGCGCGAAAAGCTGGTTGCGGTGGCGCGGACATTGTTCGCCGAACATGGTTTCCACGGCACCGGAGTCGCGCAGATTGCGGCGGTTTCGGGTATCAAGGTCGGACAAATTTATCGCGATTTCGCCGATAAAGAGGCGATCGTCGCCGCGATCGTGGAGGGTGACCTCGCCACCTTCCTGCACGAGGCCGAAATTGCGCAAGCGGTGAAGGCCGGCGATGTCGATGCGATCCGCGCATGGCTGCGGATGTTCTTGCAGTGCGGCAGAGATATCGAGTCGCGACAGTTGATGCCCGAAATCATCGCGGAGGCCGCGCGCAACGACCGGATCAAAGCGATCGCGCACGACATCAACCGTCGGGTCAAGCAGGCGCTGATTCTGTCGCTGACCGGCCTTGCTCCCCGTCCCGATCAGGCCGAGTCGCGCGCCGAACTTGCCGAAATGATCCTGACGGTCGGCGCGGGAATCATGCATCGTCGGATTGCGGACCCAGATTTCGACGACGCGACCGCCTATTCGCGGCTGATGACCCTGGTCGAGCGCTGGGTTGACCAATTGTTGGACAGTCCGGCGTACCCAGGTCTCCAAAAGAACCATTGCGGATTTGTTGCAGCAGGTTAAATCGAAGTTGCGCACTCCCTTGCGCTGCCGTTGCAGGCCCCGTCCGGTCCCCCGGGCGGGGCTTGTCGTTTGGGGGGTCATCGCGGCAAGCTGCGTTCCAGCACCACGAACGACAGGGGCTGGCGCGGCAGGCCGAAGCGCGGATCGTCCATCGGAAACGGCCGGGTCTCGCCAGTCGCGACATAGCCCTGCCGGACATACCACGCGATCAGTTCGACACGCATGTCGATGACCGTCATCTCCATCGTCCGGGCGCCATGGACGCGGACCGCATGATCCTCCGCCGCCAGTACCAGCCGCCGGCCCAGCCCGCCGGCCTGCACGTCCGGCCGTACCGCCAACAGGCCGAGCGCGGCCTGGTCCGGCGCGATGTGCGATACCTGGACGCATCCGGTCGTATCGTCGGTCATCAGGATCGCGCGATCGGGGTCGATCATCACTTCAGCCAGTGCCGCACGGTCGGTGCGCTGCCCGTCGAGCAGGTCCGCCTCATGCGTCCACCCGGCCCGCGCCGACTCGCCGCGAAACGCCGACTCGACCAGTGCGTGCAGCGCCGGCACGTCCTCCATCGTCGCAACCCGGATCATGCGCCGGTCCCCCAGCCGCCGCCCATCGCCTGATACAGCGCGACCAGCACAGTCAACTGATCGGCGCGCACCTCTTCGAGCGACAATTCGGCGCTGAACAATGCGCGCTGCGCATCGAGTTGCTCCAGATAGGGGCTGTAGCCGGCCCGGTAGCGGTTGGTTGCATGGCGCAGCGCCTCGGCAGTCGCGGTGCGCTGCGCCTCCAGCGCGCGCCGCTGTACCGCCAGCCGGTCGACCGCCGCCAGTGCATCCTCGACCTCACGAAACGCGGTCAGCACGCTGCGTTGATAGGCGAACGCCGCCTGATCCCTTCGCGCGGTGGCTGCATCGTAATTCCCACGCAACTGCCCGCCACGGAACAGTGGCGCCAGCACGCTCGCCCCGATCGACCAGATGCCGACCGGATTGGGCAGCGCGCTCGACAGCACTTCCCCGGTCGATCCGGTCAGCCGCAGCGACGGCAGAAACTGCGCGCGTGCCCCCGCGAGCGACGCGTCGCTCGCCGCCAGTGTCGCCTCGGCCTGGGCGATATCGGGGCGTCGCCGCAACAAGTCGGACGGCAGCCCCGCCGGGATCGGTGGCGGCATCAGCGCGTCCAATGCCCGTCCGCGGTCGATCGCCCGCGGCGGAGTGCCGGTCAGCAACGCCAACGCATTTTCCTGCCGCCGCGCCAGCAATTCTAGCTGCGGCAGGGTCTGCGTCACGCCGGCATATTCGGCCTCGGCCTGTCGCAGTTCGAGTTGCGAAGTATAGCCCGCCTCCGCGCGCGAACGGGCGATGCGCAACGCCTCACCACGCGACGCGATCGTCGCCCGCACCGTCTCGATCCGTGCGTCGAGGCCGCGCAGCGTCACATAGCCGCTGGCGGTGGCGGCGGCGACCGCCAGCCGGGCGCTGTCGGCGGCGGCGGCGGCGGCATCGCCCGTCAGCCGCGCCGCCGCGATCGTCTGCCCGACCCGTCCGAACAAATCGATCTCGTACGCCGACTGGAACACGGGTTGCAGCGACGTGCCGGTCGTCGCCGACCCGAACGCGTTCAGCGCGCGCTGCTCGATTAGCCCCACCCCGGCGTCGAGCGTCGGGAAGCGCGCCGCGCGTGCCACCCGCTCCTGCCCGCGCGCCTCGGCTACGCGCGCGGCGGTGATGGCGATGTCGGGGTTGTTGTTCAACGCCGCCTCGACCAGCCGGGTCAGTTCGGGATCGCCGAACGCCTGCCACCAATTGGCGGTAATCGGTGCAACACCGGGCAACGCCGTGCGCCACGTCGCGGGCGGCGCGACCGCCGCCGCTTCCGGGCGCGGCCGTTCGGGCGGGGCACAGGCGGCCAGCATCGCCAGCGCCGCCAAGGCGATCCGCCCCCTCATCGCGCCGCCGGCGACACGCCGCTACGGGTATCGACCCGCGCCTCGACCGACATGCCCGGCCGCAGTCGCTGGAATAGCGGGTCGCGCGCATCGATGGCGATGCGCACGGGAATACGCTGCGCCACCTTCACGAAGTTTCCCGTGGCATTATCCGCCCGGATCACCGCGAACTCGTTGGCGGCGGCAGGCGCAATGCGCTCCACCCGCCCGCGCAATTCGGCCCGGTCGAGCGCATCGACCCGGATCGTCGCCGGCTGCCCCGGCGCCATGCGCGCGGTCTGCGCCTCCTTGAAATTGGCGGTGACCCAGACGGTCGGCGGCACGAGGAACATCATCTGCGTCCCCGCCGTGACATATTGCCCCAGCCGCACTCCGACCTCCCCCAGCCGTCCATCCTGCGGCGCGCGGATGATCGTGTTGGCCAAATCGATCTCGGCAAGTCGCACCGCCGCGCGTGCATTCTCGACCGCCGCGTTCAGCCCGCCGCGCCCGACCGTTACCGTCCGCACCTGTTCCTGCGCGACGCTACGCTGCGCCTGCGCCTGCAACACCCCGGCCTGCGCCGCGCGCAGCGCTGCCAGCGTCTGGTCGCGTTCGCGCAGCGACACCGATCCTTCGCGCACCAGATCGTTGACGCGCGCCATATCTGCCTGCGCGCGCACCAGCTGTGCCTGCGCATTGACGACTGCCGCCGCCTGCCCGCCAAGACTCGCTTCGCTCGAGCGTTCGCTCTGCTGCGAATTGGCGAGGTTCGCCTGTTGCGCCGCCAGCCCGGCCCGCGCCTGATCGACGCGCTGGCGATAGATGCGATCGTCGATCCGCGCGAGCACCTGTCCCGCCTTCACGTCCTGGAAATCGCGGACCAGCACTTGCGTGACATAGCCATTGACCTGCGGCGCGATGATCGTCGTCTGCCCGCGCACATAGGCATTGTCGGTCGCCTGGATCGCGCTGCCGAACGGCCACAGCCCCCATGCGTATAGCGCCAGCGCGATGCCCCCGAGCAGCAGCGCGACGAAGCCGATCGTGGCTTTCAGCGACCCGCGCGGCGGTGCCCAGCCGCGCGCCCGCGCCGGTTCACGCGGCACCTCGACCGGGTCGGTCAGCCGCTGTTTCTCGTCTTCGGTAAGTTGCGTATAGGTCATGACATTTGCTGCTGTCGCATGCGTTGCACGGCGGCCAGATCGGCGGCGAGCGGGTTCACGCCCTTCATGCGGAAGCGCAGCCACAGCGCGCCGAGCCACACCACCATCGCCGCCGACAGGATCGCGACGGCGAGAAAGACATCGTTATAGGCGAGGATGTTCGCCTCCCGCGTCACCTGTTGCCCCAGCAGCCCCGTGCCCGACGCCTGCCGCAGCGTCGCGTCGCCGAGCACGCGGGCATAGGCGCCGCCCAGTTGCTGGATACGCTGCACGACCAGCGGATCGGTGACCGTCAGGCTCTGGGTCAGTTCGAACGCGTGATATTTCTCGCGCACAATCTGGAAGGATCCCAGCAGCGCGGTGCCGGCAAGGCCGCCCATCGTCTGCGAAATGCTGAAGATCGCGGAGAAGCTGATGATATGGCTCGGCCCCCGCGCCAGCGCGCGGAAGATGCCGATCATCACCATCGGTCCAAGGAAATAGAGCGCGGCAAAGGCGACGATCGCCTGGCTGACATACAGGCTCGACGGGCGGGTAAGATTGGTCGAATCTGAATCCATCCACGCCCCGATGCCGATCATAGCGACCGCGATCACCACCGGCTTGTACAAATCCTGCATGTTCAGCGTCTTGAGGCAGACGACCAGCCCCGCGATCGACGCCAGCGTCATGACGAGGCTGAGCGTTACCAGCTGATCATTGCCCATCCCGACCACGGTCAGCAGCCCGACCGCGCCGAACGTCTGTTCGGACAACAGGATACGCAGACTGGCCGCGACGATCGCAAACCGGACGATGTTGCGCCCCAGCATCCAGCGCGTGTTGAGCAGCGGATTGGCGCGGTTATGCTCGATCAGCAGCGCGCCGCCGATCAGCGGGATGGCGGCGGCGGTGGCGTATCCCAGCCACGGCGTCGACCACCACTGGATGCGCCCCTGCACCAGCACCGCGCACAACAGCGCGATGCCCGGCGCGAACAGTGCGAAGGTCAGGAAGTCGATCCGCTCGAACGCCGGCGTCCGCTCCGACGGCGGCAGCCGCAGCAATGCCACCGAGCCGAGGCACATCAGCGTCAGCCCCAGTTCGAACAGGAACAGCGCCTCGATCCGCCCATCGGCCAGCAGCAGCGGCGACAGCGTCCGCGCCAACGGCAACGCGACCTGCGACGCACCGAAGCCGATGATCATCCCCGACAGACGCGCGGCGGCGGGCAGCGCCTGCATGATGTAGAGGAAACACAACGTCGTCAGCGCGCTGCCCGCCACGCCCGCCGCCCCGCGTACGATCAACTGCACGCCATAGCTGTGGACGAACACCTGCAACACGTTCAGAACCAGAAAGGCCAGCAGGAAGATGCGCGTGAAGCGCTGCAACCCGAATTGCTGACGAAACTTGATGAGCAGCATCGACATGCACACGCTGGTCATCGAATAGATCGCGGTCAGCCACCCACCCTCGACCGGGGTAAGCCCCAGCGATCCCTGAATCTGTGGCAGGTTGGCAATCAGCAGCCCGTTGTTGAACCCGCCGGTGACGCCCAGCAGCATGCCGATCGCGAAATAGCCGACCCGACGCGCGAACGGGTGCTCGGGCGTGGCGGGCGAACCGGGCAGGAACGGCCGTTCGTGCGGCTTGAACTCATAGGCCGGGGCGATCGCCGTGGCTCCATACAGGGATATTGCCGAGCAACAACTTGTTACGCAACAGATCGTTCCGGCTGGGGAATGGATTGCCCATCCTTCCCTTTGGTAGGAAGGAGAAGGACTGGCTTCCCTGCCCGCATCCGCTACGATCGTGCAATGCGTTTCCTGATCCTCGCCGCCGCCCTATCCGCCTCCGCCGCCACCGCCCAAACCCCGCTCGAAGCGCCGCTGCCGCCGGTCCGCCCGTGGCACGGCGCCAGCGAGAAGCTGATCGCCAAACCGAACGACCCGTGGATCACCCCGGCTGAAGCGAGCGATTTCGTCACCACCCCCGACTATGCCGCAACCCGCGCGTGGATCGACCGGCTGGTCGCTGCGTCCCCGCTACTGACCATCGAAACCTTCGGCAAAAGTCCGCAAGGGCGCGACCTCTACGCGGTCCGCGCCCATAAGGGTGAAGATGGCAAGCCGGTCGTGCTGGTACAGGCCGGCATCCATGCCGGTGAGATCGAGGGCAAGGACGCAGGGCTGATGCTGCTGCGCGACATCGTGTTGCGCGGCAAAGACAGGCTGCTCGACAAGGTCGATCTGGTGTTCGTCCCCATCTACAATGTCGACGGCCACGAACGCTCCGGCCCGTATAACCGCCCGAACCAGCGCGGGCCGAAGGATATGGGCTGGCGCACCACCGCGCAGAATCTGAACCTCAACCGCGATTATCTGAAGGCCGATGCGCCGGAGGCACAGGCGATGATCGGCCTGATCCGCCGGCTCGACCCGGTACTGTATCTCGACCTGCACGTGACCGACGGCATCGACCACCGCTACGACGTTACCTACGCCTTCTCGGGTTGGCGGGGCTATTACGCCCGCTCGGCAGCCATCGGCCGGTTTCTCGACACGCGGCTGCGCCCGGCCATGGACGCCGCACTGAAACGTGGCGGCCACACCCCCGGCTATTATGTCAGCACGCTCGACAATCGCGCGCCGGAAAAGGGCATGAGCCAGGACGTCGACACGCCGCGTTTCTCGACCGGCTATGGCGACATCGCGCACATCCCGACCGTGCTGGTCGAGACCCATTCGCTCAAACCCTATCGCCAGCGTGTGCTCGGCACTTATGTGTTCGTCGAGGAATCGCTGCGCATCGCCGCCGAACAGGCACAGGCACTGCGCGCGGCGATCGACGCCGACCGCGCCGACCGCCCGGCGACCGCGACCATGACATGGAAGCCGAACCCGACCCCGCTCTACAGCGTCGATTTTCTGGGGCTGGCGCACGACAGCTATCGCTCGCCCGCCTCGGGTCGTGACGAACTGCGCTGGCTGTCCAAGCCGGTAACGTTCAAGATGCCGGTGTTCGGCAGCCTGCCCGACAAGACCGTCACCTTGCCAAGAGCATGGTGGGTACCCGCCACCCTGCCGCACGTCATCGACCTGCTGAAGCTGCACGGGATCAAGGTCGAGCCGATCGACGCCCCCCGCACGCTCGACCTCGACATGGCGCGCGCGACCGAACCGAAGCTGCAGCCGGCCAGCGAAGGCCATGTCCCGCTCGAGGCAAAGATCGTCCACGAACGCCGTCGCGAGACCTTGCCGCCCGGCTCGGTCCGCGTTCCCGCCGATCAGCCGCTCGGCCTGCTCGCCGCCTTCCTGCTCGAACCCGAAAGCGAGGACGGGGTGCTGGCATGGAACATGGCACCGGCGATGCTGGCCCGCACCGAATATATCGAAGGCTATGCCATCGCCCCGCTCGCCGACAAGATGCTGGCAAGCGACCCGAAGCTGAAGGCGGAATTCGACGCGAAGCTCGCCGCCGATCCCGATTTCGCGAAGGACGCCACTGCGCGATTGCAATGGTTCTATGCCCGCACGCCTTATTATGACGAACGGTACCTGCTGTATCCCATTGGCCGCGAGACGAATTGACCGGCGTCGCAGCCTTCCCCTAAGTCTGTATTCTCAAATGCCGTTCGTGCTGAGTAGGGACTGAGTGTAGTCGAAGGCCCGTATCGAAGCACCCGCCACAAACGGTCCTTCGATACGCCGGACGAACGGATTCATCGATTGCCGCCGGGACCGAATACGCCATGACCAACCCGAGCCACCCCGCATGACCGCCCCATCCATCATCGTCGTCGAGGACGATCCCGCGCTCCGCACGCTGACCGCCCGCGCGCTGCAGGAAAACGGCTATTATGTCCGCACCTGCTCGGCTGCGCCCGAAATGTGGCTGGCGCTGGAACAGGGGCCGGTCGACCTGATCCTGCTCGACATCATGCTGCCGGGCACCAGCGGCATCGACCTGTGCCGCCAGATCCGGCAGAGCAGCGCCGTGCCGATCATCTTCGTCTCGGCCAAGGGCAGCGAGGTCGACCGCGTCATCGGCCTCGAACTCGGCGCCGACGACTATCTGCCCAAACCATTCGGCACGCGCGAGTTGATCGCCCGCGTCCGCGCCGTACTGCGCCGGGGCGAATTGAACGCACAGGCGGCGCAACGCGAGGAAGGCATCTACAGCTTCGAAGGCTGGACCGCCAACCTGCCGCGCCGCGAACTGACCTCACCCACCGGCGCGGCGGTCGACCTGACCGGTGCCGAATTCGACCTGCTGGTCGTGCTGCTCGACCATGCGCAGCGGGTGATCGCCCGCGAACGGCTGATCGAATTGTCGCGCACCCGGCTGGGCGATTCGTCCGACCGCAGCATCGACGTGCTCATCAGCCGTTTGCGCCGCAAGCTGTCGACCGCCGGCGGCACCCCGCCGATCGTTACCGTGCGCGGCGTCGGCTATATGCTGAACGTGCCGGTCGAGCGGCGCTGACCCGGTGGAGGCGAAGCGGCTCCCCGCCCTTCCCTTCGGCCTGATCGGGCGTATCGTCGCGATCCTGCTGCTGACGATCGTCATCGAATTCGGCGTATCGGTGCTGCTCTACGAACGCGCCAGCCAGTTTTCGGTGCGTGACGACGAAGCCCGCCGGCTGGCCGAACATTTGGTGATCGCGCGGCGGATCGTCGAGGAACGCCCGGTGACCCAGCGGGCGGGCATGGCGGCGGAACTAACCACCGAACGCTATGCGGTCCAGTGGCGCGCGACCGCGCCCGAACTGCCCGCCAGCGGCACCGAACTGCGCGAGATGGAACAGCAGGTGCTGGCATGGGAGCCGAGCCTCGCCCCCACCGGCCTGCATCTGACGCTGATCGGACAGGGGCGGCGATCGGTGGTCAGCGGCGCGCTGCGGCTCGACGATGGCAGCTGGCTCTATTTCCGCACGCTCGAACCGCTGCGCGCTTTCGACCTCGCCATCGGCCGCATCCTCCTCGCGCTGATCCCGGCGATCGCGCTGATGGTGGTCGGCGGGCTGCTGATCCGCCGCACGCTGCGGCCGATGCGGCAACTGGCCGACGCGGTCGACCGCTTCGGTCCCGGCGGCGGATCGTCGCTGCCGATCGTCGAGGAAGCGGGGCCGAGCGAGGTCCGCCGCCTCGTCGTCGCCTTCAACGGCTTGCAGGCGCGCATTCACCGGCTGATCGACGAGCGTACCCGCGCGCTGGCGGCGGTCGGCCACGACCTGCGCACGCCGCTTGCCCGGCTGCGGCTGCGCACCGACGCCATTTACGACCGCGACGTGCGCGAGACGGTGCAGAACGACCTCGCCGAAATGGAGGCGATGGTCACCTCGCTGCTCGCCTTTCTGGGCGGCGAGAGCGAACCCGAACGCGCCGTGCTGGTCGATCTGGCGGTATTGTGCGCTAGTATCGTCGACGATGCCGCCGACCATGGCCATGATGCGACCTATATCGGCCCCGACCATTTCGAACGCGCGGTGCGTCGTTCCGGCTTTCGCCGTGCGGTCATCAACCTCGTTGAAAACGCGATCCATTATGGCGGCAGCGTCACCCTGACGCTGGCCGTGGAGGATGGCGCGACCGTGATCCGGGTCGAGGATGACGGCCCCGGCATTCCCGATGAATCGATGGGCGACGTGCTCGAACCCTTTGTCCGGCTCGACACCGCGCGCAAGCGGGACACGGTCGGTTTCGGCCTCGGCCTGTCGATCGTGCAGCGCGCGGTGGAGGGCGAAGGGGGTCGGCTGGAACTGCGCAACCGGGCGAGCGGCGGGCTGTGCGCCGCAATCATCCTGCCCGCGCCATTCGTGGTCCAGCAATAATTCGTTACATCGCAGGCGAACGTAGCAAGATTCCGCCGGCTATAGCATTGCACCAAGCGGCAGGGTTGCACTGGCCGACAGGTTTTGAGGGAGACGCTGCGTGAACGACGTGATCGGCCGGGTTTTCGGGTTCGAAAAGGACGTGTTCGGCAGCGATGCCGACCTCTATTCGAAGCTCGCTACCGATGGTCAAAGCCCGAAGGTGCTGATGATCTCCTGTTCGGACTCGCGCGTCGTCCCCGAACATATCCTGCAGGCGAAGCCGGGCGACGTGTTCGTGATCCGTAACGCCGGCAACATCGTCCCGCCGTTCACGCAGCAGAATGGCGGGACGACCTCGACCGTCGAATATGCGGTCGCGGTCCTCGGCGTGACCGACATCATCGTGTCGGGCCATTCGGGCTGCGGCGCGATGGGCGCACTGATGAAGCCGGAGACGCTCGAAGGACTGCCCAGCGTCGCCGCGTGGCTGCGCCACAGCCATGCCGCCCATTCGGTGATCCAGCACAGCTATCCCGACCTCGACGATGCCGCCGCGGTCCGCGCCGCCAGCCTCGAAAACGTCGTGGTCCAGATTTCGCACCTGCGCACCCATCCGGCCGTCGCGTCGCGGATCGCCAAGGGCGATCTGACGCTGCATGGCTGGTTCGTCGACATCCATGCCGGCTCGATCCTCGCGCTCGACGGCACGACTGGCCGCTTCGTGCCGATCAAGCCGGATCGCCCGCTGCCGGTGGCATTGCCCGCCGCCAAGCGCCTGGCCGCAGATTTCGTGACGGCAGAAGCCGCCGAATAGCCGTTCCCGCAAGATCGGCGGGGCGAACCTTCCCTCCCCCGTTCCGTCGATCCCGGGCACCGCGCCGGGCGTGCTTCCCCCAAGCACGCTCGGCGCACCTCGTTTCAGAACAAGGCCATTGCAGCCATGTCGCAACCCTCCCTACTCGCCAATCTGCGCCAGGACGTGCCGTCTTCGATCGTCGTCGCGCTCGTCGCGCTGCCGCTCTGTCTCGGCGTCGCGCTGGCATCGGGCGCGCCGCTCTTTTCCGGGCTGATCGCCGGGATCGTCGGCGGCATCGTCGTCGGTTCGCTCAGCAAGTCGCCGCTGTCGGTCAGCGGCCCCGCCGCCGGCCTGACCGTGATCGTGCTCGACGCGATCACCAAGCTGCCGAGCTTCGAGGCATTCCTGCTCGCCGTGTTCCTTGCCGGCTGCATGCAGATCCTGCTGTCCTTCTCGCGCTCGGGCGTGCTCGGCGAATTCGTGCCGTCGTCGGTCATTACCGGCATGCTGGCGGCGATCGGCCTGATCCTGATCCTTAAGCAGGTGCCGCACGCGATCGGCTATGACGGCGATCCGGCGGGCGATTTCCAGTTCAATCAAGGCGATGGTCTCAACACCTTCAACACCATCCTCTTCGTGCTGCGCGAACAGGTGGTGTGGGGCGCCACGATCATCGCCGCGATCAGCATCGCCTTCCTGTTCTGGTGGGACAAGAACAAGCCCAAGGACGGCCCGCTGCGCTTCGTTCCCGGCCCGCTGGTCGTCGTCGTCGGCTCGGTCGCGATCAACGCGCTGCTGGGCGTCGTCGCTCCCGCCATTCAGGTGAAGCCGACCCATCTGGTCAGCGTGCCGATCGCCGATGGTCTGGGCGGGTTCGTGAAGCTGTTCAGCCTTCCCGATTTCGGGCAGATCGGCAACGCGACGGTGTGGACGGTGGCGGTGACGCTGGCGATCGTCGCCAGCCTCGAATCGCTGCTGTCGGTGAAGGCGGTCGACGAACTCGATCCCAAGCGCCGCGTGACCGACAAGAACCACGAATTGCTGGCACAGGGCAGCGGCAACATCATCTCGGGGCTGATCGGCGGCCTGCCGGTGACCTCGGTCATCGTGCGGTCCTCGGCGAATGTGGACGCGAACGCCGCGTCGAAAATGTCGACGATCCTGCACGGTACGTGGCTGCTGCTCAGCGTCCTGCTGGTGCCGATGCTGCTCAACATGATCCCGCTATCGGCCCTCGCCGCGGTGCTGATCCAGACGGGCTATAAATTGACCAAGCCAGAACTTTTTACCAAACGCTGGAAACAAGGCATGACCCAGTTCGTGCCGTTCGTCGTCACGATCCTCGCCATCCTGTTCACCGACCTTCTGAAGGGTATCGTGATCGGGCTGGTCGTCGGCTTCATATTTGTGATCGCGCGCAATTTCCGCCCGGCGGTGACGTTCGTGCAGGACGGCGAAGGCCCCGGCGCCAGCTGCATGGTTCGCGCCAAGCGCAACCTGTACTTCATCCACAAGGTCGAACTGACCAGGGAACTGGAGAAGGTGCCGGACAATTGCACGGTGGTGATCGACCTGTCGGCGACCAACTATGTCGATCTCGACAATATCGACATCATCAACGGCTTCATCAAGAATGCGCAGTATCGCGGGATCAACGTGCTGGTGCGCGGCGATATCGGCGAAAAGACCGCGCCCCAGATCAAGGCGCCGCGCAAGGAGGTCGCCTACGCATGAGGGAATACAAGCATCTGCTCCTTGCCAACAAGGCATGGGCCGCCGAGCGGCTCGAGGAAAATCCCGACTATTTCGCGCGGCAGATCGCCGGACAGCAGCCCGAATTCCTGTGGATCGGCTGTTCGGACAGCCGCGTCGCCCCCGACCAGCTCACCAATACCGAGCCGGGTGGCATGTTCATGCATCGCAACATTGCCAACCTGATCGATCCCGGCGACCAGAATCTGATGTCGGTGGTCCAGTTCGCGGTCGAGGTGCTGAAGGTCGGGCACATCATCGTGTGCGGCCATTATGGCTGCGGCGGCATCCAGGCGGCGTTGGAAGGCGGCGTGCAGGGGCATGTCCACGACTGGCTGGCGATCGCCCGCGACGTGATCGATAGCCACCGCGACGAACTCGACGCCCTCCCCGCCGAGCAGCGCGCCAATCGGCTGGTCGAACTCAACGTCCGCGACCAGCTGGTCGCGCTGGCCCGCACCGACATTGTCCAGCGCGCCTTCGCCGCGGGCCAGCCGCTCGAACTACACGGCTGGGTCTACGACCTGCGTGACGGATTGCTGAAGCCGTTGATGGAAATCGACGCGAGCACCCCGCTCGGCACCGTTCCGACACCGGAGAAGGTTCTGGTTTAGGACCCCTCCTGCCCGACCCCGCCCCCCCATCGGCCACGCCGTCCTCATAGGCGGGAACCTCGTTAATGGCGTCCACTGTTCCATTCGGTCCTGCCGCCAACCCCTCCAGCACGCCATTAGATACTGCTCCGCGCGTCTTGTTGTCGGTATAGAGGTAGGCGGCGGGTAGCGAGAAGCTGCGCAGAACGCGGCCCGTTGCATCGCTTTCGTAAATGGCGGGCTGGACGCGCCGGGCGGGATCATCGTTCCACGTCCCCTCCGACGACCAATAGCCATGGCCGTCAGCCCCATGCCGAATAGCTTCAGGGTCGACCGCGGGGCGGTCGATTGGGAAAGGCACGTCCTGCCCATCGCGCAGGATCACCTGCCCCTTCATCCGGACCCGCACCCGATGCCGCGGGGGATTCAACGTGATCGCCAGCCGATAGAAGCGGGGCGGCCGCCCGTCGCCCTTGTCGTCGAAAATGGCGATAAAATCGCCATCTGGAAGCCGGTCGAGTCCGGACAGGCCGCCGATCGGGTACCCTTGAAAGTGGGTGCCGAAAGGAATTTCCGTTGCGCCGATCAGTTCCAGCGTCGACGACGCGGTCGGTTCGGCCGTGGAAGGCCCGGGTGCAGACCCGATCGCCGATATCGCCGCCATTCCCCGGATCGCCCTGTGCTTCATGCCCCGCTCCATCATTTGATGACAGGCAGCCCGGCATGTCCGCCATTTTCGTACACCACGCCCGACAATGCCGCGATTGGCTGCGACGACGCATCCGCCGTCGCAGCCCGTTACGTCAGAACTGGAAATGCACGCTTCCGGTCACCGTACGCGGATTGCCGAAGTTGAAGAAGCCGCCGTCGCTGGTGGCGCTGCCGAGGTTGCGAATATAGGCCTTATCGAACAGGTTCACGACGTTGAACTGAACATAGGTCTTCTCCAGCCCGATCCAGCGCATGCCGATCTGCGCGTCCAGATCAACCAGCGTGTAGCCCGCCACCTTCACGTCGTTGACGTCGGTCACGAAACGATCGCCGACATGCTTGGCCGACAGACCGATCACGCCGAAGGGCAGGCTCACCTGCGCCCGGCCGCCATATTGCCAGTTGGGTGTATCGACGAGCGACTTGCCCCTAGTCGCAATTGCCACCGCGCCGGTTGCGCCGTTCAACACATCGTCTTTCAGCGTGGCGGTCATATAGGACGTAAAGCCGTAGAGCGACAGCCAGCGAGCCGGGCTGACTGACAATGAAGCGTCGATGCCCTTGCTGTCGACTGCGCCGACGTTACGGGCGGCGCTGATCGTCCCGCCGCCCTCGACCGGGGTGGTCACGTTGACGATGCGATTGTCGTAATGGATGAACCAGCCGCCCAATTGCGCCTGCGCAATGCCCATGGTGTAGCGAAGACCCAGAACGTAGGAGTTGGTCCGCTCCGGCTTCGCCTCTTCGCCGATCGGACGAATGACCTTGTCGTCATACGCATAGACTTCGGTGCTCGGCGCGGAAAACCCCTTGGTGTAGCTGGTGAACAGGCTGAGCGTCAGCGTCATCTGCCACGCCAGGCCTAGATTGGGCAGAAGTGCCCGATATTTCTTGATGCGCCCTGAATAGGGTGGCGCGAAACTCCGGGTCCGGCTGTCGGCCTGGACCTGAGCCTGGGTCTGCGAGGTGCAATAGGCTTCGTTGCTGCTACCGGGGATGGTGTAGCAATAGTTGTTCATGTTGCGCCGAAGCCATCATCGTGTGCTCGGCGGCGGAGGACGGCTTCCGGTGCGAAGCAGACGCAAGGTAGCTGGCAAGCCATCGCGGCCGCGTCGCGATTCGGCAGGGCTGCGACCTTATCAGACTTCCAGCCATCCCAGCCACTTATCAAATGCGATTGACTCGCATTATCTGTGGTTACTAGATGCCCTTCGAAATCTTTCGGGAAACGCGCCGTCGGGGACGGCGAACATAGGGGGCGGGAGACCCATGAAGTTATATTGGGGTATTGGGTTGATGCTGTCCTCGGCAGCATCGCCGGTGGCGGCGCAGGACAATGGCGACGCGCTGCGCGATACGGATATCGTCGTGACCGCGACGGGACAGACCCAGGCGACGTCGGGCACGAAGACCAAGACGCGGCTGATCGAGGTGCCGCAGTCGATCTCGGTCATCACCCGCGAGGAACTGGACGTCCGCGCGGTCCACAGCGTGACCGAGGCGCTCGCTTATACCGCCGGTGTCCAGGCCGAGCAGGACGGCATCGACAGCCGCGCCGACAGCTTTTCGGTCCGCGGCTTTTCGGCGGGAAGCTTCAGTGACAATCTGTTCCTCGACGGCATTCGCCTGCCGGCGGGCGGGCAATGGACGCGCACCGCCTTCGATCCCTTTGCGCTCCAACAGATCGAGGCGTTGAAGGGCCCCTCGGCGGTGCTGTTCGGGCAGGTGGCTCCCGGCGGCATCGTCAATCTGGTGACGAAGCGCCCGACCGCGCAACCGCGCGGCGAGATCATGCTTCAGGGGGCCGGGTTCACCGACCTCGGCAAATGGCAATATCAGGGTGCGGCGGACGTGTCGGGGCCACTGACCGCCGACGGCACGATCCGCGCGCGGCTCGTCGGCCTCGCACGCTATGGCGATGCCCAGATCGATGCGATCGAAACCGGGCGCTACTATATCGCGCCGAGCCTCTCCTGGGTGCCCGATGCGGCCACCAGCATCACGGTGATGGGTCAGTATCAGCGCGACGAGGGCGGATCGACCTTCCAGTTCCTACCCTATGTCGGATCGCAGCAGCCGGGCGCAGGCGGCCGCCATATCCGCCTCGACGCGTTTCTGGGCGAGCCGCAGTTCAACACCTATGACCGCAACCAGTATCTGGTCGGATACGCGTTGCGGCACGCCTTTTCCGACCGGTTCGAGCTGCGGCAGAATGGCCGTTACACCCGCGTGGAAACGCTGTTCCAGGGAACCGTGCTGCGCGGAGGGACGCTCGCCAACGGGCAGACGATCAATCGTCGCGCGGTGCAGGGCATCGGTCATTCCGATGGCTATGGCCTGGATACGCAGATCGAAGGCCGGATCGACACCGGTCGGCTGCAACACCGCGTGCTGTTCGGTGTCGACATGCTCGATACCGAATGGCGGCACCTGCGCGACCTGTCGACGGCCGTTCCGCCGATGCCGGACATCTTCAACCCCGTGTCGCAGGGCATCGGCAGGGTCCTTCAGACGCTTGCGCCGCAAGTCCATCTGAATGCACGGCTGGAACAGGTCGGCGCCTATGGTCAGGATCAGATCATGCTTGGCCAGCTTCATGTCACGCTGGGCGCGCGCTATGACTGGGCGAAGAACCATCAGGTCAACGAACTGGCGACCGGCACCACCGATCCGGTAACACTGACCAAGGCGGACAAACCGACGTGGCGGGCGGGGGTCACTTGGGTTTCGCTGAGCGGCATCGCGCCTTATGCGAGCTACTCCACCTCGTTCCAGCCGACCACTGGCCAGTATTTCGACGGCACGCCGTTCAAGCCGACGACCGGCGAGCAATATGAGGCCGGCGTCAAATACCAGCCGCATGGCAGCAACGCGTTGCTCACTGCCGCGCTGTACCAGCTTACCCAGAACAACCTCGCCAGTCCCGACCCGGACGAAAGCCATGTCTGCGCGGGCACGACCTGCCAGGTCCAGACCGGACAGGGCCGCATCCGGGGGATCGAACTGGAAGGCAAGGCGACGCTGGTCGGCGGGCTCAGTATGATCGCGACCGGCACCTATATGGACAGCGAGATCACGCGCGGCGCGCCCGGGCAGCAGGGCAACCGGTTGGCGCAGGTGCCCGATTGGATGGGGTCGCTGTTCGCCGACTATCGCTTTGACGAGGACGGCGCGCTGGCCGGAGTCGGACTGGGCGGCGGGGCGCGCTATGTCGGCGTGTCATACGGCGATACCGCCAATGTGTATCGCGTACCCAGCTACACCTTGTACGACCTGTTCCTGCGCAAGGCTTTTGAGAACGGCATCATCTTGTCGGTCAATGCGCGCAACCTGACCAACCATCGCTTTGTCGCACTCTGCTCGTCGCCTGCGGCCTGTTTCTACGGATCGGGACGGACGCTGAACCTGCGGCTGCAATACCGGTGGTGAGCGTGTTTGCGGCGGTGATGCTCATGTCGGCGGCGCCCGGTGCGCCGGTCACGAAGGAGCCTTCAGCGACGACGCCCTACACGCTGTCGAACAGCGTCGAGCAGGTCGTCCATGCTGAAAACGGCGAGGCTTATCGCATCATGATCGCTTGGCCGGAGGGACCTCCACCACCCGCCGGCTACCCGGTCCTGTATGTCCTGGACGGCGAGGACAATTTCGCGATCGCGGCGCTCACCGCCCGTCGGCTGGCGCGCGCCGCTGCGCGAACGGGCATCTCCAACGGGATTGTCGTCGGGATCGCGGCCGGGCCTTTGCCACGTCGCACCCGCGACTATACGCCCGCGACCCCGGGCTGGACGATCCCCGCGAACCGGCCTGCCAGCGGCATGACCACGGGCGGGGCCGAAGCGTTTCTCGATCTCGTCGGGCGGCGGGTGCAGCCGCTGGTCCGCCAGCGCTGGCAGGTCGATCGTTCGCAGGAGACGTTGCTGGGGCACAGTTTCGGCGGTCTGCTCGCGCTCCATGCGGCATTGACGCGTCCGGCGATGTTCAGTGGCGTGGTCGCGGTCAGTCCGTCGCTGTGGTTCGGGGATGGCCTGATCGCGCGTGAGGTCGCGACGGCCAAGCATGTGCCTCCGATATTGATCGCCGAAGGCGATGACGCCGCCGTCGCTCCGACCGAACTGATTCGGTCGATCGACCGGGTGGCGGACGCTGGTAGGGCACGCTTCCTGCCACTGCCCGGCCAGTCCCACGGAACGACCATGCTGGCAGTGATGGCCCCCGCGATCCGCTTCGCCTTCTCGGGAGCGGAACGATAATCGCGGCGTGGTGCGCGGCATTCGCGACGATCGGCGGGGCATTGAGCGTCTATGCCGGCACACCGCATCAGGCGCTGGTACGTCATGGCGCCGGCAGCCGCCCTTATCGGATGGCGGGGGCGCTACTTCTGGTTATCGCGCTGATCCTGCTGCTGACGATAGAGGGACCGGCGACCGCCGTTTTCACTTGGGCGACGGGCGCCATGCTGGTGTGGAGCATCGTGCCCGCCGTCGTCCGCTGGTGGCGGTTCCGGCAAGAGGCGGCGCGATGAGCCGCCCGCCGCTCACCAGTCGCAACTGGTTCGGCAAGGTATCGGCCGCCGCCATCCTCGGCTTTCCCCTCACGCTGGCGCTGACCTGTACGTTCGCGACCCTGTGCGCGACCGACGACGACGTCTTCAGCGCGCAGCGACAGCTCGCCATGTGGCTTGCGTCGCCAATCTTGTGCGCGATCCTCGGCCTCTGTTTCCTGTTCGGCAGCAGCGCGCGGGCATGGGGCTGGCTCGCGCTCGCCAACCTGCTGGCGTGGGCGCTCTTCGTTGCCACTCGCCTTCTTCTCGGATGATCGCCGATGCGAACCGATATCGTAAAGACCTATAAGGACGTCCATAGCTGGGTCGGCATCGTCGCAGGACTGGCGCTGTTCATCGCCTTCTACGCCGGCGCGATCACGATGTTCGCGGAGCCGCTGAACCGCTGGGCGTCCGCGCCGACGGTCATCGCGACCCCGCCGTCGCTCAATCGTACGTCCGAGTTGATCGAAAAGGTGCTGCGCATCCGACCGGACGCGCGCGCGGCCTATACCGTGCATCTCGGGACCGGTCCCGATCGGCCCGCGCGGGTGAGCTGGACCACCGGCACCCGCCGCGCGCCCGGCCCGACCTTCCTCGCCGCGCTTGCGCCCAACGGCACGTTGCAGGTGATCCGACAGGACGCCTCGGCGGTCGCGGAGTTCATCGACGTGCTCCACCAGAAGGTCGGCCTGCCGATCAGCCGCAGCGCGGCGATGCCGGTCATGGGCATAATTTCGCTGCTCTACGCCGTGGCAATCATCTCCGGCGTCATTTGTTTGCTGCCCAGTCTGGTGAAGGACCTGTTCGCGCTGCGCTTCGGCAAGAACGTCAAGCGGATGTGGCTCGACCTGCACAATCTACTCGGGCTGTTCAGTCTGCCGTTTCACATCGTGATGGCGATAACCGCCGTCATCTTCGCCTTCCACGACCAGATCTACGACATGCAGGGCGCGGTGTATCAGGTCGGTGCGGCCAGGGGCGAACGGGACGCGTCATCGCGGTCCGGGCCGGCGCAGCCGCCCGCGTTCGAGGCAGTGCAAGGCACGCTGTCGCCCGCCGAACTGCAACGGCGCATTGCGACCCAGGCACCCGGCTTCGCGCTCCGCTCTATCACCTATCGCTACGATGCAAAGGACGGTGCGCACGGCGACATCACCGGCGTCGATCCGCGCTATGGCATGCGCGCGCCGACTTATGGTCGGGCGGAGATCGACACGCGCACCGGCGCGATTACTGGCGCCGACTATCTGCCGGGGCGGCAGGGGCCTTGGTTCGCGGCGGTGACATCCTTCTTCACGCTGCATTTCGGCAGCTTCGGTGGTGCGCCCGTGCGCTGGTCGTATTTCCTCCTGGGTCTTGCCGGTGCGTTCCTGTTCTACTCGGGCAATCTCCTTTGGATCGAGAGCCGCCGCCGCAAGGAGCGCAAGGCGGGTGCGGTGACACAGACCCGCGCCACCCGCATCCTCGGGAGCCTGACGACAGGCGTGCCGCTGGGCTGTATCGCCGGCATCTCGCTGACGATCGCTGCCGCCAAATGGCTTCCCGCCGACAAGGGCGATCTCGCCATATGGCATAGCCGCATCTACTATCTGGTGTTCGTCGCGGCCGTCCTCTGGGCACTGGTACGCGGCGCGGCGCGCAGCGGATCGGAATTGCTGTGGCTCGCCGCTGCAGCGACCGCCGCCATTCCGCTCACCACCCTGCTGTCGCCTGTGCTGGCCCAAGGCTGGAGCCATGCCGGCGCGAGCCGACTTGTCGATTTGGTCGCGCTCCTCGGTGCGGCGGGTTTCGCCGTCATGGCGCGCGCCGCCCGGCGGCGGGCCGTGGCGGGGCCGCGCGACAGCGTCTGGGCCGCCCCTGCCGCCGCAACGATATAGGAGCGCGACTTGAACCTTCCCGCTATCCGCGCCGCCGGGATTGTGGCGTCCTCGGTGCGATCTGCTGGGCGATTGGCATCGGAATAGCTCCTATCCGCCCCGGACGCTTGAGGATGAACAGGTCACAGCCGGCGACCGCCACGTAGACAACGTGCGGTTGAGCGCGCCGCTACCGGACCATGTCGGCGCATGGCGTGAACGAGAACCTATTACGGGAACTGGCCGAGTGCTTCGAACAGCAGGCCGGCGCGTCGGCTCGGTTGGAACCCCTTCCAGATAGTCGAGGCCGGTGGCCCCGGACTATACCCCGCATAGCGACCAGCGGGACTGTTCGCCCAGCTTCCGGCGCTGGAATCCGGCACCAGTCCGTCGAGATAGTCGGCCCGTGTGGCGTCGCCTTTCACATAGCGGTCCAGAAACGCCGTGATGAAGTGCGCCTGCACCGCCAGCAACCGATCCTTGCGCCAGACGGCGTCCTCGAACCAGTCCAGATTCCAGAAGTTGCATCGCATCTCCGCCGGTGCGCCGACCAACGCGATGCTGTGCCCGGCATCGCGGAAGGTCAGCAGGTAGCGGCGTGTCGCGCTCGCCCGTTCGAACAGGGTGCGTACGCCGGGATCATAGCCGACGACGCGGTCCTGGCTGCCGACGATGAACAGGGTCGGCGCCGTGATCGATGCCATGCCGTCCTCGGCCCACAGCACCCGGTCGCGCAAGTTGCTGGGCGGGGCGATCGCTACCACCGCCTTCAACCCGTTGACCCGTAGAACCCTCCGCTGCGCGCCATCCGCGACATAGGGGGTGAGCACGCCGCGCGTCGCAGGCCCGAGCGACGTGCCAAGCCGCCCGCCTGCCGCCGCGAGTGCGCCATACCCCCCCATCGAATAGCCGATCACTGCGGTCGCGCCCGGATCGGCAACCGCCAGCGGCCCTTCGCCGGCACGGGCGCGCCGCTGCGCCTCGGCCGCGACGAACACGATATCAAGCGGGCGACGCGCCAGCGGCCCCGCCTGAGCCTCGGGCGTGCGAATGGTGATCGACGGATCGGCAAAGGCGGGCGCGACCACGACATAGCCCTTGCTGGCCAGATTCTCGCCGAGCCACGACAGTAGCTCGGGCGTGTTGCTATAGCCGTGCGCCAGGATCACCAGCGGGAAGCGCCCGCGGGCCGTCACCGCCGCGGGCGTGGCAAGACCCGGCACGGTGAAGGCGACCGGCCGGCCGTCCTCCCCGGGCAGCGCGGTGCGATAGGTCGTGCCGCCCCCGGCACCGGCCGCGGCCGGATACCAGATCTTTACCGCGAGCCGCCGGTCGGCCGGCTTCGGATCGGAACCGTCGGGAAGCGGATAGAGCTGGTCGCGCTGCACGAACACCGTATCGGCGACGCCGATCGGATAGCGCCCGAGTGCAGCCAGTTCGGGCGCATCGACGCCGGGCCGCGCCGGCGCGTCGGGCTCGGCCGCCGCCACCAGCGCCAGCGCCATGCCGAGACCGGCGATCGCCCTGCTCCACCGCGCCATGGTGCCGCTCCCGGCCGCCGCGATCAGAAGTTCACGCCGGCACGGATACCGGCATAGCGACGGAAATCGCGCGGCAGGACCGCCTGCGTGGCGATATTGCCGCCGAAATTGCCGGCGGTGTTGACCAGCGACCCGTAATATTGCTGGTCGAACAGGTTGTTGACGAACGCCACGACTTCCCAACGGCGATCTTCGTCACGCACGCCCAGCCCGATATTGACGATGTGGAAGGCGGGCTGGAACGTCTCGGGGTCGCGCGGCTGGAAATACAGGCTGCTCTGATATTGCCAGTTGAACTGGGCGATACCGCGCAGGTTCTCGGTCAGCGCGGGCGAATAATCGCCGCCGAGGTTGAACTTCCATTCCGGCGCCTGGATCACGCGGGTGTCGGTCAGGTTCTGGCGGGTTGGCGTGCCGGTGCACCCCTGCGCCGCGGTCTGCAGCGGATAGCATTGCGCGACGTCGAAACTGGTATAGCGCGCGTCGAGATAGGTGACCGCGCCGTTCAGGCTGAGATCCTCGCCCAGTCGCAACGAACTCTCGACCTCGACGCCCTTGGTGTTCAGCCGTCCGACATTGGTTAGGCGGTAGTTGGAGGTGCCATCGGCCAGCGTCTCGATGGTCTGCGCCTGCAGGTTGCGATAATTGGTGTCGAACAGCGTCGCGTTCAGCGTCAGGCGGCGGTTGAACCACTGGCTGCGGATGCCGAGTTCCTTGTCGCGCGACCGTTCCGGACGGACCGGTCCTGCCGATGCCCGGTTCAGGTTGAACCCGGTCGTCAGGTCGTAGGTCTGCCCCTTATACCCTGTCGCATAGGTCAGGAAGCCGTTGATGTCGGGCGTAAAATCATAGCGCGCGCTGAGGCGGTAGGTCGCCGCCGTGTCGCTGGCATTGCCGGCATAGCGGGTGCGCGCCAGATCGTCGGCAAAGGTATAGGATACGCGTTCGTTCTGCACGCGCGCACCGCCGGTCAGCGTCAGCGCGTCGATCACCGACCAGTCAGCCTGGACGAAGCCCGCGACCTGCCGCGAGCGCGCCGTGGCATACCAGTTGGCCAGCGAGAAGGACGGCCCGCGGAAGAAGGGCCGTTCGAACTTCACGCCCGCGACATAGGCACCGATGGTGTAGCGGAACGGCTGCTCGCTCAGAGACTGAAGGCGGACTTCCTCGGTCACCTGTTCGGACTTGAACTGGCCGACCTGGATATTGCTGCCCTGCGCCACGGTCGCGGCCGTATCGTCATGGTCGAGATAGTCGTACAGGTGGAACCTGTCGTAGGAGCTGATCGTGACGAGGTTCATGTCGCCCAGCGCGAACTCGCCGCGAATATAGCCGCCGCCGCCCTGATATTTGGTGCGGGAATCGTAGTTGTTGGCGATGTCCTGATTGTCCGGGCCGATCATCACCCCGGGCAGCACCACGTCCGGCGTTTGGCCGGCGATCCCGCGCAACCGGGCATTCTGGCCGAAGCGCAGGAACGGGCGCCCCACGTCGCTGTTGCCGTTGATGTAATTGGCGGCGACGGTCAGCGAGGCGTCGCTGGTCGGTTCCCAGCGCAGCTTGCCGCGCAGGTTCAGCGTTTCGCGGCCATTGACCTCCTTGTCATTGACCACGTTGCGAACATTGCCGTCCCAATAGTTATAGGCTGCCGACACGACATAGCCCAGATTGTCGCCCGCCGGGCCGGACACGCTGAAATTCAGCCCGCGCTCTTCATCGGTCGTCAGTAGCGCATTGCCGCGCACCCGCAGCGTATCGGTCGGGTTGCGAGTGATCAGGTTGATCAGGCCCGCCGAGGCCGACTTGCCGTACAGCGTGCTTTGCGGCCCGCGCAGCACCTCGATCCGCTCGACATCGGGAAGATCGGTGAAAGCGCGCGCCTGGAACGCCAGCGGCACTTCGTCGACCATCACCGCCACGCTCGATTCCACGCCGATGCCGAAGGCGAAGGTGCCGACGCCGCGCAGCGAAATATTCGAGTTCTGCGGCTGTTCGGCCGGGCGGACGACCAGCGACGGGGCGATCTTGCCGATATCGGCAAAGTTGCGCACGCCCGCGCTCGCCAGTTGCGCCGGTGCGATCACCGATACGGCGAGCGGCACCTTCTGCACATTCTCGGCGCGCTTGTTGGCGGTGACGATGATTTCGCCGGCATCGTCGGGACTGGGAGCGACTTCGCTGGTCGGGCCGTTGGGCGCGCTCTGCTGATCGGCGGTCAGCGCACCGGGCGGCGTCTGCGCTGCGACCTGATCCGCGTCCTGCGCCAGTGTCGGCTGCGCCGCGACCGTTGCCGCGACGATCAGCGCGGCGTGGCATACCGAATGCATGAGCTTCATCGAACCCTCCCCAATGCAATTTTGATTTCGGCGACTCTCCGCGGTCACCCGATCCGCTCATCTTCCATATTGGTCAGGCCATATCAAGTATATTTATCTAGAATGGACTGACAAATAAGCATTGTCACTATGCAAGTATTTGAGACGCACAAATGCGACCGGCCAATTTATGCCGAACACTGAATTGAATTTGCGGGGCTACTGTCGTTATCGCATAAGCCGCATGCCTCGTCGCCCTGCAATCTCGACCGGTTCGCCACCCTCGACCAGCATTTCGCGGTGGTCGCCCGGCGCCAGCAACATGGTAATGGCGCGTCCTGCCGGGACGCCATCGCACGCGACCTGCAACCGCACCGACGCGGCATCGGCGGAGCCGGTCACCGACCAGCGCCACGGCGCGCCATGCCCGTCGCCGGCATCCTCCCACGCATCGCAGTCGAATGCGCCCGTTTCCGGTGGGAACAGCCACATGCCGAGCTGCATCGCGCCCGGACGCCAACCGCCCGTCGCCAGATCGACCAGCATCGCAGATCCCGCCCGCGCCAGCAGCGGCGGCGGTCCGTCGAGCGATGCCGCCAGTCGTGCGGTACTGCCGCCTGCGAAGCGCCGGCCCGTCCAGACATTGATCCAGTCGGCACCGACCGGCAGCCGGACGTCGCGCTCGACCACGCCCGGCTCGACGAGCAGCGGCACCAGCAGATTGGTCCCAAGCAGATGGTCGTCGCCCTCGCCCCACGCCGCCGGATCGCTCGGGAAATCCAGCCAGAGCGGACGCACCATCGGCGCATAGTCGCGATGATAGCGCAGCAGCAGGTCGTACAGGAACGGTACCAGCGTCTGCCGCAACGCCAGCAGCCGGCGGATCGCCGGCGTCGCTTCCGGGTGCATCCACGGTTCGTTGACGGTGCGGTCGTCGTTCCAGCTATGGATCGAGAAGCGCGGCATCAGCACACCCGCCTGGACCCAGCGCACCAGCAGTTCGGGCGACGGTGCAGGTCCCGAAAAGCCGCCGACATCGTCACCGCTGTTCGACACCCCCGACAGGGCAAGGCCGATCGCCTGCCGCGCATTGTAGCGGATCGTCTTCCATTCGGTGCGGTTGTCGCCGCTCCATGTCTGGGCATAGCGTTGCAGCCCGGCCATGCCCGAGCGGGTGACGACATAGGGCCGTTCGTCGGGCCGCGCCTCGACCTGCGCGCGGCGCGACGCGCGGGTCATCAGCAGCGGCAGCACCGGGCGCATTGCCGCCGCCGGAACGGCCTTGCCGAACCCGGCGAACCGGGCGCGGGCGTCCCATAGCTCATATTCGTTATTGTCGTTCCACGTCGCGACCATTCCCTGGTCGAGCAGCGCATCGCGCACCTGCGCGCGCCACCAGTCGGCGGCGGCGGGGTTGGTGAAGTCGATATAGCTGCCGACCTCGTCCCAGAACTGCGCCTCGACCGGGTGTCCGTCGGCGTCGTTGACGAACAGGCCGGCGGCGGCGACCTCGTCATAGCGCGGATGGCTGCGCAGCAGAGCGGGCTTGATATTGGGGACCAGCCGGACGCCGGCATCGGCATAGCTGGCGACGAAGCCGGCGGGGTCGGGGAACTTGTCGCGGTTCCAGTGGAACACGTACCGTTTGTCGCCGATCGACGTATAGCCCGATGACAGATGGAAGGACGTGCAGCCGAGATCATGTTCGGCCAGCTTGTCGAGGAATCCGCCCATCTGCGCCGCTGCATCAGGCGCATCGGTATAGGTCATGGTCGACCCCGAATAGCCGAGCGACCAGCGCGGCATCAGCGCCGGGCGACCGGTCAGCCAGGTAAAGCGCTGCGTCACCGTCAGCGGATCGGGCCCGGCGATCATCCACAGGTCGACATCGCCATGGCTGGCGACGACATGGCGGTAGAGACCGTGATAATTGTCGAGCTCGCGCCCCAGATCGACGGTGATATCGGCGCTGCTGTCGTAAAAGCTGCCATGACACCGGCCCTCGGCGTCGGCGACGAGCAGATAGGGGATCGACTTGTAAAGCGGGTCGCTCGTCTCCGCATCGAAGCCCATCGGGTCGACATTGGTCAGTCGGAACGACCGCCCCGCCCGGTCGCAATCGCCGGTCCGGTCGCCCAGGCCATAGAAGCGCTCGCCCGGCCGCCGCGCGACATAATGGTGCGCGCGTCCGTCCCACCAGCCAAAGTCATAGGCTTGCGTTGGTCGGTCGGTCGCCATCAGATGCCAGTCGTCGCCGTCGCGCTGCTCCCAGGTGCAATGCAGGCCGTGGCGGCGGATGGTGACGCGCAGCCGCTGCGTCGTAACGGTGATCGTGTCGTCGGCTTCGGAAACCATGGGGTCGGGACAGGTGAAACCCGCCACGGCCATCCGGTCGCGACCGGGCTCGGCGATATCGGTGGCGCCCGGCGCGATCGCCCAGCTCGGCGGGCTGGTGACGGTCCCGTCGCCCAGCAGCAGCAACCGCGCAACATCCTCCTCCAGCACGAAGAGATGCGCGACCGCGCCGGTATCGGCGGTCAGCGTCAGCCGACCCCGCGCCCGTTCGGTCAGCGCAAAGCGCGGCGGGTTCGAAAGCGTGGCGCGTCTCATCGGGATTCCTTGGGCCGGGAGAGGATGGGCAGGCAGGCGATCAGCACGACCGCGCCGATCACATCGAACAGCGACAGCGCGGCGAACAGGGGCGCATAGCCGGTGACGTCGGCGAGCTGCCCGATCAGCAGCGAGAAGAGCAGCCCGCCGGTCCACCCCGCCTGCCCGATAAAGCCGTTGGCGGTGCCGATCTCCTGCGGCGTGAAGACGTCGGCAGACAGGGTGTTGATCAGCACCGAGATCATCTGATGCGCAAAGCCCCCGATGCTGAACAGCGCAATCGCGAGATACGGGCTGCCGGCGAGGCCAATAAAGCCCGGCGCGATCATCAGCGCGGCACCGATCGCGACGCCGGTCACCCGCGACGGGATCAGCGACAGGTTGAACCGGTTCATCAAGAGCGGTGAAAGATAGCCGCCGAACACGCCGCCCAGATCGGCGGCGAGGAAGGGCAGCCACGCGAACAGCGCGATCTGTTTCAAATCCATGCCGCGTTCGGTCGCTAGATAGAGCGGGATCCAGAAGCTGAACGTCTGCCACGCCGGTTCGGCGAGAAAGCGCGGCACGGCCAGCGCCCAGAAGCGCCCGCTCTTCACGATCTGCCGCGCGCTCGACGGGGCGACGGCGGCCGGACGATCGGCGGCGATCAGCGCCGCTTCGTCGGGGGTGATGGCGGGGTGCATCGCCGGACTGCGGTAAAAGGCATACCATGCCGCCGCCCACAACAGCCCGACCGCGCCGGTGACGACGAACGCCATCCGCCAGTCGGCCCAGAGCGACACGGCCACCACCACCGGCGGCGCGATCAGCGCGCCGAGCGAGGTGCCGGCATTGAACCATCCGACCGCGACCGAACGCTGGCGCGCCGGGAACCACTCGGCGATCGCCTTGATCCCCGACGGCACCGCCGCCGATTCCGCCAATCCCAGCAGCCCGCGGAACAGCGCGAGGCCCAGCCACCCGGCCGCCAGCGCATGGAGCATATTGGCCAGCGACCACGCGATGCCGAACATCGCGAAACCGGCGCGCAGCCCGATGCGGTCGACGATCGCCCCCGCGATCGGCTGGCCGATGGTATAGGCGAGCTGGAACGCGCCGACGACATAGCTGTATTGCTGCGTCGACATCGACAGCGTCGATTTCAGCTCGGGCGCGAGCACGCCCAGCGAATTGCGCGCGAGATAATTGGCGATGGTGCCGAGGCAGATGAGCCCGACGATCCACCAGCGCAGATTGGAAATCCGCCGCATGCTCCCCTCCCTCTCCTTGCCTGCCGGTGTTTCCGGTCAGGCGGTTTGCGTCACCTTCACCCGCGCCGCTTCGCACGCTGCGGCGATCTGCGGATCGTCGAGCGCGTCGGTCACCAGATGGTCGATCCGGTCCAGACCGGCGATACGGACCGGCGCAGGTCGGCCGAACTTGCTGCGATCGACCGCCAGGATCGTGGTGCGCGCGTGATCGATGATCCGCTGCGACACCCGCACCTCATCGATGTCGAAATCGAGCAGGCTGCCGTCGCGGTCGATCGCCGATGCGCCGATCAGCGCGTAATCGACCTTGAACCCGCCGATAAAATCCATCGCCAGCGCGCCGACGACCGCGCCGTCGCTGGGCCGCACCCGTCCGCCCGCCACGACGACCTCGATCGTCGGTCGCGACGCCAGGATCGACACGACATTCAGATTGTTGGTGACGACCAGCAGATGGCGATGATCGACCAGCGCACGGGCGATCGCTTCGGTGGTGGTACCGATATTGATGAACAGGCTGGCCCCGTTCGGCACCAGCGCCGCCGCGGCCCGGCCGATCGCCGCCTTCGCCTCGGCCGCGATATGGCCGCGCGCCTCGCGGTCCAGATTGTCGACGCCAGAGGTGACGACCGCGCCGCCATGGACCCGCGACAGCATCGATCGTTCGGCCAGCAGGTTCAGGTCGCGGCGGATCGTCTGCGGCGTGACGCCCAGTTCGGCGGCCAGCGCGTCGACCGCGACGCTGCCGGTCCGCCGCGCGACGGCGAGGATCGCGGCATGGCGCTGCGCCACCGCATCGGGCAGGTCGGTCGCGATCATGCTGCGCTCAGCGCCGGCGCCGCGTCGGCCAGATACGCCGCCAGCCGCTCGGCGGTGCCGGCCGGGACATGCAGTCCCAGCTTGCTGCGGCGGAACAGGATATCCTCGGCATCGACCGCCCATTCGCGCGTTCGCAGATAATCGACTTCCCGCGTCGTCAGCCCGCCGCCCAGATCGTCGCCCAGCCCCGCCAGCGTCGTTGCCGAGCCGAGCAGATCGAGTGTGCAGCTGCCATAGGCGCGGACCAGCCGACGCAGCAGGTCGCGCGGCAGCCCCGGTCGTTCGGCGACCAGCTTCGCCAGATATACGTCGAAATCGGCGAAATCGCCACCCGGCAACGTAGCGCCCGCCGTCCACGCCCCGCGTGCCCCCGGACAGAAGGGCGCCAGCTTTTCGAGCGCATGTTCGGCCAGCTTGCGATAGGTCGTGATTTTGCCGCCGAAGATGCTGAGCTTCGGCGCCTTGCCGTCATCGGCATCGAGGTCGAGCACATAGTCGCGCGTCACCGCCGACGCGCTGCCAGCATTGTCGTCGTAGAGCGGGCGGATGCCGGCATAGCTCCACACGATATCGTCGGCGCCGACGCTGCGGGTGAAATAACGCGCGATGGTGTCGAGCAGATAGCGCGTCTCCTCCGCGCCGATCGCCGCCTTGCCGGGCGCACCTTCCCACGGCTCGTCGGTAGTGCCGACCAGCGTGAAATCGCGTTCATAGGGAATGGCGAAGACGATGCGGCGGTCGGGATTCTGCAGCATCAGCGCATGATCGCCGTCATACAGTTTCGGCACGATCAGGTGGCTGCCCTTGATGAGCCGCACCGGCCGTTCGGCGCGGTGGTCGCCGCTGCGCTCCAGCACGTCGGCGACCCATGGGCCGGCAGCGTTGACGAGGATGCGCGCGCGAACCGTCCGCTCACCCGCACCGTCCGCGATCGTCGCGGTCCAGCCGTTGCCGTCGCGCGTCGCGCGCACCAGCCGGGTCCGGGTCAGCACTTGCGCTCCGCGATCGGCCGCATCGCGGGCGTTCAGCACGACCAACCGGCTGTCCTCGACCCAGCAATCCGAATAGACGAAGCCGCGTCCGGCGCGATCCTTCAGCCCGGCGCCCAGCGCCGAGGTGTTCAGTCGCACCGTCTCGGTCGCCGGCAGTTTCTTGCGCCCGCCCAGATGGTCGTAGAGGAACAGTCCCAACCGCACCATCCACGCCGGTCGCGGCGACTGGGTCTGCGGCAGGACGAAGCGCAGCGGCCAGATGATGTGCGGCGCCATCGCCCAGAGCCGCTCGCGCTCGATCAGCGCCTCGCGCACCAGACGGAACTCGCCATATTCCAGATAGCGCAGGCCGCCATGGATCAGCTTGGTCGATGCCGACGAGGTGTGGCTGGCCAGATCGTCCTGCTCGACCAGCATCACCGACAGCCCCCGGCCGGCGGCATCGCGCGCGATCCCGGCACCGTTGATGCCGCCGCCGACGACCAGCAGATCGAACTCGGGAGGTTTCGCTTCGACTCGCATAACGAACATATCTACGCGCGAACGAAAGCAATCAATCGAAAAAACGAACTTTTTCGTCAATTTTCTCGGATAGTTCGAAAACGCGGCCTGCGCGGAAAATCGCAGCCTGCGCAGAGACGATGATCGGGTCCGAACGGATGGATTTGCCGGATTGGCGGCTTAGGGCATGGAACGGCGGCGACCGCAGGGTGATCGCGCAACCGTAGACGTTCGGTTCGACACACAGGCCGCCGCCGGCCCCGACGCCACGTCACCGCTGCCCCGCAGGACGTTCGTTGCGTACGCCATGTTCGAAACGCGCGCTCGTTCGAACATCGCTCGGCCCATCTCGGCCCCCGACGACCCGCCGACCGTCAGGAACCGCGATCCCGCGCTTATCCGTCGTACGTCTCGGTCAACGTCCGTACTTCCTCGGCATCACCGATCAGGACGCCTACCCGCTGGTGCAGGCCGACCGGCGCGATGGTCATGATCGGCTGATAGCCATTGCTGGCCAGCCCGCCGGCCTGTTCGATCAGCATCGCCATCGGATTGGCTTCATAGAGCAGCCGCAGCCGTGCCTTGCCGGCGCTGCGATGATCCGCCGGATAGAGGAACACGCCGCCCCGCTTCAGGATACGATGGATGTCCGCCACCATCGATGCGGTCCAGCGCATGTTGTAATCGATGCCGAGCGGCCCTTCGGACCCTTGAATCCGTTCCTCGATATAGCGGCTTACCCCCGGCGACCATTGCCGCCGCCGCGCGGTGTTGATCGCGAATTCGCGCGTGCCGGCGGGAATGCGCATCGGCCCGTCGGTCAGCCGCCACGACCCGACCTCGCGATCGAGAGTGAATTCATACACCCCGTCGCCCACCGTCAGCACCAGCAGCGCCTGCGGTCCATAGATCGCGTAGCCCGCCGCGACCTGCGCGCTACCGGGTTGCAGGAAGTCGGCTTCGGTCACGTCGCGGCCAGCGCAATCCTCCGGCGCGCGCAGCACCGAAAAGATCGTGCCGACCGACAGGTCGACATCGACATTGCTCGACCCGTCGATCGGATCGAACAGCAGCAGATATTCGCCCTTGGGATAACGGTTGGGAATACGATGGATCGTCTCCATCTCCTCCGACGCCATCGCCGCCAGATGGCCGCCCCATTCATTGGCATCGAGCAGCAGTTCGTTTGCGATCACGTCCAGCTTCTTCTGGACCTCGCCCTGTACATTCTCGCTGCCCAGCGCGCCGAGCACGTCGCCCAGCGCGCCCTTGGAGATCGCATGGCCGATCGTCTTGCACGCGCGCGCCACCGTCTCGATCAACAGACGCAGTTCGGCGGGGCAGCTCTCCGCATCCCGGCGCTGCTGTTCGATCAGGAACCGCGACAACGTGATCGCCGCCTGCGCCGATGGATTGTCAAACGTCATCATCGGGTTCCTTCATCGACCGGACCGCCGGATTCGATTCTCGGCGGCGATTATATTGCATGCGTATCGGACACTGATCGGACACCAGCCGCCCCGCCCGTTCAAGCAGGGCGATCATCGCGCCGAACGACACCGGCGACAGGCTGGCCCCGCCGACGAGGAAACCGTCGATGCCGCCATCGGCCAACAACGGTTCGCACGTGTCCGGCGTCGCCGAACCACCATAGAGGATTGGCACGTCCCCGACCTGCGCCGCGATCCGCCGTGTCATCATGGCCACGTCGGCGGGCGTCGGCGTCGTCCCGCTGCCGATCGCCCAGACCGGTTCGTACGCGATGACCAGATTGGCCGGATCGACGCCGGCAAGCGACTGGCGAAGCTGCGCCTCGACCATGGCGTGCGCCTGTCCCTGCCGCCGCATCTCGATCGTTTCACCGACGCACAGCACCGCACAAAGGCCTGCCGCCTGCGCCGCGCGGATTTTCGCGGCGACCAGTGCATCGTCCTCGCCTGCCGCGCGTCGCTCGCTATGGCCGGCCAGGACGAGCCGCGCACCGGCCTCCCGCAGCATCGTCGCCGAAACTTCGCCGGTATGCGCCCCGGCCGCCGCCGGGTGACAATCCTGCCCGCCGATCGATAGCGTCGGGAACGCCGACGCCGCCCGGTGGATCAGCGTCGCGGGAATACACAGCGCCACCGCCACCCCTGACGCCGCAGCGGCCTGTTCGGCGATCGTCGCCATCGCCAACAGCGAGCCGCCATCGCCATGCATCTTCCAGTTGCCGATCAGGATGCGCCGCTTCATCGCACCGTCCGAAGCGTCCGCTGCACCGCATCCCGCCAGCCCGCGACCAGCGGCGCGCGGGTCGGCGCATCCATGGCCGGTTCGAAACACGCCTCGCGCGACCATAGCCGCTCCAGCGCATCGAGCCCCGACCACACCCCGGTCGCCAGCCCCGCATGGAACGCCGCGCCGCGCGCCGTCGTCTCCAGGTCGACCGGGCGTTCGACGGGCGTGTCGATCATGCTGGCAAGGAAGCGGCACAGCCAGTCATTGGCCGCCATCCCGCCATCGATCCGCAGGATGGCAGGCCCCGTGCCGGCATCGGCCCGCATCGCCTCGGCGAGGTCCATCGTCTGATAGGCGACCGATTCCAGCGCCGCCCGCGCCAGATGCGCCGCCGTCGCGTCCAGCGTCAGGCCATAGATCGCCCCGCGTGCATCCGGCTCCCAATAGGGCGCGCCCAGCCCGACAAAGGCGGGCACCATATAGACGCCATGGCTGTCGGGCACGCGTGTCGCCATGTCGTTGGTCTCGCGGGCATGGGTGATGACGCCCAGGCCGTCGCGCAGCCACTTGATCGCCGCGCCCGCGACGAAGATCGATCCCTCCAGGGCATAGGTCGTCTTGCCGTCCAGTCGATAGGCGGGCGTCGTCAGCAACCGGTGCTGCGATGCCACTGCCTCTGCGCCCGTATTGAGCAGCATGAAGCAGCCCGTGCCATAGGTCGACTTCGCCATGCCGCGCCGGAAACAGGCCTGACCGAACAGCGCGGCCTGCTGGTCGCCCGCCATGCCGGCGATCGGGATCGCCGCCCCGAACAGGTCGGTCGTACCGAAGACATGTGCGTTATCCTGCACGTCGGGCAGCATCGCCATCGGCACGCGCAGCAGGCGACACAATTCCGCGTCCCATTCGCCCCGATGGATGTTGAACATCATCGTCCGGCTCGCATTCGTCACATCGGTGGCGTGGACGCTACCCTCGGTCAGCCGCCACAACAGAAAGCTGTCGATCGTCCCGAACGCCAGTTCGCCGCGCTCGGCCCGCGCACGTGCGCCTTCGACATGATCGAGCAACCACGCAAGCTTGGTCGCGGAGAAATAGGGATCGATCAGCAGACCGGTCCGCTGACGCACCAGATCCTCCGCACCGTCCGCTTTGAGCTGTTGGCACAATGAAATACCGCGCCGGTCCTGCCATACGATCGCGCGATGGATCGGCTCGCCGGTCGCGCGGTCCCAGACGACGACGGTCTCGCGCTGGTTGGTGATGCCGATCGCCGCGATCGCCGATGCGTCGACGCCGCTTTCCGCAATCGCCTGTCGCGCGGTTGCCAGCGCGTCGCGCCAGATATCCTCGGGGTCATGCTCGACCCAGCCGAGCGAAGGATAATGTTGCGGAAACTCGGCCTGAGCGATCGCCACCCGCCGGGCCGCACCATCGAAGACAATACTACGCGTAGAGGTCGTACCCTGATCGATCACTAGAATGTGCGATGCCACCGTAGCCTCTCCTATTTTCGTTCGAAGGCGTATCAATTTTCGGACGAACGTCAACAATTTCGTTTGTGATGCCTGGTAAGGCATCGTGGCCAAAGCGTGACGCCGTAACTCACCACTGACTCAAGGCTGCCTTTTGAAGGCCGGCTTGGGCGAGCGGATCGGTTTGTCAGATGAGGAATGGTCGCTGACCGGGCCGCTTTTGCCTGCAGAGCGCGGCCTCGGCTGTAGTCCCGCTGCCAACACCTGGCCCTTTTTCGAAGGCATGCTGCGGGTTGCGCGGACGAGTGCGCAATGGCGGCATTTGCCGGAGGAATATGGCAAGTGGAACAGCGTGTTCCGCCGCTACCATAGCTGGGCGACGATCGGTGTCTTCGATGCCATGCTGGAGGCGCTGGCCAATGCGATAGAATGCGATGGTCGCGCCGACATGATCGACAGCACGGTCGTCCGGGCGCACCATTGTGCCGTGGGCATAAAAGGCACTGGCGCGGCCGAGTGGCTCGGCCGATCCGCGACGGCTTCACCACCAAACTCCATGCCCGTTGCGATGTCAGAGGTCGCGCGTTCGCCTTCGTGCTGAGGCCGGATCAGGCACATGACACGCGAGGCTTCGGACCGCCGATGCGCATGATCGCCGGCCGGATCGACACTCTACTTGGAGACAAAGGCCATGGACAGCGACGCAGTCCGCGACGTCCTGACCAACATGAACGTCGAGGCCGTGATCCCCGCTCGGCGCAACCGCCGAAATCTGACTGCGCAGGATCGGGGCAAGTACCGCTGGCGCAGTCAAACCAAGCGCCTGTTCAACAAACGCAAGAGTTAGCGACGGATCGCCATCCGGTACCACAAAACCGCCAAGCCCTACATCGGCCTCATCAGCCTTACATCAGTCCTGCGCTGGCTGCCCTTTGTCCACGATGCCTAGTCCAGATGTCATCGAACATGAACGCAGATCGCCACCGCTAAGGAGATGGACCAGCAGCGCTACCTTAGCAAAATCGTCGGGTGTTTCCTGTGCCATTTGGCGCGCTCCAGGTCACGCAGAGCATGACAATGCAACATCGGCGGCGGCTACAGCCCGTCAAATCCGTCCCACATACCTGCCCTACAATCGGCAGGATTCTTGTTGCAAGGTGTTGTATTCTAATAATAATTGAAAACCGGCTGGGGCGGCGGGATTTTCATCCCAGCGAAGCTTTTCGCAAATACCTGATTCTACTAGCGCGCAGGTACCGCCTGCACACACCGTTGCTCCAGTGCATTGGCACAAAATTTTAATCAGACTTCAGCCGATTTTTTTGACGCTGGAAAGAACCACTTTCTGGGACCGGCAGCTGAGAAGATCGACAGTCGTCCATCAGCCTGCTGCACGCCATTATGACTGCCGAGCGGCGATCGACACATGCTGGGCGAGTAGAGCCACTTCCAGCCGTTCGAGCCAGCCTTCCCGTTTCCCAACTCCGGACACTCATTCATGACCTCGGGTCTTTGAAGGCTAACAGCGACGTCCTCCAGCGAAGCGCCTCGTGGTCCTGATCGTCAAATGCCCTTGATCTTGTCGAAATCCGCTTGCGATCAGGCGCGCATCGCCGCCACGAACGCCTGAAAAGCAGCAGTCGGTTGGCGGCGGCTTGGATAATAGAGGTGGTTCGGCGCCAATATGGGCGCCCAGCCGGCGAGCACTTCGACCAGCGTGCCGTCTGCCAGTGCCTGTGCAGCGTGCGGCAGCGGCAGGCAAGTAACGCCCAGCCCTGCCACCGCGGCGCCACGCATCACGTCGATATCGTTGGTGATGAAGTCGCCTCGGACCGACCGTTCCACCGTCCGGCCGTCCCGCTCGAATTCCCATCGGTGTACGACGCCGGACGACGTGTACCGGTAACATAGGCACCGATGCGCGACGAGATCGTCGGGATCGGTTGGTGCGGGATGGTTGGCCAGGTAGGCCGGGGCGGCAACGAAGACGAGTGGGACCGTCGCGCTGATCCGCACCGATATCATGTCGGCCTGCAGCGTCTGCGCGTGCCGGACCCCGCAGTCGAAACGGTCCGCGACGATGTCGACGAACCCGTCGTCGACCACCAGCTCAACCGCGATGTCGGGATAGGCGCGCGCAAAATCGACCAGCCGTGGCAGGATGGCGTAAAGCGCCGCGACCCGGTGCGCGCTGACCCGGATTCGCCCGGCCGGTCGGTCGCGGGCGTTATCCAGGTCGGCCAACGCGCCCGCGACCGAAGCGATCGCCGGTCTCAACCGCATCAGCAGTTCCTCACCTGCAAGCGTCGGCGCCAGCGACCGGGTGGTACGGTCGAGCAGCCGGACGCCCAGTTTCGTTTCGAGCGACCGCATCGCATGGCTCAAGGCCGAGGCGGACAATCCAAGACGCGTCGCCGCTCGCGCGAAGCTGCCAGCCTCGGCGATTGTCTCGAACACCGCCAGACCGGACCAGAGATCGCGATCCATTCCTGAACATCCTTCAGCAACCCATGCGCCGCAAATGATCTAATCCTCGCGCCGTCCGGCGTCCATCTGGAGACAACACATTGCAGGATGCGATCATGAAACTCGACACCTATCGCCCGCTCGGCCGCTCCGGCCTTCTCGTCAGTCCGCTGGCACTCGGTACGATGACCTTTGGCACGCCGCGATGGGGGCTGGACGAGCGCGGAAGCCGCGCGGTGTTCGATCGCTACACCGATCTTGGCGGCAATTTCATCGACACCGCCGACGTCTATGCAGGCGGGCGATCGGAAGAGATGGTCGGTAGTTTTGTCGCCGCGCAATCGTCGCGCGATCGACTGGTGGTCGCTACGAAATCGGGGTTTGCGACTGGTCGCGGCTATCATGCAGGCGGTAATGGCGCGCGCCACATTTTGGCGTCCGTCGAAGGATCGCTCCGCCGACTCCGGACGGACTTCATCGACCTGTACTGGGTACATGTCTGGGACGGCATCACGCCGCCCGAGGAACTGTTGCGGACGATGACCGCGCTCGTCGCAGCGGGCAAGATCCGCTACTGGGGCATATCCAACACCCCGGCCTGGTATGTCGCCGAATTAGCGACGCTGGCACGGGTCCAAGGCAATCCGGCGCCGATCGGCCTGCAATATTTCTATTCGCTGGTCGAACGCGGAGTCGAGGCCGAGCACCTGCCGCTCGCGCGATCGGCGGGTATGGGTCTCGTGCCCTGGAGCCCCCTCGCCTATGGCCTGCTCACCGGCAAATACGACCGCGCGACCGTTGAGGCAGGTCCGAAGCGCGCGGGCGGCATCCCCAACCAAGCCGGGGAGGACGATACGGCGCGGTCCGCCAGCGACAAGCGGCTCGATGGCGACAATCCGTTCGGCGACACGCTGTTTACCGAGCGCAACTGGCAGATCCTCGACGAACTAAAACGCGTCGCCGCGGAGGTTGACGAGACGCCGGCGCGGGTCGCGCTATCGTGGGTGGTCGGACAGCCTGGCGTCACATCGACGTTGATGGGCGTGAGCCGCGCGGAGCAGGTAACCGACAATGTCGCCACCCTCAGCCTTACCCTGTCAACCGATCACCGTACTGCGCTCGACGCAGTGAGCGGTAGCAACCTGCCGTTTCTCTACAGCCTGTTCGCCCCCGCCATGCGCAACCAAGTCGTCTTCGGCGGCGGAGACGTTCGAAGCTGAACCGTCATTCTGGAGCCGCTCGCCCAAGACGGAATCTACGTGTGGTCGGCTCCAATCGAGAAACTCAGCGTTTGAAGCTGTCCGGTCTACAGCAAGTTCGTTTGCTGAACGCCGGCACGGGGATAGTTATGCGGATCGGAATCATCGGGGCGGGAATGGCCGGCCTGTCCTGTGGGCAGGCGCTTCGTCATCAGGGTCACGATGTCATCGTGTTCGACAAGGGGCGCGGGCCGGGTGGCCGCATGTCGACCCGCCGCATCGACAGCCCGCTGGGGGAAGCCGCTTTCGATCATGGCGCGCAATATCTGACGGCACGCCATCCCGCGTTCGTCGCGCAGGTCGAACGCTGGGCGCAAGACGGCCACGTCGCGCGCTGGTCGCCCGCCGGCTTGGATGCGTGGGTCGGGACGCCGGCGATGAACGCACCGATCCGCGCGATGGCGAACGGCAGCGACGTCCGCTGGAACACGGCCATCGACACTTTGACCTATGACGGCGAATGGCGGATCGGTCACGAGCGGTTCGACGCGGCGATCGTCGCGGTGCCCGCCGAACAGGTCGCGCCCTTGGTCGCCGCCCACGATGTAGCGCTGGCCGATGCAGCCCGTTCCGCGGTGTCCGACCCGTGCTGGACCGTCATGGCAGCCTATGCCGGCACCGTACCGATCGATCGCGATCGGCTCACTGATCTCGGCATCATCGGATCCGCCGTCCGCAACTCGGCCAAGCCAGCCCGGACTGGACCGGAGGCCTGGGTCCTTCAGGCCAGTGCCGACTGGTCGCGCACGCATCTCGAAAACGATCCGGGCACGGTGCAGCGCGCGCTTCTCGCGGCGTTCGCGGACCATATCGGCGCCCGGTCGCCTGCTGTCGTCGCGACCAGCGTCCATCGCTGGCGGTATGCGAAGGTCGACGCATTGAACCACTGCGCGATCTGGAGCGCTGATATCCGGCTAGGCGCCTGCGGCGACTGGCTTCTCGGACCGCGGATCGAAGCTGCCTGGCTGTCGGGACAGCATCTCGCCGAGATCGTAGGATCGACAAATTGGAATCGTTCCCAACAGAATGTCTGATGCCACCCAGGTCCGGTCATTCCGCTTCAATTGCTCTGTTTTAATATCCGCCATCTGTTCAAATCTCTTCGGAAGTTTCAATTAGGTGGCCAGCCACGGGCCGGTCTCCGTGGGTGACTTCACTTTCGACCTAATCGAGCGGCGACCGTCTGAATTTTTTCGCGGCACTCGTCATTGCGGCATGATGCTGCTCGGGTCCGTAAGCGATGCCTTCCGCCTGGATCACCTCGACGTCCTGAATGCCGAAGAAATTGAAGATCGCCGTAAGGTAGGTCGACAGATGATCGTACGCTGCGAACGGTCCTCGCGAGTAGATCCCGCCCGATGAGAGTATGAGATAGACTCGACCGCTCAGCAAATCACGTGGTCCCTCCGCCGTGTAGCCGAAGATCTGCCCTGCAATCGAGACATGATCGACTCGCGCCTTCAATGTCGAGGGCACGGTGAACATGGGCGAACCGACCACGACGACATCCGCTGCCTTTAGCTCGTCAACTAGAGCCTTGAACCGGCGCATCGTCTCGGCCAGCTTGGTGTCGCTGGAGTCCTCGCCGGTCCAGGCATCGCGGATCGTCGTGTCGACATGAGGAAGCGGGTTTGCGAAAAGATCCCGGTACACGATCGTCGCATCCGGGTTAGCCGTTCCGAGCCAGGCAACGAGTTCGCTGGAGAGGCGGCGTGTATGCGAGGCATTGCTGTCGCTCGCACTGGCATCGATGTGCAGGATGTTCATGGCTCAGCTCCGGTCTGGAAATGTGACCTGGACCAGCCATGTGACCTCCGGCGTCCCGCCAAGAAGGCATTTTTGGAAGACATAGTCACATGGAGCGCCCCCCCCCCGAGCCGATTCATGCCGAATGCAAGCGGTTCAGCGGGGTCCTCGGCCTGATCGGCGACAAATGGACCGTCATGATCGTGATGACGCTCACGGAGTAGCCGCGACGGTTCAACGACATCAGGCGAACCATCGGCGGCATCAGCCAGCAGATGCTCGCCCGAACGCTACGTGCGCTTGAGCGTGATGGCAAGGTGACCCGCACCGTCCACCCGCCCGTGCCGCCACAGGTGGAGTACGACCTCACAGCGCTTGGTAGGTCGCTGGCCGGCCCGATCCGCGAACTAAGTACTGGGCCGGCGGACACATTGCGGAAATCGAGAACAACCGGTCGGCATTTGACGCGGATAGCGACCGCCCATGGCCGAAGAAAATCCGCAGGGATCATTCATCGGCGCCAATCACCGTTCCGCGGTAATCGCTCAACCGATCTCCCGAGCCATTTCGATCAGAGCCCTAAAGGCGGCGGACGAGTTGCGTCGGCTTGGGTAATAGAGGCTCAACCGGGCCAGAGGCGGTGTCCACTCTCCAAGCACCCGGACAAGCCGTCCCGCCTTGATGTCGTCGTGGACGTCGGCCTCCATGAAATAGCCGATCGCCACGCCATCAAGCACCGCGATCCGTGCGAGGCTCGCCTCGTCTAGGGTCATCGGGCCGTCGACGTCGATCTGAAGCGGCTCACCGTCTTTCTGGAATTGCCAACGATGCAGTGCGCCGTTCGGCAGGCGGATGCGCAGGCATTCGTGCCGCAGCAGATCGGGGGGCACGCGCGGCTTGCCGTTTGCCTCCAGATAACCAGGTGACGCCACGACCGCGAAGCTGCGCGGAGGTCCGACCGGAATGGCAATCATATCGCTCGGCACGAGGTCGGCGCTCCTCAAACCTAGATCGAAGCCCGCCTCGACGATGTCGACGATCCGCCCCTCGGTAACCAGATCGATGTGCACCTGCGGATAGCGCTTCAGAAACCGGATCAGTAGCGGGCACAGGATCTCTCGCGCGCCGCTTGCGAACGCGTTGATGCGCAGTGTCCCCGATGGCGTTTCCACCTGCGATCGCGCGACGCTCATGGCATCGTGCAGCGCCCTGACCGCTGGCCTGATCTGATCAACGAAGATTTGCCCCGCGTCGGTGAGCGAGACGCTGCGCGTCGTGCGATTGAACAGCCGGACACCGACCCGACGCTCGAGCTTGGCGATCAGGTTGCTCAGCGCCGTCGTGGAAAGGCCAAGTTCCAGCGCCGCCACGCGGAACGATCCATTGCGAGCGATGGCGAGGACCGCGTCGAATTCGCTCAGGCCATCTCCCGCCATTATCCTGATATCCGGAATGTCAGATGTCGATTTGCCTCGATTATCATTGGCAATCGTATCGCCAGATTGGTCGTGTCCCGTCAAGGAGCCAAGCAGTGACAATCGACCTTCCAAACCCCATCGCCGACTATGTCGCCTCAAACGCCCGTCTGGACGTGGACGGCATGTTGCGGCCCTTCGCCGCCGACGTGGTCGTTCACGACCTTGGCATCGGCAAGCGGTTCGAGGGGACTGCCGAGCTGCGCACGCTGTTCGAGGAGGAGGTCGTTCCGGTGCGGGCGATCTTCACGCCGGAAGCAGTCCGCTGCGAAGGCGGCAAGGTGATCGTCGAGGGGCCCGCACATGGAGATTTTCCGGGCAGCCCCCTCCGCTTCACCTACCGCTTCACGCTTCGAAATGAGGCGATCACGGCGCTGGAGATCATGCCGTGACCGCCGCGATCGATGCGACCGAGTTCGCCGGGAAGCGCGTCCTAATTAGCGGCGGCACCAAGGGTCTGGGCCGCGCGACCGTCGAGCGCTTCCAGGCGGGAGGAGCGCAGGTCATCACCGCTGCTCGATCGGATGGCAGTGCGCTGGCCGATGCGATTTTCGTCAAGGCGGACCTTACAACCGCAGAGGGCGCTGCGGCGCTTGCCGAGGCGGCACTCGACCGGATGGGCGGCATCGACATCGTCGCGCATGTCATTGGCGGATCGGTATCGCCCGGCGGCGGCTTTGCAGCACTTACCGACGCGCACTGGCTGGCCGAGCTGAACCTCAATCTGCTGGCCGCCGTCCGGCTCGATCGGATCCTCATTCCGCAGATGATCGACCGGGGAAGCGGCACGATCGTCCATGTCACCTCGATTCAAGCCATCCTGCCGCTGCCTGAATCGACGACCGCCTATGCCGCTGCCAAGGCGGCGCTCAGGACCTACAGCAAGTCCCTGTCGAAGGAGCTCGGGCCCAAAGGCGTGCGGGTCAACGCCGTCTCCCCCGGCTGGATCATGACCGAGGCCGCAGGTGACTTTCTGGAGCGCATCCGCAGCGCGACAGGCGGCACGATCGAGGACGCGCGGCAGCAGGTGCTCGATGGCCTCGGCGGCATACCGATCGGGCGGGCTGCTGAGCCCCACGAGGTCGCCGACCTGATCGCCTATCTGGCATCGGACCGCGCGGCGGCGATCCATGGCGCCGAGTTTATCATCGACGGCGGCACGGTCCGAACCGTTTGAACGTGCGGCGCTGGGTCTGGCCGGTTTCTGCGTCGGTTGCGCCGTGACTGAGCAGACCTGCAAATGGACGTCCAGCCGCGTAGAGACTGAACTCCAAACCGGCCGCTCGTTCATGCGGGTAGGCTGACCCCGCGGCCAGCCTGCGCAGGCACATGAAACGGGTTGCGATTGGGACAAACCCGCCATCTGCAGCGGCTCCATCGATCGGCGGGTTTAGCCCAGAGCCGCCATTCGTGGTTATCTGGAGCAAGTGGTGTCGGACACGAGGTCGTGTTCCGAAAACCCCATCGCCTGCAATAAATCAGGAAGTTAGCCGATCGATCTCAGACAGCACGTATCGAGGGTCAAAAGGTTTGGCGACGAAGAAAGAGCGTTCCGGCAGGTCAGCTTGTGAAGGCCGGACGTTACCGGAAACAATCGCGATCAGCACTGGTGGGTACCTATCACGAACGTAGCGTGCAAGTCGCAGACCATCCATCGACCCCTTCATCTGGATGTCTGTTAGGACAATTCTAATCTCGGGATGACCGGCTAGGATCTTGATCGCTTCGTCGCCGTCCTCAGCTTCAAACGCGATAAAACCACGGTCGCTGAAAAAATCCATCAGATCGTGACGTATAAACACCTCATCTTCAACGATGAGGATTGCCCGTGGCGGAATTGCCTGACCCATTACGCGGTTACCAATTCGCCTGCACCGACTAGCGGCGCTTTGATCCGAAACTCGACTCCTTCAGGCGGGTAGCTCAACACCGTCTCGCCCCTGAAGTACGATCGCAGCGAACGTTCGATTAGCCGTGTTCCAAAGCCCCTGCGTGTGGGGAGCGAAACGATCGGACCGTCGCGCTCCTGCCATAACAAGGTGAACATTGGGTTCGCGTCAGATCCACTCACCTCCCACGTCAACGTCACAGTGCCGGTATGGTTGCTCAGGGCACCGTATTTCAGCGCGTTGGTGACCAGCTCGTGGACCGCGAGCGTGAGGGCGAGTGCCGACTGCGGATTGAGACGCACCGCCGGACCATTGATCGCGATCCGGTCCTGCTTATCGGCAACGGCCGCCAAGCCGGCTTCCAGGACCGTATCGAGGTCCGACGCTTCCCACGATGTCGCGGTCAGCACATCCGTCGCCCGGCCCAGGGATGCCAGACGTGATGAGAAGGCAGCAGAGGCATCCTCCAGTGTCACTGCATCACGCAGCGTCTGGTTGGCAATCGATTGGACGATGGCCAAGACGTTTTTTAGTCGATGGCTCAATTCGCCATTGAGAAGTAGCTGCTGCTCACGCGCCTCCTGCAAAGTCGTGTGGTCACGCGATACGGACAGGATGCGCACCACCTCGCCGTTCTCGCCGAAGATGGGCGAAACCGACACCGACCAGAATTTCGGGGTGCCCAGGAATGTGTCGGCTGCGATCTCGAAATGGGCCGATCGACCGGCTCTCGCCGCTGCAAGCGCCTCTTTGCCCAGACCAACGCCGTCGTCCTTCAGGAAACTCGGCCAGAAGCAGCCTTTGACGGCGTTGAAGTCGCTGATCTCCATCACCTTCATGCCGCCATCGCTCATGAAGGTGAGATCGCCGTTGAGGTCGAGCACCTTGATACAATCGGTCGAGGCAGCAAGAACGCTGCGCATAAAGCTTTCGCTCTCGCGCAGGTCCTGTTCTGCGCGGCGACGTTCGATCGCAACCCGGATACGACTTGCCGCCTCTGCGACGAATGCCACCTGCTGCGTCGTCCATTGGCGCGGAACGTTATCGTTCACGAAGAAGATCGCGACCGTTCGACCATTCTCCACCACCGGAAGATTGATCATCGTTCGAACGGCGAGGCTTTCGAAAATTTCCGCTCGAGGCGATGTTCGTGGATCATGCCGCACATCGGGAATGACGACGGGGCGACCAGCCCGGAGGTCGATAGCGTAGTCGCCATAATCGTCGACGCGGTACTGCCCGACAAGCCGGGGACAGCCATCCACCGTCCAGTGCTCCGGCACGGTGATCATTTCCCCGTCAGCATCGAGCGTACCATACCCAGCCCGAACCACGCCGAGCGTCTTGGCCACTATCTCCGTCGCCTGATCGATCGCATGTTCCATATCGGATGCCTCCGACAGAAAATGCCCAATGTCGGTAAGCGCCTCACGCTTTTTCTCGGCGCGGATGCGATCCGTCACTTCAAGGAAAATGACAGTGAACCGATCCTCCCCGACGGATTGGCAGACCCCGTCATACCAACGATCCAGCCCTCCGACCTGACGGGTAAAGCGCTTGGCCTCGCCGGTATCGACAACTTCGGCGAACTCGTTGACCCATGCGTCTCCAATTCCCGGGAAGAGGTCGCGAATCGTCTTTCCGATCGCCGTGCCCCGCTCGATACCCACCAGGTCATACCAGGCGTCGTTTACTTCCTCATACCGCCAGTCAGAGATCCTGCCGTCGGCATCGCGCACGACTTTGGCGAGGATGAAACCCTCTTCGAGCGTCTTGAACAGGGTGCGCCATTTCTCCTCATTGGCCTGCAACCTGTCGGTGGCGCGGGCTTCCACCTCCCGCAGGGCTTCACCGGCAGCATGTGCTTCGGTGCGATCACGCAGCACCTTCACATAGCCGACATGTTGGCCGTGCTGGTCCATCAATGGGGACGTCACATCGACGGCCAATATGGGTCGCCCGTCTTTGCGAACCATCCAATGCTCAACACACGCTCGACCTTCTTCGTGAGCTTGCGCCAGATCCGACCCCAGCCTGTCGGCGTTGATATCTACGTCGGTGAATAGGATCGAAGCGCTCTTTCCAATCACTTCATCCCTTGACCAGCCAAGCACGTTCATCGCGCCGGAAGTCCACTCGACGATATGGCCATCGAGATCGGTCGTGACGATCGCAAAATCCTGAGCGCTGTCCATGATGGCGCGCTGTCGCGCCTCCGATGCGGCGACCTGCCGTGCCGCAAGACGTTGTTCGAGCTGCGCCATGACCTGTCGAGCCAGGACGCGGATCGAGCGTATCTGTACGTCCGACAATTGCCTCGGCTGGTAGTCGAGCACGCACAGCGTCCCGATTGGAAGGCCCTCGTCCGTCTTCAGCAGTGCACCGGCATAAAAGCGGATATGAGGCTCGCCAGTGACCAGGGGGTTGCATGCAAACCGCGGATCGGCCGTCGCGTCGGGAACAAGGAGGAAATCCTGCTCCAAAAGCGCGTGCGCGCAGAACGACGTATTCAGCGGCGTTTCGCGAACCCCGAGACCCACCTCTGCCTTAAAGAACTGGCGGCACTCCCCGATCAGATTCACGACCCCGATCGGCGCCTCGCAAATCGCAGCGACCAGCTCGGCCAGCTCGTCGAACGCCGACTCTCGCGGACTGTCCAACACCTCAAATTTTGCGAGCGCCGCCAAACGCCGCTGCTCACGCGCTGCAGAATCAGTCATTGATTTCCACGATTTGCCCTTCCGCGGCACGCTAGCACCACAATCGCAGCCTTGCCACCGTCGGGAACATTAAAGAAACATCTTCAAGCCGCTTCACGGAGAACTGTTGGCGCGATCGGCGTGTGTCGAGGCGGAGAAGCATACGACAACCAGCCCGTAAACCGGCGATGCTGATCAACTCGTCGCGAACCTGCGATTGACCGCGTTCGGCTTGAGCAGCCATTAGGATATTGCTTTCCGAACGATCGGCTTTGGTCGAGAACCGCCGCCCTTCCGTACTGCAGCGGCAACCCAATATCGGTCGTTCGAGCACCTTTGCACGCGATCCGAAACCGGCCGTTCATTCATCGCCATCAGGCCTGCTGATCGACACCGGTTTCTGGCTTGAGTGGCCGCTGTCGGCAGAGAAGCGAACATTCGCGCGATCGCATAATCTGGATCCGCTAGGGTTAGAAGCGGACCCATGTCGGACAGATCAGGCGGGAAAATGAATTCCGCATAGTTTGTTGCCGTCAGGATCGCGAAAATAGGCAAGTTCGACTGTCCCCAGCGATGCCGTATTGCGCGGGCCGGGCGGGGCTTCGATCGAGGTGCCACCGTTGGCGACCGCGGTATCATGAAGCTGCTTCACTTGTTCGGGCGAGTTGCACGAAAAGGCAACGGTGCTCCCGTTCGCGACGCTCGCTGGTTCGTCGTTGATCGGCTGGCTGACAATGAAGTTAGTTCCGCCGCCGGTATTGTAGATCAGACGTACATGGCCGCTATCGGCTACGTTCCTCGTCCCTTCCCCTGCACCCAAGGTGCCGAGCACCGTATCGTAGAAGCGCTTGGAACGCTCAATGTCGTTCGATCCGAGCATGGTGTGGAAAAGCATGCATACTCTCCTTGAGGCTGATCGACTTCCGGTCGCCATTAGCCTTCTCACCTAACCTGCCCATAGGCCTCGGTCACCCCCGGGTCGTCGGGATGTCCGCAATCGGGCACGAGTAGACAAGCCGCCCTTCGCCGGTAAGACCCAAATCCGGTCATTCGCGCCGTCTTCGTCGCTTCTGAACTTCAGACATTCATTGATGTTCGGAGTGGGGAGCCGTGCAGCCAGCATCAGCGTGGGCCGGACGGTCGTTAGCTGTCGCGAAAAGGATCGAGAAAGGAGAAAGCGGCGGCTTCACAAAACCCTGTTATCAATGCGTTTTGAGAAAGCCGAAGCGGGGCGGAATGTCCAAGTGACACTTCCTGCTAAGATCGGTAGTCGGCTCCTGTGCAGGCCATTCGGCATCTTCTCGCGCAACGCCACCTCGCCGTGCTGATCTGCGCAGCGACGCTGCTGCTGAAGCTGCTGGTCCCCACCGGCTACATGATCGGCAGCGATCATGGCCGCGTCACCATTACCATCTGCTCCGGCACCGCGCCGCGCACGATGACGATGGAAATGCCGCGGATGCAGGGCAACATGCCCGACCACGGCAAGTCGAAGGATCATGGCAAGGCAGAAATGCCCTGCGCCTTCTCGAGCCTGTCGGCGGCGATGCTGGGGTCGATCAGTCCCGTCCAGCTTGCTGCGCTGATCGTCTTTATCCTGGCTCTTGGTCTGATCGCGACCATCCCGCCGGCGCCCTCACGTCCAGCCTATCTCCGCCCCCCGCTGCGAGGACCACCGGCCTACCTCTGACCTGTCATTCCGCGCCGTCTCGTTCGGCGCGACCATGAACTGCGGCCCGCGCCTCACAGCGTCGAGCCGGTCAAAGGTATTTCCATGCTTCGAACACACCTTCTGGCGGGTGCCGCTGCGCCGTGCCTGCTGCTCGCTATCCCGGCCACGGCACAAACCCGGGATTCCACAGACGACCGCACCGATGCGACGATCGTCGTCACCGGCCAGCGCGATCCGCTGAAGCTGGACAATCAGGCGCAGGCTGGCAGCCGGCTTGGCCTATCGATCCGCGAGACGCCGGCGAGCGTCGAGATACTGACGCAGGACGATCTCCAGGTTCGCGGCCTCCGCACCGCGCGTGAGACGTTCAACGATGTGGTGGGCGCGATCGCAGGCAACGTGCCGGGCAATCCGGCCGTCGTCAGCCTGCGGGGCTTCGCCGGCAACACGGTGTCGATCCTTCAGGACGGCGTGCGGGTATCGGCATCGACCGTCGTCCAGCGCGATAGCAATAACTGGCACTATGATCGGGTCGAGGTGTTGAAGGGACCGGCATCGGTTCTCTACGGCGAGGGCGCACTGGCCGGTGTCATCAACAAGGTGACGCGCAAGCCGGTGCTGGGCGAACGCCACCTCGACACGCTGCTGTCGGTCGGGAGCTTCGACACGGTGTTCGCGGCCGGCGGGGTCAACCTCCCGGTATCGTCCACGATCGCGGTACGGGCGGACGCCAGCTACCAGCGATCGGACAGTCTTTACGACGTCGATAACAACGACACCTTCTCGGCCGGGCTGACAGTCGGTACACTATGGAAGCCGAGTGATCGCCTCTCGCTGCTCGTCGCGGTCGATCATTTCGAGGATCGCTACGATGCCACCTATCAGGGTCTGCCCCTGATCCCCGGTCAATATGCGCTGCGCCCGACCGACGCTGTGACGAGTGCGAATGGCCTGGTCGCCGATCGCGCGCTGCGCCGGCGCAACTACAATCCCCAGGGGGCCTATTCCGGTGCCGACGAGACGACGGTGCGCTCGCGGCTCGACTGGTCGATCGGCAGCGGGTGGACCTTCGCGCTCGACCTGACAGGCTACACCGCCGATCGCGCGTTCCTGCTGGCGGACAGTCAGACCTTCGTCGCGCCCACCGCGGCATTCCCGAACGGCAGCTTTCGCCAGACCTATCAGGATATCCGGCACGATCACCAGTTCTGGAGTGCGCGTGGGGTGATCGGCAATGACAGCCGGATCGCGGACCTCCGCAACCGCTTCAGACTCGGCGTCGAACACAACGACACCGATTTCGTCAGCTTGCGTCAGACGGCCCCAACTTCGGCCCTCCCGGCGGTGGACGTGCGCAATCCGGCCATCGTGCCGCTGCCTACGGGAACGGCAATCTTCACCGCCGGCAACGTCACCTTCGATTCCAAGCTGAAACAGACCTCCGTCTTCGCGGAGGATGCGGTGAACCTGACGCCGAAGTGGCTGCTGGTCGGCGGGGTGCGCTGGGACCACATGGAGCTGGACCGCGCGACGATCCAGAATGTCAGCGGCGCGGTCGATCGCAACAGCCCGACCTTCGATCCCGTGTCATGGCGGGCGGGCACGACCTGGGACGTAGGCGATGGCCTGACCCTCTATGCGCAATATACGACGGCGGTATCGCCGGTATCCTCGATCCTGCTGGCCTCGATCGCCAACAGCCGCTTCCGGCTGACCAAGGGGCGGGCCTACGAGGCCGGGTTCAAGGCGAGCGGATGGGGCGGTCGGGCAAGCGTCACCGGCGCGGCCTATCGCATCGAGCAGCGCGACATCCTGACCCGTGATCCTAACAACCCGACGCTGACGGTGCAGGGCGGGCAGCAGTCGTCGCAGGGCGTCGAGTTGTCAGCCGTCGTCTCGCCAGCGAAGGCGCTGCGCCTGTCGGGCGGCGTATCCTACACCGACGCGCAATATGACGAACTGTCCGAGCTGGTGGGGGGCGTGCGGATCAACCGGAGCGGCAACCGCCCGATCAATGTCCCTTCGACCACGGTCAACGCCTCGGCGCTCTACACCATCGCCAACAAGGTGACGTTGGGCGGCTTCCTCCGTCACGCCAGCGCCTTCTACACCGACACGGCCAATACGATCCAGGTTGCCGGCCATACCGTGCTGGATGCCAGCCTGTCGTTCCCGGTCGCGCCGCAAGCGACACTGACGCTGCGCGGCCGGAATCTGACGGACGCCTTCTATGGCGAATATTCCGGCTACCCGACCACCAACGTCTATGTCGGCGCGCCACGATCGTTCGAGGTGGCACTGGCGACGCGGCTCTGATGTCCGGGCACCACCGATCGGCAGCATCGCGCGCGCGCATCCTCGTGCGTCGCGTCCATCTCTGGCTGGGGTTGAGCCTGGGGCTTCTGTTCGCGGTGCTGGGCCTCACCGGGTCGGCACTGGTGTTCTATACCGGCATCGACGCCGCGCTTCATCCCGTTGTCGAGCCTGGGCGGAGCGAACGTTCGCCGGACCTCGCGTCCCCCGTCTGGGACCGGGCGTTAGCGGCAGGACGCGCCCGCTGGCACGATTCCGCCGGCAAATGGACTATCGAGGTAACGGGCCGGGGCGGCACCATTCCAGCGCGCTTTTACCCATCGTCCGGGCACGGTCATCACGCCGATCGAATGATGGTCTGGTTCTCACCAGACGGCAGCCGGATCGTCCGTGCCGAACCTTGGGGCGGCTATCTGATGAGCTGGCTCTACCAGCTCCACATGGCGCTGCTCGCCGGCGACCTTGGGGGTCAGGTGGTAGGCTGGTCGGGCGTGGCTATGCTGCTGTTGCTGGTCAGCGGCATCGCGGCGTGGTGGCCGCGCGGAAGCTGGCGAAAGGCGATCGCCTTCAAACGCGACGCCGTACCGATCCGCCGGCTGCGCGACCTACACAAGCTGTCCGGCCTCTGGAGCATGGTGCTGCTGTTCGTGCTGGTCGCGACCGGCGTACTGCTGGCGCTGCCTGCCGTCACGCAGGCGTTCTTGCAGCCGGCGACTATCCCGGCCCCGAAATCATCTGACGAGGGGGGCGGTCGGGTCAGTATTGTTCGGGCGTTCGCAGCCGCATACCGGGCATTGCCGGACGGTAGAATCGTCTTCGTGGATATCCCCGGTGCCGATGATGCGCCGGTTCGCGTCCGGCTTCAGGTGCCCAGCGATCCCCATCGGCGCTTCCCGGGCAGCTACGTCTTCATCGACCAGTTCTCCGGCCGCGTGTTGGCGGTGCATGACGTTCGTCATGCCGGCACCGGAACGGCCGTGGTGAGCTGGGTCCGCACGCTGCACGACGGGACCGTTGGAGGCTTGGCGACGCGCATTCTGGCGGTGTTGCTGGGCTTCGTTCCCACGCTTCTCCTCGCGACAGGCGTCCTTCACTGGCTCCGACGTCGTGCGGCTCACGCAATCTGACGCTCCTTTCCCGTTTAAGAACGCCTAGCGAGACGGCGCGGGCGTTCTAGGAATTGATCGAGTTTCGGGAATCGTGCCGGCGTTAGTCCATCCGCACTCGCAAGGTGCGGATGGACCTGTCGCATCAGTGGTGGGGCGAACTGGCGCGTCGCTGCACATCTTTAAGAACCTCGACAGCCCGTCCTGCCATCGGTTCCGGAACGAACACGTTGTCGTGATGATAGGCAGCGATCATGTTGCACGGGATGCCTTCGTCCGCGAGGGCGGTGGCAACGCCGGCAGTCAGACCTACGCCGTCGAGCGCCGAGAAAACCTCCAAAACGATCCGCGACATCGGTACAGACAGGTCAAAGCCGTGCAGCGTCGCGTCATCTTCGGCAAGTACCAAGGCGACACCCTCGTCTTCGCGGAATAGAGCAAGGCTTCGACCGGAGAGTGCAGTCAGAACTGTCTTGTTGTTGGTCGTGCAGAAGAAATATCTGCCGTCTTTCAGCGTCGGTTTCATACCTGCGAGCATAGCTCGCCGCTCGCGCACAAGATCATGTGTCATCTATCACCTGAACATTCGATTCGCCGAGATTGACCCAGCCTGACAGATCAGGCTGGGCGGCTAATTCGACGATCGATGGCGCGGCGATAGGTCACGTCGTTTCTATACCTTCGCTGGCGTTCCGGTAACACCCCCGTTCGCCATTCCCAATTGTCAACGGCGAGCCAGACGATGCGGGCATTCCCAAAGGGATAGAATTTCGGGAAATCTCGGACGCGAACGACCAACTCAAATGATCGTGCCGAACTCCATGCTTACTGGCTCGATCATAGACAAGGAGTGCTCACAATCCACGTTGCCGATCCAAACAGCGCAGATCGCTTCGGCATGATCCTGATCTCTGGCAAAGGCCAGATCAATGAACGTGCCATCCTGCAGCTTCACGAGATGCTGTCGCCGCCACCCTGGCTGGTGCTTCAGATGACGGACGATCATCGCCGCATAGGCGGCTCGCATCGAGCTTTCCTTGACACCCGACTTCAGTCTGAAGCGACCAAGCCCGATGCCGCTCCCCGCCACGACCGGCTGCGGATCGAGCGATGGGTCGATGTAGTGACCCATGCTCGTGACCGTCGCCACCGAGCCGCGAAAGTCAGCAAATTCAGCGGCGTTCCCAACCACCTTTGCGGCGAGACGGGCGCTATGATGGTCGGTCCAGGCAACCAGATCGACCCGCTCGTTCGGATCTTCCACACCTTTGAAAGGCGTCCAGGTGATGAAGCCTGGTTGGTGGCTCAGCAACGCGCTCGCATGGTCGCGAACGGTGTCCGCCTGATCCGCATCCATCTTGGAGATGGACGCTGGTAAGATACAGCGTACAGGTGTTGGCGCGCAAAGGCACCACGCCGCAGGTTTGGCGCACGGCGTGCTCCCCAGCATCACGCAACCTCCTAACGCACCCACCGTTAAAATCCTGCCGGCGATCGCACCGCGTCGTGCTGTTGGAGAAGACGAGGATGATGGACCTGCCGACCGGAGTGGCGCTCGCCAACGACGGAACCGATTCCAATCGGCCGCCGATACTGCCCTTCCTCCATATGTGGACCCAGGCCGACGGCAGCAGCCGGATCGATCTGTCGCACATGACCGGATTTGAACAGAAGAGCGTCGGTGGCGGGGCGGCCCCGCAATGGATGCGGCCGTTCCCGGGCGAGGTGAGCGCGATCAATTTCGCGGTGCTGCCGGTCGGTTGGGTCGGGGATTGGCACGAAAGCCCCAAACCGCAATGGGTGATCCCGTTGCACGGACGCTGGTTCATCGAGACGATGGACGGCAACCGGGTGGAAATGGGGCCGGGCGACATTCATTTCGGGCAGGATCAGGACACGACCGACGGCAAGGGCCATCGATCCGGCCAGATCGGCGACGAGCCCTGCTTCCAGGTCATGATCCAGTTCGCCGCGTCGCCCGCTACCCAGACGCGTGACCCGTTCGGGAAATGAGCATCGCGTTGGCGACGCCGATTGCCCCGTTGTTGCTGCCGGCACGGCTCCGCCCGCCCGGTCCGCCCGCGCCGACCGACGTGCCGCCGCCCATGATCCACCACGCCGATGCGCGGGCGGTGCTCGACGGCGCACGTCTCGTGACGCTGTACGATCAGGCGAACTGGAGCGAAGGGCCTGCATGGTGGCCCCGCGAGCGGACGCTGGTATGGAGCGACATTGTCGGCCGCCGCGTGCTGGGTCGGCGCGAGGACGGCGCAGTCGACGTACTTCTCGATGCGACACCATTCATCAACGGCAATGCGGTGCTGCCGGATGGCGGACTGGTCCACTGCGAACACGGCCGCCGTGCGATCAGCCGGTCCGAGGGTATGGGCGTGGCGACCCCCATCGCATGGATGGCGGAGGGTAGCCGACTGAACGCACCCAACGACGTCATCGTTGGTCCCGATGGCGCGATCTGGTTCAGCGATCCGACCTTCGGCCTTGAAAATCCGAAGCAAGGCGTGCCCACCCGTTCGGAGAGCCGGCGCACCGCCATCTGCCGGATTGGCGAGGATGGTGTGGTGCGGCGCATGACCGACATGACGCAACCAAACGGCCTCGCCTTTTCGCCCGATGGTCGCATCTTCTACGCCTCGCAGACCCCCGAGCATGGCGAAGGCGAAGTCGCGATTCATGCGTTCGACTGGGATGGGACCGCGCTGTCAAACCAGCGGCGGTTTGCGACCGTGGACGATGGGATACCCGATGGTTTCACCGTCGACCGGCGGGGTTGGCTGTGGAGCAGTTCGGGCAAGGGGATCGAACTCTTCGACGCCGTTGGTACCCATCTCGCTACCGTGCCGACGCCTGGGATGTGCAGCAACTGTACGTTCGACAGCGACGAAACCCGCTTGTTCGTGACCGGTGGCGCGTGTTTATGGATGCTGCCGCTAGCCTAGCAGGGTCACAATTGATCGACCCAACCCACGGGAACAAAATTCTCGAAAATTATTGATCAGAATTAATTTCTGTCCACTGCGGACGCTCGGGAACGCGAACACGTCTGCGTCGTCCAGCAGGGAACTCCGCTGAATGAGGCTGCATGACACGACCGACCTTGGTATTCCTGCACGCTCTTGGCGCAAGCGGCCGGGAATGGGATCTGGTGCGTCGGCATTTGCCGGACCACCCCAGCCTTGCACTCGACCTTCCCGGGTTCGGCGAACGGGCCTGTGATGGCTATGCCGATGTCGCGGCGATGGCCGACAACCTTGCCAACACGATCCGCGCGCAGCGGCTGACGGCGTGTGTCTTGGTAGGGCACAGCATGGGTGGCAAAATCGTCACGCTGGTAGCGGCCCGTGCGACAGCGGGCGAGGAAGGACTTGCCGGTATCCTCGGCGTGGTGCTGGTCGCGGCCTCGCCGCCCGCCCCCGAACCGATCGAGGATGACCGCCGGGCACAGATGATGGACTGGGTTGCGGACGGTCAGGTCGCGCACGACGACGCCGAAATCTTTGTGGATACCAATTGCGCTGCCCCCCTTCCCCATCGATTGCGTGAGCAGGCGATCGCTGATGTCGAGCGGTCTTGCCGCGAGGCGTGGCTGGGCTGGCTCGAGCGCGGCAGTCGGGAGGATTGGGCGGCGCGCGTCGGCGAGGTCGGAGTTCCCGCGCTGATCCTCGCCGGAGCCGAGGACGGCGACTTGGGCGAGGCGGCTCAGCGTACGTTGAACCTGCCGCACTACCCGAATGGCACGGTCATGACGATCGACGACGCGGCGCATCTGATACCTTATGAACAGCCAGAAGCGCTGGCAAAGGCGATCGCGGGTCATAGCGCAGCCGTTTCGGCGGCATCACTCCCGGCGGGGTTCGTGCGGCTGCTCGGGTCGGATCGAGTCAGCCACCGGACGCGCGCGGCGATGCTCGCGCGGACCCGGCCGGTCAGGCGGGAGGCATCGGGCTGGTCGGATGCCGAACTAGAGTTGGTCGCCATACTGATCGCGCAGGTGTTGCCCGACTGCGACATCGCTCGCGAACTGGCCCGGCGGGTTGGCGTGGCGGTACATGGGCCGGGCGATGGCTGGCGTTTCGCCGACCTGCCGCCCGATCCAGAGGCATGGGAACGGGGCCTGGCGACGCTTGATCGGATCGCCGACGGTTTCGCAGGTTTGCCCAGTGACGCGCAGCGCCACTGGTTGCATCGGATAGACGCAGGCGAGGCGGGCACTGCAGACGATCCCAATTACCTATCGCCCACGCAGATGGCGCTGTGGTTCGCTGACGTTAGGGCGGAGATCGTGCGCCAGTGGATTGCCACCCCGGCGGCGATGGCCGCGATCGGCTATGACGGATTTGCGGTCGGCGGCGATGGTCCGCGCAAGCAGGGCTATACCCGCACCGCTGCCGACGACACCGAACAATGGCAACACATCCCGGAGACGACCGCATGAGCCGCGCTCCCTTCGCCACCAGCGAGATCGTGGATGCCGTGATCATCGGCACCGGTGCCGGTGGTGCTCCCCTGCTGTCGCAACTTGCGAAGGCCGGTTTGTCGGTAGTCGCGCTGGAGGCAGGCCGCGCCTTTCGACCGCACGAGCATGTCGCCGATGAACTGGCCGCCGACATTTATTGGATGGAGGAACGGTTGAGCGGCGGCGCGGACCCTACCGCGTTCGGATCGAACAATTCGGGAATGGGCGTCGGGGGATCGACGCTGCACTGGGGTGCCTTCTGTCCCCGCCCCGATCCGCGCGACCTCCAGCTTCGGTCACTGACGGGCGAAGGCGCGGACTGGCCGATCGATCATGCCGAACTGACCAGCTATATCGAACAGGTCGAGAATTTTACCGGCGTGTCTGGCCCGGCTCATTATCCCTGGGACGATGCCCGTCGCTACACCTATCCACCGGTACCGCGCAACGCTCCTGCGGACGCGATGGCGCGCGGCTGTGCCGCATTCGGCATCACCGCCACCGACGCGCCCGCGGCGCTGGTGTCGCGCGATCGCGATCAGCCCCACTGGGGCCAGCGGCAGGCGTGCGTCAACTGCGGCACCTGCCACCAAGGGTGCCGCAACGCCGCCAAGACCAGCATGGACACCAGTTACCTGCCCCACGCGGTCGCGCACGGTGCCGAAATACGCGCCGAAGCGCGAGTGCTGTCATTCGAGTTCGACGGCGATGGGCGGATCGGTGGTGTCGTCTATCGCCAGCGTGGAACAGACCATCGTCAGCGTTGCCGCGCGGTATTTCTGTGCGCCGGCGGTGTCGAAACACCGCGGCTGCTGCTGAACCTCGGCATCGCCAATTCGAGCGGTCAGGTCGGTCGCAACTTCATGGCGCACGTCGCGACGCAGGTCTGGGGGAGTTTCGACGCCGAAATGCGGATGAACCGCGGTTACCCTTCGTCCCTCATTACCGAAGACCTGCTGCGGCCAGACGACGCCGATTTTGTCGGCGGCTATCTGATTCAGAGCTTGGGTGTGTTACCGGTCAATCTCGCGAGCGGCCTCGCGCGAGGTGCGGGGCTGTGGGGCGAGCGCCTACAATCTTTACTGCGCAACTATAACCGGATGGCGGGGATTGGAATCAACGGCGACTGTCTGCCGCACCCTGACAACCGCCTGACCTTATCGGACGAGACCGACGCGTTCGGTCAACGCAAGGCGCGGATCGATTTCAGCTATCAGTCGAACGAACGGGCGATCGACCGGCACGCGCGCCGGACGATGACCGCAATCTGGGAAGCGGCAGAAGCGCAGGACATTTTTGCGGTCGACCGGTCGGCGCATACCATTGGCACCTGTCGCATGGGCACCGACGGAAACGATGCCGTGGTCGACGCCGAAGGGCGCAGCTTCGACATTCCCAACCTGCTGATCTGCGACAATTCGGTTTTCCCGAGCGCCCTTGCCGCAAACCCGGCCCTGACCATCATGGCATTGTCGCTGCGCACGGCGGATCGTTACCTCGCGGCGAAGCGGTAATTAGACATCCATTCATATAATTCACGAGGAGATTTCCATGATCGCCCTGAACAGCGCCACAGCTGCGGAACTGGACGAGGTGCCGCAACTGAAAGGACATGGTTTCGAAATCGTCCGATATCGCGAAGAGCGAGGTCGTTTCGATGATTTGCGGCAACTTGAGGAGGTACCAGGCCTCGCAGGAAAGTGGCAAGGCGCAAAGGCGGTCGTATCAATATAATAATGACCCAATGCTATTCGCTATTTATGGTTTGAGATTTCCCTGAGAGCGGATATTCGTTCACGCATCACTCTGCGCTTCGAATATGATGAAGTCTAAAGGCTTAGCTTTAGAGCATCAATTGAAAATTGGTACCGTCATAGTTTAATTTCTACGCCTATGATGAATTCTATGCCTTCATAGTCGGAAAGAAACTAGCATTTGCAGGTTTCCGCGAGGGTTTGGACGCGGACATATTCCTAGGCATCAGACGTTCGATTATACCCGATTCCCGTAGTGGATGGTGTTGACCTCGGTAGTTGCAAGCAGCATCAAGTATCAATGTCGCGTCTACCCAGCATGATCAGCTTGCGATTGTTCACGCTGGTTGCCCACCATCGAAGCTTCAGCGAAGCGGGACGCGTTGCCAACGTCTCCCAACCCGCACTCAGCCGGACGATCCGAATACTGGAAGATCAGCTTAACGCTCGGCTGTTCGACCGTGACTCGCGCAACGTCCGCCTCACTGTGGCAGGCGAAGCCCTGCTACCGATCGTAGAGCGTCTGACCGCCGATTTCGATCATGCATTCTCCGAGCTGTCGCACAGCCTGAGCGGTGCGCGCGGACGCGTCGTGGTCGGAGCGCTGCCATCCGTAGCGGCAGGCGATCTTCCGGCCGCGATCGCGTCGTTCCGGATCAGTCACCCGATGGTCGACGTGGTGTTACGCGATCAGCTGTCGGGTACGCTCTATCAGCAGATGCAGGAGCGGCAAATCGATCTGGCCATCACCACTCCACCCGAAGAGGGCACGTTCCATTTCGATCCGCTCATGCAGGACGCGATGGTGCTGGTGGTAAAGGCGGGCAGCGCACTCGACACGGGGGCGACAGCCCGCTGGTCGATCCTGGCTGAGCACCCCTTTATCGCGATGGCGCCGCGCAGCAGCGTACGGGAACTGACCGACGCGGCGTTCAGCAAGGCCGGACTGACGGTGCGTGGACTATATGACTGTACGCAACTCGCGACCGTAGGCGCATTGATTGAGGCGGGGCTTGGGATCACGGCGCTGCCGCGATCGACGCTTGGCATCCTGCACCAAGGTCGGATTGCGGCGCGACCGCTATCGCATCCGACCGTGGAGCGGACGATCGGCCTTGCCCATCCGCTTGGCCGGACACTTTCCCCGGCCGCCGACGCCTTTCGCCGCCACTATCTGGCCGAGGTACGCGCCGGTCGAGCCGGGGACGAGGCTTCTTCGCCGGTTTAGAACTTCGCTCCCAATCGAACATAGGTTTGCCGCCCAAACGGGTCGCCCAGCGTCGACAGATAGCCGGTGTACTTTGCCGCAGGCGGCGTCTTGTCAAAGGCATTGATCATGCCGACGATAACGTCGAAGCGGCGGTCCGGTCCGAACTGGAAACCGGCCTGAAAATCGAATGCCGACCAAGCACCGATGCGGTCGGTCACGTTCGTGCCGACGACTGCTAGATAGTCGTCCCTGACCCCCGACACATACCGCCACGTTCCCGATGCGAAGAAGGCGTCGACCGATCCGTCGATCGTTGCCAGATTCCGCCAACGCGGAGCAGCGGCCGCGGTCAGGGGCGATGTCTGAAAATTGTTGCGATAGCCGACGCCGTCATAGACCACGGTACCCGTGTCGACGTCGTACGTCGCGAGGTAGCTGAGATTGTCGCGGAGCGAGAGCTGCACCGAACCCAGGTCGAAGGTGTAGCTGCCCGCCACGTCAATGCCCGAAGTGCCGGTGCCACTCGGCGCGTTATAGGATTGAACGATGATGGTCTGCGCCGATCCGGTCGCGTCGCGGATGACGTTGGGACCGTTCGGATCGGCGTTGATGACCGCCTGTCCGTTCTGCAGCTGAATCTGGTTCTTGTACTTGTATTTCCAGTAATCGACCGACAACCGCAGGCCTTCGATCGGGAGCAACGTTGTACCGATGTTGAGCACATCCGCCTTTTGCGGTTGCAGGTCGGGATTGCCGAAGGTCTGGACCGACCGGAACACGGTAGTGCGATCGTTGGGATCGATGATGTTCACGACGTTGGTGTTGATGAGCACGGCCGCCGAGTTCTGGATCGAGGGCGCTTGGAATGCCTTGCTCGCCGACACACGCACCGCGACCTGGGGGATGATGCGCCAATTCACGGCGATCTTCGGCGCGATGGTGTCGAAGTTGCCGTAATCCTCGTAACGCCCGGCGGCGTTGACGTTCAGGCCGTCGATCACCTCGTAATTGGCTTCGGCGAAGATGCTCTTCACCTCCCGCTCGAACGCCGTGTTGCGATTGGGGCCGAGGAAGCCAGCAAAACCGCTGGTCAGCAGATCCGAGTAGGTGTTGGACAGCTTCTCCTTGCGATACTGGGCACCCACCGCGACGTCGAGCGATCGGCCGTTGATGGAGAATAACGGACCGTTCACCACGGCTTCGCCAATGGCATATTCGATCTTCGCGCTGGAGACGACGTTGCTCTGCAGATTGAAGATCAGCGACGGGTCGAGGCCGGCGGTGTCCTTGGCAAACGGGCTGTAATAGAGGCAGTTGCCCTGCCCCGCGACCGCACCGGCGCCAGGACCGCTGTAGCGATAGTTACAGTTGGGTCCGCCGAAGCCGTTGAGCGCCGCCTGAAACAACGTCAGATCGGTATCGCGGTCCGTCGATTGAACATCGGCACGCGAATAGGTGGCGTTCGCCGTATACCGCCAGCCGCCCCCGATCCGGCCACGGCCGCCCAGCACGAACTGCCGCTGGTCGACCTTGTCCTGGATCAGGCGGTATTGGTAATCGGGAAAGCCGGCCGACCCGATCGCACGACCGACAAAGGCGACATCGACGCCGAACGGGTTATACGGGTTCGACGCCGGCACGATCGGCGGGCGCGCACCGATGCGGTTCTGCGCATAGGAAGGTACGCTGAAGCGGCGCGAATCCTGATGATAGAAGCCGAATTCGGCGAATAGCGTGTGCCCGTCCGCGATCTCATAGGTGGTGTCGTTGTGAATGAGGTAGCTTTTGGCTTCGGGACGGATCGGGTTCTGCGCCTGGAAGCTGAACTGGCAGGCGCCAAGTCCGAAACCCGGGCTGTTGGCGGCCGGGACGTACCGGCTCTGCGTTTCGGCCGAACCGCAATTGGGGTCGACGACGCTCACCGTTCCGGCGGCGTTGCGGTACTGGTCGTACAGCGCCGAATAATTGTTGCCGTTGATGATGACGTCGCCACCGGTCGCGGTGCGTGGCCGCGAGTACAGGATGTAACTGCCGGGATTGGCGCCCGCGCCCGACGACGGATTGAAGAAGTTCGTGATCGCGCGTTCGGAGTTCTGGAGCCGGTCCTGGTAGCGATAGGCCGCTGAGGTGACGCTGTGGAAGCGGTCGTTGCCGAAACCGATCATCGCCTGAACGTTCGCCGATGGCGAGTCCGCGATGTGCGTCGCCTGGGCCGAAAGCTTCAGTCCGTTGAAGCGGGTATTGGTGATGACGTTGAAGACGCCCGCCACCGCGTCCGCCCCATAGGTCGACGAGGCGCCGTCGAGCACGGTTTCGATCCGTTCGATCGCAATCTCTGGGGTCAGGCTGTTGAGGTTCACGAACCCGTCGGCCGGAACCACGCGGCGTCCGTTCAGCAGAACCAGCGTCGCCCCCGCGCCGAGCCCGCGCAGATTGGCGGACCGGGTGTCGCGGGAGTCGGCGCCCCCGCCCTTGGCAAGATCTTGGATGCCGCCGGCGCTGCCGACGTTCTGCGGAATGAACCGGGTGATCTCCGCCAGCGACTGGACGCCGGTGCGATTGAAGTCTTCCGCATTGATCGCGAGCACCGGGGAAGCGCGATCCTCCTGCCGGACGTTCAGGTACGATCCCGTTATGACGATGTCGGGGGAACCATCGGTCGGCGTCGCCTCCCCCGTCGCAACCGCATCGTCGGTCGTAACCGGCGTTTGCGGCAGCGACGACGAAGACTGGTTGCCTGCGGGTGCCGGGCTGGCGGGTGCGGTCGGGACCGTCGTCTGTGCGGCGGCGCCTGTCGACAGTAATGCGCATGGTGCACAGGACAGCAGTGCCACGACCAGCAACCGAGCGCGCTTCTGCGAATAGGTCATCATATCGTCCCCTCCCTGAGTTCAGGGCCGCAGCGTGGGAACGGCGCAGAGGAACCCATGGCCGAGCGCCATGTTTCTCGTTCGTCGCTTCCTCTCCGATACGGCTCCTGCCGATTTGCGCCTGTCTTGACGCGAAGATGGCCAGAGAAGAAATAGAAAGTTCCAATCGACCTATCCGCATTTTGCATCGATCGACTTCGCCAAGTTCAATCAGATTCGTGGATAGGTCTATTCATTCATTCTCATTGATGAATGATATTCGGCATCGCATGATGACCGTGGCCGACAGACGATCGGTACGGGGAGGATCATGCTTGCAGTCATCGGAGCGCTGGCGGTCGTATCGCTGCTCGCCCTCATTCTTTCGAACCGCACCTCACCGCTCGCCGCGCTGATCCTGGTGCCGGCGATCGCGGCGCTGGCGGCCGGCCTGGGCGGAGCGGTGCCGGGGTATGTCGTTGCCGGATTGGCCAAGATCGCACCGGTCGCGGGGATGTTCGTTTTCGCGATCCTGTTCTTCGGGATCATGACCGACGCTGGACTGCTCGCTCCGCTGGTCTCGGTCGTGCTTCGCCTCGTCGGCGAGCGTCCCTCCCGTATCACCGTTGGCACCGCATTGCTGGCGCTGCTCATCCATCTCGATGGATCGGGGGCGGTGTGTTTCCTGGTGACGATCCCCGCGCTACGGCCGCTGTACGACCGCCTGGGCATGGACCGGCGGGTGCTGGCCTGTACCGCGTCGATGGCGGCGGGGGTCAATTTCCTGCCATGGACCGGGCCGACGCTGCGCGCCGCTGCCGCGCTGAAGGTGCCGGTGGCAACGCTTTTCACACCGATGATCGCCGTCCAGGCGGTCGGACTCGCCTTTGTCTTTGCGGCCTCATGGTGGCTGGGCCTTCGCGAGGAACGGCGGTTGGCGGCGGGTACCCCGCTGCCCGCAGCCGCGGCGGCATCGGGCGCGCTTCGTTCGGTGCCCGAAGCAGGACACGAAACCGATGCCGACGTCGCGCGGCTGCGCCGGCCCCGCCTGTTCCCCGTCAACGTCGTGCTGACGCTGATCGTCGTCGGAGTGATGATCGCTGGGCTGACCGAACCGGTCGTGGTGTTCATGATCGGTACCGCCGCCGCGCTCGTCATCAACTATCCTGACGCCGCCGAACAGCGCGCGCGCATCGACGCCCACGCCCGTGCGGCACTGCTGATGGCGGGCATCCTGTTTGCGGCCGGCGCCTTCACGGGAATCATGAACGGGTCCGGGATGATCGGCGCGATGGCCGAGACCGCCGCAACCCATGTCCCCCGCGAGCTGGGCGGTCGCCTGCCCGTCGTGGTCGGCGTGCTCGCCATGCCGCTCAGCCTGTTGTTCGATCCCGACTCCTTCTATTTTGGCGTGTTGCCGGTGATTGCCGGCGTAGCCGAGAGCTTCGGTACGCCGGGGGTGGCGATCGGTCGCGCAGCGTTGCTGGGGCAGATGACCACCGGCTTTCCGATCAGTCCGCTGACGCCGGCGACGTTCCTCGTCGCCGGCCTCAGCGGGATCGAACTCGGCGCGCATCAGCGCTTCTCCATTCCATGGTTGTTCGGTGCGAGCCTTGTCATGCTCGCCGCCGCACTCCTCTTCGGGGTATTGCCGCTATGAATTGCCCGAACGTCGTGAGGATCGGTGCGGGCGCCGGCTTTGCAGGCGACCGCATCGAACCTGCGATCGAACTCGTGGAACAGGGGAATCTCGACTTCCTCGTCTTCGAATGCCTTGCCGAGCGTACCATTGCGCTGGCGCAGAACGCCCGTCGCAGCGATCCGGATGGGGGCTTCGACCCGATGCTCCTCGAACGGATGCGCCGGGTGCTGCCCGCCGCCCGCGCGCGCGGCGTCCGGATCGTCACCAATGCCGGCGCAGCCAACCCGCTGGGCGCCGCCCACGCGGTGGCCGCCCTCGCCAGATCGATCGGCCTCGGACCCATGCGGATCGCCGCCGTCCTTGGCGACGACGTGCTCGATACGATCCGCAGCGAAGCGTTTCCGCTGATCGACCGCGAAGGCACCAGCGCCGACCTGCCACCCATTATTTCGGCAAACGCCTATCTAGGGGCGGGATCGATTGCCGAAGGGCTTGCAGGCGGCGCCGACATCGTCATCACAGGTCGGGTCGGCGACCCCGCGCTGTTCGTCGGCCCGCTGATAAACGCCTTTGGCTGGTCGCTGGACGACCCGGAACTCATGGGGCGCGCGACCATGATCGGCCATCTGCTGGAATGCGCCGGGCAGTTGACGGGCGGCTATTTCGCCGATGCCGGTCACAAACAGGTCCCCGACCTCGCCCGCCTCGGCTTTCCACTTGCCGAGGTATCGGCGGATGCCAGTGCGATCTTCAGCAAAGTGCAAGGCTCGGGCGGCCGCCTGTCGCTCGCGTCGTGCAAGGAACAGCTATTGTACGAGATTCTTGACCCCGGCGCCTATCACCAGGCCGATGTCGTTGCGGACTTCCGGTCGGTTCGGCTCGCAGAAGTCGGTACGGACCGGATCGCGGCGAGCGGCGGCGGTGGCACCGCACGCCCCGACGCATTGAAAGTCTCGATCGGCTATGACGACGGTTTTATCGGTGAGGGACAGATTTCCTATGCCGGCCCCGGCGCGGTCGATCGCGCGCGACTGGCCATCGCGGTAGTGCGCGAACGACTGGCGCTGATCGGGGCCAATATCGACGAACTGCGCTGCGACCTGATCGGGGTCGATGCGGTCGATCGTACCGGTCTTGGCCCGCCCCCGCGCGAGGTGCGCGTGCGGGTATGCGGTCGAGCAGCGTGCGAAAAGGACGCAGCCTGTATCGGTGCGGAGGTCGAGGCGCTCTACACCAACGGTCCCTTTGGCGGGGGCGGTGCGACGCGGTCGGTGCGCCCGGTCGTTGCCGTCGCCTCCACGCTGATCCCCCGCGAGCGGGTCCGCCCGCATCTCGTGATGGTGGAGGGCTAAATGCGGCTCGGCGACATCGCGCATCTGCGCACCGGCGACAAAGGGGACATCTCGCAGGTGTCGGTCATCGCGTTCGATCCGGCCGACTATCCGCTGCTGGCGCGCGCAGTGACGGTCGAGCGGGTGTTGGCACATCTCGCGCAACTGACCGTCAGGCGGGCGACGCGCTACGAACTGCCGGGGCTCGGCGCTCTCAACTTCGTGCTGGAGGGCGCGCTGAACGGCGGCGTCACGCGCTCGCTCGCGCTCGATGCGCACGGAAAGGCGCTCGGTGCGCAGTTGCTCGATCTGCCGCTCGAAGACGTTAACGGAGACCGATCATGACGAAAGCGGCTCTTCTTGCGGCCACTATGCTCGCCCTTGCCGCCGGCACCGCCGACGCTCGCGTCGTCCGACTGATCGTCGAGCGGACCGAGGACGTAGCGCCGGCCCGGCCGGGGGCGCCTGCCTACCGGATTCTGCAAGGGCGGTATGAGGGGGAATTGGACCCGCGTGATCCGCGCAATCGCATCATCACGGATATTGCCGCAGCACCTCGTAACGCTCGGGGTCGCGTCGCCTATGCCGCCACCTTCTCCATCGCGCTACCGGCAGATGCAGCGCGCGCAAGCGGCTTTCTGATGTATGACGTACCCAATCGCGGCAACGGATCGGTCGCAGCAGATGCGGACGGCCATGTTCGCGTCATCAGCGGGTGGCAAGGCGACATCACCGCAACCGACGCGCAACGCCTGACAGCACCGACCGCGCGCGGCGCAAACGGGCAACCGCTAACCGCGCCGGTGCTCCAACGCTTCACCAACATGCCGGCGGGTGCGGCCAGCATCGCCATCACCGGCGGCATCGGCCGCCCGACCCCCCGCCCCGCTCCCGTCTCGCTCGATACCCATCGGGCGCGGCTGTTCCGTCAGACGAGCGATACCGCGACCCCGGTGGATATCGCGCCGACCGACTGGGCCTTTGCCGACTGTCGCTCGATCCCCTTCCCGGGCACGCCCGATCCGGGCCAACTCTGTATCCGCGGCGGTTTCGATCCCGCTCAGGCCTATACGCTGACCTACGAAGGCAAGGACCCCAAGGTACTCGGCATCGGGTTCGCTGCGGTGCGCGACCTGAACAGCTTTTTTCGTCATTCCGCGGTCGACGATGCGGGCACGGCCAACCCGGTCGCGGGCAAAATCCGCTGGCCAATCATCACCGGCACGTCGCAATCCGGCAATTTCGTCCGAAGCTTCATTTCGCTCGGTTTCAATCAGGGGGAAGACGGCCGGCGGGTGTTCGACGGCGCCAATCCGAACATCGCCGCCCGCCAGGTTCCGCTCAACATCCGCTTCGGCGTACCCGGCGGCGCTGCCGGCCTGTACGAACCGGGAAGCGAAGGGCCGCTATGGTGGAGCCGCTACGACGATCGGGTGCGCGGCCGCGGCACTGCGAGCCTGCTCGATCGCTGCCGTGCGAGCGATACCTGCCCGAAAATCGTCGAAACGTTTGGCTCGGCGGAATTCTGGGGACTGCGCATGTCGCCGAACCTTGTCGGCACCGACGCACGTACCGACCTGCCGCTGCCGGCCGAAGTGCGACGCTACTATTTCCCCGGCGTCACCCATGGCGGATCCTATTCCGGAGGATTTTCGCTGAAGGGCGATACGGCCTTCCCCGGTGCACCGGCCTGTACGATGGCGTTCAACCCCAACCCGTCGACAGAGACACGACGGGCAGTGCTGAAGGCGTTGGCCGATTGGGTCTCGACCGGCCGGACGCCGCCGCCAAGCCGTTACCCGACCCTCGCCGACGGCGACCTCGTGGCGCCTACCGCAGCCGCGATCGGTTGGCCGCGCATCCCTGGGGCACCCAGTCCCGAGGGTAAGCTCAACCCGTTCCTCGACCAGGATTTCGGACCGGACTTCAACTATCGCGACCTGTCGGGCGTCCTCACCCGCCAGCCCCCCGTGATCCGGCGGACCATCCCGTCCCTGGTCCCGCGCGTGAATGCCGACGGCAACGAAACGGCGGGAGTCCCCTCTGTCCAGTTGCTCGTCCCGATCGGTACCTATACAGGCTGGAACGAGTCGGCTGCGGGCTTCGGCAAGGGCGGTGGCTGCGGCTTTATCGGCGGTTTCATCCCCTTTGCCCGGACCGAAGCCGAACGACGCGCCGCCGGGGATCCCCGCCCGTCGTTGCAGGAACGCTACCGCGACCATGCCGGCTTCGTCGCACGGGTGCGTACGGTCGCTACGGAGCAGGTGAAGGCAGGCTGGTTGCTGGCGGACGACGCCGACAAGCTGGTGGCACAGGCGCAAGCGAGCGATGTCCTGCGCTAGAACTTTCCTCGCAGCCCTGCTGCTGGCCCATCCCGCCCGCGCGGCGAAAGACCACTGCTCCACGCTTTCGTCGGTAGATGGACGCATTCAGGCGAGGCCGGTGGCCGCCAGGTCAGGGCATCTGCCTATTGCCGGGTTACCGGCACGCTGCGCCCGGTTCCCGGATCACAGATCGGTTTCGAACTGCTGCTTCCCGCACCGGAACGGTGGACCGGGCGGTTCCAAATGTTGGGCAATAGGGGCTATTTCTCGGTAATGCCGCAAAGGGTTATGGATTCGGCGCTCGCACTGGGAAGCGCCGCCATCTCAACCGATACCGGCCATACAGGGGACGATCCCGACTTTGCGCGCGGTCGCCGGGAAGCGATCGTCGACTGAGGCTGGCGTGCGGTACACCTGACCGCACAAGCCAGGCAGGCATTGGTCGCCCTGTATCATGGCCGCCCGCCTCCCCATCGCTTTTTCTCCGGTTGCCCGACCGGTGGTCATCAGGCCATGATGGAAGCGCAGCGTTTTCCGCAAGGTTTCGACGGCATCGTGGCGGGCGCTCCCGGCGCCAACCGGACCCGCCTCAACACTGTCTTTGTGTGGCAGTATCTCGCCAATTACCGGTCCGGTCGCGGCAATGCCCCGGTCCCCGAACCCGATGACTTCCAGCCGCTGGCACGCAACAGCTACGAGGCCTGCCGTTCGGCAGATGGCCGCGAGGCAGGTGGCCTTGCAGATGATCCTTGGCTCAACGATCCGATCGGTTGCCGTCCTTCGCGGGCAACGTTGCTCTGTCGACCGAACCACACCGGCCCCTGCCTGTCGGCAGCGACGGTCGACGCCGCAACGGCGATGTATCGCCGTGCATCCGGTGCCGATGGCAATCGCCGCACTCTCCGTCCTCATCAATCGACACGTCGTGCGGACAGGCATTTGCAGCACGGCGTTGCCGCATGTGTCGCTGATCCGAGCCGACGCTCCGAGCACCACCACGCCCGCCGTCTACGAGGCGTCCCTTTGCATGATAGCCCAGGGATCGAAACGGGTATCGATCGGCGAGCACAGCGTCGTCTATGACGCAGCCCATTACCTTTTGGTCTCGGTCGACTTGCCGCTGGTCGGTCATGTGCTCGAGGCGAGCCCCGAACCACCCTATCTCTGCTGCAAGATCGATCTCGATGCCGCGATGCTGGCCGATCTCATGACGAACGAGGGCGGCGGGGTGGCCCGTACAGATTTGCCGGTGCGCGGAGTCTACCCGGGCGATCCCGACCTGATCGACGCGGCATGCCGGCTGGTCGGACTGCTCGACCGACCCGACACGATCCGCGCGCTGGCACCGCTGATCGAGCGCGAGATCCTCTATCGTCTACTCACCGGACCGCACGGTTCGATGCTTCGTCACATGGCAACCGCTGACAGCCATCTCAATCAGATAAGCCATGCGATCGCCGCGATCCGTCGGCGTTTCGATGCGCCGATCCGCATCGACGATGTCGCTGCCGAGGCAGGCATGAGCTCATCCTCGCTCCACGCACACTTCAAGGCGATCAAGCGACCTGCTCTTCCGCATGCCGAGAGACTAAGTTTAGCAGCTCCTCGTCCACAGGCTCCAGCGTCACCCCCCCCACAAGAAGCGATAAAAGATATGGAGGGACGTTGCCCGCATCAGCAAAGTGCTGGGCGGTTTAGAGGGCGACGTCGTGCCAGCAAACGTGCTTCAACCGCATCTCGTCTCAGCGTTTTCAGCTTCATGCTTTCGGGGGTAAAATTGTTCAAAGACCCAGTTACGGCCGCTCAACGGCGACTGCGAAGCTCCCTGAAGCGGTCAATCATTCATCACTCGCGCTGCCGCCTATGACTTGGCTGCTAGGTAGCGGAACGTCCGCCTTTCCCTTCTGCCGACGAGCGTGCACGATTTCGCGGTCGACCGTGAGGGGAGGAAACTCATGCAAAGCAATTACGCGGTTGGTGGACGTATACTTGCTGGTCTCATAGCTCTTCTCGTCAGCGCAGGAGCCAGCGCGGCGCCGACGGCCAAGCAGATCGGCGAGTCGGTCCGCGACCGCTTCGTCCGTTCCGCCCGCGCCTGCGGCGCAACCTTGCCGTTCGTCCCGGCGGTCGTTGTTGACCCCACGAAGTCCATCGACGTGCATTACTCGTTTGACGATGTTCAGGACAGCGCTTCGCGAGCACCGCGAGCACCGCGAGCATCCCTTCTGCAAACTGATCGCATTGAACAAGGCACCTTGGCTCCAAGCCCGCGCCAACACGGTTTCGGTAACCCTCTTATATAGACGGCATGGGTTAGGCTGGTATTCCGTTGCATCACCGGTTTTACCGGTTCGAGGCGATAACGACCATTTGCGGCCGTTGGTGCGGCTTGGCGGCTTACCGGAAGTGGACGTTTGTTCGGCTAACGAAAGGAGGCAGCAGCGCCCCTCGAAGCGATAGTCGATCATCGCTTGGTGGAGTAGGTAAAGGTGCGTGTTTCGTTCGCTGGGATTTGCAGCGGGAGGAGCCATCCCCGCTCTGCTCGGCTGAGACCCGCAGGTTTGTCCTCGATTTCAAACGGAAGCACTGCCTCGGTCGATACCAACGTTTTCCGCGCGTTGCTGATGTCGACGCGCCACTGCTGCTTTCCTTTTACTTCGAGCACCCGCGTTCTGGTCCAAGTGACGTCGGGGCTGTCGCCGAAGCGCAGCGCAACCTCATCACCCACTGCACGATCGTCGAGCGGCGCCTCGCCCGCGAACAGGTCACGCTGCGCGCCGCGCCCGAACAGCGCGACCGTTCCGGCGGGCAGCGGTATGCCGAGGCCATCTGCGGCGACGTTGCGAGCGCGCAACTCGAACGGCGTCGGCTGCACATCGTTCGTGGGCGACCCACCGCCGGCAAGGTCGAGCACATAGACGCGCTCGAAAGTGGCCGCGGGCTGCACCAGCATCGCCACCTGCTTCTGGGCCCGTGCCGCGACCGTTACCCGCGTCGGCACTCGATACAGTTTGAGATCGCCCAGCGCTTCCACCTTCGCTTTAGCACCGCCGGCGATCGTCACCGGCATCGCGGCCTCCATGACGGGCGCGGGCGGCGGCGGTGGTGGAGGCGGCGGTGGAGCTGCCGCCCAGATCTGCACCCGTTCGCGGCGGCGTGAGAAACTGCGGGTCGAGCTGCCGGTCACTACAATGTCGGCGCCATCGGCGTAAGACGCCGCTTCGCGCTCGGCTTTCTCGCGCGCGCGCCGCTGTTTGCGCGTCTCGAAGCTGCCCGGCGCATTGCTGCCGACCGCGTTGAACGCCGCCAAGTCGCGACCGCTGGGGAGCGGCAGGGGTGTAAACTCCTGCGCTGGATGCGTGCTGGTGACATCGGCAGGCCAGCATTGAAGGTCGAGCGTCGCGCTCGGCGGTGGCGGTGGCGGCTTATTCTCGCGCTTGTTGGGTTTGCCCGCGATCACCTGCAGCCGCGCATCGCGGAAGCTTTGTTGCCCGCCGTTGGCGATCGTCAGCCAGGCGAACAGCGCCACCCGGTCGCTCCCGGGCGCCATCCGCCCCACATAATTCGCCGACCAGTCGAATCCCTGCGCCATGTAAGTCAGCTGGATGGTCGCCGTGGTCGGCCGGCTGGCGCGGGTAAGTATCGACAGAGTTGGACGCGCAGTCAGCGTATCCGGCACGCCATCGTAAAGGATGCGCTCCGGCAGACCGGAACAGCGCAGCGCCTCGACCCCGTCGCCAGTCTGGAGGAGCACGCCGCCGTCCGGACCCGCGCGAACGATCGCGGTCTGCTCGCGCACCTTCCCGGTGGCCGGATCGGTCCGCCGCACTAGGACGCGGCGCTTCAGATACACATCGACCAGCCCCGACGGCGAGATCAGCCGCGCATCACGGTTCTTCTCACGCACCCCGCTTGGCAACCCGGCTACGATCGCCGTTTCAGGAAGCATCCCCTCGGCGACCTCCTCGAAACGGATTTGGCTGTCGCCGGCCGGCACGCTGATCGTCCGCGTTTCGGTAATCAGCGCGTAGCCGCCCGGCCACTCCGCAAGCATTGCGCCCGACCGGTACGGGTCGCGGTAGACCGACACTGTGACATCGGAAACCTCGCGCGAGATGACGACCTGCCGCTGCGCCGAGGCGAGCGACGGCAACAGCAGCGCTACGAGGAGGGAGAGCCAGCGCACCGCGCTCAGTACCGCGTGTCGAAGGTCGCCGTCAGTTCGCTCGTCCCGTTCACGGCCACGGGCACCTTCCACTCGACCCGGTCGGCAGAGACGCGTTCGCCTGTCAGGCTTTGGTTGGTGATCTTCACGTCGCCCCACAGACCGTCCTGCGCCAGGTCTAGCGTGACCGGCACGTCGCGCGCGTTGGTGACGATGTACGACATCCGGGTGCGCCAGCGGCGGTTCGACAGCCTGGTTCGCTCGGCTACGACCACCTTGACCTTGACGTCGAACGCCTCTCCGGTGCGGATCGACATCGACGAGCCCATGGGCGTGTGCGGGATGCGGTTCTCACCGATGAACTGCGGGTCGCCGCGAGCATCACGCATATAGACCCGGACGGTTCCGGCGGGCAGCTGGTCACCCAACCCGCCGGCGCGCGAAGTCGAGAACTTGATGGCGGTCGCAGCGCTGCGTGGCACGTCGTTGCCGCCGAGCCAGCCGTTGCTGAACTCATAAGCCTTGCGCGCCGCCGCGGCCTTCACGTCGAAGAAGCTCACCTGCTTCTGCTGCGCGTTGGCGATCGTCGTCCGCTCGGCTAGCGGATAGAGGTAGAAGTCGCCAAGCCGCTGCCGCGTGCCGGTCTCGCTGCCCGTCTGCTCGATTGCCGCATCGTCGCCCATTGTAGCGAAGCGATTGGTTGCGCCACCGACGTTCCCGGCCACCAACAACGTGTCGGCGTTGGTGAACGTCGTGCCGGTGTTGTTGGTCAGCGTTACCCAGCCTTGGACGTCGATTGACCCAACCTTCTCGTCGAACAGCGCGACATAGTCGCTCGTCCAGCCCAGCCCCGGCGTCAGGTACGACAGCCGGGTCGGCACCGCACCCGCCTGCGCCGCCTCCACCGTCACGGACAAGGTGGGACGTGCGCGCAGGTTGTCGGGCACCTTGTCGAACACGACGCGCACGGGCAGCCCATCGTCGCGCAGTACCTCGATCCGGTTACCGATCTGCAGCACGATGCCGCCGTTCGCCGCCAGCACGCGGGCTTGCTCACGTGTCTCGGCACCGGTCGCGGGGTTGGTGCGGACGATGGTGATGAGTTGGCCGACCGCCTTCTCCATCAGCTTGTCGGGCGACAGCAGGTCGTAGTCGAAGTTCTGCTCGACGATGCTGACGCCGGGGCCGCCCAGCGTCACCGTTTCGGGCCGAATCTGTGCCGACACGTCGGAGAACTCCTGCCGGCTGCGGCCGTGCGGCAGCGTAAGCGTGCGGGCGTCCTGCACCAGCGAGACGCCGCTGTTATAGATGGTGACCTGGACATCGCCCTGTGCGTTTTGCGCTAAAGCTTCGACCGGTAACAAGGCCACGCCCACCATCCACCATTGCTGCATCACGACTCCCCTTTTTGGCCCGACGCTAGCGTTTAAAAATAACGCGCGAAAGACCACCTGCGATCTGTAGGAGAAGTGTGTCAACTTCGACTTCGTGCCAGATTTCGGCGCAACCTTGCTTTGCTTCACAACCCGGCGAATTTCTCAATGACCCAGTAGCGATCGTTCCGAGCGCCCTGCCCGCTTCTAAACTGCGGTCGCTCATTCATCTCGGCGTCCTGCGCTTTCCCAACCGCTACGCGCGCTGCCTGGCTAGCCTTATTAGGGGTTAGAGGAATGCAGCGAGCCGGGTCGCAGCCCGTCGTCCGCAGGCGGATTGACTGGCATTCCGCCCTCCACAATGACGATACGCTCGCCCGGACACCATGGCGCGACCCGGTACATGATCCGCCGGAACAGATCGGAGGCGAGGTGCGCCGCGAGCCATGCCTGCAGATGGGGCAGCGGTTGGGTGTCGAACCATTCGCGATCGACTGCGGCGAACTGCCGGACGAACGGCATGATCGCCGCGTCAGTGATACCCATGCGTATCCCGACAAGCTGGCCCGTCGCGGCCAGTCGCGCATCGAGGTCTTGAAGGAACAGAAGGCCGTGATCGCGATGCTTAGCCGCGTTCGAACCGTGCCGGTCGGGATATTTATAGCGGTCGAGATGATGTTTGAAGTCGCCGTCATTGCGGGCGATCAGCGCCGGATCGTCGCGTGCCAGCCAGCCATCCGGGTCGCGGAGCGACAATGCCCATCGCATGATCGCGAGACTTTGGTCGATCACCGCGCCGTCGGCGGTTCGCAGGACCGGCACGGTACCCTTGGGTGAGATTGCGAGCATCGCATTGGGCTTGGCCGAGAGGCGAACCTCGCGAAGTTCGTAGCGCACGTCACTAACGGCCAGTGCCAGTCGCGTGCGCATTGCGTAGGGGCAACGACGAAAGCTGTAGAGAATGGGGTCGGCCATTACCCCCTATGCGGCGCAGAGGCAGCATTTGGAAGGTACGCGGGGCGTGCCGCACCCGGTGACGTCGGCTATGCTGCGGTCAAAACGGGAGGACGCACCATATGATCCGAAGCGGGAATGGCATGGGACGGCGTAGCGTGGGTCCGGCAATCGGTGCCTTGCTCGGCGCGCTTGCCACCGCCTGTTCGCCGCTTGGCGCCTTCGACAGGCTGGTGCCGAAGGATCGGGACGGCACCCTGATCGCCAGGGGGCTGCCCTACGGGCCGGGCT
>NZ_JBDGHY010000019.1:0-20552 GCF_039615155.1 Sphingomonas epibiotica | reverse complement strand
GGCGACCCTGCCTTGCAGGACTGTAGGTGATAAACGCCGGTTTCGATAGCTGCTCGCGGTGATGCAAGATGCCAGATCGTCATGCAGGACTCCGGTTTGCCGGGTCTCGACCGAGAGATCGGCGTCGGGTTAGGTAGCCGTCGCGGTTCGCGCCGGACACCTACAAGCTGCAGTTCGACATGGCGGGCTACCCGGACGCGAAGGCGGCGCCATTCTTCCCCGAGATCGAGCTCGTGTTCCGCGTCATCGATCCTGCCGCGCACTACCATGTCCCCGTCGTGGTCAGCCCCTACGGCTACTCCACCACCCGGGGCAACTGACCACCAATCACGCCTCGATCCCTGCCTCGAACATCGGCTTGTATAGCTCGTGCTCGAGCGAGCGCAGGTACCGGTCGAGGCGGTCGACCAGCGCTGCGACGTCCGCAGCACTCCGCTTGGGGTGAAAGGCCTAGGCGAGATCGGCATCGTCGGCACCGCCGCTGCGATTGCTAACGCGATCTATCACGCGACCGGTAAGCGGGTGCGGTCCCTGCCGATCACGATCGATAAGATCCTGGATTGATTAGCCGATGTGAGCATCCGCCTCGCCGGGTCTATAGCCGGTCTCAACCATTCTCCGGTTCTTGGCCTGGCTTGTAGCTGGGCTTTGCTGGCGGAACGATATAGCTCAACGTAACGATCCCCGCGACGATCAGTCCAGCACGCCAATTCCAGATTGCCAGGGCAAAGGCTGCCCAATAGGCTCCGGCGGTGACGGCGAATTTGAGGGTTGTTCGCCTGAGGTAGGCGTCTGTCAGGCGCTGGTCTGGAAGCCCCCTCGCGGTTGCATAGACCCAACGCACGAACCACCACGTCGCCGGCGCCGCTGCCACGCCCAGATAGGCCAAAACGGCGGTCTTGCTTTCCGCGTCACCGCCGAGATGCTCGATGAGCGGCCGCGCAGGAAATGGCGTGATGCTGACAGCGGCAAGAAAGCCGATGCTGAGCAGATTGTAGCCATGATCGGTTTTTTGCAGAAGCTTGCCGGTGAAGTGGCTGGAAGCCCAGTAAAGACCGATCAGGATCACGCTAAGGGCGTAGGCGGCATATTCCGGTGCCAGCTTTAGGTATGCCGCTGCCAGGTCGCCGTCAGTCGGCTCTGGTGCGTGTAGTTCGGTCACCGGGAGGGTGATGGCAATTGCCAGCACCGCGTCCATGAATGCCTCGAGGCGGTCCGATTTCCGTTCGGTTGCTTTGAAAGACGATGTCGCCATCTGACGCTACAGCATTTCGAGTGGGCGACGGCCCGCTGGCCGGGGAAATGCCGCATCGAGTGTCGCAAGGTCGGCGTCGGAGAGGACGATATCTGCGGCAGCGCGGTTCTCCCGCACATGTGCAATCGAACTCGCTTTCGGGATGGCGATAAGGCCATCGTGGCGCAACGTCCAGGCAAGTGCGACCTGCGCAGGGGTTCCGCCAACCTGGGCCGCTACTTTGTCGAGGGCGGGATGGCTTGAGAGGCGTCCCTGCTCGACGGGACTATACGCCATCACTGGCACGTTGTGCTGTGCGAGCCACGGCAACAAGTCCAACTCAGGGCCTCGACGGACGAGATTGTATAGGATCTGATCGGTCACGCAGCCATCCCCGCCGGCAGCGACAAGTTCGCCCATATCGTCGGTATCGAGGTTGCTGACACCCCAATGCCGAATCTTTCCTGCCGATTTCAGCGCCTCCATTGCCTCTATCGTCTCAGCGAGCGGCACCGATCCACGCCAGTGGAGCAGGTAGAGGTCGAGCCGATCGGTGCCGAGCCGCTTCAGGCTCGCCTCGCACGCACCGGCAAGGCGGAAGCGCGATGCGTTCTGTGGATACGCCTTGCTGACGAGGAACAACTGGTCGCGACGATCGCCGAGCGCTTCGCAGATCAGCGTTTCCGCCGCACCATCGCCATACATTTCAGCGGTATCGATGAGCGTCATGCCCAGCTCGACACCGGTGCGCAGCGCGGCGATCTCATCGGATCGCCGTTCGGCACGTTCGCCCATCTTCCAGGTGCCTTGACCCATCGAAGGAACCACTTCCCCGCCGGGCAATGTCACGTGTTTCATGTGCTTTTGTCCTATGAGATGAGTTCGACTGTTCGGTCGCGGGAGGCGGATTGGCAGATGACCACCATGTAGCGATCATATCGCGGCCGGCCATCGATCGAGTGCCATTTTGGCGATGGAGAGCAGTTCGTTGATCGTAGCGCCGTCGCGCGCCTGAACGGACATGCCTTCCATGACCGTATTGATGAATTTGCCCAGCACGGCCGGATCGGAGTTGGCCGCAAGCTCGCCCTGCGCGGCGCCGCGTTGCAGACGCTCGATCAGGAGGGCCTCCGCCGCGATGCGCTTGTCGCGCAGCAGGCATTCGATGGCGGCGGACGCCGGCGAAACGGCTGCCGCTGCCGAATACATGAAGCAGCCGGCCGGCGTTTCAGGTTCCGAGAATGATGACGCCGCTCGTTCCAGCAGGCCTTTGACGGCCTCGTAGGTGGACAATGCCGGATCGTTGATGGGTGCATAGAGGTGGACGCTGAACGTCGCGGCGTAGCGCTCGATCACCGCCGCAAACAGCCCCGCCTTGTTGTCAAACGCTGCATAGAGACTGGCAGCGGCGACGCCAGTCTCCGCCACCAGATCGGCCATCGATGTCGCTTCGTAGCCGCGCTGCCAGAACAGCCGCACCGCCTTGTCGAGCGCAGCGTCAGTGTCGAACACACGAGGGCGACCTGCGCGGCGACGGGCTTTCGTCTCTGTCATCTCTGGTGCATGATATGGAACGATCGATAAATAATATCTTGAAACGGGTGGTCTTCTCCCTTACAGAACGATCATTCAATAATCAAGGAATCTCCAATGAGCCGCATCGTCCGTATCCACGAATATGGCGACGCCAGCGTCCTCAGGATTGAAGATGTGGCCGTCCCCGCGCCCGCGGCCGACGAAGTGCAGATCGCGGTGAAGGCGATAGGCATAAACCGCGCCGAGGTGATGTTCCGCAACCATGCCTACCTTCAGGAAGCCGAGTTCCCGAGCCGCCTTGGCTATGAGGCTGCCGGCACTGTCGTTACGGTCGGCGCGGACGTGACCGGGTTTGCGGAAGGCGAAGCCGTCAGCGTCATCCCCCCGCTCGATATCGCGCGCTGGGGCACTTATGGCGAGGTCGCCAACGTGCCCGCCCGCCTCGTCGTCAAGCATCCGGCGGCGCTGTCGTTCGAGGAAGCGGCGGCCGTGTGGATGCAGTATGTCACCGCCTGGGGTGCGCTGGTGGAGCAGGCGAAACTCGGCGAGGGCGATTTCGTCATCGTCACTGCTGCCTCCAGCAGCGTCGGCCTTGCTGCCTTCCAGATTGCGCGGATGGTCGGCGCGACGGTAATCGCGACGACGCGTACCGGCGCCAAGCGCCAGGCCCTGATCGATGCCGGTGCACATCATGTCGTCGCAACCGGGGAAGAGGATCTGGTAGCGAGGGTGATGGAGATAACCGATGGTCAGGGTGCGCGCGTGGTGCTCGATCCGGTCGGAGGCCCGTCGTTCGAGCCGCTGACCGAGAGCATGGCACGCGGCGGCATCCTGCTCGAATATGGCGCGCTCAGCGGCGAACCGACGCCGTTCCCGTTGTTCTCCGTGCTGGGCAAGAGCCTCACGCTCAAGGGGTATCTCTACAGCGAGATCGTCTCGGACGATGCCGCCCTCGATCGTGCCAAGGCGTTCATCGTGGCGGGTCTGGAATCGGGCGCGCTCAAGCCGCGGATCGCGCGCACTTTCCCGCTCGACGCAATCCAGGACGCTCACCGCTTCCTCGAATCGAACGACCAGATCGGCAAGGTCGTCGTTACGGTCTGACCGGCATACCGGGGGAGTGAGCGATCGCTCCCCCACGAATTTGCGCTGACGCAACGGCCTCGCACCAGCAATCGGTTTAACTCAACGAGGGTATCCCAACATGAAATCTCGCGCCGCTGTAGCCTTCGAGGCGGGCAAGCCACTCAAAATCGTCGAGATCGATGTCGCCCCACCCCGGAAAGGCGAAGTCCTTATACGGGTGACGCACACCGGTGTGTGCCACACCGACGCGTACACGCTGGCGGGGAGTGATCCGGAGGGTGTTTTCCCGGTGGTTCTGGGCCACGAGGGCGCGGGCATCGTTGTCGAGGTCGGGGAAGGCGTCACCAGCGTCGGGCCGGGCGATCACGTGATTCCGCTCTACACCGCCGAGTGCGGCAAGTGCGACTTCTGCCTGTCGGGCAAGACCAACCTGTGCGTCGCTGTCCGCGAAACGCAGGGCAAGGGCTTGATGCCCGATGGGACCACCCGCTTTTCGTACAATGGTCAGCCCCTCTATCATTACATGGGCTGTTCAACCTTCAGTGAATATACTGTCGTCGCCGAAGTCTCGCTCGCCAAGATCAATCCCGAGGCAAACCCCGAACATGTCTGCCTGCTCGGCTGCGGCGTCACGACCGGCATCGGCGCAGTCCACAATACCGCCAAGGTCCAGCCCGGAGACTCCGTCGCCGTGTTCGGCCTCGGCGGCATCGGCCTCGCGGCGATTCAGGGTGCGCGCCAGGCGAAGGCGGGTCGCATCATCGCCATCGACACCAATCCATCCAAGTTCGAGCTGGCACGCCAGTTCGGTGCTACCGAGTGCATCAACCCCAAGGACCATGACAAGCCCATCCAGCAAGTGCTGATCGAGATGACGGGCTGGGGCATCGATCATACCTTCGAGTGCATCGGCAACGTCCACGTCATGCGCGCCGCGCTTGAATCAGCGCACCGTGGCTGGGGTCAGTCGATCGTGATTGGCGTTGCCGGCGCGGGCGAGGAAATCTCCACCCGCCCATTCCAGCTCGTCACGGGCCGCGTATGGAAGGGGTCCGCTTTCGGTGGCGTCAAGGGACGGACACAGCTCCCCGGCATGGTCGAGGATGCGATGAGAGGCGATATCGATCTGGCCCCATTCGTAACCCACACGATGGGTTTGGAGGAGATCAACGAAGCCTTCGAACTGATGCACGAAGGCAAGTCGATCCGCACGGTCATTCACTACTGACCCGCCGATCCGAAGCGGCGCGAGGCGCTCGGATCGACAACTCGGCCGTCATCATGGCCCGACCCCGGCCATGATGAAGCGCGCTCTGGCAAATGGGCAACCCGTCGCAATGCGGTAACAAGCGCCGAAGTACGGTCGTTACATGCCGATAGCGGCACGGACCAGGGCCGCCTGGCCCAGGCGCTTACCAGCGGAGTGTGTGTGGCCTCGTCGCGCGACCCAACGGGGAAAATGGTTTTGTCGTAACCTTTGTCCAATGCTGGAAAAATATTCCAAAGGTGCCGAATATCGGGTCAGCCTGACCTTTGGATGTATTGAGTCGGAAAAGCATTCATCTGTTACCCGACTGTGATGAACCTTGGACCGCACGGGCGGTTAGGGCAGGAAGACTGAATTGAAGAGCAAGGATATTCACGCGACGACGCCGGCCACCGATCATGGGCATACAGGGCCGCCCGCTTGCGTGCAGGTTCGCGGCGCGCGCCAGAATAACCTCAAAAATATTGACGTCGATGTACCGCGCGACGCCTTCGTGGTGTTCACCGGCATATCGGGCTCGGGCAAGTCATCGCTCGCGTTCGGCACCCTTTATGCCGAAGCGCAGCGGCGTTATCTGGAATCGGTTGCGCCCTATGCCCGTCGCCTGATCGACCAGGCCGGCGTGCCGGAGGTCGACGCGATCGACGGTTTGCCGCCTGCGGTCGCGTTGCAGCAGCAGCGCGGCTCGGCCAACGCGCGATCCTCGGTCGGCAGCGTGACGACGCTCTCCAGCCTGGTGCGGATGCTCTATTCGCGCGTCGGCGAATATCCGCGCCATCAACCCATGCTCTATGCGGGGGGCATAAAAAAGCTGGGGGTGACGGTGCTGATCCGGTAGCTTTAGGAGCATGTCGAAACCGGCTCCGCTTGTCGCTTACCGTCTGAAGGTCGGCCTCCGGGATATATCGCCGATGATTTGGCGACGCTTGCTGGTTCGCAGCGATCTGACGCTTTTTGGTCTGCACCGGGTAATCCAGATCGCGTTTGGTTGGGAAGATTATCATCTCCATGCTTTCAAGGTGCATGGGCGCCGTTTCGGCACGCAAAGGACGGGTGAGCGTCACCACCTTGTCGAGGACGGGAAAATTCTGAGGGAACTGACACTTGCCGACCTGTCGCTGCGAGTGCGGCAACGCATGATGTACGAATACGACTTCGGCGATTTCTGGGTCGGTTCCGGCTGAGGGCGGAATGACACCCTAAGCGCCGGCGTCCTTGGGCCAAAGGTACTCGCCAGTGAGGAGGATGTGTGCCCATCCGAGCGGCGAAATATGGGCGAGAAGATGGTCGGGGGTATCGAGCCCTTCGCGGCGCCGGGCCTCAACGGCATGGCCAAGGTGCAGGGTGTTCGGTTGTGTAACGCGAGGTCTGGAAATTCGATCGGGTCGTGATCGGTAAGTTGGTGCCGGGGCATGCCCCGGCACCAACTGCCCATCTTCGGCATTCCATGGAGTTACAACACACCCGTGGAGAGAACGAATGGACAGCAAGCATGATACGGCGATTGAGGCAGTACTGGAACAGCTGATTGAACATGGCCCCGAGGGAATTGCCGCGGTGTTCGCGCGGTGATGCTGGCGGTCGCCGAGATGTACGTGAAGGGCGTCTCGACCCGGCAGGCTGAGGCGGTGCTGCGCGAATTCGGCATCGAGAACCTGTCTTCATCCCAGGTCAGCCGCGCCGCTGCCCTGCTGGATGAGGAGCTGGAGGCATGGCGCAACCGCCCGCTCGGTGAGATCCGCTACCTGATCCTCGACGCCCGGTATGAGAAGATGCGCGCAGGCGGCGTTGTTCGCGACGCAGCCGTCCTCTCAGCTATCGGCATCGGCCCCGACGAACGGCGCCGGGTGCTCGGGGTCAGCGTCGCCCTGTCGGAAGCCGAGGTCCACTGGCGTGGTTTTCTTGACGACCTGGTCGCACGCGGCATGCGCGGCGTCGAGTTCATCGTCTCCGACGATCATGCCGGCCTGCGTGCCGCTCGCCGCGCCGTGCTCGGCGCCGCTACCTGGCAGCGCTGCCAGTTTCACCTCGCCGCAAACGCCGTCCACCATGCCCCCAACACCGCCATCCGCGAGCGTATCGGTGCCGAGCTGCGCAGCGTGTGGAATGCAGCCACGCTCGCCAAGGCCCAGGTCGCGCTCGATGAGCTCGTTGCCGGCTACCGCGATACGGCCCCCAGTCTCGCGACATGGCTGGAAAACGCCGTTCCCGAAGGCCTGGCTGTATTCACGCTGCCCGAACATCATCGCCGACGCCTGCGCACTTCGAACCTCATCGAGCGCGCCGTCCAACAAGAGCTCAAGCGGCGCACCGTCAAGGTCCGGGTCTTCCCCAACGACCAGGCGCTCCTACGCCTCGTTTCCGCCGTTCTCGTCGAGATCGACGAAACATGGGCCTCCGATAATAAGGCCTATATCAAATGGGAATGCCGGAATGGGTGATCATGCCCCGCGGCAATTTCCAGACGTCAGGTTGCACAATCTCGCGCGCGGCCAGCTTCAGCCATTCGTTCAAGGCAAAGACTTCGGCGGCCGCCGTCTTGTCGCCCTTGATTTCCTTCAGCCTTGCCCTGGCGGCCTTGTCGCTAATGAGCAGCTCACCGTCTTCGGCCAGTTCGGCAAACAATCCGTCCTCACTGCCGTGCTCTTCTTCCATTGCGAGCATGTCGGCAGCAACCCGCGGATGAGAGCGTGATCAATCGTCGTCGATCAGGCGCCCGCGGCACACCCGCCAAGGTCAATGCGACCGCTGGTCTTGTGGCCAGCGAAGGAATAAACTCGGCCAGCGTCTCGGATGGCAGTCATGAGAGCGTACGTTTCCGAACATCCTCTCACCGGCCCCCTCTGAGTGTTTGCGCCATCGTGAACTGGTCGCATCGAGCCCGCGCAATGATCGTCATCATGAGGCCGAAGGACCGGGAACGCCGTGGCAGGGGTCGTCGTGGTCATTCAATGCCGGGTCACCGGAACGTGACGGTAGCGGATACCGCGGCGATGATGGCCTGGAATGCCTCGCGGTCCAGACTGGCGCCACCGACCAGCACGCCGTCGACATCCTGTTCCCGGGTAAAGGCCGCGGCGTTGGCCGCATCGACCGAGCCGCCGTACAGGATCGGCACCGCCCTCCCGGCGACATCGCCCAAGGCCGCGATCAATGCCGCGCGCAGGGCGGCATGGACCGATGCGACGCGCGATGGCGCGGGTGTCCGCCCCGAACCGATCGCCCAGACGGGTTCGTACGCGACGACGATGCCCGCCGGCGCACCACCGGGCAGCGACGCGCGCAACTGCGCCGCGACCGTGCCGGGATCCTCCCCCTCGTCCTCCTCGCCGACGCAGATCAGCGGGCCCAGCCCTGCCGCCACGGCGGCGGCCGCCTTGCGGGCAACCAGCGCGTCGCTTTCGTTGCATTGGCGGCGGCGCTCCGAATGGCCGACGATCACCAGCCGCGCGCCCGCCTCCGCGATCAGCGCCGCCGAGACCGCGCCGGTATGCGCCCCGCAAGGTGCGGCGTGGCAATCCTGCGCGCCGACGACGATGCCCGCGACGCCCCGGTCCACAGCCAGCGCGATCAGCGGGAACGGCGGACACACCGCCACTTGGACACCCGGCCCCGCCGCCGCGGCAAAGCGGGGCAGTGCCGAGAGAAGCTCACGCGATCCGTTCATCTTCCAGTTGGCGACGACGAGCTTATTCATGCTCATGCCCGCGGCCCGGTCAACGTCTTCGCCAGCGCCGCGTGCCAGCCGGCGACCAGGGTCGCACGCGCGGCCGGACCCATTCTGGGCTCGAAACAATCGCCGCGCACCCAGGTCCTGGCCAGCGCATCGAGGTCGGGCCACACGCCGGTGGCCAGACCGGCGTGGAACGCCGCGCCCAGTGCCGTCGTCTCCAGATGCCGCGGCCGCTCGACCGGCACGTTCAGCATGTCGGCGAGGAACTGGCACAGCCAGTCGTTGGCGGCCATGCCGCCGTCGACCCGGATCATGGCGGGCGGCGCGCCGCCATCGGCGATCATCGCATCGGCCAGGTCCATCGTCTGATACCCGACCGCCTCCAGCGCCGCGCGCGCCAGATGCGCCTGGGTCGTCCCCAGCGTCAGGCCGAAGATCGCGCCGCGCGCATCCGGATCCCAATGCGGGGCGCCTAGCCCGACGAACGCGGGGACCATGAAGACGCCGTGGCTGTCGGGCACCTGCGTCGCCATGTCGTTGGTCTCGCGCGCATGGGTGATGACGCCGATGCCGTCGCGCAGCCACTTCACCGCCCCGCCGGCGATGAAGATTGATCCCTCCAGCGCATAGGTGATCCTGCCGTTCAGCCGATAGGCCGGCGTGGTCAGCAGCCGGTTTCCGGAGGCCACCGCCTGTTCGCCGGTATTGAGCAGCATGAAGCAGCCGGTGCCGTAGGTCGATTTGGCCATGCCGGTTTCGAAACACGCCTGGCCGAACAGCGCCGCCTGCTGATCCCCGGCGATGCCCGCCACCGGGATCGCGGCATCGAACAGGCCGTCGGCGGTGTGGCCGAAGATGTGGCTGTTGTCGTGCACCGCCGGCAGCAGCGCCATCGGCACGTCGAACAGGGCGCATAATTCCGGATCCCAATGCTGGGCATGGATATCGTACAGCAAGGTGCGGCTGGCGTTGGTCACGTCGGTGGCGTGCACCGCGCCGCCCGTCAGCCGCCACAGCAGGAAGCTGTCGATCGTGCCGAACGCCAGCTCGCCTCGTTCCGCGCGCAGACGGGCACCGTCGACATGGTCGAGGATCCAGGCCAGCTTGGTCGCGGAAAAATACGGATCGAGCAGCAGTCCCGTCTTCGCGCGCACGGCCGGTTCATGCCCTTCCCGCTTCAGCCGCGAACATAGATCGGCGGTCCGCCGGTCCTGCCACACGATCGCGTTGTGGATCGTTTCGCCGGTCGCGCGGTCCCACACCACCACGGTCTCGCGCTGGTTGGTGATGCCGATCCCGGCGATGCCGGCCGCGCCGACGCCGCTTTGCGCGATCGCGTCCCGCGCGGTCGCCAGTGCGTCGCGCCAGATGTCTTCCGGATCGTGCTCGACCCAGCCGGGGTGCGGATAATGCTGCGCGAACTCGGTCTGCGCGGTGGCGACCGGCTGCGCATCGGCATCGAACACGATCGCGCGGGTGGAGGTGGTGCCCTGGTCGATCGCCAGGATGTGCTTGGGGCCGGCCATGTCTCTCTCCTTGAAGGTCATGCCGCGACGCTCGTGCGCGGCGGCAGATAAGGCTTCACCAGATACTGGTACATGCCAGCGCCGATCACGCCGCCCAGCAGCGGTCCGGCGATCGGCACCCACCAGTAATTGTCCGGTCCCGGCAACGCGGCGTCGCCCCACCCGGTCAGCCAGCAGAACAGCCGCGGTCCGAAATCGCGCGCCGGATTGATCGGCCAGCCTTCCAGATAGCCGGCCGCCGCGCCGATGCAGGCGACCAGCAGTCCGATGACGAGCGCGCTGGCGTTGGCCATCGGAGCGGAGGTATTGAATTCGTCGGTGATCGCGAAGATGCCGAGCAGCAGAATGCCGGTTAGGATCACCTCGTCCCAAAAGGCGTGGAGCGGCGTGATGTGCGCGCCGGGCGCGGTGAAGAACACGCCGGCGGCACCGCCGCCCGCACGGGTCAGCCCGTGAGTGACGTTGTAGGCGTCGATCACCGGCCCGAACAGCTGATGGACCAGCGCCGCACCGATCATCGCCCCCACCACCTGCGCAACGACATAGGGCAGCACCTTGGCGCGCGGAAAGCCGCGGAACAGCGTCAACGCCAGCGTCACCGCCGGGTTGGCATGCGTGCCCGATACCGCGCCGGTGACGTAGATCGCGATCGTCACCGCCAGCCCCCAGGCGATGCAGACGCCCCAATAGGCGGTGGCATAGGGACTGGGATCGTAGAGGATCAGCATCGCCGCCGCCGAATCGCCCAGCGTGATGATGATCGCCATCGCCAGCGCCTCGGCGATCAATTCGCCCCTCAACGTGGTGCCTGCCATTGCCTGCCGGGTCATGCCGCTCTCTCTCCCACATCGAGTTCGTAGCTCGTGACCGGATTGTCACGCTATTTCGATCGAACGTCAACACTTTCGTTTGAAAGTTCGTATTGGCAGGTGCATATTCGTTTTCAGACATCCCTGCCGGTCGATCCGGCGATGAGGAGGCGATCAGTGGTTTACCAGACAGCATCCACACAAAGTTCACGCGCACGGCACGACGTCGATCTCCTGATCGTCGGCGGCGGCATCAACGGCGTCGGCATCGCCCGCGATGCGGCGGGGCGCGGCCTGTCCGTCGCGCTGGTCGAGAAGGACGATCTCGCCAGCCATACTTCGTCGGCATCGACCAAGCTGATCCATGGCGGACTGCGATATCTGGAATATTACGAGTTCCGGCTTGTGCGCGAGGCGCTGATTGAACGCGAGCGGTTGTGGGCCATGGCCCCGCACATCATCTGGCCCCTGGAGTTCGTGCTGCCGCAAGGCCAATCGCCGCGTCCGGCCTGGATGGTGCGGCTGGGGCTATTCCTCTACGACCATCTCGGCGGTCGCAAGAAGCTGCCAGCGACCCGCACCGTCTCGCTGGATCGCGATCCGGTCGGCAACGGGCTGAAGCCGGGTTCGCCGCGCGCGTTCGTCTATTCGGATTGCTGGGTGGAAGACAGCCGGCTGGTCGCGCTGAACGCCCGCGACGCGGCGGATCGCGGCGCGACGGTGTTGACGCACACCCGGCTGGCCGCGGCACGCCGCGAGGGTACAGGCTGGATCACCACGATCGAAGATGCGCACGGGACGCGCGATCTGACGGCGCGCGCGATCGTCAATGCCGCGGGGCCATGGGTGGCCGATGTGCTGGGCGACGTGCCCGACGCGCGCCGGGATCGCGGCGTCCGGCTCATCAAGGGCAGCCATATCGTCGTGCCGCGGCTTTACGAGGGTGCCCACGCGTTCATGCTCCAGAACCCCGACCGGCGGATCGTCTTCGCCATTCCCTATCAGGAGCGGTTCACGCTCATCGGGACGACCGACGAGGCATGGGAAGGCGCACCGGGGCGCGCGACGATCGGCCAGGGCGAGATCGATTATCTGCTGGAGACGGTCGCGCGCTATTTCGAGCGGCCGGTCGCGCAGGCCGATATCGCCTGGACCTATTCGGGCATCCGCCCGCTGTACGACGATCATGCCGCCAACGCATCGGCGGTGACGCGCGATTATGTGCTGGATCTGGACGGCAGCACCGATCGCGCGCCGATGCTAAGCATCTTCGGCGGCAAGATCACGACCTATCGCAAGCTTGCCGAGCATGCGATGGGCGAACTCGCGCCCTTCTTTCCCGAAGCGGGCAAGGCGTGGACGGCGGGCGCCGTCCTGCCGGGCGGCGACATGCCGGACGCCGATTTCGATCGCTACGTAACCACGCTCGTGGCGCGCTATCCGGCGATGCCGTCCGCGTTGCTGCGCCGGCTCGCGCGCGCCTACGGCACCTGCACCGAAACCGTGATCGGCGATGCGCAGACCCCCGCTGATCTGGGCGAAGATTTCGGGGCCGGGCTGTACGCGCGGGAGATCGACTATCTGCGCGACCGCGAATGGGCGACCAGCGCGGAGGACATATTGTTCCGCCGCGGCAAGCTGGGCCTGCACGTCGCCGAAGGTACCGCCGAACGGATCGACGCCTATCTGGCGGATCGGCTAGGGTCGGGTGCGAGCAACCGGATGTCGGCTGCATCCTGACGGAGAACATGTGTGGAAACGACCGGTCGCGACGAGCAGGACGTAACCGCGGACGGCATTGTCGCCCGGCACTTCCAGATTCTCGAACTCGCACGCAGCGCCGGGAAAGTCGCGGTGGAGGAACTGGCCGACCGGCTTGGCGTCACGCCGCAGACGATCCGCAAGGATCTGAACATTCTCGCGCGCAAGTCGATGCTGTCGCGCGTCCATGGTGGCGCAGTCGTAACATCGGGTGTCGACAATATCGACTATGTCACCCGCCGCGCCGTCGCTACCGGGGCGAAGGCGGCGATCGGCAGGGCCGCGGCCGCGCTGATCCCCAACGGGGTGTCGCTGTTCATCAACATCGGCACCACGACCGAGGCGGTGGCTAACCACCTCGTCCACCATCGTGACCTGATGGTGATTTCGAACAACCTCAACGTCGTGGATATCCTGGCCGACCGCGACGGAATCGACATGGTCGTGGTCGGCGGCCAGGTCCGTCGCCACGACCGTGCGGTCGTCGGTGCGCTCGCGATGAACTTCATCCGCGCGTTCAAGGTCGATTATGCGCTGATCGGCATCTCCGCGATCGACCCGGACGGCAGCCTGCTGGATTTCGCGGTGGACGAAGTGCAGGTCACGCGAACGATCATCCAGCACGCGCGCAAGGTGATCCTGGTAGCTGATTCGAGCAAGGTCGGGCGTCCCGCGCCGGTGCGTGCCGGCGATCTGCACGACATCGATTATCTGGTGACGGACAATCTGGTCGGTCCCGCGCTGACCGCGGCGTGCGGGGAAGCGGACGTGAAGGTCATCGAAACGGATGATCGTTGAACATAGCAGCTGGACCACGCTGCAGTCATGACGATGTATCGCCGAACGCACATCGTCGCGATGATATGATTATGGTGACGATAGGGGTCGAAGGCGGACAGCATTGCCGACGCGATGTCGCTTTTCGACAACTCGGCGGGTGTGGCTTGACCGTCGCGCTGCTGCGGCAAGTTCGTGTCGTAGGCGGTCTGGATGGGGGGCATAAAAAAGCTGGGGGTGACGGTGCTGATCCGGTAGCTTTAGGAGCATGTCGAAACCGGCTCCGCTTGTCGCTTACCGTCTGAAGGTCGGCCTCCGGGATATATCGCCGATGATTTGGCGACGCTTGCTGGTTCGCAGCGATCTGACGCTTTTTGGTCTGCACCGGGTAATCCAGATCGCGTTTGGTTGGGAAGATTATCATCTCCATGCTTTCAAGGTGCATGGGCGCCGTTTCGGCACGCAAAGGACGGGTGAGCGTCACCACCTTGTCGAGGACGGGAAAATTCTGAGGGAACTGACACTTGCCGACCTGTCGCTGCGAGTGCGGCAACGCATGATGTACGAATACGACTTCGGCGATTTCTGGGAGCACGAGATCCGCGTCGAAGCGCGTGAACAACCGAGCGCAGACAAGCCCTGGCCGGTCTGCACCGATGGTGCTCGCGCCGGTCCGCCTGAGGATATCGGCGGACCGGGTGGATATGAGCGATTGCTCGAACGTCTCGATGAATTGCGCTTCGATCAGGGAAATGGCCTGGATGACTTTCTGGATGAAAACGATACCAGCGACGGCGAGGAAGATGACGGCGAAGAGTGGACGCCAGCTGACCGCGCCGGGTTCGACGGTCCAGATGATCCGCTGCTGCGCTACGATCCAGATTCCATCGATCGCCGCGCCATCAATCTCGCGTTGAAGGCTGAGTTTGTCGGCAAGGACCGGCCAATGTCTGTGGACTGATGCTCAGGCAAGCTCGGCTTGAGCGCGTCTGTCATCGCGTACCCGCATGATCGTCTGCCGGCTTGTCGAGAACGCCTTGCTGAGCGCGGACACGGTTTCGCCGCTTTCAAGGCGGCGCTCGACCTCGGCGCGCTCGTCTGTTGTAAGGCTCGCAGGCCGTCCGATGGCCTTGCCCTCCGCCCGCGCGCGGCGTAGCCCGGCCTGGGTGCGTTCGATCAGCAGGTCGCGCTCGAATTCGGCGACCGCGTTGATAACGCCCATCGTCAGCTTGCCTGTCGACGAGGTGAGATCGACGCCGCCCAGCGCCATGCAGTGGACGCGAACGCCCATGCGATCGAGATCGGCGACGGTGCTCGCCACATCCATCGCGTTGCGGCCGAGCCGGTCGAGCTTGGTGACGACGAGGACGTCGCCATCCTCTAGCCGGTCAAGCAACCGGGCAAAACCCTTGCGTTCTTTCGCCGCAACCGACCCGGAGATGGTTTCGGCGACGATCCGCCGCGGCTGCGCTGCAAAGCCAGCGGCCTCAATCTCGTGCAACTGGTTGTCGGTCGTCTGGTCGACGGTCGAAACGCGCAGATAGGCAAAGGTGCGTGACATGGATCCGGCCTCGATTGTCCGGAAGGGGTGTCCAGTAAAATTGGTGTGTCCGCAAGATGGTAAGGCTATTTTATGGACAGGGTTAGCTGTAGGTGACCGTAACCGGTCGGTTTCGGACGGCGGCACCGATGTGCCGGCCAATGAGTTCCCTTCTTCATGGAGGAATGAGCTCATGCGCTTCACCATCACCCTCACCGCAGCAACGGACGACAGGCCAACCAGCGGCATATCCATCGCCGTCATCGAACGCGACGACGACACGCTTACGATCGATGATCTCGGTCTCAGGATCGCGGAGAGCAAGCGACTGCTGGCCGCGCTGCAGCTCGCTGTGGTTCAGACCCAGGCGCTCGACTGGTGTCGCCGCCAGCGCGCTTGTCCGTGCTGCGGATCAGCAAGGCAAATCAAGGATCATCGTTCGATCATGGTGCGCACGCCGTTCGGAAAGATCGCCGTGCCAAGTACCAGGTTCCGGCGATGTACATGTAAACCCACAGCGGGTATCGCGGCGCCGATCGTGGCGGCGCTGCCCGAACGCGTCACGCCGGACCTTCTCGAGCTAGAGGCGCGCTGGGCTTCGCTCGCGTCCTACGGCATCACCGCGGAACGCCTTGCCGACGTCCTTCCGATCGGTGACGCGATCAACGCGACGACGATCCGGCAGGACACCCTACGCGTCGCGGAGCGTTTGGAAGCCGAGCTTGGCACCGAGCGACGCTGTTTCATCGAAGGCTGCGAGGCGGACTGGACCGATGGTCCGCTGCCAGGACCGCCTGTCACTGTCGGGATCGATGGAGGCTATGTACGATCATGGTACGATCGGCCGAACAATTTCGAGGTGATCGTGGGTAAGTCCGTCGTCGATCCGGGCGAGGATGGCGAAATTAGCGAGCCAACGCGCCGGTTCGGCTTCGTGGTCGGACATGACGACAGGCCGCGTCGTCGCCTTCATGAATTGCTGCTGGAGCAAGGCGTCGGGATGGACCGTGAGATCACCTTCATGTCCGATGGTGGCAGGAACGTCCGCAATCTTCAATGGGACATGCGGCCGAACGCCGAGCATGTCCTCGACTATTTCCACATCGCCATGCGGGTGACGGTCATGCAGCAGATCGCGCGCGGATTGCCGCCCCCATCCGAGACGGATAAAGACGTGGCCGTCGCCACTCTCGAGCGAGTTCGGCACTTCCTCTGGCACGGCAACTGGCGCCGTGCTCTCGACCTAATCGGCGACGTCGAGACCAGAATGCTTGGTGCGACAGATCCGGATGTCACCGACGAGCCGATGAGCCACCCACAGGTCTCGCCGCAAGCTCGCAATCTCCTCAAGCATTTGCGGGAGTTCGAAAGCTATATCAGCGCCAATGCCAGCATGATCCCGAACTATGGCGAGCGACGACGATATGGCGAAGCAGTCTCGACCGCCTTCGTGGAATCGACCGTCAACCAGGTCGTCGCAAAGCGCTTCGCAAAGAAGCAACAGATGCAGTGGACGCCCAGAGGGGTGCATCTGCTTGTGCAACTCCGCGTCCGTACCCTTGATGGCACGTTGGCCAATGACTTTCAGAGGTGGAGGGACGAACGGAAGGCGGCATGACCCCCAACTTTCTCATGCTCCCCTTTATTGCAGTTCCAGGCGATCATCATTGCGAGCCGCTACATCTATCGATCCGTTCAGAAGCCGTTAACCATTCCAGTCGGTCCAGGTTCCCGTATTCGTTAGCGGTTGAGGTTGAAGGGCATAAAGATTGACCATGGCCTTAGATCGACGACAGATGCTGCAACTCGGGACCCTGATTGCCGGTGGATGGGCCGTCAGCTCAGTCCTGAAACGAACTGCACCGATCGGCCGGGATGTCGCTAATCCCGAGGCACTGGCGGCTATCTTCGACGACCGAAGATCTCCTGCGAGTGGCCCGCCTACAGCGTCGCTCCGTTTGGCGGCCTTTACCGACTATCGATGCCCTGCGTGCAGGCGTGCATTCCCGGCCATGGAGGAAGCGATCCTGAGCGACGGAGATGTCCGCGTCATCTACAAGGACTGGCCAATTTTCGGACCGCCCTCGGAGCGCGCTGCGCAAGTTGCGCTCGCAAGTGCCGAGCAGGGTATTTACCCGGCGGTTCACAAGCAGCTCATGATCGACAGCAGAACCATCAGCGACAGCGTTTTGCAAGATATCGTCGAAAAAGCAGGCGGTAATTGGAAGCGTATAAGTGCTTACCTAGTATCACACGACCAGCAGATCATGGCGCAGCTGCGTGCCAATGGGGCGCAGGCTCTCACCCTCGGGCTGGCGGGGACACCGGGCTACCTTGCCGGATCGGTGCTGGTAGTGGGCGCTATCGACAAAGCTGATTTCCTTAGGCTGTTCGCGCGCGCACGCAGTTCGAGGAAATGATATTGGACTGCACACCTACCGATCTGGTTTTTGTTAAATTGCCATGCTCATTATGTCTTTGTACGCTGAGAGAACCTTATTGCGCACTTGCAGCGTCGCCTCAAACCCGATTGAAGCCGCTTGCCGGGCAAGCATAACCTTTGCGATATCGGTGGTTTCGCCCCGTTCATAGGCGACCGTCAACGCCCCGGCCTTTGCACCTGTTTCGTTTACTTTTAGCACCTGTTCTACAATTGTCGATGCGAAGCTGCTATTCGCTCCAGTAGCCGAGCCAACTGAGCCAGGGCCTTCAACTTTTTGCAGCACTTGGCTCATGGCCGCATCAAACGTAGGCCTTGCAATCCCGCCAGCGCTTGCCGGCGACGCCGCACTGCTGTTGACGACATTTCGGAGGGCGGAATTCCGGTCGAGAACCGCACTTCGCAAGGCCATGACATCACTGACCGAAATATTGCTCACAACAATCTCCCAAGCGAAACGGTAGCTGGGAAGCGTTACGAGATGGTTAAAAAACCTTAGGACAGATTGCCGATGTTTTAAGGGGACCGGCGCAGCCGCGTTGCTCGGGGCGAAGAGGCTTGCCGGTCTGCTCGTGTGCGCCTCTGGAACGTGCACCGCCGAAGAACCCTGAGGGGTAAGCTTCGCCGTCGCGTAAAATAAGATGCGGCCTGTCATGTTCAGACAACCTTGGGGTCGGCCCGCGGTTGGGGATCACGAGATGGCCTGTGTTGCAACGCATCGCGCCGAACGAACGGCGGAAGAGCGATCACGGTCCTTTCATATCCTCAACGTTCTACGCGGTCTCGCCGCTATGAGCGTCATCACCTTGCATTATCCGCAAGCCTTTGCGCCTTTCGTAGCGAGCGGAGCATACCTTGCCGTTGACCTGTTTTTTGTCATGAGCGGCTTCGTGCTCGCCCGCGCTTACGATGTAAGGCTTCAAGACGGAATGGGTGGCAGAGCGTTCATCGTCACTCGGCTGATACGCCTTTACCCATTCTATATCCTGGCCCTGGCGCTGGGCACCGTTGAATTAGCATACTATTATCGAAACGATCATCTCGCAGCAGAGATAATACTGTCCAGCGTCTTCAACTTCGTGATGTTGCCATCGCCGCCTGTGGGCATCCCCTACCAACCGCTGTTTCCTGCCAACTTCGTAGCTTGGACTCTTTCATTCGAGCTGTTCGCGAACGCTGCTTACGGCTTTGGTTTTGGGGTTCTAACTCACAAACGACTGGGAGTGATCGTTGGTATATCGGGTTTGATGCTTTTGGCATTGGCGCTCGTTCGCGGCAATCTCAATGGAGGAGCATATTGGCCTGATGCTCATCTTGCCGCAATCAGGGTCACCTTTTCATTCTTTGTCGGAGTTTTGATTCATCGCGCGCGGGAGACAGGAAAACTAGCACCGCTATTTTCCGTGAAATTACCCCAAATCATCATCATCGCAATCACGGTCGGTGCCCTTGGTTCACCCATATCACCTGTTTTGCGGGGGTTATTCGATGCGGCCTGCGTGCTGCTCGTCTTTCCACTGATTGTAGCCGCTTCGATTGGACGCAACCCTGTACCAAGCCGAGGAATGTGCGCTTTCCTCGGGGAAATTTCTTATCCCATCTATGTCTTGCAAATCCCCGTCTTCACGATTGGGGTAATGGGCCTGCCCAAACTTCTACCAGGTCTGCCGCAATTACCCGCTCCCTGGTCCGGGATTCTCCTGCTGGCTGCACTCTGCACCGCGTCCTGGTTCATGGCCACGCGCATCGATATCCCGCTGAGGCGCCGGTTGAACGCTGCGGTACTGCGGCATCTCCAACCTGGGTAGAGGCTTAACCCCACTATTCATGAGGCCACCGCTCTGGGTTCGTCCGAGCATGATTTGTCGGTCGCCGGGTGATCAGGGCAAGCGCCTCCGGCGGCGTTTTTTCACCGCGTCAGGATCAATGGGCTTTTCGAGGTTGAAGGACGAGGGCTTGGGCTTTCGGCGGCACTGCCGGGCTAGTTATGTGGGTGCCGGCCGGAGGCCGGTGGCAATGGCTCTGAACAGGCTGGCATCGGGGCAGGCTGACGCGAAGGCGACGCGGATGCGCGTAGCGGTTTCGATGACGCGGGCGGCGACCTTGAGCAATCGCAGGCGCAGCGTTGCGAACTCGGCAACGGCGAGCGGGGCAGCCTTCGGGATTTCCTGCTGGATGCGCCACACGAGCCAGTAGGCGGCGGTGTGCAGGATGATGCGCATCTGGTTGGCGTTGGCAGATCGGCACGAGGTACGATCGCTGGCGAGCTGGGTCTTGTGGCGCTTGATCAGGTTCTCGGCGTTGCCGCGAGCGCAGTAGAGGGTGTCGTAGATTTGCTCAGCCGAGCCTTCGGCCAGCGAGGTGACGACATAGCGGATATCCATGCCCAGCGTGCTGGCCTCGATCCGGGCGACGACGCGGCGCTGGCACTTCCAGCTCTTCGCGCCGTAGCGGGTCTCGGCATAGTTGCGCAGGACCGGGTATTGGCGCTGAGCCCGCTTAACCGCGCAGGCATCAGCGGCAGCGACGATTTCGGGATCAGCACGCAGCGCGGCGTTGGTTGGCAGGCCGAACACGTAATCGACGCCGGCCGGCTCGCAAAAGGCCATGACCTCGGGTCGGCCATAGTGCCCGTCGCCGCGGATGGTGATGTGCGTTTCGGGCCAGTGCCGGCGCAGATGGCGCACCAGGCGCCGGATGTGGCCGGCAGCTTCGGCGCCCGACGGTGTCTTGCCGGTGCGCAGTAGCATCGCCACCGGTCGGCCGGTGGCAGTGTCGTAGACATGGATCGGCAGGAAGCAGCGCTCGCCATGATGCCCGTTCCAGAAGGAGAGCTGCTGATAGCCATGAACAACATCACAGGTGTCATCGATATCCAGCGTCACCGCCGCCGGCGCGGCAGG
>NZ_JBDGHY010000018.1:0-20648 GCF_039615155.1 Sphingomonas epibiotica | reverse complement strand
GGTCTGTTTGCGGCCTGTGATCAAACCAATCCGAACGCCGAGATGGCCGCCAAGGCGATGGGCCATTCGCCCGCCGGGCTGTTCGGCTTCAGCCACATGCTGGGCGGCTACTGCGGCGGCCAGGCGGAGTATCTTCGCGTGCCGATGGCGGATGTCGGTCCGATCAAGATTCCCGACAACGTTACCGATGAGCAGGCCCTCTTCCTATCGGATATCTTCCCGACCGGCTACATGGCCGCCGAGAATGCGCAGATCGAGCATGGCGACACCGTCGCGATCTGGGGCTGCGGTCCGGTCGGCCAGTTCGCCATCCGCTCCGCGCTGATGATGGGCGCCGGCCGCGTGATCGCGATCGACGAGGTGCCCGAGCGACTCGCCATGGCGGAGGCCGGTGGCGCTGAGACGATTAACTTCGCCGAAACCGATGTCTATGACGAGCTGCAGGCGCGAACCAAGGGCCGGGGCCCCGACAGCTGCATCGATGCTGTCGGCTGCGAGGCGGCCGCGCACGGGGCGGCGGACGCGGTCATGGACAAGGTGAAGGCAAGCATGATGCTCGCCACTGATCGCGTCCACGTCCTGCGGCAGGCGATCATGAGCTGCCGCAAGGGCGGCACGGTGTCCGTGCCCGGCGTCTACGTCGGGATGGGTGACAAGCTTCCGATCGGTGCAGCGATGAACAAGGGGCTGACGATCAAGCTTGGGCAGACCCACGTGCAACGTTACACCAAGCCGCTACTGGATAAGATCGTCGCGGGCGAGATCGATCCCAGCTTTGTGATTACGCATCCGGCCAGTCTTGAGGACGCGCCCGAGATGTACGCCAAGTTCCGTGACAAGCAGGAAGGTGTAATCAAGGTTGTCATGCGGCCGCACGGCTGATTAGCGGAACAACCGGGAACAGGACGCTTATCGACGCCGATCGCCACCGCCGCTGTGCATTATGTTCAGCGGCGGTGTCGATCAGCTTGCGCCAAGTATGTCGGCAGATCTAGGTGTCAGTCAGGCTGCAACGGATGTTTCTTGCGGAGAGGCAACGAGCCATAGCCGCAGCGCTTCTTCCTCCATCGGACGGGCAAAATAGTAACCCTGCGCCTCCTCACATTCCAACTCGGCCAGGATCGCCGCGGCTGCGGCGGTCTCGACGCCCTCGGCAACGACCCGGTAGCCGAGATCGTGCGACAACGTGATCATCGACTGGACAAGCGCCCGTCCACGCTCGTCATCGGCCAGATCGCGAACGAACGATCGATCGGGCCGGTGCCCACCATCGCGGTCGCACCGATCGGACATACCGCGACGTTGCTGACCGTGGTGTCCATGGCGGCGCTCGGGGTCGATATCCGCACCGTCGCCAACGCTGGCGGACGGGTCACGCTGGCGGTGGTGATGTCGCTCCTCTGCTTGGGCGGAATCAGCCTGATGCTGATTTGCATGTTGAAGCTGTCGTGAGGGGCGGCGCGAAGGGCCTGAAGCTTGGCTTTTGGCGTTTGCCCGCTTACACCTCACCCGATCAACACCTACTCTCTCGAAGGTGGTGGTAGGACGCGCTTGAGGCACTTGCACGCTGCCAAGGTCCGTCTGCGAAAAGGGGATGCCGGCGTATTTCGGCAATTGGTACCGCTCCGTCACCTGTGTTTCGTGGCGGGGCGGTATCCGAACTCATCGGCTGTGTAACAACATGCAACCGATCAGCCCGCCGCATCGCTGGTCGGATCCTCGCGTCCGGCATGCGCTCGACCGAAGCACCAGATCGCCCCGTATCCGATCATCAACCCGATCAGAACCAACAGCGGGGTGGCGGCTTCAGCGATCGAAGCACCCATCTGGTTGAAGCGTATGAACAGGTGCATGGCGGCCGTGGCCGGTGAGAACCAAGCGATCGTCGCCAGCCAGCCCGGCATCTCATCGAGCGGCCATGCGAACCCGGCCAGGAAGACGAGCGGCACCGAGGTCGGCATCAGGAGCTTCAACGCGTCGTCGCCGCTGCGGAACAGGCTTCCTGCGACCAGTCCGAGAGCGGCTACCGTGGCCGCGAACACAGGAAGGGCGAGCAGCAGGCCGGGCACATTGCCGGTGCGTGGCACGTCCTGCACCCAGAACGCGAACCCGAACACGAACAGACCGGCAAAGATGCCGATCAGCGTCATCGCGATCCAGGTGCTGAGTGCGGTTGCCCGGTCGCGCTGCCAATCATCACGCCGACGTCGTTCAGCGATCAACCGCGCCGACGCGAAAAGCAGCGTTTGCTGAAGTATGATGTTGGCGATCGCCGGGAACACGTAGTCGCGATAACCGCCGGTGGTGTTGAACAGCGGCTGCATGACGATTGTCGCGCCGGACCCACTGTGACGAGCGGTGAGGGCCCCAGTCACTTCAAGCGCCTGCTCCCTCACGACGTCACCCAGCGCGCGGGCGATCCCTTCGGCACGCACGAAGTATGCCCCGTTGACGATCAAGGCCGCCCCCGCCCCGGGCCGCCCCTTCAGTGCCGCTCCGCCGAGACCTTTCGACAGGTAGAGAATGCCGTCAGCACGTCGTTGGCGCACTTCTTCACGCGCCGCCATCATGTCGGGTGTCAATCGGCGTCCAAAAAGGACCCCCTATCGGCGTGCAAAAGGGACCCCCTTCGTCGAGCAGCGTGACGGGTATGACGGGCGCTTTGTTCGCGCTGGTTGCGGCGTAGGGCGGGCGTAGCCCGACCGGAGGCGCAACCAGCGCGAAGCGTTCTCTGCCGGTGGTCCTGGGCGTCAACTGCGGTGCTTGAAGCGCCAGCTGTCATTGCCCGTTTCGACGATGTCGCAATGGTGGGTAATGCGGTCGAGCAGCGCGGTGGTCATCTTGGGGTCGCCAAAGACGGTCGGCCACTCGCCAAAGGCGAGGTTCGTGGTCACGATGACCGAGGTCTGCTCGTAGAGCTTGCTGACGAGGTGGAAGAGCAGTTGGCCGCCCGAGCGGGCGAACGGCAGGTAGCCAAGCTCGTCGAGCACCACCAGATCGAGCCGGGAGAGCTGGGCTGCCAGCGTGCCGGCCTTGCCAAGACGCGTTTCCTCCTCAAGCCGGTTCACCAGGTCCACCGTGTTGAAGTAGCGCCCCCGGGCGCCGGCCCGTACCACATTGGTGGTGATGGCGGTGGCGAGGTGCGTCTTGCCTGTGCCCGTCCCACCGACAAGCACGACGTTGCGCCGGCCCGGAAGAAACGAGCCGCTGTATAGCGAGCGCACCAGTCCCTCGTTGATGGGGGTGTCATCGAAGACGAAGGCGTCGAGGTCCTTCACCGCGGGCAACCTGGCGGCCGACATCCGGTAACGGACCGACGCTGCATGGCGGTGCGTCGCCTCGGCACGCAGCAGGTCGGTCAGGACCTCCATGGTCGTGCGCTTGCGCTGGAGACCGGTGGTGACCGCCTCGTCGAAGGCGCCAGCCATGCCCTTCAGCCCCAACTCGGTCATGGCCGTCATCATCTCATGCCGCTGCATGGAGACCTCGCAGGCTGTCATAGCGGTTGCAGTCGGCGCGGGGCGGATGGCGCAGCGCCAGGTCCTCGGGGGTGACAATGGTTAGCGGTCGTGGCGGTTCTCGCCTGCGGGCCAGGATGTTGACGATGACGTCGTCGCTGGCGGTGCCGGCCAGCAATGCTTCGCGCACGGCCGCTTCCACCGCCTCGAGCCCGTCATCGAGCACTGTCGCCAGCACCCGCACGAACCGCCGGTCGGCGTCGTCGCCGGCGCCGAGCTTGCGCCGCAGCCGTGACAGCGCAGGCGGCAACTCCCAGCCCTGGAACGGTGCGCCGTTGCGCAGGGCGCCCGGCTTGGTCGCCAACACCGGCAGATAATGCCACGGGTCGTAGATGGTCCGGTCCCGGCCAAAGAACCGGGGATGGTCGGCGACGACTTCACCGTCGCAGCGCACGACGATGCGGTCGGCATAGGCGCGGACCTGAACGGCACGTCGCACCACCCTGGCAGAAACGGAGTAGCGGTTGCGGTCGAAGCTGATGAGGCAAGTGCCGCTTACCGCATGCTCGCTCTCGTGGAAGCCGTCGAAGGGCGCGACAACAGGCTGGAGCACCGCCCGTTCGGCTGCCCATGCCTGGGCGACCGTCAGTTCCTTCCGCTCGGGATGCCGGTGCATGTCGGCCCAGCGCCGACACTCGGCCTCCAGCCAACCGTTCAGCTCCTCGAGGCTGGTAAATCGCAGGCGTGGCTGGAAGAAGCGGCCGCGCGCGGTCTGTACCTGGTTCTCGACCTGACCCTTCTCCCAGCCCGACGCCGGTGAGCAGGCGGTCGGCTCGACCATGTAATGGTTGGCCATGACCAGGAAGCGCCGGTTGAAGACCCGCTCCTTGCCCGTGAACACGCTCGTCACCGCCGTCTTCATGTTGTCGTAGATGCCGCGCGTCGGCACGCCTCCGAAGAAGGCGGCGTGAACACGCTCTACATCACGCCAGGCTCGCCATGGGAGAACGGCTACAACGAGAGCTTCAATGGCTCGCTGCGTGACGAGCTGCTTAACGGAGAGATCTTCTACAGCCTCGCCGAGGCCAGAGTGCTGATCGAGGCGTGGCGGCGCCACTACAACACCATCCGGCCACATAGCAGCCTGGGCTATCGCCCACCCGCACCAGAAGCGGCGACGCCGCCATTGCCGGCCTCCGGTTCCGCTTCGCTCCACCTGCGCCCGGCAATGGCGGCGGAGACGACAATGCACTAACTATCTACCCGGACCACCCGGTGGGGGCTGCTCACGAAGGCTATTGCGACGCACTCTCAAATCACCTATTGCGTTGGTGAGAGAGATTCGCAAAAGGGTCAACGGTGAGAAATCTTGGTATTGGAACTGCACTCGGCTTCGGGCTGCTCACCGTCCCGGCAATGGCTCAAGACCAGTTCCTGCCGGGCCCCGGCAGCACCTCGCAAACGATCATCGTGACCGGCGTCCGCGACGGCTATCAGATCGATGCGACCAGCACCGCCACGCGCACACCGACCGAGCTCAACGATGTCCCCCAAGCGGTATCGATCATCACGGAAACGCAGATCGACGACCAGGCGATGCGCTCTATTGCCGATGTACTACGCTATGTCCCCGGCGCCGTAATCTCTCAAGGTGAGGGACACCGCGATCAGATCATCCTGCGCGGGAACAGCAGCACCGCGGACTTCTTCGTCGATGGCTTGCGTGACGACGTGCAATATTATCGCGGCCTCTACAATGCAGAGAGGATCGAGGTTTTGAAAGGTCCCAACGCGATGATCTTCGGGCGCGGCGGCGGCGGGGGCGTGATCAACCGCGTCACCAAGCGCCCTGTCGCCAACGCCTTCATCAGCGGCAGCGGTTCGGCGGACACATATGGCGCATGGTATGTCGACGCCGACATCAGTCAGCCACTCAGCGAGTCCGTCTCCACCCGGATGAACGCCGTTTACGAGGAGTTCCGAAACAATCGCGACTTCTATGACGGGCGCCGGGTTGCGATCAACCCGACCGTCGCGCTCTCGCTCGGCGGTGCGACTCGGATCGATCTGGGCTTCGAATATAACAGCGACAAGCGAACGATCGACCGAGGCGTCCCCTCGGCCGTCCAGGGCTCGCTCACGAGCCCATCACGTCCGCTTACCGGCGTCCGCGACACCTTCTTCGGTGTGCCGGGGTTCAACGTCAGCGATTTCGAGGCCAAGGTCCTAAATGGCCGCGTTGAGCACCGCTTCAGCGACAATCTGACCCTGACCAGCCGGATCCTGTACGGTGATTATGACAAGCTCTATCGGAACGCCTTTGCGGTAACCCCGGTCACGCCGCGCGGCGGCGTCCGCAGCGTCGGCCTCGAAGCGTATAGCGATCCCACGACGCGCACGAACCTGCTCAACCAGAACGACCTTGTGTGGACCGTCACCACCGGCCCCGTTCGCCACGTGCTGCTCGCCGGCTTCGAAGTTAGCGACCAGCGCACGCGCAACCAGCGGATCAACGGCTTTTTCGGGGGTGGCGATATCGTCAATGGGGGGCGGCGCGTCTTTGTCGGGTTGGCCGACCCGATCACGGTGCCGCCGGTTACGCTGCGCACCGCCGCCAACACCGGCTACCGGTCGGTCCGCACGAACGCCGACGTCACTGCCTTCTACGTGCAGGACCAGATCTCGATCGGCGACCATGTCGATGTCATCGGCGGCGTTCGCCGCGACCGCTTCACGCTCAACGTCGACGACCTGGTTGCCGCACAGAGCTATAGCCGCACGGACACCCTGTGGTCTCCCCGAGTGGGCGTGGTGCTCAAGCCGGTGCAACCTGTCTCGATATACGCCAGCTATAGCCGGTCCTTCCTGCCGCAGTCGGGGGATCAATTCTCATCACTCGATATCACTAGCGCCGCGCTGGAACCGGAAAGGTTCGACAACTACGAGCTTGGCCTCAAGTGGGATATCCTGCCCACGCTGAACCTGACGGCCGCCATCTACCAGCTCGACCGCACCAACACCCGCGCGGCCGACCCCAACGACGCCGCGCGGACGGTGCTGACGGGTGCTCAGCGCAGTAAGGGGTTCGAACTCGGCCTTAGCGGTGCGATCACAGCACAGTGGCAGATCAGCGCGGGCTATGCGCTGCAGGACGCGACAATTCGCAAAACGACGAGTGTCGCCCCGGCCGGGCGCGAGGTTCCGCTGGTTCCCAAACAGCAGGCTTCGCTGTGGACCCGCTACGACCTCACCCCTCGCCTTGGGGCCGGGGTCGGGGTCTATCACCAGTCGAAGAGCTTCACCTCCATCAGCAATACCGCCATCCTACCCGCCTTCACGCGCGTCGATGCCGCAGCATTCTTCAAGCTCACCCCCCAGATCGAGGCGCAAATCAACGTCGAGAATCTGCTTAACAGCGATTATTTCTCGTCCGCCTACAACGACAACAACATCATGCCCGGCGCGCCGACGACGGTGCGCGCGACGGTTAGAATGAGGTTATAACGGCCAACTTGGTCGGTTGCGAGCATATGAACCTTGCAAAAGTCGGTGAGACGCCGCTGGCCGGTTTAGAAACCAGTCTTCGCCGATGGATCACAGGACTGGCGCATGAACTCCAGGGCATCACCGACGCGGCGCACCGCGTCGTTGTCCCCGACGAATATATCGAGACCCTCGTAGGGCTGCGCGCCCCCTTTGATCTCCACCGACGCCTGGGGCGCGTTGGCCGAGTAAAGCGGTCGGATCGCAACCACCTGATCGAGTTTCACGCTGAGGGCGCTTTTGTCGGCGAGCGTGAGCGTAACGAGGCAACCACCTTTCACTCCTACGCTCGTGATCCTGCTGCTCCGCACGAAACCCGGCCAAGGCTTTGCGACGGCTGTGCCGCGGGTCAGCATGTCCTGGATGAATTTCGAAGCACCCGCCACGGTTCGTGGCGCGGCAGGCACCGCTTGCTGAGCCGCCACGGGCGCGGCGCTGCCGAGCGAAAGTGCGCAGATCAATAGGTGAGGACGAAGGAGCATCAGTGAACTGTAGCCGACCCTAGTCTTGCGTGGCGATAGGGAAAGGCGGTGCGGGCGCCCGATGCCGGGCAGGAAACAACGGCACGCCACCCCTGTGATGGCCGTAGCCGTAATCACCTACGTCGAGCTGAAGAAGGCAATTCGCATAGCTCTCCGTTCCAGGCTGGAAGCCATAACTCGCACACGCCGCCCGATGGCGAGCGGCCATTTCTCGCGGACTGACACAGCCAGAAAGCACGAGCGACGTCGAGATGGCGAGAAGCTTGAAAGCGTCACGCACCATTGTCCTGGTCCAAACACGGGCGGAACCCAAAGGGAAGAGCGCCGCCCTAGGCGCAGAATGAACCAGTCCGCAACAAAAGCCAAATGCCATTGTGGCCGGGACTCGCGATGGGAAAGCGGTCGACAACAACGTCACATTAACCTTCTTCCTTCACGGTGGAAGCCGGACCAACCCCGACGCGAGCATAGATGTCGCTTTTCCTCGATCAGACGTTTGCGAGCACCGGGTTAGCTGCGATCCTATTCGGCATCGTCGGCCTCGGCTGCGTGGTGAGCTGGCCGCTCCTACCCTCGCGCCGGGGAGCGCTCATGGTGCAAGGCACCGGCGCGTGCGCCTTCGCGCTGCACTTCGCGCTGATCGGCGCGCCTACCGCTTCGGCCGCATGCGTTCTTTCCCTGATGCAGCTCACCGTCGCGCTGGTGGTTCGTGACCGGGTTGCCAAGCTCGCGCTCGACGGCGCGACGTTGCTCGCGCTGCTATTGCTTACCGTGGCGACCTGGCATGGGCTCCTATCCGGCCTTGCCGCTTGCGGCGGGGCTGCTTCCTTCATGGCACGGACCCAGCGATCAACGACGCGGATGAAGATGGTCTTTCTCGTGGCCGCCCCCTTCTGGCTGGCCCACAATCTTCTCATTGGCGCACCGTTCGCCTTGGCCGTTGATCTTGTATCTGTCGCAGGCAATCTGCTTGGGCTTTTTGCCTTTTGGAAGCGGAAACAGCGTGGAGCGGACGGGCCACGCAGCCTAAGCTGTCCGACGCAGCTTTCCCCACGTCACGCTTTCCGCTCTGGTCACCTATCCCTCGGCAAACTCGCGATTCCAAAGCGCGCGCGCGCGTTACAGGGAGCCCAAGTCTTCACATGACACAGGCGATATACGCGCCCCCACTCCCGCCGGCGCGTTCGATAGCTCAAGTAGGCGGAAAGCGGAGTTGGAGCGAGCCACGCCCGGCGAACCTTGCCGACGCTAAAGCTTTGGTACGCTTGAAGATCGCCCTCGCTCGCGAAGCGGAACATATGATCTTCGATGTCCGAGATCGAGGGGAACTCCTGCGCCGCACAACTGTGGAGCTGAGCGCCGCCGTAGCCGGCGAACGAGGCATCTTCGTCCTGCAACGCATAGGCGACCTCGTCGGCTACATAGATGTGCGGAGCGTGTGCATCGAAGGCGCTGCCGAATTTGCCTCGTTTAATCTGGCTATCCGGACACGGTGGCAGGGACGTGGGCTCGGAACAAGTCTGGTGAAATCCGCCGAGGAATGGGTACGTCGCCGCAGGATACCTTTCCTGATCTTCCACGTTGCTGTTCGCAACGACCGGGCGTTCGCACTCTACCAACGGCTTGGCTATACCGTGTGCGGAGATGTGGTGGCGGCCAACAAAGAATCGGGCGCTACACGTAGCGGCGTGTGCTCGCAAACAGCCTGATTTCCTGCTCACGCTTTCTGCCACTGGCGGGGAGCGTCCTGCTCGAATTATCTGCCAGTGTGCTCGCCATCACCGGCGCTGCTTGCAAACGGGGCGTTGTGCTCACGCTCCGTGCCAATGGGCTCTCCAAACCCGTAGCCGGCAAGCGCTTTTGCGAAGCAGGTTTCCAGAACAGTTCTGACAAGCGGCGGGCCGCAGAAATGCGTTGTCGTCATGGCCCGCCCGCGAGGTCGTCAGAAAGGAAGGTTTTCGCGAACAGGGCCAGCGCATAATAGGCGATGACACCACGCAAGCGGAAAGGGTGCGATGACCAAAACCGAAATGCTGGAGACGATGAAACGCCTCGACGCCCATGCGAATGCCCTGCTGCTGATCGGTGCTTCCGATATCGATCTGCTCGGCGGCATGTTCGACGTGATGCCGGACTTCAAGGCGCTGCTCGATGCCGGATACGGCGAAGAGATCGAGAGAAACGCCGGTCGCTTCCCCGGCCTGCACCGCTACGCCGTCATGCTCTCAAATATCGCCGAAGGGATCGCGGACGGCTCCATCCGGGTGCCACGCTGACGCCACTCCCGCTGGCAGATAATGTGAGCAGGCGACCATGACTGCGAGCAGCGCCGGATGATGGCGAGCACATTGGCAATTAGCGTGAGCAGACTGCTCCGCCCATTGTCAGATAATCCGAGCAGAAAATCGCTCCGTTTGCGAGCACACGCCGCTACGATTGCAAGCGCCTACATGTATCCATAATCGCTCCCGCGACCGGCACGATGCTGCCGCCAAATCGTTGATGGCCTGACGGAAATTCGAGGGAGAACATCGAATGCGTAGCCTGGTTGCTGTGTTCACGGTCGGGATATTCGCGATCGCGCCCCCTGCCGGCGCGCAGGACATGCCCGGCGCAGTCGATCTGGGCGCGCAAGCGCGCACCCAGGTTCAGTCAGCGACTGCTCGTGGCTATGCCGAACGGGGCGGGGCGGCGACCGCGCGAGGTCCGAACGGGGTGCCACTGTCCGCTCGCGCGAAAAGCTATTGCGACAGCTATTCCGCACGGTTGCGCCAGTACGGCGCGAAGGATGGGCGAGTGATGAAGCTGGCAGCGGCCTGCCGGCAGGCAGGCTATCGCTATTGATCTCACCGCGCGATCGGCACCTGATCGATCCGCGTGGTCCAGGACGGGCTCTTGAAAGCACGCTTGGTGTCGTAGCTCTTCTGGCCAAAGCCCTCGGAGGCAAGCCGCATCGTGTTGCGGCCGAACCGCCCGTTGAGCCCGTCGATCGCGGCGAGCAGGGCAGGGGATCGCGGATCGGGCACCGCGAACAGGTCGGCCTGGTGCGCGGTCATCGGCTCCAGCCCCTCGAGCATGACGCCGCACTTGGTGTAGACGCCGCCAGTTTCGTACATGACATCCGCCATGCGGCCCGCCATACCGCCGATCACGCGCGGATCATTGGTCGCCGGCGACAGCCGCGCTATGCGCGAGGCGGACGGCGCGTTGGGCTTGAACCGGCTTCCGTGGGCAAAGGCGATCAGGCGGGTGGCAGCGAGATCCTGCGCGCGGATCTTCTCGGCCGCGCGGACCGCGCGGCGCACCATCGCCTCGCGCAGCGCCGCGACCTCGCGCACCGGCTCACCGAAGCAGCGGGTCACCGCGGTCGCCTTGGACGGGGGCGGCTCCGGCTCGAAATCGGTGCATTCGACGCCGTTCAGCTCGCGCACGAGCCGCTCCAGCACCACCGTCCCCACGTCGCGCGCGACCTCCGGGGGGAGGGCGGCAAGATCGGCCGTCGTCCTGACGCCGAGCGGTCGCAGCCGCTCGGTCATCGCTCGCGCGATGCCCCAGACCTCCTCGACCGGCCATTGCGCGAACAGGCGCCGCCGCAGCTCGATGTCGTGCAGGTCGACCACGCCCTTCCAGACCTTCTCCGACGCCTTGGCGAGGGCGTTGGCAACCTTGCTCAGCGTCCGGGTCGGGCCAAGCCCGATGCGGATCGGCAGGCCCGTCGCACGCTTGACGGCCGCGATCACGCGGTGCGCGGCCGCCACGTCGCCCAGGCCGTTCGGGAGCACCGGCAGGCGAAAGAACGATTCGTCGATCGAGTACACCTCGACCGTGCAACTGTGCTCGGCGAGGACCTGATTGAAGCGACGATTCATGTCGGCATACAATTCGTAGGAACTGCTGCGGTATTGGATGCCATGCTCGCGGACGATATCACGAATCTTGAACATCGGCGCACCCATCTTGATGTGCAGCGCCTTGGCCTCCTCGGAGCGCGCGATGGCGCAGCCGTCCCCGTTACTCAGCACGATGAGCGGTTTATCGCGCAGCGACGGGTCGAATACCCTCTCCGACGAGCAATAGAAGTTGGAGACGTCAGCGATCGCCCACATGGCGGTCAGCCCTGCAGGTTGCGCACGGAGGCGCGGACGACGCCCCACACTTCGACACTCTCATCCGCGATCACCGCGTCGTAGCGCATCCGCGCGTTGCGGGCCTCGAGGACCGGCTTGCCGTCGCGCCAGACCAACTGGCGGATCACGAAGCCCCCGTCGACCACGGCGATGACGATGCGGCCGCTAACCGGCGTGGCGTCGCGATCGACCACCACCACGTCGTCATCATAGATTCCAGCGTCGATCATGGACTGTCCGCTGACCCGGAACACGAAGCTGGCGGCGCGGTCGAGGCGCAGCAGCGCCACGAGATCGATCGCGGTTTCCTCCCAGTCCTGGGCAGGCGAGGGGAAGCCAGCGCCGGCCGCGCTCACCACCCTCAGGCGAAACGCTGGCGGCAGATCGGCGATCGGCATCGGTTGGGACAGGGGAATCACACACGCGGACATGCGCGCATGATATGCTGGATAAGAACATGAAGGGAACGAGATTTTCCTTTTGTTCTCATTTCGCATGACTCATAGAGTCATGGATGCCGATCCGCCCCGAAAACCGCTGGCTGTACCCGATCGACTGGCCGCTGCTGTCGGACCAGATCCGGTTCGTGCGGGCAGGAGGGCGCTGCGAACGCTGCCGGCGACCGCATCTTCGGCACGTCGCGCATCTGGGCGATGGGCGCTGGTGGGATAGCGAAGCGCGATGCTGGCGATCGGGAGAGGGGCGACGGGTGAAGGTCGGCGACCTCTTCGCGCTCGACGTCGTGCGGATCACCTATGTCGTGCTGGCCTGCGCGCATCTGGATCATGATCCTGGCAATAGCGCGCCGCGCAATCTCGCCGCGCTATGCCAGCGATGTCACATGCTCCACGATGCCGAGGAGCATCGCTGGCAACGCTGGTGGAATGCGTTTCGGCTGCGCGCGCTGCAGGATCTTTACGAAGATCCGCGACACGCTCGCGCGCGAGAACGACGGCGCGGCTAACTCGCGACTGACTGGCAAGCCTTAGCTGCGAAAAAGCCACGTCAGTCTCTGCAAGAACGATGCCGGAAATCTGCTAAGCCATTGGTTTAACATAAGATATATTATCGGACTGGCGGATTTCTGTTCCTTCAGAGATGCTTACGTGCCGTCCGACGGGCATTGTCACCCGCTCAGCAACAGTCGCTCGCGGTGCCGCTGATCCCGCTCGGCCCGCCACGCGTGAAACTGCGCCAGAACGCTTTCGGCGTCCATACCAGTTCGTCGCTGATGGGCCTCAATGCGGACGCGTAGGCGTGCCGGCCAAGCCGTGCTGTTTCGGATCAGGGTGGCCTGCACCCAGCGAGGCACGTAGCTGAGCAGCTTCTCCAGAATGTGGCGCTCGCGAAACGGCAGATGAGCGCCCGACATCAGGCGGCTGACGGGCTCGTCGGCGAGGAGCGCTACCACCGCGCTGAGAATGTGAGCTCGGCCGTAAGGCGAAAGCTCATGGTAGGGCTGTTCGTCCCAGGTCTGTGGTTTGTGCTCCGGCATGATCGGCAGCACGGGGCAGTCGACCAGGTTAATGTAACTGGTCCTGAAGAGGCTCGGCGCCAGCAGCGCCCGGGTGAGATCGCGCAGCACGGTGAGGAACTGGCGGGCGGGCACCGGCTCCATCCCCGGCAAGCATGCGGGATGCCCGAGCAGCGCCTTGCGGACCTCCCCGTCAAACGCAAACAGGATCGAAAGCGCCGCAGCCGTCTCTTCCGGCTCGAAATACGCCGCTGGTGTCGGCTGCGTCCAGCGGCTTGCCCTTAGCGGGGTGCCGCAATCGCCGCACACGAACTCGATGCCATTCGACCAGATGAACCGCGGCGCGTGTCTCGGCCGACAACGCCGACAGTAATCCTGTCGCCAAGCGCGATGCTGGTGACAGAAGACGATCGGCAGCGCCGCCTCTGCGTCCAGGTAAGCTCCGCCCGCCTCGTGCGCTTCGGCAAGGCAGTAGCGGCACCAGGCGAGATCGAGTTCGCCTCGCGCTCGGCCGAAACCGTCGATGCTTGGCAACCAGTCCACCGCCAGCCCTGGCCAGCGGCGCTTGACCCCGAGATTGAGCACGACATCCAACGCGACCCGAAGACCGGCTGCGACGCTTCTCGCCTCGTGCGGATCCCAGCGGACATCCGGCTGCGCCTTCGGACCGGCCGTCCATAGTGCCTCCCGAAGCTCGGCGACCGATACATCGTAGAAGGCCGCGGTCCGTCCGAGCCAGGATGACGGCAACTCGTCGGAACGAGGACGCGGCGCGAACGGCAGCGCTCCCGCCACGGCTCAAGCAGCCGCCGTCGCCCGCCCGCGTCCACGGCGCTGGGCTAACGCCTTCATGCTGACGGAGGGAAGCACAAGGTCGTCGGCGTCGAGGTCACTCACTTCGATACGCTCGGTGCCGTTCTCGATTGCCCGCACAGCGAGCGTTTCGACGAGCCGGAAGATGCGGCCGGTGTTCCCGTCGCTGAGGTCGAGGATAGCGGTGCGGCATCGCTCCTCCTCCAGCTGAGATGGCTTGCGCAGAGGCAGGATCGCGGCGAGCGTGACCATCAGCAGCCGAAATGGCTCGTCGTTCTGCCACCGGACCAGCTCGACCGCGTCGAACCGCTCGGCCAGTGCCGCATCCGTGAGCAGCGCCGCGCGCGCCTCGTGGTTGCCGGTGCAGACGAGCGGAATCTGCAGGTCGTTGGCCAGATAGCGAAGCGTGTTGAGGAAGACGCGCTGCTGCCGTGGCGTGCAGGCCAGCATGTGGTTGATCTCGTCCAGGATCAGCATACGAGCACCCACCTGCCCCATGATCCGGCGGGTGAGCTGCCGGGCTCGCTGGACGTCGCCGCGCCCCGCAAAGCCGGCGCCAAGCTTCTCGAGAACCTCCCCGTAGAACTCGCCATCGGTCGGCTGTGGCGGCAGCTGAACGGCCACGACCGGGATCGTCGCCGTTCCCGTTGTGTCGTTGAACCCGCGCGGGTTCTCCGCCTCGAAGCGCTCGACGATGCGGGACTTCCCCATCCCGGTCTGGCCGTAGATCAGGAGGCACGGCATGCGCGTGCGCGGCGGGTAGCGTAGCATCGCATCCAAGGTCTTGCGCACGGTTTCCGCCTTCGGGAAGCCGAGCCAACGATCCATGCGGATCCAGGCAATTCGCTCCTTGTCGGCCCACATCGCACGCTCGCGGTAGTCCTCGGCAAGATGCGACAGATCGCTCATCTGGGCATCTCCTCGACGAGGTACGGTAGCGCCTGCCGATCACCGCCCTTATCCGTTCCCGAGGCACCCGGCAGAGCTGTGGCTCTGTCCTCCTCAATGGTGGGCTTGCCGCTGCTTCTGGCGCGCCGTGCATCAGCCAAGGCTGCCCTTGTCCTCTGGAGCGCGAGCCGTGCGGCCTTCGTCTTGTGAGCGGCTTCCGCTACGATCAGCCGCTGTGTCTCGACCGCCTGGAAGATCAGCGTCTCGTCGACCGCTTGCTGACCACGCTCGCGCAGGGTGCGAACCGCCTCCTTCTGTTCCCAGCGGGTGATCGCCGGCCGCCGGAGGTCACGATAGGGCACCTCGAGGTGCTCGCCATGCGGGAGCTCGAGCCAGATGCGAGAAAGGTCACGCGGGTCCCACCGGATCGGCATGGCCTGCCCGGGTCGCGTGTACCAGCAGGACAGCGCGTCATCCCAGTAGTGCGTATGGAACAGTTCGATGCCGTGCGGGGTCACCGCGCGTAGTTCGCAAGGCAGGAAGTCGAAGAGGAAGCTGGCGCGATCGACCGGCAGCCGCGCCAGCTCCGGCCGCCGTTCCATCGCTTCGGCCCAGGCGAGCGCCGGCGGGATGCCGATGCCGCGGTGTCGCTCTGCATGGTACGGCCCAATGATCTGTGCGGCGAGCCAGCTCTCCAACTCGCCCAGCGTCATGCACGCTTGGGCTTCGGAGTCGTATTCGCCTCGCTCCGCCACGTTGGAGAACGTCGTGCCGGGCAGAAGATGGACAGCGCCCATCACTGTCCCGATCAGCCGCTCGATATGGCCACCGAAGTGCGGACGCCGAACCGGACGATACTCGAGCGAGATCGAGTGGGCACGGCAGCCCCGTTTCAGAGCGTCGGAGCGGTGCTCGCGCGCATTGTCGAGGTGTAGCCGATCCATGAGACCCTGATTGTCCCAAGGTGCCTCCATGCCGCGCTCGGCCAACCAGGCGGTCTTGGGGAGAACGGCTTGGCGCATGCACATGCCAACCGACACGGCCGAGGGTGCAAGCATATCGAGGTGGAACCCCGGTACCGTGCGGCTCGCGATATCGATCATCAGCGTGAGCCACGGCCGACCGATGGGCTTTCGATACAGATCGTCGACGACGATCACGTCGACCAGCGTGTGATCCGATTGCACGAGCTCCAGCGCGTAGCTGGCATCCAACACGCCTCGCGTCGGCTCCCACTTGTCAGCGGCGGCTTTGGACCCTTGCCTACGGGCCGTGACGGTCTGGGGAGGCAGTCTGTCCAATCGTGCTTGGATTGCCTTGGTGCTGGGCACCTTCAGCCCGATCTTCTGCGCCTCATGTCGGAGCCAGCGGCGGAGCGCCTGCACGTTCGGCTTCTCGAGGGTGAGATAACACTCCGCGATGCCTCGGGCGATCAACTGCTCGGCAGCAGATGAGAGCCGCCGCTCTCCCCTCTCCCGCCCTCGCGGGCGCGGCAACAGCGAAGCGGCAACGGGCGACGCCCGATAAAGCTGGAGAAGCTCATGAAAACGGGCGCGACCCAGCCCAAGCTTATCCAGCGCTTCGGCGGCTGCGTTGCCCGGGATGCGGGTCAGCGCAGCAAGTGGGCGGATGATCTTCTCGCGGCGGTGCGCTTCTGCCCAATTAGCGTCGCTCGCCGTCTTCAGGTCCGCGGTTCGCATGGTACGACGCCTCGGCTGATCCAGCCTGGCAAGCGTCCGCTCTTTTGGGGAGAATGTCCACCATTTCAGGAGTGGACTGACGCCGGGCGACGCTCGCCGTGTGCGTCCACCGTTTCAGGACAACCGACAAGCGCGCGAAATCTGGCCATCACCTTTTTAGCGGGAATCGGTGTTATCGCTAGAAAGAATGATCCGGAGGTGCCCGATCATGTCGGTTCTCCTGAAAGGGTGGACTCGCGGCTAGATTACCGCTGGGCGACGACCTGCACCTGAAACAGTGGACATTGTTCTCGAAACAGCGGACGATCGCCCAGCTGGGACCAGCCGAGGCGTCGTGCCATGCGAACCGCGGACCTGAGGACGGCGAGCGACGCCGACTGGGCGGAGGCGCATCGCCGCGAGAAGATCATTCGCCCGCTCGCCTTGATGACGCGCGTGCCCGGCGATGTGGCCGCCAAAGCCATGGTCCAGCTGGAACTCGGCCGCGCTCGCTTCCACAAGCTCCTGCAACTCTACCGAGCCTCGCCCGCTGCGGCGTCACTGCTGCCGCGACCGCGAGGAAGGGAGAAGGGGGAGCAGCGGCTCTCGGCCGCGACTGAGCAGCTTATCGCTCGCGGCATCGCTGATTTCCACCTCACGCTCGAGAAGCCCAGCGTTCAGGCGCTCCGCCGCTGGCTGCGACACGAAGGAACGAAGATCGGGGTCAAGGTGCCCAGTACCAAGGCGATCCAAGCGCGGTTGGACCGGCTCTCTCCCCAGATCGTTACGGCCCGCAGACAGGGCGCCAAGGCAGCCGCTGACAAGTGGGAGCCAACGCGAGGCGTGCTCGAGGCGGCCTACGCGCTTGAGCTCGTCCAGTCGGACCACACGCTGGTCGACGTGATCGTTGTCGACGACCTGTACCGCAAGCCTATCGGCCGGCCCTGGCTCACGCTGATGATCGACGTGGCGAGCCGAACCGTGCCCGGCTTCCACCTCGACATGCTGGCGCCGTCCGCTGTTTCGGTCGGCATGTGCATGCGACACGCCGTTCTCCCCAAGCGGGACTGGCTGGCCGAGCGGAGCATGAAGGCACCGTGGGACAGCCAGGGGCTCATGGATCGGCTGCACGTCGACAACGCGCGTGAGCACCGCTCAGACGCGCTGAAGCGCGGCTGCCGAGCTCATTCGATTGCGCTCGAATATCGGCCGGTGCGTCGGCCGCACTTCGGCGGTCACATCGAGCGGCTGATTGGCACGATGATGGGGGCCGTCCACCTCCTACCCGGAACAACCTTCTCTAACGTCGCCGAGCGTGGCGACTACGATGCGGAAGGTGAGGCCTGCATGACGCTGAGCGAGCTGGAAGTCTGGCTCGCCGCGCAGATCATCGGCCCATATCATGCGGAGCGGCACCGCGGGATCGGCATTCCGCCCGCCCTTGCTTGGGCCGAGGGGGTGGAACGACGCCCGGAGCTGGTCCGCCTTCCGGCCGACGATGCCGCGTTCCTGTTGGACTTTTTGCCCTGCGAGCTGCGCGCCGTGACACCACACGGCATCGAGCTGTTCCGCACACATTACTGGGATGATGCCCTATCCTGCTGGTACACGCGGCCGGGGCAGACGATGCCGGTGCGCTGGGATCCCCGCGACCTTTCGCGCATCTGGCTCGAACTGCCGCACGGCGAGCACCTCGAGGTGCCCTACCGCGATCTGCGGCGCCCCGCGATCACCCGATGGGAACAGAGGGAGGCGGTTCGCACCCTGCGAATGCGCGGCCAGCAGGCTGTCGACGAGGCGCTGATCTTCCAGGCTGTAGAAACGCAGAGGCTGATCGTCGCAGACGCGGCGCACAAGACCAAAGCCGCGCGGCTCGCGCTTCAGCGGACCAAAGCGGCCCTGCGCGACGCTCGACGTGCGAGGGATGGCAGCGAGCTACCGCTCGAGCAGGTAACCCCCGCCGTTGGTTTATCTGCGGTCCAGGAGAGGACGGGCGGCGATCAGCAGGCGCTTCCGTATCTTGTCGAGGAGATGCCCCGATGAGCAACCTCTCCCACCTCGCCGATGGTTATCGCGATCGTGCGCTTTGGCCCGACGCCGACCGGATCGCCTGGATCCGCAAGGACCGGTGGCTCGGCTTTCCGAAAGCGGAGACGGTGCGCAAGACGCTGGACGCGATGCTGCGCTATCCGCCGCGCACGCGCATGCCGTGCCTGCTGATCTACGGCCAAACCGGCATGGGCAAGTCGCGCATCGTGGAGCGCTTTGAGGCAGAGAACCCGCGCGGGTTCAACGAGGCGATCGGCGTGGCGACGATGCCGGTCGTGGGCGTCCAGCTTCCACCGCAGCCGACCGACGGCGAGTTCTACGGCGAGGTGCTCGAGAAGCTCGGCGCCGGCTTCGCCGGTCGGGGGGACACGCAGCGTGCGCGCCTCCTGACTCGCCGGCTGATGGGGCAGGTGGGTGCTCGCATGCTGATCCTGGATGAGATCAACCACATGCTGGCCTGCACGCCGCGCCAGCAGCGCATCTTCCTCAACACGCTCCGCTACCTCGCGAACGACCTGCAGATCCCGCTCGTCTGCACCGGCAACCACGAGGCGCAGGCTGCGCTGCTCACCGATGCGGCGCTCGCCGAGCGGTTCGATGCGGTCGAGCTGGCTCGGTGGCAGAACGACGAAGCGTTCCGCCTGTTGATGGTCACGCTGGCTGCGATCCTGCCGCTTCGGAGACCTTCACAGCTGGAAGAGGAGCGTTGCCGCACGTCGGTACTCGATCTCTCCGACGGCAATACCGGGCGCATCTTCCGCCTCGTCGAGACTTTGGCTGTTCGTGCGATCGAGAACGGCAGCGAATGCATCGAGGCCAGCGACCTCGATGCCGACGACCTCATGCTGCCGTCGGTCAGCATGAAGGTGATTGCTCAGCGCCGAGGGCGGGCACGGGCCAGGGAAACGGTCTGAGCCGTGCCGGGCGCGCTGCCGATCGCTCCACGGCCTCATTCTGACGAGCTCATCTCCTCCTGGCTGGCGCGCATCGCCGCTTGTTACGAGGTGTCCATCACTGAGTTGCGGCAGGAGCTATCCCCGGACAGTCCAGGCACCAAGGTCAGAGCGGACGTAGGATGGAAGGGGTCGGAGGCGAATTCCGCGGCGCAACGGCTCCGCGTCGATCAGGATGCGATCATGCGCCTCAACCTGAAGCGCCGCTGGCCGTGGCTGGTGACCGCCTGGTTGCCACGAACCGACGGAAAAGGGCGAGCGCGAGGCGAGCTCGATCTCGCCTGGTGCCATGTCTGCCTTGCCGAGGGCCACGCCACCGGTGGCGCCTACCTCGATGCCGAAGCGGCGCTCCCGCTCATCTTCTGTCACCGGCACGGCACCTGGCGGCAGGACTTCTGCCGCCGCTGTCAGCCCCACCATGAGCCCCGCTTCAGCTGGCGGAGCCGGATCGAGTTCACCTGTGCCGACTGCGGCGTACCCCTCAGAACAAACTATTGGAGCGGCCCGAGACCCGCGTCCGACTGTGGGTCGGAGGAGGTGTCCGGCGCCTTGAACCTGCTGGTCGCCTTCGATGGCGAGTTGCGGAAGGCGCTGGTCCGCAGGTCTGCGTCGCTGACCGGGATAGGGCAGGTCTCGGCTCGGCAGTTCCTCGCCGTGTTGGACGGGCTCACGCGAGCTTTGCTCGCGCCCGACATCAACCGCACCAGCCGCATCAACTTGTTCAACAGCCCGCTGCTGCCGAACATGCCAAATCACGAGCCGCAAACCTGGGAAGAGCAGCCCTTTCACGAGCTGTCGCCTGCATATCGTGCTCACGTCTCATCCGCTGTCATCGGACTGCTGTCGGACGAGCCGGTCAGCCGCCTGATGTCGGGCGTCAGGCCCGCTTACAAATGGCAATCGCTCGAATGGCTGCTCTCCACCACGCCCAAATGGGTCCAAGCGATGTTGATCCAGAACTGCAAGGACTGGCCGGCACCGCTGCGCGTTCGCGTTGGCCTGCACCATAGTCGAACTGGGCTGGACGTTGCCGACATTTTGGCGCAGTTTCTCGCGTGGCTCGCGGAGGAAGAGCAACGCCAGCGCGAGCGGGTGTCGCTGATCGGGTGAAGGCGCCGGAGGGGCCTAAATGCTTACGCCGATTAGCAAATCTGGTAGTTCGATAAGAAAGATTATGTTAAA